>CAMJTU010000003.1 GCA_946408825.1 uncultured Planctomycetaceae bacterium
ACCCTCGACAACGACATTGGCAACGTCGTGCTCTGCCAACTGAGCTACGCCCGCAAACAACACGAGAGACGAAAACCGCCTGCTCGAGCAAACGAAACGACGACTCAAAGAGCCTCGTTTCATAAGAGCGGGCGAAGGGGTTCGAACCCTCGACAACGACATTGGCAACGTCGTGCTCTGCCAACTGAGCTACGCCCGCAGTATTAAAACCTACGCGTCGGAACCTTCCAAGCCCCAACCATAAGTCCTGCCGATTATAACAAGACTTTCCCGTTCTGCAAGGGGAATTTCCCAAAAAACAAAATCTTCCACGAACGTTAACGTCGCAAAGAATCGTCTGCGACGCCGCGAAAGAAAACGTTTCTTTTTTAGAAAAATTCGTTCGATCTCCGACTCGCTTATTGATTTCTAGACGCTACGCCGTTATATTTACCGCAGTGCGTTTCGCGTCTTCGGCGCGACGCTTAGGCGTCGCCGCGTCGCTCCGCGCTATCACGACTTTACCGCTAGGAAACTCATATGGAAGTTCTGCTCACCGTTTATAGCGACGAAAAGGAATATTTCTCTCGCGAAGTTTCGCTCCCTTGCGTTATTGGGCGTGGAAAACAGTGCGACGTTACGATTGTCCATCCCCTCGTTAGCCGTCGACATTGCGAAATCTACGAAGAAAACGGCGTCGTTATGGCGCGCGACCTCGGTTCGCTTAACGGCACCTTCTTCCGCGGCGCGCGAATCGGTCGCGGCGTCGCTATTCCCAACGGCTCTTACTTCTCTATCGGACGCCTTATGCTGCGGGTCGGCGAACCGCCTGCAAATTCTGACGACGGAGAACCCGAAGACGAAATCGATCTCGTCGACAGTCTCCTTGCCGACAAGTCGAAGGACGACTCTGACGGAGATTCGAGTTCCAGCGTCATCGATCTCGACGCCTATCTCAGCGGTTCGTGATCGCGTTTCGCCGTCGCGCGAGTCGCGCTGCGTCCCGTCGCGGCGACAGACGGGAAGGCGCGGTCGACGCGCGCTGTTTCGATATTTAGCCAATAGCTCGTCGTCCTGCAGGAACGTTCGGGCTATTTCCATTTTTACACGGAGAGATAAACGACATGATAGGATTCTACAAAGCCGCGCTCGGCGCCTTTATCGGCGGTCTCGCGTTCTGCGCGACGCTCGCGACGACTTTCGCGCAAACGGAAAAGCCGACGCTTCCGGACAGGCTCAACCCCGAAGTCGTCGGCATTAATAATTTGTCGCCGCGCTCAATCTTCGCCGCGACCGCTTACAAACAGCATTCCCTTGACGGAGAGTGGAAATTCCAACTCGTTCCTACCCCGAACGACGTTCCTTTCAACTTTGAAGCGGAAGATTTTGCCGACGTCGATTGGGATTCTATCCCTGTGCCGTCCAATTTCCAAACTCTCGGCTACGGCTATCCCGTCTATACGAACATTCCCTACCCGTGGCCCGGTCCATGGAATCCTCCTTTCGTCCCCGACGAAGACAACTGGACAGGTCTCTACCGCAGGGATTTCACCGTCGCCCCTGAGGACGTCGCTAAGGACAAGCGCGTCGTTCTGCACTTCGACGGCGTCGAGTCCTGCTATTACGTCTACGTCAACGGCCAAGAAATCGGAATGGGAAAAGACGCGCGAACTTTCGCCGAATTTGACATTACGAAAGCGATTCGTCCGGGTAAAAATATTATCGCGGTTAAAGTCTATCGTCGCTCCGACGGCTCCTATCTCGAAGACCAAGACTTCTTCCGTCTGAGCGGAATCTTCCGTTCAGTCTACTATTACGTCCAGCCCGCCGTCGCCGTCGTCGACACGAAAGTCGTCACGAATTTCAAAGACGACGCCCTTACCGACGCCGTTTTGCATTACGAAGTCACGTTGCAGAACAACACGCGCGTCGCGCAGGAAGGTTCCCTCGCCGTCGCGATTAACGTCCTCAACCCGACAAACGCCAATCTGCGCAAAGACGTAGGCGGCGCCGCGCCAAACGAAGGCGTCAGCGACGAGTTCAAACTCGCCCCTCGCGAAACGAAAACCTTCGTCTTCGATCTGCCCGTTAAAGCCCCGTTCCTGTGGTCCGCCGAAACGCCGTGGCTCTACCCCGCAAGACTCTCCGTCTACGACGCCGACTTCAACAAAACGCTCGACGCGCCCTTTAAAGTCGGTTTCCGCAAAATCGAAATCAAAGACGGCGAACTCCTCGTCAACAACCAGCCCGTCTTCTTCAAGGGCGTGGACCGACACGAACATCACGCTTTCTCCGGGCATACGGTCACCAGAGAGGGGATGCTCGAAGATATCGTTCTGATGAAGAAACTCAACGTTAACGCGGTTCGTACGTGTCACTATCCGAACGATCCGCGTTGGTACGACCTCTGCGACGAATACGGGATTTATCTCGTCGACGAAGCGAATATCGAATCCCACGGCATGGGCTACGGCAGAGAATCGCTCGCGAACCCGCCCGAATGGAAAGCCGCGACGCTCAATAGAACGCAGCGCATGGCGTACCGCGACCGCAATCATCCGTCCGTAATCGTTTGGTCGCTCGGCAACGAAGCGGGCAACGGTCCAAACTTCATGGCAAGCTACGACTGGCTCAAGGAGTTCGATCCGACGCGTCCCGTCCAGTATGAGCGCGCCGGTCTCGATCGCAATACGGATATCTACTGTCCGATGTACAGTTCGGTCGGCGCGATTATCGATTATGCGAAACGAGAAGCGCGGAAAACCGAAGGAAAGCGTCCTCTCATTCAATGCGAATACGCGCACGCGATGGGAAACAGCACGGGCAACTTCACGCTTTATTGGGACGCGATTCGCGAATATAAGGGGCTGCAAGGCGGCTTCATCTGGGACTGGGTCGATCAGGGACTCGCGATGCGCGTTCCGAACCAGAAAGTCTCCGACGTCTCGCCGAATCAGTATCCGATCACAATCGCGGGAGTTCTCGGTTCAAAGGACGAAATCGGTCAGATTTTCACCGGATGCAAAACCTCGCCCGCCAAGAGCCGACTTGGGCTTAAGGGTTACGCGATCGTCGGAGGCGGCGAAAACGCCGAGTCCACTGGAATCGGCGCCAATTACGCGAGCTACGCGAAGACGATTGAAAAACTCAACTTTACCGGAAAGCGTCCCTTCACTCTTGAAGCGTACGTTTGCCCCTATAACGGCGACCAAGGGCCTTATATCGGCAAATCAGACTACCAGTATGCGCTCAAACAAAAGGACGGCGGCGCGGAATTCTACGTTTTCGACGGTTCAAGATGGGTCTCCGTCCAAGCTAAAGTCGACAAGTGGCTGATGAACTGGCACGAGGTCGCCGGCGTCTTCACCGGCGAAGAGTTGATTCTTTACGTCGACGGCAAGGAAAAGGGACGCGTCGAATGTCCCAACGGCGTCGCCGAATCGCCTTATCCGATTGAAATCGGACGCAACTCGTATCATACGGATCGCGTCGTCGGCGCGCTCGTCGGCGCGGCGCGCGTTTACGATCGAGCGTTGTCGGCGGAAGAGATCGGTCAGAACTTCTACGAACGCGAAACCCGCGACGGTCTGCAACTCTTCGTCGATTTCGACAAGGCGAACGTCGAAAAGACCGACGAAGTCTATTACGGATACGGCGGTAATTTCGGGCCCGTCAACGTTCCGACCGACCAGAACTTCTGCATGAACGGAATCGTTTCCGCCAATCGCGTTCCGCACCCGGGCGCGCAAGAGGTGAAGCATTCCTACGCGAACGTTTTCATCAAAGCGGACGAAACGGATCCCGACGGCAAGCGTTACCTTGTCGCCAACGACAACTTCTTCCGCAGTCTCTCAAACGTCAAGATCTGCGCGTCGCTTCTTGAAAACGGCGTCGCGACGGTCGAAAAGACGTTCGTTCCCGGCGTCGATTTCGAGGATCCGGCGCCGCGTCAGACGACGACGCTGACTCTCGGCGACGAATTTGCGAAATTCGAACCGAAGCCGAACACGGAATACGTCGTCAACTTTGACGTCGTTCTCGTCGACGAAGAGGCGCTTCTCGCTCCCGGGTATGTTCTCCAGACGGAACAGCGACGTCTGCCGATCTACGTCGCCGGAGACGACGTCTTCCGTCCCGCGGCGCCGGAAAACGGCGCCGAACTCGCAACGGCGATCTTCGACAAGGTTCAGCTCGACTTCTGGCGCGCTCCGATCGACAACGATCGCGGCGCCAACATGAGTCAGCGTCTCGGCGCATGGCGCAACGCGGCTTACGAGATCGCGTGGGAGCCGATCCAAGAGACGGCGCCGGGCGTCTTCGAGCGCGCCGGCAAGTTCCGATCGCTCAACGCGACGATCAGCGAAAAAGTCTCGCTCGGCGAAGACGGCGCATACAAGCTCGCGTTCGCGCTCGAAAAGGGCGAAGGCGTCCCGGATCTGCCGCGTTTCGGCGCCTACTTCCTCGTCGACGGAGATTCCGAAGTTCGATACTACGGACGCGGTCCCGAGGAGAACTACTGGGATCGTAAAGACGGCTCGCCTATCAAACTCTATGAGACGACGCCCGACAAAACGTTCGTCGCGTATTCCGAGCCCGGCGAATACGGCGCGCGAAGCGACTGCCGCTGGATCGAGGTCGTCGGCAAAGACGGCGCGAAGATTCGCGTGACGGCGCTCGACGCCAACGGAGTTAAGACGGACGCGAACGGGGTCGCGACGATCTCGGCGTCGGTTAGACGGGCGCTCAATCGCGACCTTGAGGGCGTGGAGCATAACTGGCAGATTCCGCGCCGCGACTTCGCCGTCCTCAACGTCGATCTGCTCCAGCAGGGCGTCGGCGGCGACAACTCTTGGGGCGCGCTGCCTTATCCGCAGTTCCGTCTGAACGGCCGCTCCTACAGCTACGAAATCCTCGTTCAAGAGAACAAATAGTCTTTTTCGAGACCGCTTTTTGAAATAGAAAGACCGCGAACCGCGCCGAACGTTGCGCGATTCGCGGTTTTTTCGTTCTTGATCGCTACTCGCGACGTTCTTAAGACGCGTCGCCGTCGCAAAACGGCGCCTCTATCTCACAAATGTCCGTAGTTTGATAGAGAAGTTCTCCCCTCGAAATTTATCGACGATTTTGCAAACTCTTTCAGCGTTGGAGCGTCTTTGTCAGAAAGACAGTCACGAAGCGCAAACAAAGAGAGATCTTTAGAATTCGGTTAATTGAGAGCGCGACGCAAGACGGCGGAACAGCGCTCGTTGAACTTGACGCTTTACACAAGGACGGCGATCGTTAGCGTCGCGAGGCGGAAAGATCAGCCCAAAAAACCAACCAGACGTTGGCTGAAGGACGGTCGGCGTAGCTTTTGCAGTCCCCTTTTTTCGATCTGACGGATTCGCTCACGCGAGACTTTGCATTTATGACCCAACTCTTCCAGCGTGCGACTTCCCTTGCCGTCAAGACCGTATCGTTCCACGATAATCATTCGCTCTCGCGGGGATAATTCATCGAGCTCTTCACATAGGCGTTTGCGAAGTTCCTCGTGTTGCGGGGCGTCTGAGGGATCGCCGACTCTTTGATCGGCGATCTGATTAATTAATGCGTCGCCGTCGTCGTTGCCAACGAGTTGGTCAAGACTAACCGGAGTCTGCGTCGCCTGTTGTAGTTTAAGCGTTTTGGCCGGCGTCGTCTGAATCTGCCCAGCCACTTCGTCAAGCGTCGGCGCTCTCCCGTTCTTTCGTTCGAATTCGCGAGTCGCAGAGTAGAGCTTCTGGACGCTGTTTGTCGACGTTTGGATCACGCGATTTTTGCCAATCGCACGCACGATCTCGTGCCGAATCCACCAAGTCGCATATGTGGAAAATTTGTAACCACGTCGATAGTCGAACTTGTCGACCGCGCGCATAAGCCCGACGTTCCCGTCTTGGATCAAATCCATATACGGTAGTCCACGATTGCGGTACTTATTCGCGATCGAAGCAACCAGACGAAGGTTGCTATTGGCTAGCGTGTCCCTCGCGCTGAAGTATTCAGCGGCTATTCTTCGCGCTTTCGCGACATGGCGGCGAAGACTCGTCGGCGTCTCCTGCGTCGTCTTCAAAATACGACGCTGTTCGACAATCAAACGACGTAGTTCGCTTGCGGGGGCCTCCGACGCCCTACTCTTCGCGATTCGCGTCTGGAGCTCGTCAACCTTTTTACAGTAGCCTTCGAGCGTCGAGAGCAACGTTTCGAACCGTAGTTCGTCAACTCCAATTTCTTCTACAAGGCGGACGGCGCGGCGACGGCGACAAGCAAGATCGGTCCAGGTCTTTTTGCGAATCTCAGACGGTTGAGATTTGTCCGTCGCGATCTGATAATCGCTCGCGTTGCGTTCCCGGATTTTTTCGAGGGTCGCGAGGTTCGCTGCTGTTCGAGCAGTTCGCGCCTTACGCTCTGCGTTTCCGTTCTTTTTGGACGCTTTCCGGCGTACGAAGAACGCGTTCGTTCCGTCGCCGTCGCGAAGCGCGTCAGGATCGCCGCCGAGATTCAGGGCGGAACGGGCCTTGTTATTATCAGAGCTACGGATCAAGTTCGTCACGCTCGAGAGAACGAAGTCGTAACTCAAAAACATTTTGCGAAGCTTTCGCCTTGTCAAATCGATCTGACGCGCGTATTTAAGCTCTTGCACGCGCGTCAGTAAGGGAAAGACGCCAATCTGATCAAGGTAAAGACGCGTGGATTTGTCCAAGTCGTCGTGCAGACGAAGCCGATCGCCAACGTTCATTTCCATGTAGACGCCCTTCAATATGAGAAATACAGCGGCGATCTATTTCAAATCGCCTCTTTCTAAATCAAGATATTTTAATCGTTAAGAATAAATCACTTCTGATTACGACGCCCTCTCGAAAGTAGCCTAACGCCAGACGCCGCCCTCCTCACGCGCGAAGCCGAAAATATCCCGAACCGCTTCATGCGAACAGCGCCTCTTCTCCATTGGAGATTACTCGGAAGCGAAAGTTTCAAAACCTCGTCTCCTTTTTCTCGAATGCGACCTACCCTGCGCTTCATTAACTGAATCACTATTCCGCAAAGAGTTATGATTTTTTAACCCAAGGATTTTTAAGAACCAAAAGTTCTCTTTTTCCCGTTTCGTCGACAATGACGGACTTTCGTTGTCGAGAGGAGCCGCCCCCAAAAAGAAAACCTTGTCGACTGCAAAAAGACGGAACGGTAGAGAACCGCGCCCGCGACGGTTCGATTACCCGAACCGTCGCTTCGACCAAACGCTAAAGTTAAATTTGTTAAAACAACGCAGAGTCTATAAACTAAATCTGCCTAAAGAAAAATCTTCGAACAAGACGACAGGCGACGGTTCGATTACGCAAACCGTCGCCCTTTCAATTCAAAATACCAGAAACTTGGCGTCTTAGACGGCGAGAGAATCAGTCGAGGAACCCGACGAGCTCTTGGCTCCGGCTAGGCTGCTGGAGTTTGCGCACCGCCTTGGCCTCGATCTGTCGGATACGCTCGCGCGTGACCTTGAAGATGTGTCCGACCTCTTCCAACGTGTAGCAGTACCCGTCGCCAAGACCGTAACGAAGCTTGATGATCTCGCGTTCGCGGTAACTCAGCGTCTTGAGAACCTTATGCAGTCGTTTACGCAGATTCTCGTTCTGAGCCAGATCCGAAGGATTGCTGGAACTCTCGTCGGGAATCAGATCGCCGAAATGACTGTCGTCGCTATTGCCGACCGGTCGGTCGAGACTGATCGGAAAACGCGTCATCTGGAGAATCTTTCGGGCGTCCGCGATCGACGTTTTAGCGGCTTCCGCCGTTTCCTCGAGGGTAGGCTCGCGTCCGTTCTTTTGCGTAAGCTCGCGCGTCACGGAACGGAAGCGCGACATCGTTTCCACCATATGGACCGGGATACGAATAACGCGGCTCTGATCGGCGACCGCGCGCGTAATTGCCTGACGAATCCACCACGTCGCGTACGTGCAGAACTTGAAGCCGCGACGATACTCGAACTTATCGACCGCGCGCATGAGTCCCGCGTTCCCTTCCTGGATCAGATCTAGGAAGGAAAGACCGCGATTCCGGTACTTCTTCGCAATCGAGACGACCAGACGAAGGTTGCCCTCGGAGAGTCCCTTCTTCGCATTCTGATACTCGACGTAGATTCGACGCGCCTCCGCGACGCGATTCCGCAGGCTTGTCGGCGTCTCCTGCGTCATAAGCAGGATATGACGACGCTCCAGAATCCAATCGTTCCGAGCGCTCGCAGGCGCGCCCGAAGCTCGATGGCGATCGATGTACGACTGAAGCTCGTCGACTCGTTTGCTATAGCTTTCAAGCGTGTCGAGCATGTTTTCGACGCGCTGATTGCGCAGTCCCATTTCTTCGACAAGGCGGACGGCGCGGCGACGGCGATATGCGAGATCGTCCCACGCCTTTTTGCGAACCTCCGGCGGATACGACTTGCTGAGCGCGACTTGATAATCGCGCGCGTTACGCTCCCGAATCTTCGCGAGCGTCCTGAGGTTTTCGGCCGTGCGCGCAAGCCTCGCGTCTCGTTCCGCCTTTGTTTCCTTGTTCTCCTTCTTGCCTTCCTTTTCTTTCTCTTCGTTTCCGTCGAGGCCGCCGTCCACAACGTCGACCTGCTCGTCGCGAACCGCGTCCGCCGCTTCTTCAGGCGTCAGCGCAGACTTCGCGTTCGGCGTCTCCTTTTCATAGGCGCGACGAATTACGTTAATCGCCCTCAAAAGGATGTAGTCGCACTCTAAGAGCTTCGACCGAAACTTGAGGCGCGACACCTCAATCTGGCGCGCGAAGGCAATCTCTTGTTGACGCGTAAGGAGCGGAATCTCGCCCATCTCCGAGAGATACTGACGAACAGGATCGTCTGTTCCAGGATCGTCGTCAGAGGAGCTGGAATACGTCGACCGACCCTCGTTCACGTCGGCCTCGTCGTCGAAATGGACGCCGCCTACAGAGGCATAGCCGGAATCCGAATCGTCGTCCGGCTCAAAGTTCTCCTTCAAAAAGGAGGTCTCTTCGACGTACTGATTCATCGAATCTTCGTTTTCGTCGTAAGCGTCTTCGTCGTACAAAACTAAGCTCCTGATTAATGCAAGATTGAACAGCGCGCGAAACGTCGATCGTCTGGGGACAGATCGGCGCAACGTTTGCGGTCGACTTTTCCAGTCGCCTGGAGAGGCGCGAAAAATCCTTTACTAAATCGACGAAATCGCTCGGCGATTTGGCAAAAAACCTCCGACTCTCGACCCTCATTTGCCTCTTTTTGAAAATTCGCCCGACAGAATCGAACTGCGACAAACTTTCAACACAAGCGACAAACTACAAAACATTCGCGCATTTTACCCAACCGTCTCATCGAAACCGCGTCGGGCACACCCAAAACGCCAAAAAGCGTCGCTCCCAACCGGGGCGCGGCTCTTGCGCGGAGAGGGCTGAAACGGCGCCGCGACTCAAAGTCGCGTTTGCGTTCTACGCTATTTCAATTTCTACCGCTCTCTATAATACGCTGATTCCACGCCAACCCGTCAAAAATTGACGCCATAATTGCAAAAAAAGTGGAAAAAAATAACCTTTCTAACGATTTTATGAACGCAAGTAACAAAACCGGCGCCAAATCGCCTGCTCTGATTCCTCACGCATGTTCGACGAACAGGCGTCGAACACTCCCCCGCAGAAGAACAGAACGTCGCGACGCGCAAGGTCGGCGTCTCCGTCTCCCCTTTCGTTCAAAAGGCAATCCTCCCCGCGCTGAGAACAAGTTGCTCTCCGACTCGGGGTTTTAGGTTTTATTTGGGTGAAGAACTCCCAACCGCTCCCAGAAGAGAGGGCGGCGAACATAAACACTAGAGCAGAACGTTCGATTCGCCATCCTTAAGACGCAACGTTCCGTCAGGACGAAATAACTCGGCACGGCCGACACTCTCAAAACTATTGTTCGCGAACCATGCCTAATTGTAGCAGACGGAATGATAGCTCAAATTTTTTCGCCCGTCAAGGGGTTTCATAAAGAATCCTAAATTTTCTTAAAAATCCAAAAAATTTTAGGAAGTCTTCCGCGAAACGAAACATGCGAGTTCTTTCTTTTACCCAGATATTGCAAATTCATAAAAACGTTCCCTCTTCCGACAACCTCTGTCGGCGCGTTTTTTATCGAACGCTAGGACTCTCGTCAAATCAGCGCCGTCGCCGGCAAAGACGGAATCTCCCTTATACCCAGTATGTCAAATATGAAAAACGACGACAGGAAAAACGATTTTTTCTCATTCATTCTTCGAAAAACGCGTCAAACGAGTCTTAACGCTTACCTTTACCGACGCGGTCCTGGGCGCTATAATGGCGCAGACGGAGCGTAGATCACGCGGGAACGTCCGGTCCGGTTGCGACTCTAACCAGAGTCGGGGTTCGCGGCGTTTTCGCACGTCGCGCGCTCCTTTGCGTAGAATTTGCCGCTTATCCAAACGATCGACTTCCGCGGCAAATCGAAATCTCGCGAACGATGAAAACGAGGAATAATATGAGTTTGCGTTATCGATTGCCTTGTGAAAAGTGCGGTCGCGTTCACCCTGTCGAGACGGGTCAGGCGGGAGGCGTGATCTTCTGCGATTGCGGCGTTAAGATTCGCATCCCCACGATGCTCAAAATTAAGCGACTGCAACCTTGGGACGAAGTGGAAACGGTCGAAGAAAAGGACGACGACGCTGAAAAATCGCAATCGAACGCGTCCGAAAGCGTCGTTTCAACGCCGGACGCGAAGTCCGACCTCGCTAAAGAATCGGCCAAAACGGAAGTCGCCGATAAGGACGGAAAGAAGAAGGGACGACTTTCCCCAAGGCGTCGCGGTCTCTTCATCGTCGCGTCGATCTTTTTCGTCGTGAGCGCGTTTTTTGTCGCCGGCGCCATAAAGACGCCGCCGCCGATCGCCGTCTTCTATAAACACATCGACTATCGACTCGGCGACGGACGCCGAATTCGACGCGATACGACGCCGGTCACAAGGGAAGATTTCAATTTCTACTTCTTCACCGACTACAGCGATCCGAACAAGCGTGTCTACCTCGTCGACGACGAACTTATCGATCGCATGAACCCGTTTGTCTGCGTTCAGTATTTCCAGAACGTCAAACAGCTCGAAATGAGCGACAACTTCTATGAAAACTACGAGGCCGTCAAGACGAAACGTCTCCTATTCCTCGTCGGTTTCGGATTGCTGGCGCTCGCGTCGCTTGGCGTCGCGATGTATGCGCTCTTCGCTAAAGAATCGCAAAAACAGGTCGGAACCATGCGCGGTTCCGATTGGCGCTAACGGTCTCGCCTAACGCTATGTAATCGCAGGACGTCCGCGCGTCGACTACGACCCGACGCGCGGTAGTTTTGACGTTAGGAGAGATTCTAAACGGCGTACGTCCTTTTTCACAGGAGAATTATTATGGCAACGCGTAGCGCCAAATCAACGACGGCCGCGACTCCGCGCGCGAAAGTTAAAAAACGTTCGACGGAATCGAAGACGAAATCGTCGATTAAGGCAACGCTGTCGATTCAAAGCGGCGGCGGGGCTGGTCGACCGGGTCGGGGCCGTCCCAAGGGATCGGGCAAATACGGAGAGCCGACAAAGGCGATTCGCTTCCCCGTTTCTTTGATCGACCAAGTCGATTCTTTCGTAAAGCGTCGCGGGTATGTTTTTCCGCTGTACAGCAACCAGATTCAGGCGGGCTTCCCCTCCCCTGCGGAAGACGACGTTCCCTTTGAACCATACGACCTCGGCGCAAAGCTGATACCGAACCCGGCGTCGACCTTTTTTATCCGCGTGACGGGCGAATCGATGCGCGACGCAGGAATCTTTCCCGACGACGTTCTCATCGTCGATCGCAGTCTTGAAGCGAACAACGGCGACGTCGTCGTCGCGGCGATCAACGGCGAATTTACCGTGAAACGATTGTTTCGTACGAAGAAACGCGTCGAACTTCGTCCTGAAAACAGCAAGTTCCGCCCGATTGTCGTCACGACCGACATGGACTTCATCGTCTGGGGCGTCGTCAAGACGGTCATTCACAACCTTTAGCGCCCCGCTTTTCTCCCGACGTCCGTAATCTTAAAACCGTGACCACGTCCGCTAACGCCAACGCGACGCGCCGACGCGAAACGTCGCGTTGGCGCGCCCTCTTGGGAATCGAGTCCGATCCTTCTCGCGCCGCTCTTTCGGCGTTGACTCGACGCTTCTTCGACGCCGAATCTGAGGGCGACGATTCTTTCCAGCGCTGGCGGACTCTTTGGCGCGCTTCTTCCGCGACGACGTTCAACGCCAAAGCGCGCGCGACGTTCGAACCGTATCGCGTCGCGCTCGACGCCGATTCCGCGACAAAGCTCGATCAGCTTGACGAACCTGCTCGACTCGAGACGCTTCTCTTCCTCCTACAAACGCGCGTCGCCCAGACCGTTCTCGCCGTCGTCGCGGTCGATTTCGCGCTCGACGACCTGACGCTTGACGGTCTCTTCGCGCCCTTTCCTTACGCTTGGGGCGCGTTCGTCCGCCGGCGTCTCGGTCTCGACTTCAACGCGATTCAAACGCTTCAACTCCACGAGACGGCGCGAACTCGCGATCCTTTCGGCGCCGTTTACGAGAGTTTCTTCTCGGCGCCGCTTCGTCGAACGCTTGGGGAATTCTACACCCCTCCCGCGCTCGCGGAATTCCTCTACGCGAGAGCATGTTCGTTACGCGGCGCTTTCGTCGGTCGCCGTTCCGACGCCGCGCCGACCGTTCTCGACCCGACCTGCGGCGCGGGCGTCTTTCTTACAACCGCCGTTCGCGCCGCGCTCCGCGACGGACGCGCGCCTTCCGACGCGCTTGCTTCCGTTTACGGAAACGACCTGAATCCTCTCGCCGCGCTCGTCGCCCGCGTCAACCTCCTCTACGCGGCGTTCTCGCAAAGCGACGCGTCGACGCCGAAGCGTCGCCGCGCCGAACTCGACGCGCTTTTACAAAAGAACGGTTCTCGCGCCGACGCGCTTCTTCCCGTCGACGTTCTCGACGCCGTTTCGCTCACGTCGCCGATTTCAGATTCAAAAGCTGTCTCCAAAAAGCGTCGGACGCAGAAATTCGACCTTGCGCTCGGCAATCCTCCTTGGATCGCATGGGACAAACTTCCCCGGGAATACCGTTCGAAAACGGCGTCAAGCTGGCGACGCTACGGTCAGTTCACCCTTTCAGGTCGCGAAGCGCAGTTTGGCGGCGCGAAGAAAGAGCTCGCCGGACTCGTGGCGACGATCTGCGTCGCGGAACGACTCAAAGACGACGGTCTCGCCGCGTTCGTACTGCCGCGCAATCTTTTTCAATCTTCGCGCGCGGGCGAAGGGTTCAGAAAATTCGGCGAAGACGCGCCATGGCGCTTCGCGGCGCTCGAATTCGACGATTTTACCGAACTCAACCTCTTCCCCGGCGTCGCGAGCGCCCCGACGGCGCTCTTTGTTCGCGCTCACGCTACGACGCGCTATCCGATTGTCGCGCGCCGCTGGCGTCAGGACGGCGCTCCGCCCGCGGGCGTCCCGTCTTCGGAGACGCTCCGCGCAGCCTCCGCGTTCGCCGCGTCGTTCGACGTCGGAACCGCCGCGCCGGCGACGGCGCGACCCGGCGCGCCCCTCGCGCTGCGCTTTCCGAACAACTCGCGCCCCCAGGAGCGCCGCAAAAACGAGGCTCGCGCCCGCGCCGACGCGCTTGTCGAAAAACTTCTAGAGAAAACGGAACGATCGCCGGAAACGCCGCGATACCGCGCTCAACTCGGCGCGAACGCGGCGGGCGCAAGCGGCGTCTTTTGGTTCCGCGGAAACGCGGAAACGCGTCTCGAAACGGACTTATTTCAGAATCTTGCGGAATCAGGTCGCCGCAAAGTTCCTTTCGTCGCCGTCCGACTTGAACGCGAGCTGCTCTATCCCCTTCTCCGCTGGCGCGATTTAGACGAATTCTACGTCGCGCCGCCGAGCGCGCTCATGCTCGTTCCGCAGGACGCGCGGCGGCGACGCGGTTTCGACCTTGAAACAATGAGTCGGCGCTACCCGCTGACGCTGTCGTATCTTAAACAATTCGAAGACGTCCTTCGCGCCCGAGCCGCGTGCAAACGATTCTGCCGAACCGCGCCCTTCTGGTCCCTTTTCAACGTCGACGAATCGACCTTCGCGCCCTATAAAGTCGCGTGGCGCCGTATGGATTCAAGGCTCCGCGCGGCCGTCGTCGCGCCGACGCCGAACGACGCCCGTCCCCTTCTCGTCCAGGAGACGCTCGCCTTCGTTCCCGTCGCCGACCTTGCCGAAGCGGACTACCTCGCCGCCGCGCTCAACTCCGCGCCCGCGCGCGAACGCGCCGCGGAACGCTTTGAGCCCGGTTCGCAAAGCTTCGGCTCGCCCGGCGTTCTCAACGCGATTCCGATCCCACGCTTCGATCCAGCGTCGCCCGTCTGTCAAGAACTCTCGACGCTTGGGAAACAATTCCGCCGCGAGGCGTCGGCGTTGAGAGAGACGTGAGCCGTTTCAAAACGCAATAAAAAAAGAAAAGAGCGACGCGCTTTCCACCTCGCGTCGCTCTTTTCTTTTTACCGGCGTCGACCGGAAAGAATCAGCGTTTCGTCGCGCTCTCGAAAACGTCGAGGAGTCTTGAGAGGACATGCTGCGTCTGGGCGTCGTCTTTTTCACTCGCGTTATATCGATCGTACATCGCCGCAATATCGGGGCCGCGCAGGAGCGAACCGTTGGCGGCAAGCTGACGTTCAAACGCGTCGACCGCGCGATTGCGGACGTCGGCGCCGAAACGTTTGTCTCCGGCAAGATCGACGAGCGCCTGCTGCGCGTACGGGGTCTTGACCGTCGCGGCAAATTCGAGCCCTTCGTCAAAGAGCGCGGGGGTCGCGAGGAATTTACGAACAAGCTCGTTAACGTCGTCGAGTTCGTAAATCGCGGAACGCGTCTTGAGGAGTTGCAAGAGCGCGCGAGCGGCCGCGCGCGACTGCGTGAGTCGAACGTCGGCGGAAACAGGCGTGACGCCGACGGCGTCGTTGAGTTTCTGGATCGCCCACGACGCGGCTTCCAAGTCGCGAGGGGTCGGAAGAATCAAAACGTTCTTCTCGCGTCCGGCGAGGACGTTCGCGGCGCTCGCGGCGTCTTGGGTATCCGCGCCGATTAGGAGCGGAACGTCGCCGGTTCGGGCGTCGCTGCGGAGCGCCTGAGCGAGAACGCCGACGTTCGGTTCAGAAATGGTCGAGGTCGCAAAGACGAGTTCGACGTCGGCGCAACTCTGCGCCGCAAGAAGCGCCTCGCGTCCCGTCGTTACGGGAATCACGCGATAACCGGCGGCGGAAAACGCCTGACCGAGTTGCGACGCGACCGCAAGCCGGGGTTCCGCGACGACGACGACGCGCTCGCCCGACGACGACGCAAACCACTCTAACCCCGCCGCCACTCGACTGGAACCGGGATACGATTTCTCCGGGTTCCAGCGAACGATCGCGGCAAGCGCCTGATAACGCAGTCTACGATCCGGACACGTCGCCGCGCGGACGATCGCCGAAGGACCGCCGGCGCCATAGACGAGCGATTCGTCGCCGCGATCCTGGAGCAAAATTGCGGGAATCAACGCGCCTTCATAACGTCCCGTCTCCAGCGCGTAATTCATGCCGGAAACCAGATCGGCCGCCGCAAGTTTCGGAAGTTCCGATTCAAATCCGGAGACGCCCTGACGCGCCGCGTCGAGCCCAACGCGGTACACGTTGCGCTCGCCGACCGTCGCAATTGCGAGATTCAACGCGCCGGAAGGAACCGCGTTCACGTTCATGCCGACGTAATACGAAACAAGCGCCCACTGCGCCGCTTCCGCCCGCATGACCGACGCGACCGGAAGATCGACGCAGGTCAGCGTTTCGCCCTGCGCGTTCCAATCCCAGACGTCGACTCTGCCGTCGACGACGCCGGGGAGAACCGTCTTGCCGCGATAATAACCGAGCGCTTTTTCATAAGCGGACTTCGCGAATTCTTCGGCGGACGGGACCGCGGCATACTGTTTCGCGAGCGCAGACTCAAGGGACGACTTTGCCGCGCCCTTAGCGTCGAGATAATATCGCGCCGCAAGTTCCGGACCGACGCGAAGGTCGGCAAAACCGGCGAGGACGTCGACTAGACCTGGAAGCTGTTCTTCCTTCGCGCTACGCACGCACGCTATGAGCGCGGAAACGGCGGTCGATTCAAAGAAGGGGAGAAGTTCGGACGCGGCGCGTCGTTCTTCTTCGGAACCGCTCACAAGATCGGCGACAAGGAGTTTGATCGCGGCGGCGCCCCCTTTGCGCGCGTCGGTAACGCCCTGAGCGCGTTCGGAAACAGAACCGCTCGCGGCGCGTTGAAACGCGTCGCGAATCGCGGCGTCGGACTCCCAGTACTTCCGGGCCGAGGCGAGGACTTTTTCATAGACTTCGGCGCCGACAGGACCGATCGTCGGATTGCCGACGAAATAGATCGCGCGTCCGGAACCGAGCGAATCGAGGATTTTCGCGCTTGTTTCCGGGTCGGCGGCGGGCGCGTCGAGCGCCTTGGAGACGAGAATCTTCGCAAACGCGGGACGGCCGACGCGGGCGACGCGAACGGCGGCGACGAACCATTCGGCGTCGTTCGTCGGGGTTACGCGCAGCACGGAAAGTTCCGCAGCGTTGGCGGTCTCATAGAAATCGGCTTCCGTTTTGAGGTCGTCGGGAACGTCCTCGGCGCGGGCGTACTTAGCGCGTTCGTCGGCGCGCGCCTGTTCTTCGGGGGTCAGTTCTTCGACAGGCGCGGGCGCGGCGGGCTTCGCCGTAGAAGCGGGGCTCGCCGGCAAGGTCGAGGGCGCGAAGGGCGTTTCAGACTTCGGCTCCGTCGAAAAAGGGTTGTCGTCTTCTTCGTCGTCAGCGTCCGCGTCGGAGTCGTCGTCGGCGCTCGCGCCGGGGGTCGCGAAGGGATCGTCTTCTTCGTCGGCGGCAAAAGGATCGTCGACGGGGTCGTCGCCGAAGGGATTGTCGTCTTGCGCCCACGCTTGGGGCGCGCCGCAACCAACGCCGGCCGGCGCGACAGCGTCAAAGAGCGAGTCAAGATTCAACGCGCCGAGCGCCGCGAACAACAACCACGACGCAAGAATATATTGAAACCTATTCTGCATGATTCATCCGTCCAGTCGAACGCGGGAATATATCTCTCGCGGGTTCTGAATCGATCTCCGCCGTTCCCAAATACAACGGCGCCCGGCGACGACGCAACGCCCCGGTCTAATCCTCGATAATATTATTATAAAAGAACGCGCCTAAGGACGGCGCCCATACCCCGCGAAAAATCGAAAAATTTCCGCCCTCCCCCGCCATACAGCCAAAAGAAAACGCGCAATGCTAATAACTTGACTATTGCGTAAAGAAGGACAATAGACGCGAACTTCTCGCAACAACGAATGTTGCGAGGGCTTTACTCGCTATTTCAGCGTTTCCCAAACTGACGAGCGCCGAGCGCCGTTTCGCCTCAAAGATTCGTCTCTTTATCGTCGCCATGACGCTATGATTTTGGATACAATCCCCGCTCAGTTTCAAGACGCCGTTCAGGACATGATTTTCTCAAATCGGAACATTCCGTCGTCGTTTGCGTCGTCTTCCGGGATTTCGAGATCGTTGGGGTCGCGATGGCGGCTGTTGAAGTACTCGACGATGTGAAACCCGCAGCGATTCACATAAAAATGAACGTTGCGTTTCTCGAAATACGGCGTCGTTGCCTCCCACCTCTTAACGCCGGGATGAGACGTCTCGATTTCACGCCACGCGGCGTAGCCAATCCCCTGACTATGAAAACGCGGGGACACGAAAAAGAGTTCGAGTTTCCCCTCCTCGCCTTCGATTTTCAAGACCGCGCCGCCGACTTTTTCGCCGTCGAGCATAATCCGATAGGTTTCGGCGTTTTCGCCGTCGATCGAAGCCTCGATCGTCGCCCGTGAAATAATCTGTCCGTCTTCCTCAAAATGATCGTCCCTGCGTCCAAACTCCTCCAGCGCGCCGTAGTTGAAGGCTTCCTGATTGTCCCTGACGAATTGCTCGCGATCGGATTCCTCCAACGGAACCAAACGGACGTCGTTCATTTTCGTTCCTCGTTCTTCAAAAGCTGTTCAACGTTTCAAAAGGGAGCCCCGAGAGCCGCGTCTGGCAAATCACGTTCGAGGTCGCGCCGTCGCTTATCGTACATCGACAGACGACGCGTAGCAAGCGTCGACGTCGAAAAGGGGAAAAAAGAGAACCGACTCCAAAAGACGCCGCGACTGGTAATTCGTCCTTTTCGTCGTAAAATAGGGACGGACGCAGAGAGTCGATTCGTCCTTCGACGACGCGATTTTCTGTCAAAACGCAACCGGCGGACGCGTTCCGCGAAACGGGAGACCATCCTTCATGGCGAGCAAGACCTCGACAAAAGCCAACATCGGATTTGAAAACAGCTTTGGAACGCCGAGGTCATCGAAGAGCTTCTCAACCTCGCTAAGATGATCGCCGACGCCCGCAAGGACGGCGAAAAACTTGGCTTGACCGAAGACGAACTCGCGTTTTACGACGCGCTCTCCAAACCGCAGGCGGTTCGCGATTTTTACGAAAACGACCAACTCGTCGCGCTCACGCGCGAACTGACCGACGCGCTCCGAAGAAATCGAAAGATCGACTGGCAGACGCGCGAATCCGCCCGCGCCGAAATGAGAGTCATGGTCAAAAAACTCCTCAACAAGTACGGCTATCCGCCCAAGGAAACGGCGGGCGCCGTCGAAACCGTCATCGAACAGTGCGAGCTATGGGCGGATCAAGCCGATATGGCAAACGACGCGACGGTCTGAACGTAAGGATAACGCGTAAACAACCGTTCGTATCGACGAATGTGAAAGAAAAGAGCCATGAAAGACGAATGTTTGGTCTGCAAAGCGCCCCTTGAGTATCTGGCGGCGGACGAAGAAATGGAATGTGCGATTTGCCATAAGAAGGAAAATAGCAAGACGCGCTGCGTGAAAGGACATTACGTCTGCAACGAGTGTCATGTCGCCGGGCTAGACGCGATTATTTCGCTCTGTTTAGCGAGTTCGTCGAAGAATCCCGTCGAAATTTTCCACAGAATGACGGAATCGTCCTTCTGCCATATGCACGGTCCGGAGCATCATGTCATGGTCGGCGCGGCGCTCCTGACGGCGTATCGAAACGCGGGGGGCGAAATAGACCTTGAAAAAGCGCTCGTCGAAATGACCAATCGCGGGAAAAAAGTTCCGGGCGGCGCGTGCGGATTCTGGGGCGCGTGCGGCGCGGGGATCAGCTCCGGAATGTTTATGTCTATCGTTTCTTCTTCCACGCCGCTGACGGTCGAGCCTTACGCGTTATGCAACCAAACGACGGCAAGGTCGCTTGCGGCGATCGGCGAGATCGGCGGTCCGCGCTGTTGTAAACGAAATTCCTACCTCGCGATTCTCTCCGCCGTCGACTTTGCGGCGGAACGCCTTGGCGTCCGAATGGAAAAGCCCGAAATCGTCTGTAAACTTTCCACCCAGAATAATCAATGCGTCGGCAAACGCTGCCCGTTTAACCCCGGCGCCCGCTGATTAAATCGCTATTATACGGCTTCGGCTATAGACAGATCAACTGACAAGACAAGCCTGGAAGAATCGTAGGTCGAGGTCTTGGGGAAATCGGCCCCCCCTCTCGCAACGGCTAATCCTCAGACTCGGCGGCGGCAATAATGGATTTTGACCATTCGACAAATTCCTTCGCCATTCGGATAGCCTTCTCCGCATGACGCTCCTCTAGGAACAGTTCGCTCGGATATCGCGCCGCGACGCCATAAGGGGTAAGTTCGTCGGCATAGTCGAATAATTTTTCATCGACTGCAACCATATTCTTTATCTGGCTCAAGAGCAAAAACAGATCATGCTTTCTTGGAAATCCTCCCTGACTTCCCTTGAGGACAATAACAGACTTCACAGCCTTCTCCGCAGCTTGCTGGCAGTGAAAACAGATAATCTCCAGCGGCATAGGACGAAACGTCTCGAACAAATGAACCGCCACGTCTAAATCTTTGTCTGCAAACGACGTCCATTCTTTAGCGTCCGCGCGTTTATCGTCAGCCATACAGAAGGACTCCCTTCTTCGCTACTTCTCTTTCAATCCCTGCCTTTTCCTTACGATTATTAAATCGACTTTCAGCTCCAATCACGATATCCACGGCGCGGCTACGCACGGATCGAATTGATTTGTAAGCTTTTACCGTCATATCCATAATGTTCGGCGAGTCGTCGCTGACGACGATATAAAAGTCGAGGTCGCTGTCTTCCCGCGCAGCGCCGCTCGCAAAGGAACCAAACAGATAAATCTTAATTGGCGAAAGTTCGCTGATCAATCTTTCTTTGATTTGATCAATCTCTTGTTCTAACATGACGCCGCCTTCATCTCTTTCTTCAGGTTTTAAAAACAACGGAAACAAGGACTCGTTGAAAAACGACGCGGATAAGAGTGACGCGCCGGATTCTATGCTTCCCCTCTCAAAATCTGAAAAGCGTCTCGAAGCCAGGTTGCCGCGTCGTCTCTGATTCCATTCTAAGCTTCCAGGACGTCCTTTACAAGCCTTGCCGCTCGAAACGATTCGGCAAGAAATGACGTCAAGTCGTATTCCCAAGAATAAAACTTGCCGGTATTATACTCGCGACGGCGTTTTCTTAGACGTCGTTAAAAAAACGTTGAAATCCTCAAACGCTTCGCAACAATGAAAAACATTTGCCTTGAAACCGAACGTCTCAGACTGCGCGTCGCTTCCCGGGACGAAATGGAACGTTATATCGATTCGGAAACCGACGAAGATCTCAAAACGGCGTATCGAGAAATGCTCCAAGGCGCCCTTGACGATCCAAACGCATGGGAATGGCATGCGATCTGGACGATCGAACTCAAAGACGGAACCCATGTCGGCGACCTTTCCTTCAAAGGACTTGATCCCAAAGGCGTCGCGGAAATCGGCTATGGAATTTTAGAATCCTGTCAAAACCAAGGCTACGCGACCGAAGCGGTCGGCGCGGCGATCGACTGGGCGTTTCAAAACCCGAACGTCGCGGCGATCGAAGCGGAAACCGACCCGGAAAACGCCGCTTCCAAACGCGTCCTAGAAAAATGTCGATTCGTCGCGACGGGAGA
This sequence comes from uncultured Planctomycetaceae bacterium, assembly GCA_946408825.1. Classification (GTDB taxonomy): domain Bacteria; phylum Planctomycetota; class Planctomycetia; order Pirellulales; family Thermoguttaceae; genus RUG369. Next base: position 21,177 of record CAMJTU010000003.1, read on the forward strand.
AATCGGCGAGGAGGGGCCGCGCTTTGCGGTTACGCGGGAATCGGCGCTCGTCAACTCGTAACGAACGCGAGCGAAAAACCGTCGCTACGTTGTCAGTTTTCCAAGTTTATCCCACAAAAGCAACTTCTATAAAACGCGTCTACATATGGATTATGATTAACGGAAGTCTTGATCAATTTTTGGATACCGGCTGGTTTTCCGATGCGACTATTTTTTTAAATGGTCAGATATATTGGTGTGAAGCGGAGTATGATTCCACAATGAAGAAAATTCACTTTTTTGTTAACAAATGGAAAGCGAGCAACGAAAACAATATGTTTTTCCACACCTTTCTTAACCAAGACGGAACACTTGATTGGAGCAGCATTTACGAAGATTTCGATATTGACGTCGATCTCATTAAAAAACGTTTTCTTCAGGCTAAAATCTTTGACGAAAAATCCTTCTGGGAGGTTGAGTCGGAAATCGCATGGCTTGACGACGCCGGTCCCGTATACGAACAGGACGTCTCGGAATAGTCGTTTCTCGCGATTGTCCGAAAACAAACTGGATCGCGCTACGAAAGGCGTTACAACTTATAGTAGTAAAGGCAGATATTCGCGTAAGTTCCGTCTTTTAAGCGAAAGCCCTCGGGGATCGTTCCGAGCTTGACGAAACCGAGTCGTTCATAGAGCCGTCTCGCCGGGACGTTGCTTTCGACGACGGCGTTGAACTGCATCACGTTGAAGCCCAGTTCTTTTCCCTTCTTCAAACTGTCGAGAACAAGACGTTCTCCAAGACGCCGTCCGCGCGCGTCGGAGGCGACCGCGTAACTCGCGTTGCACAAACGCCCGCACCTGCCGACGTTGTTCGGGTGGAGGATATACAGTCCCTTGACGGTTCCGTCGACTTCCGCGACCGCCGCGTAACTTTGCGCGGCGAAGAATTCCGCGCCGCTTGTTAGGTCAAGAGGCTCTTCCTGAGGAAAAGCGACCCCGTCGTCGACGACTTCGTTCCATATCTGAATCATCGCGGGCAGGTCCGCTTGACCGTATTCTCTAACGAGCAACTTCAAAACCTCCTGTTCTCGCTGTTCTTGTCGTTTGTCAAAAAAAAGAAACGCCGCCTTTTGGGGCTCGAAAGGACGCGAACCCTCTCAAAAAGCGGCGTTTTTCATAACGCGCACGTCGTAGTCAGACCGTCATCTGACGCCGCTTGCCGTGATTCGCGCTTGGGTCATGGCGGCGCCGACGACGGGCGCGCCATTGCTCGATTTCGACACGTATTTCGGAATATACGCGTGCTTGAAATAATCGCTTTCCGGTTTATTCGCCTCGCGAATCTGTTCCTCGACCGATTTGCCGTCCTCCTTTGCGATATTATCGGGCCCCGTTGTTATCGCGCTCATTTTCCAGAGCGTCTTGCCCGATTTCGTGATCTCAATCCCCTCTTCGAAGATTTTCAGATCGACCGTAATCGCCGACTTGAGCCTTTCGCGACCAAGAAGGGGAATCGGCGGCGCCCCGAGAGGCAGAGTACGTTCGACTTCCGCGCACGTCGTTTCGACCGTCTTGCCCGTGTCTTTGCACTTCGCCGTCACGACGATCGACGACTTCGGATCGACCTTTAATCCCGCGCGCTTCACGCTCTCTTCAAGATTCGCGACGACTTCTTTCGAGTCGAGCAGCCCGTTGAGATCCGTCTTAATCGCGACCCCGACGCCTGGGTATATCTCGTACGCGTCAGGGTTTGCCGCCTGCTTCAACGCGTCTAACGCCGCTTGGTGCGGAGCTTCAAACCCGACGAGCGTCTTTTCCGCGACGGTCCAGACGCGTCCGAACGCGCCCGCGACGCTATTCATTTCCGTTCCCAATCCCGAATAGCTGCACAGCGACGACTCCGTCTCGAGGTCGAATCCAATTTGCCCCCAGATCACGTAATTTTCCGCGCCCCACGCCAACGCTTTGAAGAGCGTCGGAGACCTCAAAACGCGTTCGACCTTCCCAACCGTGAGATCGGCGATCGCCAGACCCTGCGGCGTCGAAAACGCCAGCTTCGCGCCGCTCTGCGAAAACGCGCAGTTCGGTTGCGAAAAAACAGGCTCGCCAGTCGACTTCTCCACCGCGACCCGTCCGACCGCCGCGCCCGTTAGCGCGTCGTAAAATCCCGCCGCGATTCCCGAAACGAGAACCAGATTCTTACGCGAAGGATCGAGCGCCGCATACCCGGCGAGCGCGATCGTGTACTCAGCCTCACACGTCTTCAGATTCCAGAGCGTCGTTTCTCCGCGAGTCTGCGTGATCACGTGCTCTTCGTCGACCCAAAGCGCGTTCTCTAACTCGCCGAAGGTGCGATTCTTAAAAGTTCCGATCGACTTCTCTTCATAATACGGGCAGAAAATCGCCGCAGGGCTGAGGGTTACGCCGCGCGAAACGGCGCTGAGATCGACGAACGCGAGAAACGATTTCTTCGGGAACCCCGGCTCGACGTTCAGTCCGACAATGAAGAGCCCCCACGCGCCGTCGGGCGAGACGTCGCAAAGCCGCGCCTCTTTGACCGCAAGCTCGGAAAGTTCTCCGACGCCCTCGGAAACGTCGCACCGCGCGATATAAGACTGCGCCGTGTTCAAAACGCCCGTCCTGAACCCGACGAAAAACGCGCCCTCAGGGCGATCCTTCGGCGGCGCGATCACACGCAAATCATGCATGGCGGCGACGTCAATAGAGCCGCCCTTGAAAACGGGCACAGAACGGAAATCTTTGAGCGGCTTCGGCTCCGCGACGACCGGGGAGTATTTCCATTCCGACGTCGCGCTAGCGATGGAAAGACTCTTTTCACGCGTCCGATCGCCGAGGAAAATCGGCTTGTCCCACCCGTCGAATTTCTGCGTCTTGCCCGAGATAGGAAATGCTCCCGAGGTCGCGGCCGGAGCGGCGTTTTCGTCTTCAACGACGCCTTCTTCGAAGGGATTCGAATCGAGCGACTCGATATATTCCTGATCCTGGGCGCTCAGCTTTTCCATCTGCATGATAATCGTCTTACCGTCGCTTCGACGGAGCCGAACAGTCGTCCCGTCCCGAGACACGAACGTCGCCGTCGTTTTGTGTTTGCCCGAAGCGTCGGTCCATATGCGGGATTCCGCCGCGCCGCTCGTCGGTAGAAACGAAAGCGTCCAAAGAACGCCGACGGCGAAGACCGCCGCGAATTTTCCATAAGAACGTAACGACATAATCGTATCTCCTTGTGCAAAATGGGAATGGAACAGGTTAGATCGTTAGGACTCTCCGCAAAGGAGAATCGACGTTATTCGGAGCGTCGCCGGGCGTCTTCGCGTCAACGCCAAGTCGCGCGCGTTTTGATTTTCACAAAGTTTCGGGAATTCACGAACGGACGCTTCGTTCACTCCTTGAGCGCGGCGACGATTTGACCGACGTATTCCACGTGATAATCTCCGTCGGAATAGCTCGCGGTTTTGATCTCTTGATCGACGAAGCCGCTCTCTTGCAACCGCGCTTGATAGAGTTTGCGACAGACGAGAACGATCGACGATTCGGCGATATACGGAATTCCGTTGTAAAATTCGGTCGTAAGACCGCTCGCGGCGATTTTGTCGGGGTAGTCGGCGCCGCTTTTAGAGCCGAGGAATCCGAGCGCTTTCTTATATTCGGGCTTAACGAAGGAGATCGAAAAGGCCGCGGAGGAGTCCATAAGAGGGCGGGTAAAACGTCGCGTCCGCACGTACACGGTCGCAACCGGCAGGTTGTTCTCGCGCCCGTTCATCCACAGACTGCCATACTGTCCCCATGAAATCGTCATCGAGTTCACGCGACCGTCGGCGCCCTTCGTCGTAAGCGCGCCCCAATTCTTCGCCAATAGGGCGTGGTAGTTCAGCGATTCTTCCTTAATGTCAAATTCTTTCATTCTCAACCTTTCGCTATATGGAGATTGCTTTTCAGCCGTCTTATTTATTCTACACTTAAATTCCTATAAATTCTACAAGTCGCGACGTTGTAAATACGATTATTCTCCCCATGACGTCGAAATTAATGTCGACGTTCAAACATAAACAATTCGACGAGCGGTCAGGAAATAACCGAAGCCTTGTGATCGCGGTCAAACGTTCGCCGGCAATTTATATAAAAAAACACGTTCGAGGAGAACAAAAACAATCGGCAAGAGTCATATTCTATGTCCGTTTGAACTTGACGCCTCAAACGTCTGATCGTTCCATGTTTAGGAGGTATTCGACGGCAAGTCGACATATCGACGTCCCAAAAAGTCAATAATTGTTATTATTTTAGGGTCGATTATCTTGACAATTATTTGACTCTGTCTAAACTTGGCGCGATTAGTGGGCAGGAGCGGCATGTCGAAGTAGTCGAGGAGATCGGCAGTTAGATAATTGCGAATTATTGCGGCAATAGTCGCGTTCTCGCTTTCGCCTCGCGTCTATTCTACACTGAAACGTGTATGGAAGTCGGTTTGACGTCGATATGAGAGGGGGCGCTCTCGTTCCAAAGTCGTTTGCCGCTTTCCTTGGTTCCATCCGTAACACAACCCGCTCTTTTAGAAAGTAAGACAATACCCTAAGCATGAGTTGATTGGCGACGACTCTTACGATTCAGTTCTTCAACATTAGAGCCACGCAGTCAGGAGCGCTACAGTAAGAAAAATGTTAAGAACGGCGTTTTAGGTCGGTTTCGCACGCTCCCCCATATCGAGGAGGTTCATCGTGTTTTCGAGATTATTCAAGAGCGTTCTGCGCTCTCGCAATTCCCAAGTATCTTCTTCAGTCGCGAAGGCTTCGCGTTTGCTTCGCATTGAACCGCTGGAGCGCCGGGAACTTCTGTCCGTTTCGACGCCCTTGATTACGCCGGAAAACGTTCAAACGTCGGTTCCGACGTCTGAATATATTTCAAACGCGACGCCAGACGCCGCGCCAATTCCTCTCGGCGCGCTTGAGGATTCCCAAACGACTATTGCCGACGCGAGTTCCGCCAGTTTGGACGCTCCCGGCTACCCGCTGGACGTTAATTTCAAACTCGACGGCAAGCTCCTTTACGATCAGGGCGTCGTCGATATCAAAGAGGGTAATATCGGCTCCTTCGACGTTTATATAAACGACGAATTATACGCCGAAAACGTCGGAGACTTCTTTGAAGTGTTCCTTCCCGGAACGAAATTTGAAATTAAAAACGTCAGTCTCAACCCGGGATATGAGTTTATCGACGTAAGTTCGCAGACCTCTTGGAAAAATTACGGCGTCGCGGCAGGCGCGCTCTCCGGGACGATCCAAGAAGTCGCGGCTGGTCCCAACGAGGTTCTTCTCTCGCTGGCGACCGTCTCTAAATATCCTTTGGACGTTAACTTTACGCTCGACGGCAAGCTCCTTTACGATCAAGGCGTCGTCGATATCAAAGAGAGCGCTATCGGCTCCTTCGACGTTTACATAAACGACGAACTATACGCCGAGAACGTCGGAGACTTTTACGGAGAGTTCTTCCCCGGAACAAAATTTGAAATTAAAAACCTGAGTCTCGACCCTGGTTATGAATTTATTAACGTAAGTTCAAAAACCTCTTGGAAAAACTACGGCGTCGCGGCTGGCGCGCTCTCTGGAACGATTCAAAAAATCTCCAAAGGACCTAACGAAGTCCTTCTCTCGCTGGCGACCGTCTCTAAATATCCTTTAGACGTCAACTTTACGCTTGACGGTCAACTCCTTTACGATCAAGGCGTCGTCGATATCAAAGAGGGTAATATCGGCTCCTTCGACGTTTACATAAACGACGAACTATACGCCGAGAACGTCGGAGACTTTTACGACGAGTTCCTTCCCGGAACGACGTTTGAGATTAAAAACCTGAAACTCAATCCAGAATATGAATTCATTAATGTAAGTTCAAAGACCTCTTGGAAAAATTACGGCGTCGCGGCGGGCTCGCTCTCCGGAACAATCCAAAAAGTCTCCAAAGGCCCCAACGAGGTCCTTGTCTCGCTGGCGACCGCCTCTAAATATCCTTTAGACGTCAACTTCACACTCGACGGTCAACTCCTCTACAATCTTGACGTCGTCGATATTAAAGAGGGTAATATCGGCTCCTTCGACGTCTACATAAACGGCGAACTATACGCCGAGAACGTCGGAGACTTTTACGAGAAGTTCCTTCCCGGAACGACGTTTGAAATTAAAAACCTGAAGCTCAACCCGGGATATGAATTTGTCGACGTAAGCTCGCAGACCTCTTGGAATAATTACGGAGTCGCGGCAGGCGCCCTCTCTGGAACAATCCGAGAAGTCGCCAAAGGCCCCAACGAAGTTCTCCTCCGCTTGAGTACGTTTCCAGAAGTAGCCTTCTCCATTGAAGCCGGCGTAAGCGTCGCGGATCAGGAACTCGAACTATACGCGCCGATAGGATATTCCGTCTATTATACGACCGACGGCTCTGATCCTACGATCTCGCCAGAAAACCTATATAGCGAGCCTCTGCAACTGACGGCAAACGCTAGTCGGTTTGCCGCCGATTCCGACCTTATCAACGTCGGCGGGCACAGGATCTATGACGACAATAGTCTGCCAAAGGCTATTACAATTAAGGCGATAGCGGTCGCGTCAAACGGCGATACGTCTCCAATCGCAACCCGAACTTATTTCTTCCAAGAGAGAGAACCTATCGCCGTTATTTCGATTTCGACGGACTATGACAATCTGTTGGATTATGACTCCGGCATTATGGTTAAGGGCGTTTATTACGACGCTTGGAGCAGTACGCCGGAGGCGGCGGCTATCATTGCCAATCAAGAATTTTGGTTGTACCAAGGCAACTACATGCAAAAGGGCAAGGACTGGGAAAGACCTGCGACTATTGAAATTTTTGACGGCGACAATTATGTCGTAGAAAACTGTGGAATCAGGCTTCACGGCGGTTTCAGTCGCAAATTTTCTCAGAAATCTTTTAACGTCTACTTCAAGAAGGATTATGGCGCAAAAGAACTTCAATACGCCTTATTTGACGACGCTATATCGAGCGACGGCGAGGTCGTTTCCGCCTATAAAAGCTTTGTCTTAAGAAACGGCGGAAACGACACAGAATACCTTAAATTCCGCGATTCATTAATTCAGGGTCTCGTAAAAGACCTCGATCTTACCACACAGGCAAACAGACCCGCCATACTCTATTTGAACGGCGAGTATATGGGCGTCTACGTCATGCAAGAGAAGTTTAGCGACAAACTTTTTGCAGATCGCTACGGCGTAGCCAAAAGTAACGTGATCATCGTCGAAGAAGGAGTTATCGACGAGGGCAAAGACGCGGATATCGCCCTGTTTGAAGAATTGCAAGCTTATGCCAAAATGGATCTTTCTGATCCTGAAATCTACAACGCGTTTTGCAACGTCGTAGACGTCGAATCAATGATCGACTACTACGCAGTCCAAATCTATATTGGAAACGGCGACTGGACTCCTAAGAAAAACACTCGTCTTTGGCGCGTAAGAACGGCTGAAAACGACTCTTTCGGAGACGGCAAGTGGCGATGGATTCTCTATGATACGGAATATTCCTCGTCTATCTACAGCCAGCCAAAAACGGCATACAACTACAATTCTTTCGCCGTTGCGCTCAAATCCGATCCTCTCTTCGCCAGCGTGTTGAAAAACGACGAGTTTTATCAAAGCTTTGTGGATAAGATTAGGAGTTTGGGCGAAGATAATTTCTCGACGACCAACGTCCAGTCTGCCCTTGACAGTTTCTCTGAAGTCTACGCGCCTTATATGCCGGACTTTTACAAACGTTTTGGCGACACGTCTTGGGGATGGGACAGCAATATCAACGGTATCAAAAATTTCTTTGCGAATAGACTTCGATATATTTTGAACTATGTCGAGAATTATCAACCGTAAAGAACTAAGCGTAAAAAACGAGAAGAAGCCCCTTGTAAACAATCGCAAGGGGCTTCTTCTTTACAGGATAAAGCGTTAACCGAGAACAATCGACGACTCGGCGCTAAAGTTTATTTTATTTCTGAATAAACGCTCGTCTCTCGTATAATTTAGCTCGTCAATTCCCAAAACCGTAGCGGGTTAAAAGGGATTGACCAGCCACATTCCGAGAAAACACGCGAAATACGCGGCAAGGAGCGCGAGGATCGAAAAATATTCGTCCCAAGCTCTTCGAGTAAACAGAATTTCCACGACGAGCGAAAACATGACGCCGCCGGCGAAGAAGACGAAAAACGGAAGCGGGGACTCCTCGCCACGCCACAAGAAAAACGACGGCGCGGCTACCGTCGTCGCGACGCCCACAAGCGAGGCAAATAGGATGGACTTCGAAACGGAAAAGCCTGAAAAACGGAAAGCGCACGCGACAAACGCGCCCCAAACGAGGTTCTGCAACGCCGTTATTATCGAAAGCTTCCATACGAGTTCCAAACCAAGACTTTCGTTTTCCAAGCCAAATCTTTCGCTGACGCCAACGCCAAACGCCACGCCTCTTACGATAGAGTAGATCGCGACGGCGATAAGAAATTTCGTCGCCTTTCGAAGACCGGTTCGAGCTTTTCCCTTCGCGCCGCGATAAATTCGCGCAACCGCAGAAAACGTCGGCAAGAGGAGAACGCCAAGAAGAAAACAGACTGCGATCGGGACGAAAAAAGCCGCCTTCTCGAATCGAATTCTCAACATAAACTCATAATGAGTCATGCTCCAAAACGCCGCCGAAACGAAAAAACCGCCGATGAAACCGTAGAAGACGCCTTGAACCTTTAGCGGCGTTTTATCGGGAAAAAAGTTGGCGATTAATGCGCCGATAAACGCCCCAAACAAAGGGATCAGTCCCGGTAGAACCACGTCGCCGAACGTCATAGACTCCTCCATTCCAAAACGGGACGATTACGCTAAGGTTTGCCGCAATACGAGGTTTCAACGCGGCAAAGAGCGTTTCCGCAAATGGTCAAACGGCTAGACCGAGCGCTCGTAAAAACACAAAAAACGGCGTCATTAACTGCAACGACACGTTGAAAACAAACGTTTTCCATAATAATCCTTGCGAGGCTTTAAAGAAGATAATAAAGATCAAAATCCTCGCCGGCAAACAAAACAACCATATGCTCCCGCATACGAACGCGGCAATATCCAACAGAACCAAAAGTTCGTCGTTTCCATCTTTGACAACGAGATTCCCCGAATGACATTGATAGATAAAGACGGTAAAAGCAAACGCGATCCCCGCGACAGAATAGACGTCGAGCAATAACGACGTCGCTTTAAAAAAGGAGACGACCCCGCGATTTCGAAGAAAACTCGGCTCCATTTTGAATTACCCCTTCAGTATGCGGTCAAATGTCATTCGACGACGCGTCGCCAAACTCTCTAAACGAGTCCAAACGCGCTTTCTACGCGACGAGATCGCCGTTACTTTGACGCGTCCATCGGATTATTCATCTTCTCAAGCCTTCTTCAGCAGCCAATCAGACAAGTTGTGCACCTTAATTCCTTCATAGTCATAAGTCTCATGTTTTGTATTGGCAAGAATCAACTTGGGATAGGCGTCCTTGATCCTAAGGAGCGGATCATATTCCCGTTCAAATGTTTTCGGACTAGTAATATCGTCGCTTACCTGAATATAGATTTTCTCATCGCCGCGGAGCGCCACAAAATCTACTTCCTTCTGATAAAGTTTGCCGACATAGACTTCGAATCCGCGACGCATCAATTCGACGCAGACAATATTCTCATACATCCGACCATAATCAAGATTCCTTCTGCCCAGTCGCGCAAATCGGATTCCCGTATCGCTTAAGTAGTATTTCATTGAAGCCTTCAGATACTTCTTTCCCCGGATATCGTATCGGCGAACGCCATAGAAAACGAAAGCGTCGCAGAGATACTTGATATAGTTGCCGACCGTTTTGTGATTTGTAACAACCGAATTTGCCGTTAGCGCGCCGCTGATATTGTTGGGAGAAGTCAGGCTGGAAACATTGTCCATCATAAACTCCGTCAGACGCTCCAGCGTCGTAACGTCCGACAGATTGTACTTTGCGACCAGATCCCGATTGACGATCGTGTCGTAGACGTCTCGGATATAGTTGACTCGATCTCTTTCCGTTCGGTATTCATAAGAACCCGCCAGTCCCCCCTTGATCACGTAGTCGTCAAAGAGCTTCGACGCGTCTTCTTCATCCGCATGATAGCGGCAAAACTCCTCAAAACTGAATGGGAACACATGAATCTCGATGAAGCGCCCCGTAAACAGCGTCGTCAGGTCGGAACTCAGAAGGAATGCGTTGGAACCAGTAATATAAAGATCATATTTCCGGGAAGTATGCAAACTGTTGATTGCAAGTTCGAATTTCTCGCATAGCTGCACTTCATCCACAAGCACATAATTCCGCTTCTTCGGATCATAGCGGCTCTCGACGTAGTCATGCAGGGCATGATATTCCTTCAAACCCTCATATTTCAGGTCAAAGAAATCGACGAAAATGACGTTAGCATCCGGTTGAGTCTCTTCAATCCTTCTGATATAGGATTTCATCAGCTCTGACTTTCCGCTCCGACGCACCCCGGTGATAATCTTGATATCCGGCGTGCCCATCAGGTCGAGAAGCCGTCGCATATATTCAGGTCTTTCAATAAGCCGCATGGGCCGCTTCCGAAAATGAAAAAATTTTTAAATTTCGCACCTGAGACGATATTTTACTCCCTAACGTCTTATTTGTCGACAAGCGTCGCGTCTTTCTTCTAAGCGTAGATCGCGAAAAACGATACGTTTCAAGGTCGCCTCACGAACGACGAACCGGTCGTCTACTCGGGGTTCTCCCAATAACCGTCGATAGCGCCGTAGTTGTTTATCAGGGGCTTCCAGCGCTGATTTGAAGCGACGACCGCCCGAACGTCGGGGCAGCAGGAACATGTCGCTTTGAGCATTGACTCGTCGACGCGTTTTATCCACCCCAAAAGTTCGTTCCTATCCTCTTCCGTATCGTCGCCTAACATAATACGGTCGATATACTCAGGGTCTTTAATCATTCCTTCGGAGCCAAACAGACCTTGCAACCCGCCGCCTTTGTCGTCGTTAGGGAAATGGCGAAAACACCAGCCTTCGCCGTAAAAATGGGGACAGACGACCTCAAACAAATAGCCGAGTTTCCAGCGGACGTCTCCGTCGTCGTCGACGATCAGATAGTAAAAATCGCCATACCAAAAATGTTCCTCGATTGTACAATATTCCACGCTCGGAGTCGAAAACGAATCATAGGCGACCGCATAAACGACGTATCGCTTGTCCCTCGTTACGCATTCGTTGGAATCTAAGAAATGATAGTTCCGATCAGGGGACTTTTCCGAATAGACCTCGGATCGCTTAGTCTTTATACACTTAACAATCATCGTTCAGGTTTAGTTTTCCAAGTTTCGCGAGAATGAGACGCCGGTTCAAAACGAGGTCTACAATGTGTCTCGATCGCTAAAGGCTTTTTATTAACGCTGTTGCGGAAACGCCCTTCTCCGTTAACGGGACGCCCTCCAATTCAAGGAGCCAAACCTTACGCTCTAGTCCGCCGGCGTAGCCTGTCAGCCGTCCGTCGGATCCGACAACCCGATGGCATGGAACAAATATCGATAGCGAATTGCGCCCGACCGCGCCGCCGACGGCGCGCGCCGAAGTCCGATCGCGCCCCATGCGCGACGCGACCGCCGACGCCAGCGCGCCGTACGTCGCGACGCGCCCGTAGGGTATCGTCGTCATGAGTTCGACGACCAGCCGCTTAAAACGCGATCCCTCGACGACCATCGGCGGGGGACTCCCCGGATTCTTCCCGGAAAAGTAGACGTCAAGCCATCGCTTCGCGGCGTCTAAGACGGGCGTCGTCTTCTCGCAAATCTCCTCGCCGGTCAGCGCGTCTCTGTCGTATTTTTGACCGTCGAACCAAAATCCAATCAAACGTTTGTCGTCGCTTGCCAACGTCGCCTCGCCTAGGGGCGTCGCATACTTCGTAATATATTTCATACGACTGGACTCCGTTTGAATTATCGAGAGAAAGCCGCGCTGCGCGAAATGTTCAGACTTTTACGATTCGACGAAAATCTCGCCGGCGGAAAAAAGCGCGGCGGCGCCCGAAAGGTAGACGACGTCGCCTTCGACGCGGCAGTATAGCGTCCCGCCGCGATCCGACGCTTGATACGCGACAATTTCCTTCTTGCCGAGTCGCCGCGACCAATACGGAGCGATATGACAATGTCCCGAGCCGCAGACGGGGTCTTCTCGAATTCCGAATTTCGGAGCGAAGCTGCGCGAGACGCAGTCCGTTTCGGCGCCGGGAGCCGTCGCATGAACGAGCGCGCCGGGAAGCGTCCAGAGTTTATTGGAATCGGGCGCCATACGCCGCACCGTCTCTTCGTCGTCAAAGACGCAAAGAAGATCGCGTCCGAGATACGCCTCCGTCGGCGCTTTTCCGAACGCGTCGATTATTTTGGAATCAACGGGAACTTTGGTCAACGCATAGGCGGGGAACTGCAACTCGATCCGTCCCTGCGCGCCGCGCGTCGCGATCAGGTCGCCGCTCTGCGTGTCGAAGACGAGTTCTGGAGCGTCGCGGTCGTAAAACATGAAGAGCGTAAACGCCGCCGCAAGCGTCGCGTGACCGCAAAGGTCGATTTCGCTCCCGGGCGTAAACCATCGCAAATGATATTTCTCCCCTTCCCGCACGACGAACGCGGTCTCGGAAAACCTGTTTTCACGCGCGATATTGAGCATGACCTCGGAGGTCGGCCATTCGTCGGGAAAACACACGGCGGCGGGGTTGCCGCTAAAGACGCGATCGGTAAAAGCGTCGACGACATACTGTTTCATTCGCGATCACCATCGTTTGTAAAGCGCTTTTCCATCTTGATATGCGGCAACTGATCCATCATGAACGGCTCCGAGACAGGGCGGAACCCGAATTTCTCGTAAAAGCCTTGCGCCTGACACTGAGACTCAATTCGAACCGTCGCGGTCGGCGCTTTCTCTTGAACGACGCGCTGCGCGACGCCGAAGACCTGCGAACCAAGCCCCCGACGCCGCTCGTCCGTCACGACACGACCAATCCCCCAGAGGTTCGAGTCGGCGTCGCGGAGATAGACTCGGGCGCAGGCGCGGACGCGCCCCTCCTCCGTCAGAAAAATGTGAACGGCGTCGTAGTCGAGCCCGTCAAGGTCTTGGTAGACGCAATCCTGCTCGACGACGAAAACCGCCGCGCGGAGGCGGAGAATCTCATAAAGCTCGCGCGTCGTGAGTTCGTCAAAGGTTTTGATATGAAGTTGCGTCGACATGATAGGAGGTCAAAACCAGAAAACAATTATTGACGAAACAAGCAAGGGTCACAGGACGACGTACATAAACGCACAACTCTGATCATAGGCGGGTTTAAGCCTTTTGTGGAGTTCATGTTCGTCATACTCGCCTAATCTTTCAAATCCATAAACGTCCTTATACCGTTTAATAAGCCCGTCGTATGGCAAGGCAAAAATGTACAAGATCTTTACCGCAACGTTTTCGGCTACTTGTCGGACAATAGGAAGGACAAATTGCTGGAAAATAACGACGCCTATTCCCTTAACACTTGGTCTATTTTTTATGTAAGAGCTGTTTATAGCAAAGTTTGCCAATTCAACGCCGGGAACGGTATCGAATAAAATTTCCGTTCTTTTTGATTCGCCCTCTTGAACTTCCACTTCTCGTTCATTTAACGAAACCAGCCCCGCCTTGAGGGAAAAATACCCCACTAGTTCAGACGTCTGCAAATCGCGAACAACGTAAGTTCTCATGACGCCGAAAGCCTCGTCAGAAAAGGCGTAACGCTGGACATAAGAGACAAGTCCAAACCCTTCGGGTCGATCTACAGAAAAATTTAGGACGTCATGTTCGTCATGACAAGAAGCGCCTAGATGGTCGCAATAAAAAAAGTCACCCTGCAGAATTCCTTTGCGCATCTTCTTGCCGCCTCAATTCTAACATTTGTTTTTCGATCTTTTCCGCTTCTTCCTTTAATTTTGCATAGTCGAGACGAGGAGTGCTCAGAATCCTCCTAATAATCGAATTACCCAACTCGCGCGGCAAATTAGTCATAACAGGCTTGCCAAATCCTTCAAACTCCGCCATCGTATTTCTACCTCCTGAATAAAACGCTCGACAATCAAATAAGTACTTAATCTACAACGTATTACACAGCGTCTCTAATCAAATCCTCTAAAAATCAATAGCTCCAACCGGTCGGTTATTATACCTCCAGAAACCAAGCGAGGCAACGCCTTGTCTGTTCATAGTTATTCGAGGGCCACAAAAAAGTCTTGAGCGAACAATCCTATCGCAGAAGATTCGCCGCGATTCCGGCGATTAGCGAGAAGGTCATAATATAGGCGAGATAGAGTCCGAAGCGTTTCGCGCCGAGGACGATTTTGAGCGCGCCAAGGTTCGTGATTTTCGTCGCGGGACCGGTGATCATGAACGCGACCGCGCTCCCAAGACTCATGCCGGATCCGATCCACTCCCGAAGAAGCGGTATCGTGCCGCCGCCGCACGCGTAAAGCGGAACGCCGACCGTCGCCGCCATGAGGATTCCCCACATGCGATTGCCGCCAAAGACCGCCGTCATAATTTCCGAGGGAACGTAACGTCGAAAAAGCGCCGCTAGAAGGACGCCAAAGAGAAAATATAGCCCCGTCGCTCGGAGGTTGCGCCCGAAATTCTTCAGGACTCGCATGACAATATTCGGATCGACGTCGCGATTCTTCGGCTCTGAAAATCCCTCGAACGTGAAGAAGCTCTGATTTTTATAGAAAACGCGGATCAAAACGCCCGCGACCGCCCCGCAGAGAAAACAGGAAACGACCCGCGCGATCAACGCCGTTTTCCCGAGCGCCATACTGTAGACGACAAGCTGCGGGTTGAGCAGTACGGAACTCGTCATAAAGGCGGCGAGCCAGTCGTCGCGAACGCCCGACTTGGAAAAACTCGCCGCGATCGGGATCGTTCCGTACATGCACAGCGGCGAGAGAATCCCCAAAACGCTCGCAAAAACGATCCCCAAACCTCCGGGGACGCCTTTGCTCAAGGAGCGAACCGCGCTATGGATTCGCTCCTTGCAGAAGACCGACACGAGCGTTCCGATCGCCATGCCGAGAACCCAGTACCAGAAAATCTGGAGAAACTGAACCTCGAAAAAGTAAGCGACGAGAATAAACTCGCGAACGAGAATCGAGGGAAAATCAGTCATCCAAATCGACGAGCTTATAAGCGCGCTTGCCGAGATTGATCTTCTCCGCCGTCTCTAGGATGTGAACGGCGTTCTGCTTTTCCATGCGGTTGCGAAGCGACGCGGTATTGTCCTTCGAAGCGTAAACGAGATCGACGCACGCCTGGTCAAGCGCGACGGGATTCGCGGACGCGAGGATTCCGACGTCGCCCATCTCCGGCTCCGCAGGATTGCCGTTGCAGTCGCAGTCGATCGAAAGACGGTTCATCACGCTGATGTAGACGATACGTCCGTTCATCGCGGTATGAACCGACTTCGCGGCGTCCGCCATGCTCTCGGTGAATTCGTCTTGAACGCCGCCCATCCACGTCGACTTGCTCTTGCCGCCGGTGTGGATGTTGTTCTTGCCCATCGTCGAGCCGAACCCGATCGAGATGTTCTTGAGCGCGCCGCCAAACCCGCCCATCTGATGCCCTTTGAAGTGGGACAGAACGAGGTAGGAATCGTAATTCTTGAAATGCGTTCCGACGTAGTTCTCAGGAATGCGCGCGTAACCGTCGACCTTGAGCGTCATGGATCCTTCTTCGTCGAGAATATCGCAGGGCGCCATGTCGAGGTAGCCGTGTTCCTTAATCGTCTGCCAGTGCTTGGCGGTCTCCATGCGGTTCCCGCCGTACGCCGTGTTGCATTCGACGATCGTGCCGTCGAGCTGTTTGACGAGTTTGCCGATGAGTTCGGGACGAAGATGGTTCGTCTTCATCGATTCGCCGGTCGAAATCTTAACGCCGAGCTTGCCCTCGGGCTTCCATTCGAGCGCTTCGTAAATCTTCACGAGGGAATCGGGGCTGATCTCAGAGAGGAAGTAGACGGTCGAATCGGCGTCGGCGTCGTAATGCGCGAGCGATTCGAGCGCTATCTTTTCGCCGGAAATCGTCGTGAGGGAGTTTTCGGGAGTAAGATCGACGGCGGGCGCGGCGACCGTTTCCGCTTCGGCGGTCGGGAGCGCGTTTCGAACGGCGTCTCCGCGTAAAAACGCGTAGCCCGCGCACGCAATCACGGCGACGACGGCGGCCGTCGCGGCGGTTTTATTCATTTTCATTCCGGCGTTCCTTAAACAAGGGCGTTTATCAATCAAATTGTTAAATCAAAGGACTTACGTCCACACATGTCGCGATTGTAACGCATGATTGACATTCTGTCAATGGACGGAGAACGCTCCAAAGACGCCGCGTCCGTAATTCAACGATGAAACAAAACACAAAGCGCGCTGCGACTACCGACTAAAAAAAACGACGTCCTCGATCGGACGCCGCGAGTAAAAACACGCGCGCATTACGCGCAAACGGCGGGGAACGTCTCCCCGCCGTCTGTAAAAAACCGTTAATCGAACTCGCGAAACGCCGCGCGGGCTCTCGCGTCGAGCGTCAGAAGACGTCGAGGTTGACGGGGCATTTTCCCTGCGGCTTCGCGCCGCCGAGGGCGACGTAGACGGCGGCGGGAACGTTCGCGCCGTACTTGACGATCGGCCCCTTGCCCTCAGGCGGAAGTTCCGTCATTCCCGAAGGATTATAGGCGAGGAGCGTCGCGTCGGCGTCGGTATAATACGCGGCGTCGTACGGAAGCTGCGCGCTGATGAGAACGACTTTCTTCCCGAGCTTATGAGCTTCCTTAATCGCCTTATTGACGAAGATCGCGGAGACGTTTTCCGGATCGGAATCGTCGAGCATCCCGAGGCTGGTCGTTTTCGTGCATAGGAGGACGACGTCCGCTTTTTCGAGAGCCTTCGTCGCCTCTTCTTTTCCGTCGGCGTCGCTGTAACTAATCGCTTGAAGCGAAACGGAGTTAGGCACGATTCCTTCCTTCTGGAGACGATTGAGCGCAAATTGCGGCGAGAGGAGCAGACTTTCGTTCGGACTCAGGAAGAGAACGTTCGCGTCGTTTTCAAGTTTGACGGGCAAGACGTCGGCGCCTTTGTAGGCAGTGATCGCTCTGACCGCGATTCTCCATTCGCGTTCGTGCCAAATCGGCGAACCAACGATCTCAAGCGCGTTTCGAATGCGATTGTCAAGAGGCGCGGAGGGCGACATGACGCCGTATTTCTGCTTCATCGTGAGAATGCGAATGACGGAATCGTCGAGCGCGGACTCAGGAATCTCGCCGCTCTTAACCATCGCGACAATCCCGTCGAGGTATTCTTTGAGCGCCTGAATCCCCTTCTCGTTCTGGACGACGACGGGCATAAGGAGCAGGTCGACGTCGGCGAGAATCGCAAGTTTCGCGGAATCCATCGGCTTGAAATTGGCGGAGATCGCCGCCATCCCGAGCGAATCGGTGCAGACGACGCCGTCGAAACCCAGCTTTTCGCGCAGCACGCCCGTTATGATCGCTTTCGACAACGTCGCGGGAAGATTGACGTTTTCGCCCGATTTAATCGAAACGTAGGATTCTTTCTCAACTTGCGGAAATTGAATGTGCGCCGTCATGACCATGTCGGTCGTCTTCGCAACCGCCGCGAAGGGAACAAGTTCCATCTTCATGAGTTCGTCGAGCGACTTGTCGATCTTCGGGAAGCCCGTA
Source organism: uncultured Planctomycetaceae bacterium (assembly GCA_946408825.1). Classification (GTDB taxonomy): domain Bacteria; phylum Planctomycetota; class Planctomycetia; order Pirellulales; family Thermoguttaceae; genus RUG369. The sequence goes on from CAMJTU010000003.1 coordinate 38,970, forward strand.
TGGCTGTCGACGTCGGTGTCCCCGTGCCCCGGAAAATGCTTCGCGCAGGAAATCGCGCTCTGACTGTGCAGTCCGTCGATATAAGCGGCGCCAAACTTCGCGACGACGTTCGGATCGTCGGAAAAAGACCGAACGCCGATAACCGGGTTATTCGCGTTGTTGTTCACGTCGAGAGCCGGACCGAAATTCACGTTAAACCCGAGCGCGACAAGCTCCTTGCCGATGATTCCGCCAGCCGTTATCGCGTCTTGGGGGAAGCCCGTCGCCGCCAGCGCCATGTTCCCCGGCGTGGAGACGCCCGTGTTGAATCGCGTCACGTAGCCGCCCTCTTGGTCGACCGTAATGAGCATCGGGATTCCCGTCGAGGACTTTCGCGCCGCGTTCTGAATCTGGTCGGTAAGCCGGACGGTCTGCTCGGTTCCTTGGCAGTTCTCCGCGAATAAGCAGATTCCGCCGAGGTTAAAATCCGCGATCGCGTCGGCGAGCTTGTCGTTGAGTTCGACCACGGGACCTCGCTTTCCTTCGCCGTTCCAACTGCGGAACGCGACGCAAACCATCTGACCGACCTTCTCTTCGACGGTCATTTTAGCGACGATTTGGCTCGGGTCGTCTTCTTCGGCAAGGGCGACGAAAGACGCGCGATTAATCGGGGAAACGGCAAGTACGCAAAGGAACGCCGCGTACAACGACGTGGAAAAGAACGATTTCTTCATAGGAACAACTTTCAAGTAAATTGCGTTTTGGCAACGCGCGCCCGAGTTCGTAACGTTTGATTTTCCTCCGACTTTATCGACGACTCGTTCGAAAACCGTCGCGTCAAAGGGTCTTACGATCTCAATCGCGAATAAAAAGTTTATCGAGTTTTTCCGTCGTAAATACGACGGTCGAAGGACGTCCGTGAGGACAATGATGAGCAAAGACTTCCATTTCGGCGTGCGCGACGAGTTCGGCAATCTCGTCGACGTCGAGCTTGTCGCCCGCTTTTATCGCGGCTTTGCACGCCGTCTGCGCGAGCGCGGCCCCAAGGATATCCGACAGGTTCGACGCGTCGGGGCGTCTTTCATTGAGAACGCCGAAGGCGGTCAGGAAAATATCTGAAGGCGAGGCGGCGCGGAAGACCGCCGGGTATCCCAGAATTTCGATCCTCGGCGCGGTTTGAACGTCGATAGGAATCCCAAGAGCCTCAAAACGCGCGGCGTTCTCCGCAGTAAAAGCGTATTCTGTCGGCGAAAGCTCGACCGGCTCGGGAACGACAAGTCGTTGAACTTGAATATCTCCCTTGTCGTACAGCGCTTTGATTCTTTCGTAGAGAATCCGCTCGTGGAGCGCGTGCTGATCGACGATCGCGATTCCGTCGGGAGCCTCCAATACGAGATAGCGGTCGCAAAACTGGACGACGGGCCGTCCGTCGGACGTGGACGCTATCAGACGGCTTGCCATAGCGACGCGATTTTCGCTATTCGACTTGACGCGCGCCCGTCGCTCGTCGAAAGAAAGCGCGGAAATAGGCTCTTCGGCGCGGGACGGCAAAAGCGCGGGCTCTTTCGGCGCGGCGTCCGACGCCGCATGACGCCGAGCGCCGTTTTCATGACTTCTAGCGGAAAAACCTTCGTTAAGGTTGGGAAACTTTTTAAATTCGGGCGTTCCGCCATGATAACGCGGCAAAGCGCCGATTCCGGCGCTCGAACGAGCGTCGTTCCAAGCGGCGTCGGCGAGGGCGTCGTTTGCCTCTTTAAGGTTCTGGGCGTCCGAAACGGCGGGGACGGTTTGCGGCGCGGAAGACGAAGACGTCTTGCCGTCGTTTGTTTTCGATTTTTCGAACCACGTTCCGACGTCGTTTTGTCGCTGCGCGACGAGATCGCTAGAAATCGCTCCCTGCGGATCATAAGGATCGACGTCGGGTACAAAACGTATCTCGCGAGGCTCGCTCTCGCCGTCGTTTGCGCCTTGCGAAGGTTCGGGGGCCGGCAGTTCGACGCCGGCGGCTTCCGCAATCGTTTCCGTCGAGGGGCGCTTTTCTAAATTGACGGCGCCAAAAAGACTGTCGCGAACGCTGTGGAGCATCCCCGAATACATCGCCTGTCCGTCGAGAAAACGAACCTCCTGCTTCATCGGATGAACGTTTACGTCGACGAAACCGGCGGGAGTCGCGACGTTAAGGAAAACGACGGGATACATCCCTTGTTTGAGAACGCCTTGATACGCCGCCTTCAGCGCGGCGGCGAGCTGTTTGTCTTTGAAGAATCGCCCGTTGACAAAGAGAAACTGCGCCGCGGTCGAGCCACGATATAGATCGGGGCGTCCGACGTAACCGGAAAACACGACGTCCTGACGCGGCGTTTTATAGTCGACGCGAACGAGACTGTTCGCCGTCCTATCGCCGAAGAGGGCGCGGATGCGATCAAGCATGTCGCGCGATTTCGGCAGGTCGATTTCAAGGTTCCCGTCGTGCTTAAGCGTAAAGGCGATTTCAGGATGCGGAATCGCGAGACGGGTCAACGAGTCTTTGATATGGCCAAATTCCGCGCCGGGACTCTTCAGGAATTTTCGGCGCACGGGCGCGTTAAAGAAAAGGTCGCGAACTTCGACGGTCGTTCCGACGTTCCGCCCGCAAAGTTCGACGGGGTATTTCGTTTCTCCGTCCGTTCGAATCCGAGCGCCGTCCGACGCGCCGATCGCGCGCGACGTCAAAGTAAGATGACAGACTTCGGCGATTGACGCGAGCGCCTCGCCGCGGAATCCAAGCGTCGAGATGTTGAAAAGGTCGTCCGGCTGCGCAATCTTACTCGTCGCGTGGGGCGTGAGCGCCAGTTCCAGCTGATCGGCGGGGATACCGTGACCGTTGTCGATCACTTTAAGAATTTCAACGCCGCTCTTTTCAACCTCGAGGTCGATCCGGGTCGCGCCCGCGTCTATCGCGTTTTCCACGAGCTCCTTGACCACGTTGGCGGGCCGTTCGACGACCTCGCCAGCCGCGATCCTATTGATCATGCTTTTCGACAACTCGCGAATGACCGGGATTTCGTTCCCTTCCATTGAGGACTCCTCTGTTCAGATAATCGCGTTCTCGCAAGTTTCACGCGCGTCGCGAGCCGCGTTTCGCGAACAAACGATCGACGCCAAAAGGACGTTCGTCATTCTTCAAGCGAGATCGTCAACGTCTTGCCGTCCATGTCTTCCAGCTGCGACTTTTTGAGAACGACGCGTTCCATTTCCGCGGGCGCGACGCGAGGACGTTTGATCTCCTTGATCGTCTCGTCCCCTTTGCGCACGACCAACTTTCTATCTCGGTAGACGCCGCGAACACGTAAGAAGAACGGAACTTCTTCCGGAAGCGCGTCGAGGTCAAGTTTCTGCGGGACGACGTAGCCGACGCCCTCGCCGTTGACGACCTCCGCGACGCGTTCCGCCGGCTTCGAACGTCCTAACGCGCGCGCAGCCGCGTTGCGCCCCGCTTCTTCCGCCTCTTCTGAAACGAAATCGACGAGATCGTGGACGTGAAGCGTGTTGCCGCACGCGAAGACGCCCGGAATCGACGTTTCTCGAGTTTGCGCGACGACGGGCCCGCGGGTGCGGCGATCAAGCTCGACGCCGGCTGCGCGCGCGACTTCGTTCTCGGGAATGAGTCCTACGGAAAGGAGAAGCGTGTCGCATTCGATTTCAAATTCCGAACCGGCAATCGGTTGACGCGCGTCGTCGACCTTGGAAATCACGACCTTTTCGAGCCGCCGTTTGCCGACGACGCGTGAAATCGTGTGCGAAAGATAAAGGGGAATGTCGAAGTCTTTCAGACACTGGACGATATTGCGCGCCAGTCCGTTGGAATAGGGCATAAGTTCGACGACCGCAAGCACCTTCGCGCCCTCGAGCGTCAAACGCCGCGCCATGATCAGCCCAATATCGCCGGAGCCGAGAATCACGACGCGTTCGCCGACGCGCTTTCCTTCGCAGTTTACATAACGCTGCGCGGCGCCCGCCGTAAAAACGCCGCTCGGACGGTCGCCCGGAGTACTGATCGCGCCGCGAGTGCGTTCGCGGCAGCCGGTCGCAAGAACGACGGCGCGAGCATGAACGCGGCGAAATCCGAGCGTCGGCGAAACAAACTGGACGACGTTGGGCGCGGGCGCGCCGTCGCTTTTATCCTCGCCGAGGTCGAGAACGGTCGCCTCGAGCGCGACGGGAATCTCGCGTTTGACGACCTCGTCGATATAACGCCCCGCGTATTCGGGCCCTGTGAGTTCTTCGTTAAAACGGCGCAGACCGAACCCGTTGTGGACGCACTGGTTAAGAACGCCGCCGAGAAGTTTGTCGCGTTCGAGAACGAGGACGCGTTTCGCGCCGGAATCGTAAGCGGAAACGGCGGCGGCAAGTCCTGCGGGCCCTCCCCCCACAACTACGATATCCCAAGGCTGCGCGTCGACTTCCGCGCTGTCAACCGTTTTGAACTCCTGAGATGCGCCCATTACGCGTCCTTTCCTACGATGATAGCTTCTTGTGAACCTAACGACTCGACGCGAGCGTTCCGCCTTGGAACGTCCGCCAAACAGCCAAAGTATACCTTCGCCCTCGCCAAATATCAAGTCGGCGTCGCGTCTCGGCCCTTTTTTCACTCGTCAATCCGCCATGCGCGAAAAATAAACGGAGCCGAACCCGGCGCAAACGCCCCCGAGTTCGGCTCCGTTTCCATTCTTTCAAAAACGCGACGCGTCAGTTAAGCCACGACGGATAGACGCCGCTTTCCGGCAATTTGACCGAGATCGCGTCGACGACGCCTTCGATCGTTTTGACGTCGGGGAGCAGATCGGCGGGAACCTCGCCGTCGAGCGACAGCACGCTGACCGCCAGCCCGTTCGGCGCGTTCAAGTTGCGTCCCAGCGCCATCTGCGCGATGTTGACGCCGCGCTTTGCCGACGCCGCGCCGAGCGCCGCGACGATGCCCGGCTGATCCTTCTGCATCGTAATCAGAAGCGAGCCGTCGAGCTGCGAGTCCAGTCGCATATTGCGGAACTTGATGAGACGCGGAATCACGGCGCCGAAAAGCGTTCCCGCGAAGGACAGAGCGCCCTTGTCCGTCTCAAGTTCGACGGAGATCACCGAAGCAAAGTCCGTGTCGGCGCCGTCTTTTTCTTCGACGAGCTTGATCCCGCGCTCCTGCATCATCGGAACCGCGCTCACGATGTTGACTTCCTCGGAAATCACGCCGGTGAGGAAGCCGGAGCAGAAGGCGGAGGTCACAAGCGCGGAACTCTTTTTCGCCAGCTCGCCGCGATACTTGATCTTCACGGACGAAACGGGACCGGGCGCGACCTGCTGCGCGAGAAGCCCAAGGCGATGCGCGAGATCAAGAGAACCGCGAAGCTCTGAAAGCGTCTTCGGATCGAGCGGCGTAAAGTTGACCGCCTGACGAATCACGCCGTGCGACAGATAGTCGATCAGCAGTTGAACCGCTTCGAGCGCGACGTTCATCTGCGCTTCCTTCGTGCTCGCGCCAAGGTGTGGGGTGCAGACGACGTTCGGCTTGCCGAAAAGCGGAGATTCAGTAAAGGGTTCTTCCGGGAAGACGTCGAGCCCGACGCCGCCGAGCTTGCCCGACTCGATTCCCTTGAGGAGCGCGTCCATATTGTAGATTCCGCCGCGTGCGCAGTTGATCAGGAAGACGCCGTCTTTCATCATGGCGATTTCCTTCTCGTCGATAAGGTTGCGCGTGGCGTCGGTGAGCGGCACGTGAACGGTCAGATAATCGACGACCGGCAGCATCTCGGCGACCGACTCGTAGACTTTAACGTCGAGTTCCTGAGCGCGCTGCGCGGAGAGATAGGGATCGAACGCGACGATTTTCATGTCAAACGCACGCGCGAATTTCGCGACCGTCTGACCAATGCGACCCATGCCGATGACGCCGAGCGTCTTGCCGCAAAGTTCGCGGCCGGTAAACTTTTTGCGATCCCAGCGCCCTTCGACGAGGGACTGGTTCGCCGCGCACGTATTGCGGCTGACCGCGAGCATGAGCGCGAACGTCTGCTCTGCGGCGGACGTCGTGTTGCCGCCCGGAGTGTTCATGACGACGACGCCGTGACGCGTCGCCGCTTTGAGGTCGATATTGTCGACGCCGACGCCGGCGCGCGCGATCGCCTTGAGACGCTTGACGCCTTCGAGCGCTTCCGCCGTAATCTTCACGCCGCTACGACAAATCGCGCCGTCGTATTCCGCGAGCGCCTCGCGCAACTCTTCCCCTTTGAGACCCGTTCGGACGTCGTATTCAATTCCGGCGTCCTGCATCATCTTCAAACCGTCTTCCGCCAGCGGATCAAGAACAATTATCTTCGCCATGAAACATCATCTCCGTATTGCTCCTCGGTCTACGCGGCGTAAAGGTTCGAAACGCGCCCCTCTGAGCGCGTTTCGGCGGCGATTCGACCGGAGCGAATAAATTGCTAAAATTCTAACGCTTACCCCTCCGACGTCAAGGCGCGGTCGGAAACGCCTCAGAAGCCGCCGTTGAGCGCCGTCGTCATGTAGAAAAGGGCAAGAAGAGGCCCCAAAACGACCGCCATGATGAAGAACGCCCTAGCCGACTTCGCCGCCGACCTCGCGCCCGCGACCTCTCCGACCTTCGCCAGACGCTTCGCCCGAACGGAATACGCGATCCCCGCGAGCCCCAAAGGAAGACAGAGAACACACGCCAGAATATTCCACGCAAACCAAGTTTTAATCCGAATCTCGCCTTTTGAGGCGGCCGTGTCGTTTTCCATCGTCGTCAATAGCTTTCAATAGAGTTCCCACCAAAAAAGCGCGCGTGACGCTTAAAAATCTTTTTCGGAAATCCTCCAAAAAACTCGTCCAGTAAAACGTTCGACCTACAGTTAGACGAGGGAACGATTCTAACGACGTCTCGCGCGCTTCGCGCCTCTTTCCGTCAAATACGCGGACGTCGCGCGCTTTGTTATTTTCCGCCGCCGCGAAGGAAATCGTTGAGGGACTGGCGTTCTACCGTCGTTTCGCCGCGCTCGTCGCTCGCCGCGGCGCCGCGCGGGGAGTTGGGCGAGGATTCGGTTTCTGTGGGTTTCGGCGGCAGAGACGGAATCAAGTCGTCCGCCGGTTCGGCGGTCGTCTCGGAAACGGACTCGGACTCTGGCAGGTTCGGTTCGCTCGAGGCGTCGGTCGGAGCCTCGTTCGTCTTCTCGACGGTTTCAACGTTCGGCGCGTCGGCGTTCTTTGGCCGCTCTCCCGACACGATTTCCAGCGCTTCTCGATACTGACGGTATTGATCGACGATCAAGTCCCAATTCCGATAGGTGGAAACGCTCGTCATAACGATTCCGAGAAGCAACGTTACCCAGAAATACTTCCGGGCAAGTTCGGCGCGTCGTTCCGCCAATCCAAAACGGCCTTGCGCGTAACTGCGGCGCGCCATAATCGCGGAGACCAGCGGAATTAGCGATAAAGGCGAGCATAAAAAGGTCGCGAGAACGCTCCAGAAGAGGTAATCGACGGGACGCGACGGAATCGGATTCCGCGAGGCTTCATTGCGCAGCGCGGCGCCGCAACTCTGGCAGAATTTAAAGTCGTCGCCATTCTCCGCGCCACACTTAGGACAACGCATCTTTCAACCCCTTCTCTTTCTCGACAAAAGCGCTCGCTTGATCATTTGGAATCGTCGACGTTTGCCGAATCGTCTTGTTCGGCGGCGTCCTTACTCGAATCGTCGATTTCCGCGTCGCGCCACGCGTCCTCGAACGCCCCGTCCAGCCGTTCGATCACGCTCGACCCGTCCGTGTCTGTCGACGGCAACATTGAGGTAACCCCGAGGAATCCATAAGAGATAACCGCAAAAACTAAGTTAATCCAAAACAACGTTCTGGCTACGGCCGAACGCGAACCGGCGGTCGGCCAATCGTAGCGTCCTTTCGCGGAGCGCGCGCCAATCGAAAAACCGACCGCAACCAACGTCGTCGGAAAAAAGCAGCAAAGAAAAACGGACGCGAAGTTAAGCCACATGAAATCGGAACCGACGCGTCTGCGCGCCTCTTCGTCCTGTTCCTCTCGAAACGACGTTCCGCTGTTGAGACCGCCAAGCGTGTCGAATGGAGACGGCTTCGCGTCAAAGGGCGAGCCGTTCGCGCCGGTTCCCAGCGCCCCCATAGCGTCGTCGACCGGCGCGCCGCAAAACTCGCAGAATCTAGCGCCCTCTTTCAACGGATTCCCGCAACCGCTACAAAACATCGACGTTTTCCTTATTTCTCAGAAGACTTGCACGAAAAAGCATACATGAAACGCTTCGACGTCGACCGGAACGCAGTATCGCCCCGAATCCGAGTTTAAGCGCGCGTTCCCACGATTTACTTTACAACGACAAGCTCGTACTCCGAAGAGCCAAGACCGATCTTTTCCGCGTGAGCGAGGCAGGTCTTATATTCGGCGTTCGGGTTGGCGTTCTCAAAATAGTCGTGTCGATCGCAGAATCCCGGTTTCTTCATTTCTTCCGTCAGTTGGGAATCGGGGAAAGGAGTCTGCTTCAGACACGCGTCCACGCAGGCGCAGTCCAGCGCGAGGGGATCGAAAGACGCGAACATTCCGACGTCCGGCACGATCGGAACGTCGTTTCCCGTATGACAGTCGCAGGTCGGCGAGACGTCGCACACGAGGGAAATATGGAAATGAGGTCTTCCGTCGACGACCGCCTTGGCATACTCCGCCATACGGCAGTTGAACTCCTTGATCGCGGCGTCGAGCGCAAAGTCGATCGCGTCGAAATTGCAGGCGCCAATGCAACGTCCGCAACCCACGCAATTATTCTGATCGACGGTCATTTTACGCGCCTTTTCGTCAAAAACCAGACCGCCGTTGGCGCATTCGCGCAGGCATCTTTTGCAGCCTCGGCAAACTTCAGGGTCGACGACGGCCTTCCCGTTGCTATGCTGTTCCTTCTTTCCCGCTCTGGACCCGCACCCCATGCCGATGTTTTTAATGGCGCCGCCAAAACCGGCGAGTTCGTGCCCTTTGAAGTGACTTAGCGAAATAAAGACGTCGGCGTCCATGACCGCTCTGCCGATCTTCGCCTCTTTGACATACTCGCCGCCGCGAACGGGAACCTCGATATCGTCCGTTCCCTTGAGTCCGTCGGCGATAATGACGGGACAGCCCGCCGACAGAGGCGTAAATCCGTTCTCCCAAGCGCAATATAAATGTTCGAGCGCGTTCTTCCTGCTGCCGGGATACAACGTGTTGCAGTCGGTCAGAAACGGCTTCCCGCCGAGGGCGTTGATCGTATCGACGACCGCCTTAGCATAATTCGGCCGGAGAAAGGTCATGTTGCCAAGTTCTCCGAAATGCATCTTAATCGCGACGAATTTCCCGTCCATATCGATATCTTCGATTCCGGCGGCTCGTATCAGCCGCTTTAGTTTGTCGCAAGGACCTTCGTCGGTTACGCAGTGAAAGTCGGTAAAATAGACTTTTGACTTCATTTTCTCGTTGCTCATATGTCTGTAAACTTCTCTTTAAACGTTCCTCTTACAGAGATTCGCCTGCGCCCAGTCGGGCAGTTGCGGGAAAAAGCGCAATCACGGTTTTCTTCACTAAAGAGCGAAGAGGCCAAAAATCGCCGTTAGGACGAGCATGAATCCGACGACGAGAAACCCGCCGAGGGCGACGACCCAAAGAACGATGTTCCACACGCGGGCGCCTTCGGCGTAACTCGTCGCGCTGGACAAGTTTCCTTCGCTGGCGGCGTTACGCGACAACAATGAAAAAATCAGCGCGCCCAGTCCTATCGGGAAGAAAATGATCGTTGAAACAATTGACCAAGCAAGGCAATCGGAAACGCGCTTTTCAACCGTCGAATGGACCGCGTAAGGCGACTGATTCGGCGTCGAACCGGCGCGCGGCGCCCCGCAACTTGCGCAGAAGTTCGCGCCGTCAGGAATTTGCGCCCCGCACAGAGCGCAAAAAGGAAGCGAATCTTTCGATTCAACGCGTTCGCCGCATCCGGAACAAAACGCGGCTCCCTCGGAAAGAACCGCGCCGCAACGCGCGCAATTACTCATAATAACGTCTCCATATCAAAGATCGTTCCCCTTTTAGCTCATTTTCAGGAAAAAAGGAACGCGAATCAGCAAAAAATAGACGACGGCAAGCGCAAGCCAGATTTTAGCATATTTCGACGCGGGAACCGGCGACGCGTCGTGATTCTTACGAAGTTGCAGAACGCGCAACGAATAAACGACGCCAATCAGCCCGCAGGGAACGCTACAAAAAAGGAGCGCCAGAATATTCCAAACGATATAGGACGGCGCCGCGAAATTCTCCGCAAAGAGCGCGTCGACGCCGAGGCGAATCCACCGCTCGATCGCGTCGTTCACGGGCTCAAGCCACCGCGAGACGCGCTCTGTCGCCGCTTCAAGCGGACGCCAGTTAAGCGCGTCCTTCCAAGAGAAGGAGGGGCCGGAAGCGGAGTCGTAACGTCTCCCGCAAGAGGGGCAGAATCGCGCTCCAGACTGCTCCGGCGCTCCGCAACGCGGACAATAGTTCATTTCTTCCTCGCCTTTCTTCCGTCTCAAATCGCCGTCGACGCCAAAAGCTTCCTTCGTCGCGGCTCGCTCCAATTATACCTCAGATTCGTCCTTTCCGAAAGAGAAGCGCCGCGTCGAAGCAAAAAATAGACGCGTCGTCATGGACATGGGCCCGCCGGCGGGCGCAGCCAATCGCAACATTCGAAAGGAAGATTGCGCGCGACGACAAAGACGAGAACCAGCGCGAGACAAACGTAGGCGAGCGTCAGCGAACCCTTTCGATAAGGAAAACAACCGCGCCAACGATCGTAAAAGAAACACGCCGCTCCCCAGAGAAGAACCGGCGAAAGAAGAATCAGCGCCGGATTATAGCGAAAGGCGCCGATTAAGTCGCCGCGCAGGATTCGGCGCAAAGCGCGAGTCGACCCGCAACCGGGACAATAGAGTCCGAAAAGTTCGTGGAACGCGCAGGGGGGCGCGTTGATTTCCGTCGGCGAGAAGCGCCAAAGAATCGCCGCGACGCTTCCAAAAACGCCGAAAAAAAGAAAAAGAACGAGCGCGAAACGAGTCTTTTTACCCATTTGCGCCCGCTCCTTTTTTGTAGAGATTAAAACGCGATTAACGCGTCTCGCCAGTCGCTCAGTTCTGAGCGGCGAGAACCTTCTTCATATTGGCGACGTTCGTACGAACCGCCTCGCAGCTCTTGGCGAAGAGCGCTTTTTCTTCGAGCGTCATATCGAGCGAAACGATCTTCTTAACGCCGCCGTCGCCGAGGACGACCGGAACGCCGACGTAATAACCGCCGACGGAATATTCCTGATCGCAGTACGCGACGCACGCGAGGACGCGATTTTCGTCATTAACGATCGCCTTGACCATCTTCATGGACGACGCGGCGGGCGCATAGTAGGCGGAGCCGGTTCCGAGGAGGTTGACGATCTCGCCGCCGCCGACGCGAGCGCGCTGCGTGATCTCGTCGAGACGTTCCTTAGAAATAAGCTGCGTGACGGGGATGCCCGAAACAGACGCGCAGCTGGCGAGCGGAACCATCGAGTCGCCGTGACCGCCAAGGAGCATCGCGTGAACGTCTTGGACGCTGACGCCGAGTTCCATCGCGATGAAGGCGCAGAAACGGGACGCGTCAAGAACGCCCGCCTGACCGATGACGCGCTCGTGCGGGAAACCGGTGACGTCGCACATACGCTGAACCATCGTGTCGACAGGGTTGCTGACGACGATGACGACGGCGTTCGGGCTGGTCGCCTTGATCTGTTCGCCGACGGAGCCGACGATCTTGGCGTTCGTCGCGAGGAGGTCGTCGCGGCTCATGCCAGGCTTACGAGGAATGCCGGCGGTCACGACGATGACGTCGCTGTTGACCGTGTCGGCGTAGTCGGTCGTGCCATGAACGCTTCCGGAGAAACCGAGAACCGGCGCCGCTTCCGTGATGTCAAGAGCCTTGCCTTTCGGCATGTCTTTGGTGACCGGGATGTCGAGAAGATAGACGTCGCCCAAACCGGCCATCGCGCAATATTGAGCGCACGTGGCTCCTACGTTGCCAGCGCCGATAACAGTAATCTTCGCGCGTTTCATTATTTTGCCTCCGTTAGACAATGAAAATTTATGGAATTTTTCTGCGGCGTCTCGCGATCGAAACCGCGTCGAATAGCGCGGTTCCGCGAGTCCGTCGCCGTTTAATGCAAGCTAGGACGTCATTTTAACCAAAACGTCTCTTTTCGCAAGAGCAAAAGCCAAAAAGCAAAACGCAAGATTACGCGATCGGCTTTCCCTTGTCGTTATCCCATTTCGACGACGCGCGCCGCGCAAGTTCGACCGACTCGACAAACGCGTCAATCGCGCGGTCAATCTCGTCTTCCGTCGTATACCGGCTCAAACTAAAGCGGAAATTCCCTTGCAGCGCTCCTTCCGGAACCTTCATCGCGGAAAGGACATGCGACGGTTCAAGAGATCCCGACGTACACGCCGAACCGCTCGAAATGCAGACGCCCCGTTCCGACATGAGCATGAGAACCGCCTCCCCTTCCGCGCCGTAAATCGCGACGTTCAGCGTGTTTGGCGTTCGCGGCGAATTCTTGCCGTTGACGACAAGATAGGGAACTCTCGCTTCAAGCGCGCTCTGCAGCTTGTCGCGCAGTCGCGCCATCCTCTCGCCCGTCTCCGTAAGGTCGCCGATCTCCATCTCAAGCGCCTTCGCGAGCCCCATAATATAGGGGACGTTCTCCGTTCCGGCGCGCCGTCCGCGCTCCTGATGACCGCCAAGTTGCCACGGCTCGAACGCCGTCGCGCGTCTCGCGTATAAAACCCCGACGCCCTTCGGCGCGTGAATTTTGTGTCCGCTGAAAGAGAGCATGTCGACCGCGCCAAAAGCGCCTGGAACCGACGCCGCGCTCCTCGTGGGATCAAGAGACAAATCGATCGGAAGCTTGCCGACAGATTGCGTCGCGTCGCAGTGAAAAACGATCTTCGGATCGGTCTGCTTGACGATTCGCGACAGTTTTTCGATCGGAAAGACGACGCCCGTCTCGTTATTCGCGTGCATAACGGAAACGACGGCGGTCTCGCCGGGGCGCAGCGCTTGAACAAACGCCGCGATATCGATCGCGCCTTTTTCGTCGACGCCGATCCAATCGACGGGATAGCCGTCCTTTTCGAGACGGCGACAAACTTCTATTACGGCGGGATGCTCGACGACCGTCGTGACGACGCGACGACGCTTCGGGTTCGCCTTGATCGCGGCGCGAAGGGCGCCGAAAATCGCCGCGTTATTGCTTTCTGTCGCGCACGAAGTGAAGACGATCTCGTCGGCAAACTGGGCTCCAAGCAATCTCGCGACCGTCGCGCGCGCGTCGCCAAGTTCACGCGCGAGCGCGAGCGCCGGCTCGTACATGGAGCTCGGGTTCCAGAACTGCTTCTCGAGATACTCGTGAATCGTTTCAATCGCCTCCGGCGCGACTTGCGTCGTGGCGTTATTGTCCAGATAAACGTACTTCGTTTCTTCTATCGCCATTATCCACCTCGAATTTCTCAGCGACGCGACGAAGGGCTTCGAGCCCTAATCGAGCCGTTATTATATACTATCGGTCGGGTTTGAATAGCCGAAGGCGCGGAGCGAAACGAGAAGCGCCCCTCCCGCGCGACGAAAAAAAATCGTGAAAACGCGTCAAGCCGTTGAGTTTCGACGCGGGCCGCGTATATTTAAACGGCACAGTGGAAGAAGGGCTTAAGGCGTCGCAAGCCCTTGAACGGAATAAGCGCGGCGTAAAGCATATTTGCGGAGATTGACCTTTCCGCAAGAAAGGAGCTGGGTATGAACGTTTACCTCGGGATCGACGTCGGCACGTCGGGAACTAAAGTTCTAGCGATATCGGCGGACGGGAAAATTCTCGGCGCAGGGCTTGGCGAATATCCATGTTACGCGCCGCGTCCGCTATGGAGCGAACAGAATCCCGACGACTGGTGGAACGCCGTCGTCCGCGTCGTCCCGCAAGTTCTCGAAAAGGCGAACATTAAGGGTTCCGACGTTAAAGGAATCGGTCTTTCCGGTCAGATGCACGGCTCCGTGTTCCTCGATAAGAACGACGCCGTCATTCGCCCCGCGATCCTTTGGAACGACCAGCGCACCGCCAAGGAATGCGCGGAAATCGAAGAGGCGGTCGGCGGACGCGAGCAGCTCATCAAACTCGTCGCAAATCCTGCGATGAGCGGTTTTACCGCGCCGAAAATTCTTTGGCTTCGCAACAACGAGCCTGAAAACTTCGACAAAGTCGCCAAAATTCTGCTTCCGAAGGACGAAATTCGACGCCGTCTGACGGGCGAGTACGTCTCCGACGTAAGCGACGCGAGCGGAACGCTGCTTCTCGACGTCGCCGGGCGACGCTGGTCGAAAGAAACGCTTTCCGCGCTCGGACTTGACGAATCGACGCTGCCAACCGTTTGCGAGTCTGAAGACGTCGTCGGACGTTTAACTCAGTCCGCCGCCGACGCGCTCGGTCTCACGACAGACTGCGTCGTGGTCGGCGGCGCGGGAGACTGCGCGGCGGGCGCGATCGGAGTCGGAATCGTTCGCTCGGGCGCGCTTTCGACGTCGCTCGGAACGAGCGGGGTCGCTTTCGTTCACTCGGACGAAGTTCGTTACGACCCGCTCGGGCGCGTCCACACGTTCTGTCACGCGGTTCGCGGCAAATGGCACATGATGGGCGTCACGCTCTCCGCCGCGGGTTCGCTTCAATGGTTCCGCAACGCGCTGTGCGGCGAGCTTCGCGAACGCGCCGACGCGGCGGGTCAAGACGTTTACGCGCTCCTCGGCGACGAAGCGGCGCAAACGCCTATCGGAGCCGACGGGCTCTTCTTCCTCCCTTACCTGAGCGGCGAACGCACGCCTCACGCCGATCCGAACGCGCGGGGAAGTTTCGTGGGGCTCACGCTCGCGCACACTCGCGGACACGTCGTGCGCTCCATTATGGAGGGAGTCGTCTTCTCGCTGCGTGAAGCGATTGAAATCTTCCGCGGTCTGGACGTTCCGGTCGCGGAAATTCGCGCGACGGGCGGCGGCGCGAAAAGTCCGTTCTGGCGCCAGATTCAGGCGGACGCGTTCAACGCGCGCGTCGTCACGCCAAATTCAGAAGAGGGGCCCGCGTTCGGCGTCGCGCTCCTCGCGACCGTCGGCGGCGGCGAATACGCCAATATTCAGGAAGCGTGCGACGCGACGATCTCGTCCGTCTCCGAACTTCAGCCGAACCCAGAAGCTAAGTGTTTCTACGACAAGGCGTTCCCCGTCTACCAGAAGCTCTACCGCTCGCTCAAAGACGACTTCAAGACGATCTCCGAACTCGCGTGATTTTCGCCGCGCGACGATTCGTCGATAAATAGGAAAACCGCGTTCTCGAAATAACGACGGAACGCGGTTTTTCTTTTCAACAAAAAAGAACGCGGCGCCTATCGACAGACGCCGCGTCCTTTATCGTTCGTTTAAGACTAACGCTTATCAGCGATTGAGCGCGTAAACGTCCTCGTTTCTGAAATCGAACGCGAGAGCGGCGGAGTCGCCCGCGACAAGCGTCGTGCTCTTAACTTCCTCGCGGAGTTTTCCGTCGCAAAGCGCGACGACGCGGATTTCAAACGTGTAGCTCTGACCCTTCTCGAGTTCGCGAGCGGCGAAAGAACGCACGCGACCCTTTTGCTTCGTACGGTAGCCGTTGACGTAGACGACCGCGTTTTCGGGAACGAGCATACGAATGAGCCCCGATCCTTTGAGTTCTTCATTAGAAGGCGGAGTCGGAACGTATTCAAATTTCTTATCCGACGAGGGCGTCTGACTGTCTAACGTGGGCTCCTGATTCAAGTCGGTTCCAGTCGCGTCGGAAGCGGCGTTGATTCCCTGCACGCTGTCATACTGATCATAAGGGGTCGAAGACAGAGGATCGGCGTCGTCCGTCGTGTTTGTGTTCGTGTTTGTGTTCGCGGCGTCAGAGTCGTCCGTAGAGACGACGGCGGGAGCGGATTTCGAACTGGAGTTCGTATCGGCGGCGGCGGCAATTCCGGGATTTCTTTTAACGTTCTTTGCAAGGCCCGTATTCGGATCAAGTTCGTTCACTTCGCCCGGATAATATCCGTAGCCGCAGCATGGACGAGGAGCGAAGACGGAAACGGGAACCGGCGTGAAAGCGCAAGGATCGCAGACGGTCGTGGTAATCGCGCAAGGATCGCAAACGTCGGCGCAAGACCAGCAGGGATCGCAGACGTACGCCGGACGGCAGTAGTCGAAGTCGCGTCTGACGGCGTTACAAACGCGCGAAAGAACGCGGCGGACGGGCCGCACGCGACGGAAGAAATTCTTAACCGGGCGAACGCGACTTCCGGAAACCCAGGTATCGTAGACGTAGCTGTATCCAAAGCCGTCAAAGGTCGTAAAGGTCGCGAAATCGTCGTAGACGACGGGCGCGGTAAAGAACGGCTCGACGTAGGTCGGCGTGGCGAACGAGATCGGCTCTTGAGCGCCGGCGCAGCCAAGGCACTCTGAATAATTCTCGGCGACGGCGCTTGAAGCGAAACGATCCGAAGCGCTGATCTTGCCCATGGTCAACTCTTGACCGGGAAAGATCGAAACGTCGTCAAAGGCTGACGCCGAAACGACTGACGACAAAAGCGCGACGACTACCCCGACGCGCGCCGCAAAACTACCGCTGAATTTCATCTCATAACTCCTAAAACTTACGATGACGCGGCGTTATAGCCGCGCGACTATGTCGTAAAATATCCTGTCGCCGTCGATTTTCACGGCAAATTCTTTCGAATAACGACGTCGCTAACCCCGACGTTCTTCGCCAGACGCACGGTTGCTCGTCGGCATATATTTTCTATTTTTTCTTTCCTTTGTAAAGTAAATTTCTTTAATATCCTTCCATAAACAAACAATCTTGTCCATTTTCTTCGCATTATAACGATTAAAAGGGCGGCGGACAGCGCGAGACGACGCGGCGTCTGAAATATCATAGAGACGAGAAGTCGTTCAAGGGAGAGAAAGCGCCGAGAGGGAACAAAGCCGACGGTTCTCCTCCGACGTTTTCCCAGCGCGTGTTTTTCCAAAGGAGCGTTCAACTCTTGAATCGTGAACGCCGGGCGCTATAATCGGGTAAGCGCGTCCGTCGAAGCTACGGTTTAACGTCAAGTTAGCGTGGACTTTCCTACGCATGGCAGACTTAAATTTTTCGACGACGAAACGCGAGATATGGAGCGTTCGCTCCGGAATAACAAAGGGCTGTTGATCGCGTCTTCGGAGAGAAAGATGTCGTCAGAAGAAAAAAACGTGGAATATCAACGCGAATTTAACGACACGGCGCTGCGCGCGATCGTCGCGTACGCAAACGCGGACGGAGGTCGAATCTATGTCGGAATCGACGAGTTCGGCAGGAGTTACGGGGCGCGTAACGCGCAGGAGATCGCCGAACGAGTCGCGACGCTTGCGCGGGATCGCGTTCGACCGGACGTGACGCCGTATCTCGACGTTCGCGTCGAAAATCGCGACGGTCACGACGTCGTCGTGGCGACGGTGTCAAGGGGCGGTTCGCGACCGTACTGGCTCGCCGACGTCGGACTCGTTCCGGCGGGAGCCCCGATCGCGGAGAACGGCCGCGTCGTCACGCCTTCGAATCGCAAGCTGCGCGCGATGTTAGAAGAATCCGGCGACGGCGAATATGAACGTGAACGCTCTCCGATCCAAACGCTTACGTTCACGCAAGCCAATAAGATTTTCGACGAAGAAAAGGTCGAATTCGGCGAACATAATTTCCGCGAGCTAGGGCTTTTCGACTCGGAAGGAACCTATACGAATCTCGCGCTGCTCCTTTCCGATCAATGTCCGTCGACCATCCGACTCGCGTTCTTTGAAGGCGCGCTGGAAAACCAGCTCCACGACCGCCTTGAACTCGGCGGTTCAATACTACGTCAATACCTCGACGCGTTTGATTTTCTCAACGTTTTCAATCGTTCCAACGACAAACTTAGCAGCGCAAATCGCGGCGATTTCCGCGACTACCCCGCCGAAATTCTGCGCGAAGCGATCCTCAACGCGATCGTTCACCGCGATTATCGCGTCCCCACGCGGACGCTCGCCCGGCATTATCACGACCGCGTCGAAATCGTTTCGCCCGGCGGACTTCCAAACGGTCTGATCGTCGGCGAACTGAACCTAGGCGTCTGCGCGCCGCGCAACCCGAGACTGGCGAGGATTTTCTATCTCCTTGAGTATGTCGAATCGTGCGGAACCGGAATCAGAAAAATATTCCAAGCCTACGCGAAACTCCAGACGCGCCCGAAATTCGAAGCGACTCCGAATTTCTTCAAGACGACGCTCTATAACGCCGCGCGCGCGTCGCGGGAAGAGCGCGTTAAACACGTTGAAGCGCGCGTCGTAAAGGCCCCGGAGCCGAAGCCGGAGATTGTCTTCGCCGAACAGGAGCCCGTCGTTCCCGCGCGCACGCGTCGCACGACGACGATTCGCGACGCGCTAAGCGTCGCGTCGCCGACTCTCGGAGGCGCTTCGACGACCGTTCGTCCTCCCCAGCTTCTTTCGGATCGCGAACGGCTTACGCTCCAAATGCTTGAGACGCGCGGCACGATCACTCGCGCCGACGTCGAACAGGAGCTTCGTCTCACGCAAGCGGCGGCGGCGGCGATACTTCGGCGACTCGTCAACACGGGGCGCGTCGTTCTCTGCGGCGCGGGCTCCAACATCTGGTATCGACTGCCATAGAGTAGCGAAGGAACCGCGCCGAGGACTTCTCGCAGTCGCGTCGCGCAGAACTAGACTAAAAAACCGCCGCGCTCCATCGAACGCGGCGGTTTTTATGTCAGCCGTGATAATTGACGTCAGTCGTGAATGATCGTTCCGACGACCTCTCCCGCGACGGCGCGCTCAAGATTGCCGTCTTCTCGGAAGTTAAAGATCATAATCGGAAGGTTATGCCCCTGACATTTCGCAAACGCTTGGAAATCCATCACGCCAAGTTTCTGACCGAGCGCCTCGTCGAACGTCAGTTCCGGATAAAACTGCGCGTCGGGGTCCTTTTCCGGATCGGCGCTATACACTCCGCGCACTTTCGTCGCCTTGAGAATAACGTCGCACTCAAGCTCTAACGCGCGCTGCGCCGCGGCGGTGTCCGTCGTAACGAAGGGGCTGCCCGTGCCCCCGGCGAGAATCATAACCCGTCCCTTCTCAAGGTGACGAATCGCGCGACGGCTGACGTAAGGTTCGGCGACCTTGTCCGCCTCGACCGCAGACGCAAGGCGCGCCGGCTGCCCCAACGCTTCGATCGCGTCGAGAAGCGCAAGACCGTTCATGATCGTCGCCAGCATCCCCATGTAATGGGCGGTTCTCTCTTTAATGGAGTTGGCGCCGTTTGTCGCTTTAAACTGAGCGCCGCGGAGAATATTGCCGCCTCCCATAACGACGGCGATTTGAACGCCCGTCTTTGCGATTTTAACGATCTGCTCCGCCAGACGGTTCACGGAATCCATACAAATTCCGCGTTGATTCGCGGGACAAAAACTCTCGCCTGTGAGCTTGAGAAGGATGCGTTTCGGCTTAGAGTATTGGAAAGAAGACGACTCAGACATGGATTCCCCCGGCGTTTCATATCAAGTAAAGGTCTTCGTCTCGACGCGTTAGCGACGAAAAAGAAAAGACCGGCAGTGCGCGTCAAGGCGTCGGCGCGCGCCCTTCGCCTGACCGGGGTAATATTTTGCCGAATTTCTTTACGGCGTCAAGAAGGCAAACGACGTTTCGCAAGAGCGAGGAAGGTTCGAATCGGAACGCCGCGCGTGAAGCGCGCGCTATACGCGTGAAAAAAGCGGACGCCGCTCCGAAGAACGACGTCCGCTGAAGACTAGGAAGGGGTCGCGCCGTTAACGCGCGACAGGAGCCGAAACTCACGCCATATCCTTGAGAGCCTTGAGGGCCTTGACCTTGATCTTGTAGTGCGCCGGGCGGGCGGGACGATCGATCGTCTTGCCAGGATGGAACGGGTCGGGAACGTTCTTCTGACCCGGTTTCGCGGCGACGTGCTGCTTTTCGATCTTGATCAGACCGGGAAGCGTGAACGTCGCGTCGTCGCCGGCGCCCATGCTCTTCGCGATGACGGCAGAGAGATTGTCGAGAACGGTCGCGACGTCTTTCTTGGCAAGACCGGACGCGTCGGCGATTTCCTGGATGATCTGCGTCTTGGTCAGCGGCTTGAAGGGTTCGGCCTTCGCGGCCTTCTTGGCCGCGGGTTTGGCGGCGGGCTTGGCGGCAGCCTTAGCGGCGGGCTTAGCGGATTTTTTAGCCATGTTTGCTTTCCTTACTGAAAGAAGGGAAAAAGTTGTACATAACGCTTGTCGATCAACGACGCGCGGAATCTGATTCTAACCGTTGCAGGACGTCAGGTTAAACGCTTTAGACGAACGTCGCGCCGCGTAGCCCTCAACGAGGAAACCGAATGAATCCAAACTGCAACGTAAATTCGTCTTGAGTTCTATCGCTTAACGCAACCGTTTTGGCGTATGGCGAATTAGGAGTCGCTCAGTTCGCCGATTCTCGCGTAAGAACCGACCGCACGTTGATCTTCTGATGTATTTTTATCGACCTAAAAATACGACGTCAACGTTAAACAACGGTATTTTCTGAAATTTTCGCCAAAAAAGTAAAAATTTTTCGGCGAAAAAGGGGATCGCAGGGCGTTTTGGCGTTTTTTTAAGAAAAAATTAGCTTTATTATCCGGAAAATCAGCGAAACAACGGCGTATAAAAGACGTAGAAGCGAATCGTCAGTTCAACGCGACGACCTAGAAGATTCTCTTAACGCCTTCGCTTTACAAAGACGCCAAATGTAATAGAATGGACGGGATTGTTAAGTCGCCGTCGCGGCGACTGTAAAGGACGCGTTAAAACGTCCGTAAATACTTTGAAATTCAAAAGGTTGACGTCAATGCATAAATACGCGATGAACTCGGCGGCTGATTTCATGCCGGTCGATAGGCTTCGAAATATTCAGAACCAGAAGTTCCTAAAGCGTTTCCGCTATACCTACGACAACGTCAAATGGTATCGCGATCTACTCGCTAAAAACGGCGTCGATCCGAACTCGATCCGATCGATCGACGACATTGTAAAGCTTCCTTTTATCGTAAAGACCGATCTTCGCGACACTTATCCGACCGGAATGCTCGCGACAAGCATGGAGAATATCGTACGTTTCCACGCGAGCTCCGGAACGACGGGCAAACCGATCGTCGTGCCGTATACGCGTGAAGATCTCGACGTCTGGTCAGAATGCGTGGCGCGTTGTCTTACGATGTTCGGAATCGACGAAACAGACGTTCTTCAAGTGGGTTACGGGTACGGTCTTTTCACGGGCGGTCTCGGTCTGCACGACGGGGGCGAGCGCCGCGGCTGCGCGGTCGTTCCGGCGTCGGGGGGCAACACGGCGCGTCATCTTATGTTCATCCGCGACCTTGGCGTGAGCGCGATCGCATGCACGCCGAGCTACTTCCTGCACGTCATCGACCACGCGCAGAAGATCGGCTATGACTGGAAAGAAACGAAATTGCGCGTCGGAATCTTCGGCGCGGAACCTTGGACCGACGGGATGCGTCAGTTCATCGAACAGGAAACGGGAATCGTCGCGCACGATATTTACGGATTGACGGAAGTTTCGGGTCCCGGCGTCGGCGGCGACTGCTCTTGTCACGCGGGCATCCACATTATGGAAGATCATTTCTATCCGGAGATTATCGATCCCGAGACGCTTAAGCCGGTTCCGGACGGCGAAGAGGGCGAACTTGTCTTTACGACGCTCGACAAGACGGGAATGCCGCTCCTTCGTTACCGTACTCGCGACATAACGCGCATCATTCCGGATCAGTGCGCATGCGGACGCACGATCCGCCGCATCGGCCGCATTTCGCACCGTTCCGACGACATGATGATCGTCCGCGGCGTCAACGTCTTCCCGGGTCAAATCGAGTCGGTTCTTACGGGAGTTGACACAGGACTGGTCAATTACCAAGTTCACCTCGACATGAACGATTCGGGCCTTGCGACGATCGAAGTTAAGTTCGAGGCGACGCCGGAGATGTACGTTACGTTTACGAGCGAACCGGAAAAGCGCGACCTTCTCGCGAAGGTCGTCTCCGAACGACTTCGTCAAACGGTCGGCATCGGCTTCAAAGCGACGGTCGTCGATCAGGGCGGAATCCCGCGCAGCGAAGGCAAGATGCAACGCATCGTCGACCACCGCAAAATCGACCTTTAATTCCATGCGTTTCTGATATTTCTTCGTCGCCGTCGTTTTCCGACTGATTCGGGAAACGACGGCGCTTGTTTTAGCGCCGATCAAAGTCCTTATTCCTTGTGTAACAGCAAGTAAGAACCTAAATACAAGACAAAATGGCAGATTCAGAACCTAAAGATGCGTTCCCAAGAACGAGTTCCATTCAATTGACCTACGACATAGACGACTTTGTGTATTATGCCGCAGTGCACAACAATCTTCCTTTTGTGAACAACGTCTGCGTTAGGAATATTTCCAGAGAAGATATTGACGATCTCGATCTCGTTTTGAGCTTGAGCGATGGATTCTCAAATGAAGCTCGATTACATCTCGATAAACTTAGACCAGGGGAAGAACATGTATGCCAAGACAAGGACATCGAGATTATTCTCAACGCCAGCAAATTACTTAACCTTACTGAGCGAGTGGCTTGTCAATTGAAAATCCAGGCGTTTCAGGGAACGCGTCTTTTGGCTTGCGAAACCAAAAGAATTGTTCTTCTAACGTTTGACGAATGGCCGGGATTACGCTATTCCCCCGAGGTGCTTTCTTCGTTCGTGACGCCCAACCATCCTGTCATTGCGAAACTTGCTCACAAAGCGTCTGAAGTGTTACAAACGAGGACAGGTTCCCCCTCCCTTACCGGATATCAAAGCAGAGATCGTGATCTGATCAAGAATATGGCGGCGGCGGCATTCACCGCAATCCAAATGGAAAATATATCTTACGCCGAGCCTCCTTCAAGTTTCGAAAAACAAGGACAAAGAATTCGACTCCCAGACGTTGTGTTGGATCAACGTTTTGGAACCTGCATGGATTTAACGCTTCTTTATGCAGCATGTTTAGAGTTCATGGGATTAAATCCCCTTCTCGTCCTCGTAAACGGGCATATCTTCGCGGGCGTGTGGCTTGTCGAGAGAATATATCCAGAAATGACAATGGACGATCCGTCTCTATTGGAAAAGCAGACGTCCTATGGTATTTCTGAAATACTCCTCGTAGAATGCACGGCAATGTGCGCGGGAAAGGCCGTTAGGTTTGACGAGGCGGTCGAAGCGGCCCTACAAAGAGTGTCTGATCACGACAACTTCAATTTCGTTATCGACGTTAAACGCGCAAGACTCCGAAATTTCATACCGTTGCCATATCGCATTAAAACGAACGACGGATACGCGGTTCAACCATCTAAACGCGACGACGTCGACCTTAGTTCGCCTGAATCCTTGGGCGTAATAATTGAGGCGCCGACTCCTTCGGAAAATAACTCGTTCAGCAAGCGAGACGAATGGGAACGCAAGTTGCTAGATCTCAGCTTACGCAACTCGTTGATTAATCTACGTTTTAACAGTTCAATCATTCCGTTGATTTCGTCTGACCTGTCAGAGTTTGAAGATTTGATCGCAGCAGGAAAGGAATTTCACATTCTTCAAATACCAGACGGACTGACAACTCCGCCTAAAAATAAACTTGTCGATTGGCAAAAAAGCGTTGGGGACAAAATCAGCGCTTTAATAAAGGAAGAGACAAGGCTTGGAAAACTTCACTCCTCGTACTCAGAGAAAGAATTAAAGACGTCTTTAACCAAACTGTACCGCACAGCAAAATCGGCGGCGGAAGAAAACGGAGTGAGTTCTCTTTTTCTGGCCTTGGGTCTGTTGAAATGGTATGAAGGAGAAAACGACGGAGAATCTAAAAAGGGAATTGACCCCTATTATGCTCCAGTCGTTATGATTCCGGTCGAACTCAAAAGAAAATCCGCAATCAGCGGATACTCGATGCAAATAAGAGAAGACGACGCCGTCGTCAACGCCACTCTTTTAGAGTTTCTCAAACAAAATTATGATATTTCTATCGACGGTCTTGATCCGCTCCCCCTCGACGACAGCGGCTTAGATATTAAAAAAATATTCACGTATATAAGGCGTGCTATTATGTTTAAGAAAGGCTGGGACATTACCGAAGTATGTTGTCTCGGCAATTTCACGTTCTCTCAATTCGTTATGTGGCGGGAGATACACAACGGGGAAGATTTTCTAAAAAACTGCAACGTGGTTAAGTCTTTGATGACCCAAGAAGCGTTACACAATGATTCTCCGTCGAGCGAAGTTGACCAAAACAACGCCTTCATCGCAATTTCCCTTGACGACTCTCAACTCCATGCCGTAAAACTAGCGGCATCAAACACAAGTTTTATACTCCACGGTCCTCCGGGAACGGGTAAATCTCAAACAATAACCGCCATGATAGTCAACGCACTCGCGTTAGGAAAGCGCGTGCTTTTTGTGGCAGAAAAAATGGCCGCGCTAGAGGTTGTTAAAAATCGACTTGACGATCTTGGATTCCAGGATTTTTACCTTGAACTTCATTCTAATAAAGCGGGAAAAAAAGAAACTCTCGAACAACTTAAACGTTCGATTCAATCCAATGTAATCAACAACTCGACAAACTATTCAGAAAGAAATCAAGAGTATCAGAAACTACTTCAATATTTGGATCGCTACCGTAAAGCGATTCATCATGTCGTTCAACCTTTCGGCAAAAGCGTAAGACAAATAATAGACCTTTATGAATCGATCCCAGACCATGCCAAGATAGTTCGATTCGACGATTCCTTTATCGTGTCTTTGTCGGTGGATGAACTCAGAAAACGAGAAAATCTCCTGAACGAATATCTCAAATTTACGGAAAACTTTAATGCAGCAAAACTTCTTCCTTTGGAAACTATTGGAAAAGAACAATACACGCAGAGGATGAAATATGACGTTAAACCTTCCGCAGAAAACTATCTCGAAAAGCTAGAAAGCTTCAAGAGCGCTCTCAATTCTTTCGTTGAAACATGTAATCTTACCCCGCCAAAAACGATAGAGGAAATCCAAAAAACATTCAAATTCGCCCGTAATGTCATTGAATCACAACAAATTCCCGAGTTTATAAGATCAACAATTAACCTCGATAAGGAATTGGACGTTCCAGAAACGTATTTAAAGAAACAAGACGAATTTCGCATGAGAGAAGCAGCCCTATGTAGTCAATGGAAAGACGAATTTCTCGTTGACGATATGGGGCGTTTTAAAGAGCAATATGAAGTCGCAGCGACAAAGAAATTCTTCTTTAAAACGTGGGCGTTAAAAAAACTATCTAAAAAAATACAAGTTTATGTCAAAGAAGGTTCCAACTTTAAAATTGAATTTGACAAAATACCTGATCTTCTAAAAGACGTTTCCCTATTTCAAGAAAGTAAAAAAAGATACGAAACGGCTCATGAAACGCTACCTTATGAATGGAAATCATTCCTCGAAAATTATTCTTCTCTAGACTCTTTTAAAGAGTTCAAAGAAAAAGTACAAAAATGGGGCAAAGAGCGAGGTAATGTTGAGCGTTATAACGTGATAATGAAGCCTGATCGTCGGAAAGATAGTCTCGAAAAAGCTAAACTTTTTATCTCAAACCTTCAATCGTTAACTAACGCGCAAAAAAACATAAACGAAATCCTTGCACTTAGAAGCGGTTCTCATGAAAAAGATTGGATCGAATCACGGATATCTATTTGTAAAATTCTGATTGATAATCCGTCTGTTCTAAAAAAATGGTTTGATTATCACGAGCTACTTAATCGTTGCGTGGGAACTGGACTCAAACCAATTTGCGACGCTTACCAGAATGGGATTAAACGTGAAGAGGTAATCGATGTTTTCCTTCGATCTGTTTACCAGCAGCTTGCCGTTAACGCAATTGACAACGAACCTTTTCTTAACAGATTTTCAGGAGTAAAATTCAGTACACAAATAGAACAATTTAAAAAATTTGATCAACAATTCATGGAGATATCTAGAAAAGAAGCGTTAAACAAACTCTTTGAAAAACGTGAAAAAGCGCTCAATTCATCTGCTAATGCCGCGGATGAATTCCGTCTTCTAAAAAGAATGGTCACGAAGAGCGGTCGAGGATTATCGATCCGGACGCTACTAGCGTCTATTCCCGAAATTCTGCCTAGTATTTGTCCTTGCATGCTCATGAGTCCGCTTTCTGTCGCCCAGTATCTTGAAACAAAAAACGATATGTTTGATCTGGTAATTTTCGACGAAGCCTCGCAAATTCCGACCTGTAAGGCTGTCGGAACATTGGCACGCGCCAAAAACGCCGTTATTGCAGGCGATCCGTTGCAAATGCCGCCGACTAATTTTTTTGCCGTTAGTAACGGCGACGAAGAAGAGAGTATCTTCTTAACAGAGGATTTGAAGAGCGTACTCGACGATTGTCTTGCGTTAGAAATGCCTGAAACCCAACTCAAGCAACACTATCGAAGTCGTCATGAAAGTCTTATCGCCTTTAGCAATAAGGAATTCTATGAGCCGGAAGGCAAAGAAATGCGCACCTTTCCCTCGGTAAACGATAGAGAAAAACGCGTTCATCTTGTGAAGGTCGACGGAGTCTTTGAACGCGGTTCAAAACGAATTAATCGAGAAGAAGCGAAGAAGATAGTAGCCGAGATTAAAAGAAGATTTGCCACCCCAAACCTCTCGAAACAATCGATTGGCGTCGTAACCTTTAACATGCCCCAACAAGAACTAATCGAGGATATGCTCCAAGAAGAATATCGGGACAATCCCCAGTTCGACGCGTGGGCTAACGATGGTCAGGGCGCCGTTTTTGTCAAAAATCTAGAAAATGTCCAAGGAGACGAGAGGGACGTAATCCTCTTCTCCGTCGCTTTTGGCCCAGATCCTGAAGGGAAGCTTTTATATAATTTCGGTCCGATCAATAAGGATGGAGGTTGGAAAAGACTAAACGTCGCCGTCACACGAGCGCGTACGGAAATGGTCGTATATACTTCCATGACATACGATATGATCGATTTAAAACGTTCCAAATCTAGGGGAGTCGCTTCCCTTCGAAACTTCCTTGAATACGCCCAAAAAGGAAATCTTCATGGAGAATATATAGAAACCACGGCACGTAAAAACGAGGGTATTCTCGAACGTATATGTCAAAGGCTCGTCAAAGAGGGCTATCAATTCCAACGCGGAGTTGGTAGATCAAGTTTCAAAATTGATCTAGCTATCGTCAATCCCAACAAGGAAGACGAGTATCTTCTAGGAATTATCCTTGACGGAGAGATTTACAAACAAACGCTCAACCCGAAGGATCGTGAAATATCACAAATTCAAACGCTCAAAGGACTCGGTTGGAGACTACATCGGATATGGACTATGGATTGGTGGGAAGACTCCGAGAAAGAACTCGACAAACTTGTCGCCATATTGAAAGAACTCCGACCCAAGACAATCGCAAATCATCCGAATCAATCTTAATGACATTCCCATAAAAGCATTAACTTGTTCTCGAAATACATTTTACACATAACTATAACGTAAAATGTAAAACGTTGATCAAAGATTGACAGTCGTACCCCTTTTTTGTATCGATGAACTTCACTCCTTCTCGCGTAAAATCCCCCTTTGTTCAACTTCAACCATCCCCGGCGTTCCCTTCTCCCTTTGAACCAATCGAGCCCCTTCCCGGCATGAAGCCCGGCGACTATGCGGCGCGTTGCGGTTCGACGGAGTCGCGAGTCGACGCGGCGACGTTCCAAGACGCGCGCGTCGCGGCGCTCTTTGAAGAACGCGAGACGTTTGCATGGCGGCGTTTCCGCGACGGTCAGGGCGGCGAGGACGCGTTCTTGCGCGACGTGCGCGAACGCGGCGTCGGAATCGCGGGCGCGGGTCTCATGGGAATTTCGATCGCGGCGTCGTTTCTCGACGCGGAAATCCCGACGACGCTCTACGATCCCCTTGAACGGGCGCGTATTTCCGCGCCTGAGCGCGCGCGGCAGGAACTCAAAACGCTTCGGCAAAATACGGGCGAAGCGCTCGACGACGATACGAAGGAAGCCGAATTGCTCAATCGACGCGTTTCGAAATATCTCAACGTGACCGACCGTCTCGACGACGTCGCTTCCTCGCCCGTCGTCGTCGAATCGACGCCGGAAAAGCCGCGGCTTAAGGCCAAGCTGTATCGCGAACTTGAGGCGCGTTCCGTCCCCAACGTTCCAATAACGCTCCTCACCAACACGTCGTCCCTCACGCTCGCGGAACTTTCAGCGACGCTTCCTCGCGACGACGAAGGTAAAAACACAAGCGCGGCGCGTTTCGCCAGTTTTCACTTCTTCCATCCCGCGACGAAACGGCGTCCTGTCGAAATCGCGGTCGGCGCCGACACTTCGGGCGAAACGGCGCGACGCGCGAAAGCGCTCGCCGACGCGATCGGCAGAATTCCCATGATCGTCGGCGATTCGCCCGGTTTTCTCGTCAATCGCCTGCTTCAAGCATATCTCGGCGAGGCGCTTGCGGCGCTCGACGAAGGAGTCGACGCGGCCCGGCTCGAAAACGCGTGTTTGCGGTTCGGCATGGAAGGCGCGCCGCTGCGGATTATCGACGAAATCGGCGCCGACGTCTCGCTTCACGCGGGCTGGTCCTTCTTCAAAGCGTTTCCGAATCGTTCGCTCGATTCGACGATTCTCCCCGGGCTGGTTCGCGCCGAACGCCTTGGACGCAAAACGCGACGCGGCTTCTATCGCTACGAAGGCTCCGTCAGCTGGCGCGACGACGCGACGCTCGACGCGGATTCCGCGACGCTTCAGGCGCTCGCCGCGCCTAACGCGTTCCCCGCGATTCCAGACGTTCCGGCAAAGTTCCACACGGACGAAGCGCTCGTTCTGCGATTCCTTATCGCGACGCTTTTCGAGGCGGCGCGGCTCGTCGAAGAAGGCGTCGTTCGCTCGTTGCGCGAAGCGGACGCGGCGCTCGTTCTGGCGCTCGGTTTTCCGCAGGACAAGGGCGGAATCTGCTACTGGTCGCTCGCGTTCGGACTCGAACGACTCCTCGCGGTCGCCCGCGAACTCG
Organism: uncultured Planctomycetaceae bacterium; assembly: GCA_946408825.1. GTDB lineage: Bacteria > Planctomycetota > Planctomycetia > Pirellulales > Thermoguttaceae > RUG369. Next base: position 68,210 of record CAMJTU010000003.1, read on the forward strand.
CGCCCCTCGGAGCAAGATTCGATCCGCCGACGGCGCTGACGAAGCTCGCGGAAACCGTCTGAATTTTTCTCAACGCAATACGAATATAAATGGAGAACGGCGATCGCCCTGTCGACGGTCGCCGTTCTCTATTTCACGTCAAGCGCGCGTCTCCGTCGGCGCTTGTCCGTATGCAGAATACGCGTTCTTAAACGCTCACAAGCGTTTCTCGAACGGTCAAAAAGGCGCGCGTCGATTCGACAGGGTTGATTTTACATTCTCTGTCCGCTACAATCGACGTCACGCTCGCCAGATAGAATTCAAGATCGCGACGAGCCGGAAAGCGGTGTTCTATGATCGACGTTTCGACGTGTTTAAAGTGGGAATCGACGCGAAAGGGCGTACGGATCGCGAGTTGTCTTAAAACGGCTCAAGGGGCGTTGGAAATTCCTTCGACGCTCGACGGAAAGCCTGTGTGCGAAATTGGCGACGGCGCGTTTTCCGGTTGTTCAGGTCTGACGTCGGTCGTTTTGCCGCCCTCGATTCAAACGCTCGGGCGCCGCGCGTTTCAGCAGTGCCGCGCGCTCGAATCGGTTCAACTTCCCCCGACGCTCGTCGAAATCCCCTCCTGCGCGTTTAAAAACTGCCCGAAACTTACGGAAATACTATTGCCGGAGAGTTTGCTCGGGATCGGGTCGGAAGCGTTTTCTCGATGTCACGCCCTTGAGAAAGTCGGAATCAACGACCGCCTTGTCCGAATCGGCGCGAGCGCGTTTGAAAAATGTTTCGCGCTCAAGAGTTTCATTCTTCCGGACAGCGTCGTCGAGGTCGGGGCGGCGGCGTTTGCGGGCTGCGTCTCGCTCGACCTTTTCGTCGTCTCTGAAAACGTAACGACGCTCGGCGACGGTTTTCTTGCGGGCTGTTCGTCTCTTTCCGACGTTAAGCTCTTTAGCGGCAACCGTTCTTTCAGTCGTAATTCCGACGGTATTCTCTTTTCCAAAGACCGTAAGAAGCTGCTCTTCTACCCCCCGGGGCGTAAAAACGAATCATACTCGATTCCGGAAGAAACGGTCGAGATCGGCGCGAGAGCGTTTGAAGGGATTTCTGCGCTCGGATCGATCTCGTTTCACGAAGGGGTCGTCGCGATTGGAGACAGAGCGTTTCGGAAATGTACGGGACTTGAATCGATCGAACTCGGCGCCAATATTCGCAAACTCGGAGTCGGCGCGTTTAAAGACTGTTCTTCGATCAAGCACGTTAAATTTCCGGAATCGCTCGTCGAAGTTCCGGCCGACGCCTTCAGCGGATGTTCTTCCCTCGTCGAACTTCGCCTGCCGCCAAGCGTGCGGCGCGTCGGGGACGGCGCTTTTGAAGACTGTTCGTCGCTCCCCGAAATCGTCCTTACCGACGGAGTGAAGGTCGTCGGCAACAACGCGTTCAACGGATGCTCCATGCTGCGTAAGCTCGTCGTTCCGGCGAGCGTCGAGACGCTTGGCGACAGCGCCTTCGAAGATTGCGCAAACGAAGACCCGCCTTCGGCGATGCGAAAAATCGAACTCCCCGAAGGGCTCCGCGAAATCGGAAGCTGGTGTTTTTCCGACGTGAGCTATCTGGAGTACGTCTCCATCCCTTCGTCGGTCGAAAAGATAGGAACGGGCGCTTTTGCGTTCTGCAGCGGGCTGCAGGCCGTCGACGTCGATACGGTCAATCCCAACTATTCGGCGTACGAAGGCGCGCTCTACTCTCGAAGCGGCGCGACGCTTTACACGTACCCCGCCGGACTTTCGGCAAAGCGCTTCACGCTCCCCGAATGGTGCCGTGAAATCGGCCCGAGCGCGTTTGCGCTAAGTTCCAATCTCCGCGAACTGACGCTCCATTCCAACGTCGTTCGAATCGGACGCGGCGCGTTCGCCGGCTCGATGATTCAGCAAATGGCGATTCCCGCGAGCGTCGGCGCGATTCCCGACGACGCCTTCTGGGGCTGCGCCCGTCTTGAAACGCTTGAACTGCCCGATAACCTCACGTCGATCGGCGACCGCGCCTTTCGAGGTTGTTCCGCCCTCAAAGAGCTCGCGCTCCCGAAAGCGCTGCGCGTCGTCGGCGACGAGGCGTTCTTCGCCTGCGCTAATCTCGAAAAACTTACGTTCCCCGCGTCCCTTGTCGAACTCCGCGGCGCGCCCTTCGTCGAAACGACAGGACTCGCCGCCGTCGAGGTCGCCGGCGACAATCCCGCCTTTATGTCGAACGACGGCGTTCTTTTCTCCGCCGCGGGTCTTGAACTGCTTCTCTTCCCCGCCGCTAAAAAAACGACCGAATACGTCGTTCCGGAAGGCGTCGCGACGCTCCCTGTCGGCGCGTTTCAAACGCCGCGCTATCTCACTCAGCTCACGATTCCTCCGAGCGTTACGACGATTGAAAACGGCGCGATCGATCGGCGGCTTCGACTCGTCGTCAAAAACGGCTCTTACGCGCACCGATGGGCGACCCGCAACCGCAGAACTTTCACGACGTACTGACCGCGCGCTAGAATGAAAGAAGCTCGAACTCGGTCAAACGACTAGAGTTCGAGCTTCTTTACGGTCTTTCGACAAACGGAGGCGTTAAATCGTCGTTTTCACGGCGCTACGCTCTGGCGGTTCTCGTCGTCTCCGCCGCGACGTCGAAGTCTCTTTTGAACAGACGCGATTCGTTCTTGACGTTCGCCCCGTTCGACCTCGCGTCGAATTCTCGCGCGGGCGTCGCGCGCGATACGACTCGTTCGCGACTGCGAAACGCCGAGTTCGCGAGCGACTTCCGTCTGCGTTTTTCCTTCGATGTGGAGTTCGCTGAGGACAAATTGCGATCGTTCGTCGAGAGATTTAAGCGCCGCGCAGACGCGGTCGATCCTCGCGTTTCTTTCCTCGCGGTCGTCGCGAGTCGCGCGCTCTTCCCAATCGCGTTCGTCGATCGGATCGAAATCTTCGTCGAAAGGCTGGACGGCGCGACGACGTTGACGCCGGACGAGACGCGATTCGTTGCGAATCGCCTTGTCGATCTGGTACGAGAGCCAGTACGCGTACTTCACGCCGCGCGACGCGTCAAAACGCTCGATCGCAATCGCGACCCCAACGAGCCCGGCGGCAAACTTTTCGTCGTAACTAAGCGCGTCGCCGTAGCCATAGAGTTCGATCATTTTCCGCACGATCGGGATATGTCGTTCGACTTCGGCGCTCGTCGCGCGCTCAAACTTCGTGATTCCATACCAGAGGGGCGCGTCGCTATCGTACGCGGTCGTTTTATCGTTTTTGTTCATCGCCAATCCTTTCGTTGTCAAATAACTAGAATCCAATTCAATAACGCGGTTACACGCCTAAGAACCCGCCGACGCAATCTCCGCCGTCGTCTGCGAGCGCGGTTATCGCCCAAACGAGCGCGTCGAGGCGATCGACGCTCTGATTCGGAGTCGAAGGGCCGGCGTAAGACGTCATCTCTTCTTCCAAATCAGGAAAGACTCCGACATGGCGCACGCGTCCATGTTCGTAGAGAATCGCAATCGGCTCGGCGCGTAAGATTTTGCCGCGAGTCGCGCGCACGGTCCGCACCGGCAGATTCGGATCGATCTGACGCAGCGCGGCGGCGACAAGATCGCCCCCCTGATTCGTCTCGACGACGACGGCGTCCCCTTGCCAGAATCGAAACGTTTCGACGACTTCGCGCGCCCAGCGATCAGGCGGCGCGTTAAGGGATCGGTCGTCGAGCACGAAAAACGACGGCCTTCCGTCTGGCGCGAGAAGTCTCCCGGCGACGACGATTCCCGTATTGTCGCTTCGTTCGCCGTTCGTCACCGCGGGATCGACGCCGACGACGACGCGTTCCAAGTCGCGCGGCGCGGCGACGGCGCGACTCGCGTCGATCGTCTCCTGTTTCCAGAGCGCGTTTTCTGAATCGTTCGCAAACTCGCCGTAAAGGAACCGTTTTTTCATGCGCTCGGAACCCGAAGCAAGCGTCGAGGAAATATAGTTTTCGGGCAAATTCTCAACGTTGTCCGCAGGGTTGATTTGGATCGCGCCGTAGGTCTCGAAATCGCTAAGTCGAACGCGCGTCGTCGGATTGATTCCCTCGATGAAAAGTCTGTAGGTCCAGTGCGAACGCCCCGGAGGATTGCAGTCGAAGAACGCGCGATTCCGAAGCGGCGCGCCGTCGCGATCGAATCGCCGCTGCGCGAGTCGCGTCGTCGCAATCTCGACGGAGGAATACGCGATTTCGGAACATTCGTTGAAGTAGATTCCGGCGTACTCGCGGCCCAAAATGCGTTCGACGCGCCGATCGTCGTCGAGACCGACAAACCAAAACTCGGCGTTTGCGTCGGGGACGACGATTCGCGCGTCCGAAAGATTCCGACGATACTCCACGCCCGGAAAGGACAGTTCGAACATCTTCGGAAAGGTGTCGTCGAAAACGGAATTCTTCACGGCGTTAAAGTACCGGCGAAAAACGGCGTAGCGTCCGCCGTAACGCATCCCGATCGCGGCGAGCGCGTGGCAGAACTCAAACGTCTTTCCGGACCGCGATCCGCCGTAAGCGAGAATTCTCGTTTTTTCACGAATCAGCTTACGAAGCGCGAGTTGCGCGGACGTCGGACGATATCGAATCGGCTTTTCCACGCGTCAACGCCTCCCTGCGACGCGCGACGTCGCGTCTGTTTCAAATATTTAGAACGAGAAACCTCGGTTCGTCGCGTTTACTTACGTCGTAAATACGACAACGCCATACTCTCGCGTTAAGATTCCTCGCGAGAAGCGCCTATAAACGACAACTTGACGCGCAATTTTTCCGTAAACGCTCGTCTTGCTCGTTCCCTCGCCTAGATAATAACAGACATTTCTAAAAAGAGAACAGAAAATTCTAAATATTTAGATAAATTCAAGAAAATTTATTTTTGCACGTTATCGTTGTTCGTTTAAAAAAGTCGATCGTCACGAGGAGTATCTTCGGGGCGTCGTCTAACCGACGGAGAGCGACGCTTTATAGGAAAAAAAGACGTTCGCCCCTTTTCAAATCCTTGCCAGGCGCTATACTCGTTTGCGTAGGCCGAAGTGGCGGAATTGGCAGACGCGCTAGGTTCAGGTCCTAGTCCTCGTAACTGGGGGTGAAGGTTCGAGTCCTTTCTTCGGCATATCGACGCGAGAGTCCTAAACGGGGCTTTCGCGTTTTTTTATTTCTTTAATTCTCGTTTTTCGGCAATTTTACGGGCGCTTCATACTGTATTTCGCATTTTCAGGAAATTGTTTGGGGAAACGCTTGCAAAAGGATAGGCGTCGGCGCATAATCAGAGGTAGGAGCAGTCGGCGACTGTCGACGACTCCTTCCCACGCAACCCTGAGAGTCGGCGTCGTCGCGTCGGCTCTCTCAGCCAATAAACGCAGGAATATTATGTCGACTCGAACCCTTCTCACGACGGTCATATCGACGCTCGTCGCGCTCGTCGCGAGCGTCGTCGGCGCCGCCGACTATAAAGGCCCCATTAAGCTACTGCCGACCAAAGACGGCTCGACGCTCTATTCTCTGAATATGGACGCGAAGGAAATCGCGGTCGTCAACGTCGAGGACGGAACCGTCGTGAGGACGATTGCGCTCCCGGGGACGCCCAACGACATGTGTCTTTCTCACGATGAAAAGACGATGTACGTCGGCTACGGCGACTATCAGGGGAAAATCTGCGCGGTCGATATCGAGTCGGGCGCGGTTACGGAAGAAGGGGTCGTCGGGCACACGCCCTGCGGTCTCTGCCTGACGTCGGACGGTTCGACGCTCTATATCTGCCTGCGTCACGAATGGGTTATCGAGAAGGTTTCGCTCCCCGATTTCAAGGTCGAAGCGCGCTATCCGGCGCTCCACGAGCCTTGCGACGCGGTCCTCACGCCGGACGACAAGTCCTACTTCGTCGCCAACTTCCTGCCCCTCGACCGTTCCGACGGCGCGAATGTCGCGGCGGAAATCACCTGCCTCGACACGGTTACGGGCGAAACGAAGCAAATTCGGCTCCCGAACGGGAGTTCGAGTATGCACCACGTCGCGCTCTCGCCCGACGGCAAATACGTCTACACGACGGCGATCCTCGCGCGCTATCAGCTTCCGACGACGCAGGTTGAACGCGGCTGGATGAACACGAACGGCTTCAGCATCATCGACGCGGAAAAGCGCGAGTTCGTCAACACCGTGCTCCTCGACGACGTCGATTCCGGCGCGGCGAACCCGTGGCCGATCGACGTCACGCCCGACGGCAAGCAGATTTGCGTCGGACTCGCGGGCACGCACGAACTCTGCATTGTGGACGCGGAAAAGACGCTTGAAAAACTCGCAGGACTCCCGAAAGACGCGGAAGACGCGAAGGAAAAAGGGCTGTCGAACGTCACGACGGCGGATCAGGTTCCGCAGTTGCTCGCGTTCCTCGTCGGGCTCAAGACGCGCGTCAAGCTCTCGTCGCGAACGCTTAACGGCAAGGCGCCGCGCTCTCTTGCGATTATCGGCAAGAAAGTCTACGTCGGCATGTACTTTACGGACAACATCCTCGTCGTCGACCTGAGTGCGCGCCGTCCTAAGGCGAAGGAATTCTGCCAGCTCGGACCGGCGCCGGAGATGGACGCGGCGCGACGCGGCGAACTCGCGTGGAACGACGCCCAGCTCTGTTTCCAGACGTGGCAAAGCTGCCAGAGCTGCCATCCGGACGCCCGGTCTGACGCGCTCAACTGGGACCTCCTCAACGACGGCATGGGCAACCCGAAGAACGCCAAGAGCATGGTCAACGCGATCGCATGCCCGCCCGCGATGTGGCACGGCGTCCGCGTCAACGCGGAATACGCGATCCGCACCGGCTTTAAGTTCATCTGCTTCGCCAACGTGCCGGAAGAAACCTGCGTCGACGTCGAAGAATACATCAAGTCGCTCAAAGAAGTCCCGAGTCCGAAGCTCGTCGACGGCAAGCTCAGCGAGAAGGCGCTGCGCGGCAAGGCGGTCTTTGAAAATGAGAAGTACGCCTGCGCCGAATGTCATTCCGGCGAATACTTTACCGACATGCAGATGCACGACGTCGGCTCGCGCGCGGACTACGACCACCGCGACGATTTTGACACGCCGTCGCTCCTCGGAATATGGCGTACCCCGCCGTACATGCACGACGGACGCTACGTCGATCTTCACGACGTCTTCATGGACGGCCGTCACGGCGACGTTCTCGGCGACGTCGACGAAATGACGGAAGAAGAATGCGACGATCTCGTCGAGTATCTCCTTTCGCTCTGATCCGACGCTTTTAATCAGTCAAGGACAAAACGACAAATCCCCGAACGCGTTTTCTTTCGCCGGTTTGCGAAAGGCGCGTTCGGGGATTTTATGTTGAGTTTTCCGTCGCGACGGCGTTTCGAACGATTTTCTACGCCCTTGCGCGCTCTTTCACACGCGGACGAAGGGCTTGTCGCCGATGATCGCGGCGTATCGAGGAAACTGCGTCTTATACAGACTCTTTTCGGGAACGCCGTCGACGTGCAGAATCGAATAGATTTTCTCGGCGCGGGCGCACCAGAAAAGGCTGACGAAGGTCTTCAGATAGACGATCTCGTCGACGCCGTAATTCATGATATGCCCGATCCCTTCGGGATTGCAGACGAGAAAACCTCGTTCCGCGGCGGCGTTCAGGAAACGCACGCTGTCGGAATAAACGACGATCGGCGCGTCGCTTTCCTTCGCGAAATCTTCGGCGCATTCTTCGACCTTCGCGAGCGTCGCTTCGATAATCCGCGCCTGCGTCTCCGGGGGGAACGGTTCGTTATAGAGCGGAACGTCCTCGAAAACGCCAAGGGAGTTGACGAATCGCGCGTTGACGACCGCGTAACGCTCCGGCGTTTCATTCCGCGCGAGCGCGTCGAGAACGCGATCGGTCGGCGTGAACATCTCCCAGAAAAGTTCGCGCCAAACGCGCTCCCAGTCGGGAACGTTCGACGATTCAATAACGTTTCTACCGATAAAATCTTTGCATAGATACGCTTTTCCCGGTTCGAATTCGGGCAAAGCGTCATAGGGCGGCAAGTAACAGAACGGCTCGAACGTCCGAGGGAGTTCGGAGAACTCGGCGGACCAATCGATCTTATTCGGCTTGAGATAGTCTCTGAAGTCGAATCCCGCCCGATGGACAAATTTAAAGTCCACGCCGCTGCGGCGCGAAAGGTAACACAGTCCGACGGCAGTCTTGAGTCTGTCGGTTATCCCCTGATTTCGATTAGAATCGTCGATCACAAGGTAGACGCAACCCTTTGACGGCGCCGCGTTAGAACGTTTTTGCATGGAGACGGTTTCTACGCAAAGGACGCGCGGTTTCACTCGCAACCTGCGACAGTCGCGCGTCGCGACGAAAGGATACGATTTCAATATTCGGTCGTTTCGAGAACGAGCGGGTTCGGCCCCCGGGCATGATGCGGAAAGCGTTTCGCATACTCGACGCCGCATTCCCAAACGCGATCCCAGACGTCGAGAGAGAATCCGTTGATCTTGCGCCGGATCATTTGCTCGTCGTCGGAAAGGAAATTGGCGATTCGCGGCAGAAAGGAACCCCAGAGTCTGCTGTTGCGCGGGCCGGGAACGACGTCCTCGAGCCTCATTTGGTCGTAGGAGTTCACGCTCAGCAGCTTCATTTTCTGCTTGAGTCCGAACCGATCGACGAATTCGTCGGGATAACGGATCAAGACGGCACAGTCGAGGTCGCAGGAGTATGCGGCGACGAGGAGCGGCCGCGTCGAACAGACGATCGCGGGATTCGCGTCGTGCGTTTTCATGATCTCGCAGAAATACTTCCAGAGCGGCTTGCTGTTGGCGAGGTTAAACGCGAACCGCTCCCAGACGTGTTTGAACTTCATCGAGCCCAACTCCGGACAGAGAGGCTTGACCATCGACTTTTTCGGTCGAATATTCGCGGGATTGTCGGAGTAAGAACCGCTCATGGGGAGGTCTCCTGAATTACCGTTAAATGGAATCGCAACGTTATTAAACGAGTCGGCGGCGTCGACGACGCCCTTTCTCAGCGTCGTCAATTAAAAAACCGACGTCTACGAAAACGCGTCGCCGTTCGCCAAAACGACGACGCGATCCATAATTGTCTTATCCGCTTATTGAGCGAAACTTTTAGTACATCGCGTCTCCTGCGAGTTTAATGGAGTTGAAGAGGTGCTGTTCGGGGTCCGCGTGTTCGAAATGCCAGTTGGTTTGAAGGTATCCCAAAAGTCTTTCGGACGAGAGATTCTCGCGACAGAATTGGACGAGGTTTCCGAAGTTTTCGTCGCAGGACCAGTTGGAGCCGGTGGGAATCTGGTCGTAACCGGCTTTGTCGAGGTCAAGAAACGCCTGAACGTAGTTCGCGCGGTCTTTGTCCAGCGTTTTGAGGTCAAACTCGGCGTCGTAGTACCAGTTGCTCATGACGATCGATTTCGGCGCCCAGTCGAGGAAATCTCTGTGTCGCCAGCAGTAGTCCGCCCAAATCCAAGGACGAACTTGGTTCTTTTCACACTCGTTGATGAAGAAGAGGAAATCGTGCTTCCACAGTTCGCCCTGCCTGATGACGATATGCTCGTACGTACTCTGATGACCAAACGTCTCTTCGTCATAGCCAAGATGGAAGAAACGCGGACGGTCGAAGATTTCCGTCACTTCTTTGATCAGGTCGGCGCAGACCTCGTAATATTTCGGGGTCGAAACCATTCTGGAATACTCGCCCAGCCACAAGTCGTGACAGGCGGAGAAGTTCAGCTTCGGAATCGGTTCCAGACCGAGTTTCCGGAGCCGCGCCAAATCGTTTCTGAACTTTTCAATCGACCACGCGCCTTTCGTCGCAAGCTCGGGGTGCGACTCATATTGAATCCCTTCGCCGATATCGATCACGACCATGTTCAAGCCGGTCTGCGCGGCTTTCTCGGTAACCGCCTTCCAGAGGGCGTCGTCCCACGTCATATGATCGATCGGCGGCGTGTAAGCGCTCGGCGAATCGCCCCACATCTTCTGCCCGAGGTGAAAGAGAATTCCCCAGATCATAGGGCTCTGCGAAGCGGTCTCGGCGGCGTGAAGGGCCGTCTCGAGGGAGACCGTCACGGGAAGCGCCGCGGCGGCGAGACTTTGTTTAAGAAAAGTGCGACGAGTGGTCATCTGAGCTGCTCCTTTTAACAAAATTGACGGCGTTTGGGTTTAGTCTCGCCAAAAATCGTCGACGGGCGCCGCGCCGCCCAGAAAAACGGATTCGCGCAAGCGTTTCGTCGATCGATTCTTCGACAATGTCGTTCCGTCGGGAAAGGACCTCGCGACGCGTTAAGTTTACCACGCCGCAATCCGGCGCGCCATAGCGACGAGAAAAAAAACGTAGCCGTCGCAAGTCTAGAAAGCGAAAGGACGCCGCGCGGCGACCGCGCTTGACTGTCAGTCGCAGATTAACAGGAAACGGAACCCGTTCGCTTCGCCTCGAAAATAGCACGGCTCCCCGCCTCCGTATGCGGAACGGCAATTCAAATAAAGACAGTCCCAAGCCCCGCCGCGCATCGCGCGGTCGAACCCGGAACCTACAATGAATGCCGGCGAATCTCCTTCGCGAACCATACGGTCGTACGGTCTTTCCGTCCCAACGGGGTCTACGGACGTCTCCGAAAAATCATCGTCATCCCAATCGAGACACCATTCCCAAACGTTGCCGTGCATATCGTAGAGTCCCCAAGGGTTGGGCGGGTAACTCTTTACGGGGGTCGTCCTTCCTATTTCTAAATCGTAGTTCATCTTGTCGAGATCATCGACGTCCCCGTACCAGTAGGCCGTTTTTGTCCCAGCCCGACACGCGTATTCCCACTGCGCCTCCGTCGGCAACGTCGCTTTCAATCCAGCGGGAAGACGTTTCGTCAATGTCTCGCAGAACGCGTTCGCGTCGTTCCAAGAAACATACTCTACGGGAAGATCGTCCCCTATCATTTTACACGGATTCGTTCCCATAACTTCTTTATAGAGAGCCTGGGTCGTCGGAGTCTCCAACGCCCAGAAGCCGCGCGTCAGCTTCACATGATGAAGCGTCTCGAAGTCGAAGCGCCCTTTCTCCGTTTCCGGCGACCCCATATCGAACTCGCCCGGCGGAATCCAGCAAAACCCGTATTCCGCGTCGCCGATCTTTAGCGTCTGACGAAACCCCGCCGGACGCGCGGAATCTTCCCGCCATAAGGAAGCGTCGTTTTCGTTTTGATTCTCATTCGAGCCGTTGAAAGCAGATTCGTCCGTCATCGCTTTGATTCCCCTATAAAACGCGTCAAAGATCGCCGCGCGGCGCGCATTTAAAACGTCAGTCGTAAATTAGCAGGAAACGAAACCCAAAGGTTCGATCCGCGGAAGAGGGCGGACCGCAATCCCGATACGCGGAACGACAGCCTCGCGCGAACGACGAGAACGAGCCGCCGCGCTGGACGCGGTAAGAGCCGTCGCCGGGGCCGGCGGGATCCGTCGCGTCTTCGGAAGGGTAATCGCCGTACCAGTCGAGAACCCACTCTAAAACGTTCCCGTGCATATCGTAGAGTCCCCAAGGGTTGGGCGGATAGTTCTTCACGGGGGTCGGTTTCAAGTCGTCGTACCAACTCCACAAGAGGTCGAGCGCCATATCGGGACGTTTCAAGACGCAGTTCGCTTGGTCTTCTCTTAACGCGTCGCCAAAAGAATAGAGCGTCGTCGTTCCCGCCCGGCACGCGTATTCCCACTGCGCTTCCGTCGGAAGCGTTGCGACAAGCCCCTTCGGGAGCCGTTTTGTCAACGTTTCGCAGAACCTAACCGCTTCGTCCCAAGGAACCAAACGAGCGGGATAATCGTCGCCGTCGTCGAAAAAGTTCGGATACGTCCTCAGAACCGCTTTGTAAAGAGCCGTCGTCGTCGGAGTTTCCAGCGTCCAGAAGCCGCGCGTTAGCTTCACATGATGAAGCGTCCTGTCAAATATCTCGTCGTCGCGCTGATTCTTTTCCGACTCCGGCGACCCCATGTCGAACTCGCCCGCTGGAATCCAGCAAAACCCGTATTCCGCGTCGCCGATCGTCAGCGTCTGACGGAACCCCGCCGGACGCGTCGGGGATTCCGACCACAGCGCGGCGGTTCCTTCATTTTCTAGCGCCTCGTCTACCGGCGGTTTGCCCGCCGCTTTCTCGAGGCGTTCGTAAAAGGACGCCAACGCGGACGCCAGCGGCGCGTCCTCGGGCTTGGGAGCGCCGTCGTCGACGACGAGAAGGACGCGAAAGCCGATATCGTCGTTTCGGTAGAGGGGATCGGGCGCGGCTCCGTATCGGCTCGCGGACCGGCAATCTTTCGGATCGGAATACCACGAACCGCCGCGAATCGCGCGCCAGCGGTCGTCGCCGTCAGGCGCGTTGTACGGGTCGACCGCGCTTTCCGCCGAATAGTCGCAGCAACAGTCGAGCAGCAATTCGTCGACGTTTCCGTGAACGTCGTACAAGCCCCAAGGGTTTGGAGCGTAGCTTTTAACGGGCGACGTTCGATCAAGACACGGACCTTCGACCTCCGTTCCGTAAGGATGATAACCGTCGCAGTTCGCCTTGTCTCCGTTTAACGCGTCGCCAAACCAGAAGGGCGTTTTCGTCCCGGCGCGACACGCGTATTCCCACTGCGCCTCGGTCGGAAGCGTCGCGACAAGTCCCTTCGGAAGTCGCAAGGTCAGCGCCGCGCAGAATTCGATCGCGTCGAACCAAGAGACCTCTTCTACGGGAAGGTCGTCGCCCTTGAAATAGCTCAGGTTCGTCCCCATGACCTCTTCGTAAAACGCCTGCGTCGTCGGCGTTTCAAGGAGCCAGAAGCCGCGCGTCAACGTTACGTGACGAAGAACCTCGTCGTCATGCCGTCCCTCCTCCGACTCAGGCGACCCCATATCGAATTCGCCCGCGGGAATCCAGCAAAACCCGTATTCCGCGTCGCCGACCTTTAGCGTCTGACGAAACCCCGCCGGACGCGTCGAGGATTCCGACCACGAAGAAATCGCATTTTGGTTTTCGTTCATCGTTATTGATTCCCGTATATTTACGACGATCAAGGAAGGGACAAACGGGATGGCGCGCCGCCTAGAAATCGGGTCCGCACAAACGTTTCGTCGATCGACTCTTCGGCAAAGTCGTTCCGTCGGAAAAGAACCTCGCGACGCGATAAGTTTACCACGCCGCAACCCGGCGCGCCATAGCGTTGAGAGAAAAAAAAGCGTCGCCGTCGCAAGTCGGAAAAGAGAAGGGACGCCGCGCGCGTCATTCGCAGGTCAAAAGAACGCGGAACCCGATATCGTGCTTTCCCCAGCGTTCCTCCTCCGCAAATCGACTCGCGGAACGAACTTCGCAGGGATAGGAATTAGACGCGCCTCCGCGAATCGAACGATACTTTCCGCGCTCGGGTCCCGTCGGATCGACGGCGTCGCAGGAAGGATAGTCGTCGATCCAATCTAGAGTCCATTCCCAAACGTTCCCGTGCATATCGTACAATCCCCAAGCGTTTGGGGCGTATTTCGCGACGGGCGTCGGCATATGACTGCCGACGTTCGCCTTGTCGTCGTCCCAACGGTCGCCCCAGTTATAGGCGGTCGTCGTACCGGCGCGACAGGCGTATTCCCATTGCGCTTCGGTCGGAAGCGTCGCCTTGAGACCGCGAGGCAGACGCTTGGTCAACCATCGACAGAACTTCAGGGCGTATTTATGACTCACAAAGACGGCGGGGAGATCGCCGTTCTTATGCAGAACGCTTGGATTCTCCTTCATAATCTCCTTGAAAAGCCTTTGCGTGACCAGGGTTTCTAACATCCAGAAACCGCGCGTGAGCGTCACGTCGCGTTGCGGCGTTTCCTCGCTAAATGTAAAATCGTAGCCGTCTTCTCGCGACGCGTCGGCGGCCGCTTTACGTTCGTGTTCGGGACAGCCCATTTTGAACTCGCCCGCAGGAATCCAGCAAAAGCCGTATTCCCTCCTACCGATCTTCAGCGTCTGACGGAACCCCGCCGGACGCGTCGGCGATTCGCCCCATAACGACGTTACGTCGATTTCCATCGTTATTTCCTTTTCATTGAACGCCTAAAACAGGCGTCGATTGGTTAAACGCACGATCATTATACAAAAAAATACCGTCTTACGTCGCTTAGGAATCAATTATTTCGCATTTTCATGAAATTCAACCAAATAAAAAAACCGACGCTCCCTCCAACGAGGAAACGTCGGTCGAACGTCGGTCGAACGTCGGTCGAACGTCGATTGACGGCGCGCCGGGCGCGTCAGTCCGCAGGTCCGAGCGCGAGGATTTGTTTTGTTCTGGGGACGCCGTCGACGATCCCCGTCACGACCGTCTCATAATGCGCGACGAGCGAGATCTCCTTCTTGCCGACGATATCGAGCGTCGACGGAATCCATTGGAAGAAGCGGCGGTTGAAATAGAGCGTCTTTGTGTTGGAATAAGCGTCGCCGGGGACGACGGCGTTCGTGAGTCCTTCGTTGTCGATGCGGTATCCGCCGAGATCGACGTCATAGGCGCCCGCCGAAATATAGCTCCCGCCGACGTAAATTCGTTGATAGACCGGCTGCTGCAACGACTCCCAGCGTCCGCGCCACGCCGCCCAGAATCGCCACGAGTACGGCTCTCCTTCAGGACGCCCCGACGCGGCGGGACAGTAGACGTCGAAAACAAAGCTCGGATCGGGACGCCCCGTCTCCGAGACGATAAAGCACGCGCGGCCCTGCCAGACGCCCGCGTCGTTCTGCGTCCATGCCGATAGAAGACGGCACGGTCGAACGTCGAACTCGGGCGTCCACGGCGGCGCGGCGCCCGGCGTCTCGTATCCGGAAACCTCGTCTGGCGCAAGTCCTGCGCGGACAATCTCGCGCGCCGCGTCGCGCGTTACGTTTAAGTTTCTCATAGTCGACTCTCCTTCCTACGTCGGCGCCGTCCACTGCGACGGCCCCTCCGTCGGCAGTCCGAGCGCCGTAAAATCGACAGGCTCGTACGGCGATCCAACCCGCCACGTCGCGATCGGCGCGACCGTCGTTCCCGTCGCGTCTAACGCCGCGCTCTCCGCGAGCGGCTCGCCGTCGCGCGCGCCCGACGCCTGATATTCCTGATACGTCCCATACCGCGCCGTCCCGCCGACAGTCCAGCGCCAAATTCGCGCGAGCGTCGCGCCACGTCGAACGTGCGTTCCCGAGTTCGCGTAAAGTTGGTCGTACGAACGAGGATTCGCGAGCAGCCCGACGTCGACCCGATAATACTTCCACGTAACCGTCGACGGTTGTCCGCCCGCGTCCGTCGTCTCCGCCATTTCCGTCCCGTAGCGCGCGTTGAACGATTCGAGTCGAATCGTTCGCGGAGGAAACGTCATCCCGCAGACGACGATTGTCGAAAGGTTGATCTTCCCCTGCGCCGCCCAGAAGAGTCGCGAATCGAAGCCCGAGACGGGGACGTTGTACGAGAACTCGATCAGCGTCAGTCCTCGCGTCGTCCGCGCCGGGATCCGCGTCCCCGCCGTATTGCATAGGGGCGCGGGGGAAAAGCTCCCATGCGGATAGAGGAGATCGTTCACGCCGGGATAGAACCGCGACGTCGTCTCCTCCGTCGAGCGCGTCGAGAGTCGGAACGCGTACGGGGCGAGCGACCACGGCGGCGTGAGTTCCGACGTCTGTTTGAGAAGGGAAAGCGTCAGCGTCGCGACGACCTGAACGCGCCCCGACGCCGTCGGAGGACGTCGGGCGATCTCGATTCCTTCGACCGTAAAGTAAAACGCCAGCCCGCCGCGCCGCTCGATCAGGAGCGCGCCCCGGCGTTTGAAGGAGACGAGGAACGCGTCGAAATCCTCGGCGGAGTCCAACTCGTAAATCTCGTCCACTTCCTTCTCGTAATTCTCGCCGACCCGCCCGCGCTTCTCAATGCGCCGCAACATCGTCCAACCCATCGTTCACTCCGTCGTCAACGTCAAATCGCCCGTTCCGTCCCTTGCAAGCGCGACGACCGCGTCGCGGACCTCTTTCAAAAGCCGCTCGATCGTCGCCGAGCCCCGCGAATCCCCGCCGAGCCGCCCCGACGCGTCCGGAACGTTCCAATTCACGGGCTCCGGCGCGCTCCGTAACGCGTCGCCAAACGCGCCGTCGCGCGCTCCGAATTCGGGCGTCCATGCGCCCCGCGTCTTGCGGCGTCCAGATAAAACCGCGCGTTCCGCGACCCCGTCGACCCCCGGGAAAGGAAGTCGGCGACGTAACTCGCGTTCGTTTCGTCGCGGCGCTCCGTTCGTCGTCGACGTCACGACGCGATTCGAGGCGTTTCCGAACGCCGCCGGGAAAAAGAACGACGCGCTCGGCGGAGTCGGCGTTTGAGGCGCGACGAAGTCCGGGAACGCGGAAATTGCGGCGGTTTCGGGAAACGCCGCGTCAAAAGGGAAATCGTCAAAACCGAGCGCGCCAGACGCGCGGCGAAAAACCCGCGCCGAGCGACGCCGACGCCCCGTCTGTAGCGCGCGACGCTTTTGAGAATCGATCCGAAAGGGCGTCTCTGCGCGCTCTAATCGCAACGAAAGGAATCTGTTAGACGCGACGCGCAGGAATCGTCGCGCCGCAAAATCGGTCGAAGTCGACGTTCGAAACGCGTCTCGCGGCGCCGCAAAGACGCGCGCAGACGCCGTTCCCAAACTTGAGACGGGGTTCGAAACGCGCTCTCTGTCGACGCTCCGCGAAAAAAACGCCGACGCGTCCGTTCCTCGCGACGTCGCGGGGAAGGTCGGGAATTCGCGACGCCAAACGACGTTCCGCGCGCGATTCGCCGCCGCGCGCCGCGTCGTAGGCGTTTTGGTCAAGCGCCGCCGATCGTTCGTCGCGCCTTTGAACCGTCTCGCGTCGCTCCTTTTCGACGCCGCGCTCCGTCCGGCGCCGACGTTCGCGCCCGAGTCGGTTCGGCGAAAATCAGAACGACGCGAAGATTCAGATTCGCCCTCGGCGTCTCTCGCGTTCGACGCGGCGCGGAAACGATCCGGCGAGAACCGTCGTCCACGAGTCTCCCCGCGATACCACGCGCTTGAGCTACGCCGCCGCGGCGCGACGCGCTTGACTTCGTCTCGGAACGCACTTTCGACGCGCCCCGGCGCGAAAAGCACGCGACGTTTGACGTCGTCCGCGCCGAATCGTCGCCGTTTCGAAGTCGCGGTCGCGTCGAATACGCGGTCAGACGCAATTCGAATCCGTTCTTCCGCGCGTCTGCCCGACGCCGCGCCGCGCTTCGACGTGAAAGAAGCGGCGCGGCGCGCCCCTGTAACGCGACGCGACGTCTGCGAACACGCGCTTTTTGCGCCGCCGCGCGAAGGTCGAGGAGGTCGCGCTCGACGGTTCCTCCAAGCGTCGGACGCGCGGCGGCGAACGCGAGAAAAACCAATCTCGGCGTTCAAGCGACGAACGCGAGAGGCGCGTCCGCCTTTTACGTCGTCGCTTGGAACCAAACGAAACGCGCCGCCGCGACCGGGCGCGGCGAATTCTCTCGTCTCGCCGTCGAAAAACGTCGGGAACGCGGAAAACCGCGCGCGAACGTCGTCTCGTCGTGTCAAGCGTCGCGCCGATTTATGAATCGCCGTCGATTTCGGCGACTCAAGCTTCGCCCACGCGAGCCGTCCGCAGGTCGGTCCGGTGAAATTACGTTTTTTCATTCGTCTTAACTCCTGCTTTTGCCCGAGCGAGTATCGCCGCGAAGCCCTGTCGCGTCTCTTCGTCGTCGAGACGGCGGCGTTCTTCGGGCGAAAGTTCCGGCGGCGCTTTCGGACGAATATGTTCCGGGTCGCCCGCAAGCCGCGTTTCTTCGATCATATCGACGCCCTGCGCGGCGGCGAGAAGTCCGAGGAGTCGCCAAATCGCGGCAAGAACCGCCTCCGAACGTTCGACGGGCGCGCGTCCTTGCGACTCCCATTCGACGTACGCGGCGTCCTCGATAAGTTCGCGCCGAGTCGGCGCGGCGGCGTTCCGGGTCAAGCCGTAACGTCGGCGGAACCGGCGCAGAAGTCCGGGATATCCGAGCCCTGCGCCGTCGCGGAGTTTTTTCGCGCCTCGTCCCAAATCTCAAGTTCTTTCTCGAGCGACTTCTGCGTAAAGTCGAAAATATCGCCGAAGAGCGCTTCGCAGAGCGCCCCGTGACGCTCGAGCATCCTCGCGGCGTTCTCCTCGCCGATCGGACGCGCGTCCGCGCCGTTCAGGAGCCCTCGGGCAAGCGCGTAACGAACGCGGTCGTAACGCGTCGTCAGGTCGTTGAATCGCAGGCGTTCCGCGCCGTTGAGTCGACGGATTCGGAATTCTTCCGTTCCGCGACGAATCGTCGTCGTGTCGTCGTAACAGGGCGCGTTCATAAACTCGTTGACGTCAAACATAAATAGGGTTCCTTTCTGAAAAAAGCGTCGTCAGTTGCGCGCGGTCGTCGAGACGACGGGCATATTCGCGCCCGCTCCCCCTTCCGGGAGCACGCGGATTCGCGTTTCGGATCCCGCGTCGTTCGCGCCAGCGCTCGGGGAAACGTCGACGATCTGACAGTTCGCGACGCTCACGTGGTAAACGAGCGTCTCGTGCGGATCGTCGTACGTGTATTCGAGCGTAAAAACGTCCCCCGCCTTCTGATGCTCGAGCAATCCGCCGTAGGTCAGTTCGAGAGGCGTTCGCGTTATGAGCGTAATCGTTTCGAGCTGTTCCGGCTTCCCCGCGTAAGCGTAGCCCGTCGGTTCGTTAGGATTGTCCGTAACGTCGGTCCAGACGGGCGCGGCGGAGCACGCGGGCGCGGTTTTCGATTTGCAGTTGAACTCGTAATAATCGCCGACGTTCGCGGTCGCGCCGCTTGCGGAGCTTTTCGTCGCAAGGGTCAGCTTCGCGCGAAGAAGGGAATTCTTGCGCACGACTCCCGCCTCGTTCCAAAGATTCGTTCCTGACATGATTTCGTTATTCCTCCTCAAAGATTTCAAATTCGACCGCGACGGACGTCTTGTACCGTCCGTCGACAACTTCGGGCGTCGCGCGACGAACGCCCGTCGGATAGACGAGCGCGCGCCGCGTTCCGTCAATCGCCGTAAAACCGCGAGCGCCGGGCGCGCCGGGTTCAAAAAACCGCGCGACGCGATCCGCCGCCGCGTCGAGTCGCGCCGCGCCCTCGTCGAGCCGCGCGTTCAGAACGACGACCCCGTCGACCCGCGATTTGACTCCGCGCTCCGTTTCAAGGCAAGCGTCGCGCTCAGCGACGTAAGTTTCGAGAAAAAACTCGGCGTCCCCGACGTCGGCGACCTCGTTCGGCGCGACGACGACGAGCGTCCCGCCCTTCTGCAGCGTCCGCAATCCCGCGCGAAGATACTCCAGAATCCGTTCGCGTCGCATCGCCCCTCCCTTCTACGACCGCGCGCATTCGAGCCGATACGCCGCGACGCGCCCGCCGACCCGAATCTCTTCGACCGCTTCGATCCGATATTCCCGCCCCGCGACGACGAGCCGATCGATCGCCGCCCTCGGCGCCGCGCTCAGCCCGACCGCGGAAAGAACCCCTTCGAGCCGCGCCTCGCGCCGTCGCAAAAGCGTCGGCGCCCGCGTCGAAACCGTCCCGTCCGCGATCCGCGACGCCCCTTCCCGACCGATCGCCGCCGAAGGGACAAACCGCGCGCGCTCCTCCTCAAAACGCGGCGCCGCGCCCCCGGCGTCGTCCGCCGGACGCCGAACCGTCGCCGATTCCCCAAACGCGTCGATCAACGCGTGAACAAATCCACGCTCGCCCGTAAAAACCCTTTCCATGACCTTCGTCTATCCTCCCCGCGACGAAAAATCCCGTCGCCCTCTAAAAATATCCGTAAGGCGCGTTTTTATGCCCGTTTTTTTTGGAAAAAAGAGGAGCGAAACTCGCTAACGAGAAAACAAACTTCTTTGGAGAGTTCTTCATGCGCTCGACAGAAAAAATGTCGCCGACTTCGTCAAAGATCGATTGGAACGCCGCAGAAATTGTCCTAAAAATGGATCCTAATCTTTAAAATCGCCGTTCTGAAAAGGATTTGTTTCAAAAAGACTAAAACTCTCCTTTTTCTGCGCGGCGCATGTTGATTCCTTTCCTTAAAATCGTTAGAATCATAACCAACGTATGAGCACCGGAATCTTCGTCTATTCTGGCGAGGATTCTATAACGATCCCCCCTGATTTTAAGGAACAGTCAGTAATGAAAAAATCGACGATCGCCAGCGCAGTCGTCTGCGTCGCGGTAGCTTTTGCCGCTTCCAACCTCTTTGCGCAGGGTATTTTCCGTCCGTTCCGCGCGTTCCGCGTTTATCGAGTCCAGCCGGTACAGCGCGCGCAGCCCGTCCAGTGTCCGCAGCCCGCCGCTGAAAACGCCGAATCCGTCGCCAATGGAGAAACCGCCGTGTCCGCTACTCAACCTACCGCAACGTCTGCAGAATTCGGCAAGACGAAAGAAGGCGAAACCGTTACCGTCTTTACCCTTACGAACGCGAACGGCCTTTCCGCTAAGATTCTCGACTTCGGCGGCGTCCTCTATGAGATGAACGTCCCGGACAAAGACGGAAATTTCGCCAACGTCTCCTGCAACTTTCCGACCGTTGAAGAATATCAGACGGTTCGTCCGTTCTTCGGGTCCCTCATCGGTCGCTACGGCAACCGCATTAAGGCGGGCAAGTTCAGCATCGACGGTCAGGAATACACGCTTCCGGTCAACGACGGTCCGAACGCGCTCCACGGCGGTCTCAAGGGCTTCGACCAGAAGATTTGGAAGGGCGAAGCGACCGCCGACGAAAACGGCGCTTACCTGACCCTCAAGTATACCGCCGCCGACGGCGAAGAAGGCTATCCCGGAAACCTCGACGTCACGGTCGTCTACTCCCTCAAGAATGACAACTCGCTCACGATCGACTACACGGCGACCACCGATAAGGCGACCGTCCTGAACCTGACGAACCACACCTTCTGGAACCTCGCCGGATGGAACGGCGGCTCGATCTGCGACCATATCCTCCAGCTCAACGCGCCGAAGTACCTCCCGACCGACGAATCCCTCATCCCGACCGGCGAAGTCGCCGACGTCACCGACGTCCTGAACTTCACGACGCCTAAGGCGATCGGTCAGGATATCAAAAAGGTCACGGAACCTCAGTTCCGCGGCGGTTACGACCACTGCTTCGTCCTCGCCGACAAGCCCGCGGGCGAAATGGGCCTCTGCGCGATCGTTAAGGATCCCAAGACCGGACGCGTCATGAAGATCGACACGACCGAGCCCGCCGTCCAGTTCTATTCCGGCACCGTCCTCGACGGCACGACCGGAATCGGCGATTACAAGTACGAGCAGTACTACGCGTTCTGCCTCGAAACCCAGCATTATCCGGACTCCCCGAACCAGCCGAGCTTCCCGACGACGCTCCTCAAGCCGGGCGAGACCTATCGTCACACGACGGTTCATACGTTCTCCGTCGAAAAGTGATCGATTACGAACCGACGCCGCGCGAATTCCGCAGTAAAGGTCGCTAACCATCGCGGCGGGTTCGGAATCGTCTTATCGCGGTTCTGAATCCGCCGTTCTTTTTACATCGACGCGCAGAAATCGACTCAAACAAGCGACCGTGTGAAAAAATTTCCTCTTTCCCGCTGTTGCTTTCTTGCGTTTTCTGTTACAATTCTGACGCCGCTTGAGGAGGACTTCGTTTCTGAATCAAACGGTCTCGCTTCGGGGCTCCGACGCGTGTCAAATTAGACTCACCCTTTTCATTTAAAGGAACCTTATGGCTTTATTTGAAATCGAAACGCCGGCTCATATCGTCATCGCTTGGGCGGACGACGAAGAGGGCGCCAAGAACGCTCTTCGTGAAAATTACCCTGGCGAGGACCCGATCCGCGTCACTAAGCGTCCTCGAGACGTTTGGGTTATCTCGAAGGCCGTGCTCGGCTTGACCGGCGCCGTCGAAACGAGCGAACTCGCCAGAGAATGTCTCTACAGGGCGGGCGGCGACAAACTCCACGCGATCCGCATCTATATGCAGGAGACGGGAGTCGACCTCGATTCGGCGCGCAAGACGATCGAATCCAACATCGTCTACGGCTGGTGATTTCACATGACGAACGTTCAATCGCAAGACGCGTCTCGACAATAGGGACGCGTCTTTTTTTATCCGTCGTCCCCGTCCTAGCCTTAGGTCGCCCCCCGTTTAAATCCGGGCCGTTTCTGCTATAAATAGAATGCGGTCTTGACACGACGGCGCGGCGGCGAAAGGGACGACTCTTTCGTAGATTAAGGCAGATTAACGACGTCGCGTCGCGACGCCAATCTTGAGTCCGCCCGTTCGACGGTCGGTTGCGATCGATTATTAGGAGCGAATTTTCATCGATGAGCGAGTTACACGAGGAATGCGGCGTCGTTGCGATTTATCATTTTGTAAACGACGAGGCGTTGAAGGAACCGTCGGAGCTTTGCGGAAGTATCAAGCCCACTGAAATCACTCGACTCTTGCCGAGAATGTTGCTCGACGTCCAAAATCGCGGTCAGCTCTCCGCCGGAATAACGTCGTACAACGAGAAGAGAACGCCGCTGCTCTCGACCTATAAAGACGTCGGAACCGTCGCCGAAGCGTTCCATCAGAACCATAAGGACGAGTTCGAAAAGATCATGAAGAACCTTATGGGGAACGCCGGCATCGGGCACGTTCGTTACGCGACGTGCGGACGCGACGACGTCAGCTACGCGCATCCTTTTGAGCGCCCCCATATCAAAAGAAACAAATGGTTTAGCTTTGCGTTCAACGGCCAGCTCGCCAACTACGAACAGCTCAAAGAACAGCTTCTACAGCAAGATCCAAACGCCTGCTTCGCGCGCGAAACCGACGCCGAAATCATCATGCATCTGCTCTGCGCGGCGTTGAAGAACTCTGAACGCGATCTCTTGCAAATCTGCCGAAAAACGATCGTCTCGATCAACGCCTCGCCTCGCAACAAGATGGAGCTGTTGCAATACGTCGCGAACTCGACGGACGACGGCAAGCGTCAAGGCGCGTCGGGCTCCAAGTTTATCCCGCTGGATCAAATTGAAACCATCACGCTCGACGGCGCTTTTAGCATCGCGTTTCTCAACGCGCTCGGCGAAATGTTCCTCGCCCGCGATCCCCACGGAATCAAACCCCTCTGCTACGCCACCGACGGAAAGCTTTTCGCCGCCGCCAGCGAAAGCGTCGCGCTCTTCAACCTCGGGTTCAACCACGACGACATCAAGGACGTGCCCCCCGGAGGCTGCGTGATCGTTAAGCCGGACGGGACCGTCAGCGTCGAGACGTACACGCCCTCGCCGCGAACGGCGCATTGCTTCTTCGAGTGGATTTACTTCGCAAACGCCGCGAGCGTCCTCGACGGCAAAAGCGTTTATATGGCGCGAAAAGCGCTCGGCGAAAGGCTCGCCGCGCTCGAACTCAAAGATTATGAAGAGGCGCAAAAACGCGGCGGAAAAAGGTCCGTCGGCGATCTTTACGACGGCGACACGATCGTCGTGCCCGTCCCCGACACGAGTCGCGCCGCCGCCGAAGGCATGGCGCGCGCGCTCAATCTCCCGTGCCAAGAAGGGCTCATGCGCAACCGTTACAGCGGTCGAACCTTCATCGAGGGAGGCGACTCGCGCGTCCGCAAGGCGATGACAAAATACACGCCCATGCCGCAAGTTCTTGAAGGGAAACGCATTCTGCTTGTGGAAGATTCGATCGTTCGATCGACGACAATGCGCGTTCTCATCGAACGCATCAAGACGGTCGGGCACGCAAAAGAGGTGCACGTCCGCGTCGCCTGCCCGCCGATCGTCGCGCCCTGTTTCTACGGAATCGACATGTCGACCTACGGCGAGCTCTTCGCCACGCAGTTCTTCCGCGAAAAATACTCGAACGAAAGCCTTGCCAATAACGCCGACCTTACCGTTCTCTGGCAGCTTACCCCTGAAATGGAAGTTGAAATGGCGGAAAAACTTGGGTGCGATTCTCTGCGCTACCTCCCGGTGCGCGAACTCGCCAAGGCGATCGGAATCCCGACGATGAACCTCTGCCTCGCCTGCGTCAATCACGAGTATCCCACCGAATACGGTTTCAAACTCTCCCAACGCGCGCGGCAAATCTTCGCGAAAGGTCTTGCGCAAAGCCGAACCTACGAAAGCTGAGAGAAAACGCCCTACAACAAATAAACGCCACCGCGTTTGTCGTTTGACAGACCCGGCGGCGTTTTTTTGTCTGTTTTTTTGTCTGTTTTTGAGTAAAAACAGGCGGAAAAAGCGTCGTCCTATCAGAAGCGGATTATGAATGTTTCACGACCCGATAAGGAACGTCGGCTCGTCGTGGGAGATTGTAAGGACGTTCGTTTGGAAGAAATTAGGACTTCCAAACGAGATTCCGCAATTTGATAGACGTTTAGAACGCGACTCATAAAGCTGATAGAACATTTCCTCGCGCTCGAGCGCGACGCCATAATGAATTTTGCGATGGCAAAGTGGGCAAAGACATATAAGATTTGCGTAAACGTCTAATCGACTTTCAAATTGCGTTTGAAGTTTAAGCGGAATAAGGTGATGACCTTCCATGAAAGGTTTACGATTAGACTCCGCGATAAAACTCTTGTGATCAGGGTTAAGTTCACACCGCCAATCGGCAAAAGCAAGCGCCTGAGTCCTTAGAATATTCGACCTCTTCTGAGTCTCTCGTCGGACAAAATTCGTCGACTCCGGCGGCAGGGGAACGTCAAGTTTTGTTATCTGTTCTATCGAGTCTTGCGACAATTCTCCAGCCGCAAATTGGCAATAGTTTTTCAGACCAGAACTGTACATCCGGTTGCCCCGCTTATCCTGCTCGCAAAATTCAGGATCGGAATTGAGAACTTCCTGCGCCTTCTTAAGATAGTCCAAATCTAATATTTCGTAGACGTCGTTTTCAACGTATCCTTTGTCTTTTAATCTTTTAGAAACGCTATTGAGCGCAACGAAGTAATGTTGAACCGTCGAACGCTTCAACCCTTTGATTTTTGTCAAATACAGGGCGTAATACTCTTTAAGCGCTTCTGTTCTATTGCTAGACAAGGCGACGTCAATATCACGTTTATCGTCAGACATAGTTTAAACTACTCGTCTATTTCATCTTAGAGGGAAAAAACAAGCGTCGCTCAAACCATTCCCCAGCGGCGTCGGAGGAGCCAATCGGCGATCATAAGGGCGACGAACGCGAGGAAGACGAAACGCGAATCATAGAAGGAGAATTTTTCTTCTCGCGTGTCGACGATCGAACGGCTTTCCCGGCGCAGTTCGTCGAGGTAATCTTTAAACTCGCCGGGCGCGATCGTCCGGCCCTGCGTCGCGACGGCGAGGCGTTCGAGGTCGTCGAGGGCCGCGCCGGGACGTTCGAGTTCGAGGTTCTTTTCATAGACTAAGAATCGCGACCGCGCCGTCTGGAGCGTTTCGCCCGATTCTGAAATAAGCGACGCCTCGATCTGGTAGTCGCCGAGCGCGTCGGTTCCGGGGCCGACTCCGCGCCACACGCCCTGCTCTCGAGTCAACGCGACGGGCGTTCGCGAGCCGTCTGGCGCGACGATCGACGCTTCGGCGCGGACCTGCTCGACGTTTTCGCCCTCTTTCGGGCGGTAAACGACGCTGAAAACCGCGCTCTCGCCGGGAACAAGACGCGACGAATCCGTCTCGATCGCAAGCTCCCCTTCGAGCAGTTCGTCCGTTCTCGCGGACCACAGAATCAACTGCCGCCAGAATTTCGCGTGTTCAGTCTCCTTGCCCCTCATGCGCCACCGCCAAGTCGAATCCGTCGCGACGACCGCGACGCGTCCCAGACCGTAGCGCTGCGTCGTCAGAAGCGGATAGCTCGGCGCGTCGGCGCCCCCTGACGCGGCGCGCGCGACGAGGAGCGTCGTGGCGTTGCGCTTTACGCGCCCGAGACGGTAGACGTCGGAGAGGGGCGGAAGCGAGCGCCAAAGTTCGACGTTTTTCTTCTGGTCTACGCTCAAACTGATCGCAAACGCGTCGCGCGACTCAAGCGCGTCCGTCGCCGGCTCCGCGCGGTAATCGCCGAGGAGCCGCGCGCGATTCGTCCGCGATTCGCCCGATTCGAATTCCGTGAGATCCACGTCGAGCGGAACTCTGCCGACGCCTTTGATTTCAATCGGAACCGCCGCCGCGAGAGGCGTGTCCGCATAGCCGCCGAGCCCAAGGGAACGCTCCCCCGCGAGAATCACAAGACCGGCGCCTTCCTCGACGCGCTCGACGAGCGCCGCCAACTCGTCCTTCTGAAACGCCGACGCGTCGACGTCGCCGAGAATGTACGTCGCGTATTTATCCGGCGCGAAAAAAGGTTCAACGAGCGATTTACGCG
The DNA here is from genome assembly GCA_946408825.1 of uncultured Planctomycetaceae bacterium. Taxonomy (GTDB): domain Bacteria; phylum Planctomycetota; class Planctomycetia; order Pirellulales; family Thermoguttaceae; genus RUG369. Next base: position 94,587 of record CAMJTU010000003.1, read on the forward strand.
CGCCGGTAAGCGTCGAGACAAGTTCCGCTTCCGTTTTGCCGGGAAATTTGGACACGAGCGACGAAACCGGCGGACGCCAATACCGGACGGAAACGTCGGAGGAAGAATCGAGCGCGGCGCGTAAGAAATTCTGTTCATAACGCCGCGCGCCTTCGATATAAAGCGCTTTAACGCCCCCGTCGATCGCCTTGACGAACGCGCTGAGCTCGTTGTTCGTCTCGAGAAGTTCGCGCGGTTGAATCGGGGTCGAAACGCGTAATTTCCATTCCCCTTCCGTCGCCGGCTTGCAGGTAAACTGCCAGGGAATCGTCGCGTCGTCCGATTTCGGGACGACGGTCGCGGTTCCGACGACCGTCGTTTTTCCCGGCTCCGTCTCGAGCTCGAGTTGAACGGGGAGTTCTTTGTTTGCGAATCCGAGCGCGCGAAGTCGACCTGAAACGACAAGTTCGTTTCCGAGAAAAACGCGGTCGTTAGCGCGGAGATCGTCGATCGCGACGTCGCGAACCGACGCCGAGCCGTCCTTCGACCCGAAAAGCGCGACCGTAATCGGACGTTCCGCGTCGCGATAGCGGAGCGCGACCTCTTGTGGAGATTCCGCGTCTTCGTCCCACGTCCGTTGCGCCCCGTCGGAAAGGAGCGCGACGCTCAACAAACGCTTCCCCGCCGTCGTTTTCAACGCTTCCGCGAGCGCGTCCCCAAGCCGCGTTTCTCGCCCCGTCGGCGTTGCGGGAAACGTAACGACGCCGTCGGCGACGGGCAGTTCCTCGATCGTTTCCCCGAAGCCGACGACGTGAACGTCGCACCGTTCGGAAAGCGCTTTGAGAGAATCTTGCGCGTCGGCAAAGGCGTCGCGCATCGCGTCGTAACGGCTTTTGCCCGACGAATCGCCGTCTTCGACCGACATGCTTTCGGAAAGGTCGCAAAGAATCTCGACGGTCGCGGGCAGTTCCTCGACGACGACGGCGACCCACGACGGACGCGTAAAGAGAATCGCAAAGATCGGAATCGCAAGAAGTCGAACCGCCGTCTCCGCGCGTTTACGAAAGACCGACGTTCCCCGAAACCTGGGCGGGAACGCCAACACGGCGCCCGTAATCACGGCGAGCAAAACCGCGACAAGCGTCCAACTGCCGCCGAGCGGATTGAAGGATATCGGGATCATGGGCGCAAAGGAAAGGGCGGGAGGAACGAAACCACGGCGCGACGAGGCGCGTCGAAACGACGCAGTCTATTATACGCAGTCGAGCGTCCTGTCGCCAGACCAAAAAGAAAGGAGAAATCTCGCAAAGAGTTCGACATGGGGAGCCGAGAGTCGGACGAAAGGCGGCGTTCCGACTGAGGAATTCCAGAGCGCGACGGTCCGAAGTTCGCCGCCGGACCTGTCTTTTACGCCTGAGTTGTTCCAATTCCAATCTTTTACCGCAGTCGGCGCTGTCATTTCCGAAGGGTTGATTTATAGTTTAAAAGAGTTCAACGTCCCGAACGCAGTCTGAAATCATTCAAACGCCAAGGAGGAAGAAATATGTTCAAAGATATCTTTGAAAACGTCCGGAAAAATCGCCCTTTGATTCATAACGTCACTAACTATGTGACCGTCAACGATTGCGCCAATATTTTGCTTGCCTGCGGCGCGTCCCCGATTATGGCCGACGAAAAGGAGGAAGTCGCGGAAATTACCTCAATCTGCGCCGGGTTGGTTGTCAATATCGGCACGCTGAACAGCCGTACGATCGAATCCATGCGGATCGCAGGCAAACGGGCCAACGAGTTGAATCGTCCAGTCGTGCTTGACCCCGTGGGAGCCGGCGCTTCCAAACTCCGAACCGAAACGGCGACGTCGCTTCTCGAAGAAATAAAATTCGCCGTGATCCGCGGCAATATCTCCGAAATTAAGACGCTTGCCTTAGGCGTCGGCACGACAAAAGGCGTCGACGCCGACGTCGCAGACAAAGTAACCGAAGAAAATCTTGACGAGACGATTTCTTTTGCAAAAGCGTTTGCGGAAAAAACGGGAGCCGTCGTCGCCATTACCGGCGCTGTCGACGTCGTCGCCGATAGCAAAAAGGCGTACTGCATCCGCAACGGGAGTCCCATGACGTCCTCCGTTACCGGAACGGGCTGTCAACTTTCCGCGATGACGGCGGCTTTTGTCGCCGCCAATACCGACCGTCCCTTGGAAGCGACGGCCGCCGCCGTTTCCGCCATGGGTAATGCAAGTGAAATAGCGCGCGACAGACTCGCTGAAGGAGATGGTAACGCAACCTACCGAAATTACATCATCGACGCGATTTACAATATGACCCCAGAAGATTTGGAGAAAGGCGCGAAATACGAAGTGCGATAGAGAACCGCCCAAAACGGCTTTTTATAGTTTCTAAAAAATTTTGAACGTCGTTCCAAACGTAGCGGCGTATGAATATAAAACGCGTCCAGAGTTTTCGTCTGAACGCGTTTTTCTTAAAATCCGCAACCGACGCTCTGCGCGAACGGGTCACATATTCTGCTGAATCCACTCGGCGATCTGGACGGCGTTCGTCGCGGCGCCTTTGCGGAGATTGTCGCTCACGCACCAGAAAGCGAGGGAATTGGGGGCGGTCAGGTCTTCGCGAATACGACCGACAAAGACTTCGTCCTTGTCGTGGCAGTGGAAGGGCGTCGGATACGATTTGTTCGCAAGATCGTCCATGAGGACGACGCCCAGCGCGGCGGCGAAAAGTTCGCGCGCCTTCTCGACCGTAATCTTACGTTCCGTCTCGACGACGACGCTCTCGGAATGGCAGTTCGCGACGGGAACGCGGACCGCCGTCGGGCAGACTTGAATCGAAGAATCGCCGAGAATCTTGCGCGTTTCATGGAGCAGTTTCAGTTCTTCTGACGTATAGCCCTTCTCCTTCTCGCTTCCGATCTGCGGGATGCAGTTGAACCCGATCGGATACGGGAACGTCTCGCAGGGGCAGTCGACGTATTCGTTCCCCGCGTCGAGCCATGCTTTGGAACTCGAGATGAGATCGCGATTCCCCGCCAGTCCCGCGCCGCTCGTCGCTTGATACGTGCTAACGACGACGCGGCGAACGCGCGCGTAATCGTGTAGCGGCTTGAGCGCGACGACCATCTGCGTCGTCGAGCAGTTCGGGCTCGAAATCAGCCCCTTATGCTTGAGAATATCCTTTGCGTTGACCTCGGGAATGACGAGAGGAACGTCGGGATACATTCGCCAATATCCGCTTTCGTCGACGATAACCTTGACGCGCTTGCGCGCCTCCGGCACGAAGTCGCGCGCGACCGAGTCCGGCGTGCTGGCGATTACAAGATCGACGTCGTTAAACGCGTCCGGACAAAGCTCTTCCACCGTGATTTCCCCGCCGTTAAAGGGGATAACCTTCCCGACGCTCCGCTTCGAGGCGAGAAACTTCATTCTCTTATAGGGAAACTTCCGCTCCTGCAACATCCGAACAATGAGCGTTCCCACGGCGCCGGTCGCGCCGACGACGGCGACAGAATCGTACATGACCACCTCGTCCTTCTTCAATCTCAATAATGTGCAAAACGCCTCGACGTTAGACTATTAAATTAGTCTTATCTAACTATTTCGTCTGGATTTTAAGGCGTTTTTTCTAGTTCGGGAATAATATAGGGCAGAAACTTTAAAGAGCAAGGGGAAGAAAACCAGAAAAACGAAACTTTACCCGAAAAAAACGCGATTTTTATTAGTCTTTTCTAACTTTAAGAGAATCGTTTGAGCGCTTTTTTAACTCTGATCGTCGGGTCGTTTTCCACCTGTCGTTTTTCGTGCCTGCAAAAATAACGACTGAGCGCTCTCAATCGCCGTGAATGAATCTTGTCAATCTTCCTCAAAGCGTCTATTCTAACCGAAAATTTTCAGTCATTGTTTTAAAATGATACAGTTTTTTTATCATAAAAAGCAACTTTTTTGCATATTTTTTATATTTTTTTTGCTAATCTACCGTTTTTTCTTGACTTAAAATTTTCAACAAATAAAATTAATAGTGCGCTCGTGAGATTTGAACTGTATCAAAATTGAGCGCTTCCCCTGTCGCACACAAACACGCTTCGGCGTAAAGCGATGTTACCCGTATAACGGCGAGCCCGAACCCGCCGTTACCTGCCGCGTTGATTTTCTTTCCGAGTTTCATGCTCGGCGTCCTCCCCTGAGCGCGGCGATTTAAGACCCCGGCGTCCACGCTCCCCCGCTTTCGACGTCGGGGTCTTTCCTTTTTCCCTCCGGCGAGCATAAAAAAATCGGAGAACTGAAAAAACAGGTCTGGACGAAACTCAAACTGACGTTAAAATTCTTACCACTTTGATAGGCTTTAGCCGTAACCCGTTCCTTTCAACACGTTAGAATTGCGCGTCCACGCGCGGTTTTAACGTTTCCTCCCACTCGTTAAGGAAAGGAAGTTCGCCAATGTCAGAAATCCAAAATCGTCGCGAGCATTCTCACGAAGACGCGAATTCTCCCGCGCATATCCATTCTCACCGCGCAATCATAGGATTCGACGAACACGGAATCCCAACTGTAACCCATAAGGCCGACCATCAGAACGAAGACGATCCCGACGCCTTCGTTCGCGACTACAACGCCGCCGTCGCCGAATACCGCAAAACGTTTCCCAGTAAACAGGACGTCGTCGAAAACACGCCCGACCCCGCCGTCCGCGAACTGTTGATTCGCGCGGAACAGCTCGGAATCGACACGGCGTTCGACCGCTTCGACCGCCAGAAACCGCAATGTTCTTTCGGACTTGCCGGAGTGTGTTGCAAAATCTGCAACATGGGACCGTGTCGGGTTACGCCCAAATCGCCGCGCGGCGTCTGCGGAGCGGACGCGGACCTTATCGTCGCGCGCAATCTTTTACGTTCCGCCGCCGCAGGGTGCGCCCAGCATGGAATGCACGCGCGCGAGGTTATCTTGGCGCTTAAATGGGCGGGCGAAGGGAAGCTTGATATTCCGATCCTCGGCGAACAAAAAGTAATCGACACGGCGAAAGCGTTCGGAATCGCGACGGAGGGACGTTCCGTCCGCGAAATCGCCGTCGATCTTGCCGACGCGCTTCTCGACGACCTCTCCCGCACGGTTCCGGCGGAAAATAAAACGATTAAAGCGTGCGCTCCCCAAGAGCGTCAGGAAACATGGCGGGAACTCGACGTCCTGCCGATCAGCGCGTATCACGAAGTTTTCGAAGCGTTTCACAAATCGGGCTGCGGAACGGACGGAGATTGGAAAAGCGTTCTCCAGCAGTTGTTACGTTGCGGACTCGCGTTCACGTTCTCCGGGGTCGTCGGCGCGTCCCTCGCGACGGACTGCCTCTTCGGCGTCGGCGACCGCGTGACGTCGAAGACGAACGTCGGCGCGTTAGAAAAGGGCTACGTCAACATCGCGGTTCACGGTCATTTACCGCTCCTTGTGAGCGAAATCGTGAAAGTCGGGCAAGACAAGAAATTCGTCGAACTGGCAAAAAGCCGCGGCGCGAAAGGAATCAAATTCTACGGAATCTGCTGTTCCGGGCTTTCGGCGATGTATCGTTATAACGGCGTGATTCCGCTGAGCAACGCGGTCTCGGCGGAATTGGTTCTGGCGACGGGCGCGCTCGATCTTTGGGTCGCGGACGTTCAAGACGTTTTTCCGGCGATTATGGACGTGGCGCGTTGCTTCAAGACGACGGTCGTCACGACAAGCGAATCGGCGCGACTTCCCGGCGCGGAACGCTACGAATACGACCATCGCCACGCCAATATCGGAGAAACGCGGGCGCTTGCGGAAAAGATCGTCCTACGCGGAATCGAAAGCTTTGAAGCGCGCCAAGGGATTCCTTGTTATATCCCTCCTTTCGAGGTCGAAGCGGAGGTCGGCTTTTCGCCGGAATACGCGTGTCGCCGCTTCGGAAGCATGGCGCCGATCGCCGAGGCGCTCAAAGACGGGCGGATTCTTGGGATCGTCAACATGGTCGGATGCAACAATCCGAAGGTCGTCTACGAGCGCGCAATCGTCGACGTCGCCGACGTTCTTCTGCAAAACAACGTCCTGATCCTCTCGAACGGCTGCGCGTCTTTCCCGCTCATGAAACTAGGATACTGCTCGAAATCGGGTCGCGAGCGCGCGGGCAAGACGCTCCGCGAGTTTCTCGCGCCCGACCTTCCGCCGGTTTGGCACGTCGGGGAGTGTATCGACAACACGCGGTCGTCAGGGTTTTTCGCGCAAATCGCGGCGACGTGCGGACATAAAATTTACGATATGCCCTACGCGTTCACGTCGCCGGAATGGGGCAACGAAAAGGGAATCGACGCGGCGCTCGGGTTTCGCCTTATGGGCGTGAGTTCGTATCATTGCGTGGAAGCGCCGATTCACGGATCGAAGAACGTGATCGAGTTCTTGAAGGACGGAACGCGCGAACTGTTAGGTTCCGTCATGGTCGTCGATACGGATCCAAAGAGCCTCGGGAGGCGTATCGTCGCCGATCTTAAAGCGAAACGGGAACGACTTGGCTGGACCGTCCCGGAGGACGCGAACGCGGCGAACTGACGCGGCGCTCCTGATTCTGAAAGGAAAATATTTCCGCGAGGGCGCGCGCGTCCTCAGAAAGGAAACGATATGAAAATAAAACCTATTTACACGATTCTCGCGTCGTCCTTCCTGCTAATTGCGACGACGTTGTCGCTCGGGTGCAACGGTGGTCAAAACGGCGTCGGGGCGGACGGCAAACGAATCGTTAAAATCGCGTATCTACCGATCACGCACGCGCTTCCGGTCTTTGAAACGAAAGAAGAGCTCGAAGCGGCGGACGACGAATTGCAGGTCGAACTCGTCAAATACGGCTCGTGGCCCGAACTTATGGACGCGCTGAATACGGGGCGCGTCGACGGCGCGTCGGTTCTGGTCGAAATGGCGATGCTGGCGCGACAGAACGGGATTGGAGTCTCCGCGGTCGCGCTCGGTCACAAGGACGGGAACGTCGTGATCTCGTCCGAAACGATCGCGTCTCCGAACGACCTCAAAGGGAAGACGTTCGCGATTCCGCATCGGCAGTCGTCGCACCATATCCTCCTCAACGAGGCGCTCAAACGCGTCGGATTGACAATCAAGGACGTCGACGTCGTGGAACTCGCGCCGCCGGAAATGCCTTCGGCGCTCGCAAGCGGTCAGATCGACGGATATTGCGTCGCGGAGCCGTTCGGCGCGAAAGCGGTTCTTTTGAACGTCGGCAAGCCGCTTCTCACGTCGGAAGAACTTTGGGAAGATTCGCTCTGCTGCGCGCTCGTGCTCAACGACAAGTTCATCGAAAAACGTCCGGAAGACGCGAAGAAATTCGTCGCAAGCTACAAAGCGGCGGGCAAGAGCCTTTCCAAGGAACGAGCGAAAGAAATCGGTAAGAAATATTTAGAACAAGACGACGCGGTTCTCGAAACGTCGCTCCAATGGATTTCTTACGACGATCTCGACGTCACTCCGGAAATATACGCGTCCCTTGTCGAACGCGTTAAAGAGTATGGACTTTCCGAAAATCCGCCCTCCTATGACGATTTCGTAAAGGGTTCTCTCTAAGAAAGGAGCCGCGCGTGAAAAAATTCAACAAGACCTTGAGAAACGTCGTCGTTTCCTTTGCGACGCTAATCCTCGTCTGGCAGCTCGTCTACTCCTGCTGTCATTACAGCCCGGCGCTCTTTCCGTCTCCGGCGAGCGCAGGTTCGGCGCTCGTCGAGACCTTTCAAAACGGCGTCATGACGCGCAATATCGCGACGAGTCTCGCGCGCTTCGCCGTCGGCTACGTCGCGGCGGTCGTTCTCGCCGTCGCGCTAGGCCTCGTTCTGGGACTAACCCCGCGCGTCTTTCAGTTCGTCAACCCGATCGTCCAGCTTCTACGGCCGATCTCGCCGATGGCGTGGGCGCCCTTCATCGTTCTCTGGTTCGGAATCGGCGACGTTCCGGCGATCGTCGTCGTTTTCATCGCCGCGTTCTTCCCCGTGTTGCTGTCAACCGTCGCAGCCGTCGTCAATATCGATCCGATCTACTTCCGAGTCTCGCGCAACTTCGGCGTTCGTCAACCGAAGCTGTTATGGAAGGTCGTCCTCCCGGCGGCGTTCCCGCAAATTGCGAACGGAATTCACCTCGCGCTCGGAACGGCGTGGGTCTTCCTCGCGGCGGGAGAAATGAACGGGGTGCAGTCCGGTCTCGGGTACATGATCGTCGACGCGCGTAACACCTTCCGCACAGACGTTCTTCTTGCGACGATCGTCGTAATCGGCGTTCTCGGTCTCGCGCTCGACGGCGCGATTCGACTTGCGGAAAGAATAGCACTCAAAGGCTGGGGAGGCGTGGAAGAATGAACTATATCGAATTATCTCATGCGACAAAAACGTTTAAAAAGGCGGACGGAACGAGGTTCGCCGCGTTTGAAGACGTTTCCTTTGGAATCGAACGCGGCGAATTCGTCTGCGTCCTCGGTCCCTCCGGCTGCGGGAAAAGCGCGCTTCTCAACGCAATCGCGGGCTTTAGTTTGGTCACAAGCGGAAGCGTCAAGATCGGGGGCGAAGAAGTTAAGGAGCCGTCTCCGAAGCGCGTCATGATTTTTCAAAACTATGGACTGCTCCCGTGGCGAACCGTTCTCAAGAATGTGGAACTGGGGCTGGAAGAGAGAAAGATTCCGAAAGAGGAACGTCGCGCAATCGCGGAGAAGTACGTCGAGATCGTCGGTCTGTCGGCGTTTAAAGACGAGCGTCCCCGGCGACTTTCCGGCGGGATGCAACAGCGCGTGTCGATCGCGAGAGCGCTGGCGGTCGATCCGGAGGTCGTCTTCATGGACGAACCGTTTGCGGCGCTCGACGCGATCACGCGGATGAAACTGCAAGACGACGTCCTTAAACTCTCGCGAGAAGAGAAGAAAACCGTCGTCTTCGTCACGCACGACGTCGGAGAAGCGGTCTATCTCGCCGACCGCATCTTAATCCTCTCGCCCAATCCAGGACGGCTCAAGAGCGTCGTCAACGTCACGATCGGACGCGAATTTCGCGACCGTTCTAGCGCAGACTTTTTCCAACTTCAGAAACAGGTCTTTGAATTATTCGAGGGCAAAGCGACCGAGAATCCCGTCGAATACTACATCTGAGCGCGGCGTCAGTCGTCGGACCGTCGCCAAGCGAACCGCGTCGCCGTTTCGCCGTTACGGCGGCTCGCATTCCACGCCGCGACGTCGTCCTCGTCCATTTCCGCAGTTGCGAAACAACCCGGCTCTTCTTCAAGCGTCAACGCGACGGAGTATCGTTTGTCCTCGCCGAACGCCGCCTGCTCAAGCCACGCTTTAAGTATTTCCTCGGCGAGAAGTTCCGCCGACGCGTTCTCGCGGTCGAACCACACGACCTCCTCGACGGGGAACCTATCCTCTCGAACGTTCGACGCCTTGTCATACCGAACGACGACGAGTCCGTCGGAGACTTCATATCGCGCGCCGCGCCAACGCGACAGAATCGTCGCGCCCTCTAATTTTGCGAGAACCTTCCTGAGCGCGGCGCCCGCGACGCGAAAATCGACGACGCAACCACTGGCGTCGAGAACGCCCGCGATTCTCATAGAAACGTGAAACTCATGCGCGTGAAAATCTTCGACAAACCACAAACCGTCCGGATCCCCTTCGGATTCGGGAAAGGCGACGGAATGTCGCGCCGTAAAAGAAAAGTTGCGAAGTTCAATCGAATGTCGCATGAAATATCCTCGAGTAAAAACGCCGGAGGTTCGAGTTCAAACCGCCCCGGCGTTGAAATCGTCGAAGGTCGTTTCTCCGCGCGTTCCGTCTCGAACTGCGACGCAAACGACCGTATAGCTTTAATCACGGAAGGAACTTTCCGGACGCAAGATACAGCTGATACCATTCATGACGCGTCAGTTCGACGTCGGACGCAGCGCATACGCTCTTGAGTCGCTCCGGGTTCATCGTGCCGACGACGGCCTGCATCTTGGCGGGATGGCGCAGAATCCACGCGATCGCGATCGCGCTCTTTGAAACGCCGTGTTTTTCCGCAAGTTCGCCGAGCGCCGCGTTAAGCTCCGGATAGTCGGGATGATCGATGAAGCAACCTTCGAACGTTCCGAACTGGAGCGGCGACCACGCTTGGACGACGATATCATGCAGACGGCAATAATCGAGAACGCCGTTGTCGCGATCGATCGAACGTTCCGTCGCGAGGTTATTGAGATACAGTCCCGGATCGAGGAGCTGCGTCTGATCGAGCGAAAGTTGCAACTGGTTGAAGACGAGCGGCTGCTTTACGTACTTTCTCAAGAGTTCGAGCTGACCCGGCGTGACGTTGCTCATGCCAAAATAGCGAACCTTGCCGCTCTTTTCTAGGATTTCAAACGTCTCGGCGACCTCGCAGGGGTCGAAAAGCAAATCGGGACGGTGAAGCAGAAGAACGTCGAGATATTGGAGCTTCATTCGCGAAAGACTGTCGTCGACGCACGCGAGGATATTCTCCTTGCTCCAGTCGAACTCGCCGCGTTCCGAATGAATCCCGCATTTCGTCTGAACGACGATATCTTCGCGATTAATGTCCGTCAAGGCGAGCGCGTCGCCAAAGCGTCGCTCCGCTTCGCCGAGACCGTAACAGACGGCGTTGTCAAAGAAGTTTATCCCCTGTTCGCACGCGACGTTGAGAATATTCGCAGCCTCGGCGATCGAGAGGTCGGGCATTCTCATGCACCCGAGAAGGATGCGGGAAACATTCTGGGGACCGTCGACGACGTCGATCGTTTTCATGGGGAGTCTCCTAAATCATCTGGGGCGTTCCAAAACCTAAAGCGGAACTTTTTCCCTTCCTATCGAGAAAATAGCCGCTTGAACGCCTTGCGAAAGGACGCGCCAAAGGGAGAAAGCGCGTCCGTCGAAAATAAAACTTGACATAAAAAAACGCGCGCGAACACTTAGGAACGCGCGCGCCGTAAAGGAATCAGAGCGCCGAACGAATCGAGAGGATATCGGCGTAATCCTTCGTGATCTTCATCGCCTCGTCGAGGTAATAATCGCGTTTCACGCCGCCTCCGCCGAGGACGCTTTCCTCCATCTTGTCCGTCTCTTCCTTGCTGTTGAGCTTATCAAGCTCCGCGAAGTACTTTTCGCGATTGAGCGGAGTCGCTTTGCGCAACTTGCTGTCGCGATAGAGGGCGATCTTGCGGAGTTCCTCTTGGAAATCCTCCGACGCGGCGACGCGCGCGGCGGAACGATCCGTCACTTGTTTGACAATGTCAGGATCGACGTTCGAGAAGACCGGATATTTTGCCGGTTCGACCTTGTCAAACGAAAGCGGATAGTCCAGATCCGATTCGGCGATATCCTCAAGGACGCTCGTAAACTGCGGCAAAATGACGTCGGAATGAACGCCCTGCAACTGCGGCGAAACGCCCGACGGCAGATAATAGCCTTGAATCGTGAGCTTGACGGCGCCAAGATTCGACGATTTCCTGCTCGAAAGGAGCGATCCGAAAATCGCGTTCGAGATTTCCATCATCGACTGAACCGAACCTTTGCCGTGCGTCGTTTCGTCTCCGACGATGATTCCGCGACGGTAGTCGCGAATTGCGCCCGCGAAAATTTCGCTTGCGCTGGCGCTTAGACGGCTCGTGAGCACGACCAGCGGCTTGCTCCACACGATTCCGGGATCAGGATCGGTCAAAGCACGCGGGCGATCGCCAAATTCAGACGGCTTCGTCTGCACGACCGCGCCCGTCTTAATGAAGAGTCCCGTCAGCATCACCGCTTCCGGCAACGAGCCGCCGCCGTTGAAACGCAGGTCGACGACGCACGCGTCGACGTCTTTCGCGTTGAATTCGTTGAGAATAGCGCGAACGTCGTCGCTGGCGCTACGCCCGCCCTCGCCGTTCTTCGCCTTCATATCGAGATAGAAACTCGGAAGATCGATCACGCCGACGCGAACGCCGACTTTCTCCGACTTCTGGTCTTTCGGAACGTCGACGAACTCGACGTCGCCCCCTTCCGCCGTCGGCTTGAGATCGAAGATCGCCGACTGCGCCGCGCTGTCTTCGAGATCGACCTTTTCGCGGACGATCGAAATGAGCTTCTTCTTGCCGTCGGGCGAGACGACCTGAAGACGGACGACGGTGCCGCCCTTGCCGCGAATCTTATCGACGACGTCGGTGAGCTTCATATCGACGACGTCCTCAATCGGACCGTCTTCGCCCTGACCGACTCCGACGATTTTATCCTCTTCTTTAAGCTCGCCCTGCTTCTCCGCCGGACTGCCTTTGACGATGCGTTTCACAACCGTATAGCCGTCGTCCCACTGGAGCGTCGCGCCAATTCCTTCGAGATTGAGTCCGATCTGGATCATGAAGTTCTCGTAGGATTTCGGAGACATATACGTCGAATGCGGGTCATACGCGTTCGCAATCGCGGTAAGATAGATTTCGAGCAGGTCGTCGTTCGACGTCTGATGAAGGCGCTTCTGCAACGTATGATAACGTCTCTTGAGCTTGGAAATCGGATCGTCCGCGCGATCGGAAGGGCTCGCCGTTTCAGCCCCGTCCTCGGCGGGATTCTGCTCGGAATCGCCGTCCTGCGCCTTTTTTTCCTCCGCGTCCTTGTTCTTGTCGCGCTCTTCCGCTTCAAGAGAAAGAATTTCGAACTTAACGCGTTTGCGCATGCGATCGACGACTTCTTCCTGCGTCTTGGGATAGGTCAGCGCTTTTTTATCGCGAACGAGTTCTTCGTCGACGGTGAAATCGAACTGATTCTCTTCAAGCAGTTTGTCGGCGATCGCGCAACGTTCGTCGACGCGCTCGAGATAGACGCGGTACATATCGAAAGCGGGCGTGACGACGCCTGTCTTCGCTTGGAGCGCCATCGTCTTCGCGTACTGCGCGGCGAACAGTTCGACGTCGCTCTGATTGAAATAAAGCTTCGTCGGGTCGATCGCCTTGAGGAAGAGCTCAAAGCTACGTTCTGAAACAGCCTCGTCGATTTTGATCTTCGAAACGTGACGACCTTCAAGCAGACGCGCAAAGCTCGTCGCAATCTGCTTGTCGCGCGTGGTCGGGGCGAGCGCCTCGCCGTCGTCGGGCGCGGCGGCGCCGCAAGCGGAGCAGCACGCGGAAACCGCAAGAATAAGAATCAGAGAGAGCGAAACGTATCGCGCGCTTCGCTTATCGTTAATTTTTGTCATTCGCTAGCCTGTTCTGCTAAAGAGTTCACACGCGACCGACTCGCCGTCCTGACGCGAACAAAAGGAGCCGCGCGATCGCGGCTTTCCCCCTACTGTGTTGTTGCCGAAAGAGCCCGTTTTGTTACGTCTCTTTCGGCCAATTTTACGGTATTTCACAAAATTGTCGCCGAGCGAAAAAGCGCGGCGGCTGAGTATACCCGTTTTCTACGACGCCGTGCAAGAGCGAAAAACGATCAGCGCGTCGCGTCGTCCTTTTCAGACGTCTCGATCGGCGCGTCGTCAAAAGCGAGTTTGACGCGTTCGGGATCGAGTTTCTTCGTCATCGCGCTCACGAGCGGCACGACGATAAACGGGAAGAGCATCGCTATGGACGCGGTCACCGGCGAGAATTTCTTCGCGACGGCAGGGTTCTGTCCGAAGAAGAGCGTCCAGTAGATCGCGTTGGAGACGACGACGCCGGAGAGCATACCCCAGACGGCCCCCGCCTTCGTGACGCCGCGCCAGAAGAGTCCGTAGACGTAAGGCGCGAGGAATCCGCCGCAGATTGCGCCCCAGCTCAGCGCGGTTAGCGCGACAATCCACGAAGGACTGAAAAGCGCGATTAGGTACGAGCAGAGAATGAAGACGCCGCAGCAGACGCGAAGAACGAGCAGGTGCGTCTTCTCCGACGCGTTCGGCGCGACATAGCCCTTAACAAGGTCAAGACTCAGCGCGGCGGACGACGTCAGCGCGAGCGAGCAGAGCGTCGACATCGACGCGGAAAGGACGAGTAGGAGTACGATTGCGAGGAACCACGACGGGAAGCATTTGACAAGCATCGTCGGGACGAGTTTGTTGACGTCGATCGACGCGCCGTCGGGCGTGAGAGTCGTCGCAAGGACGTCCTCCGGGAGTAGATGCGACAGGGCGCCGATTCCATAAGCGGCGAGGCCGATGAGCGACGCAAAGACGCAGCAGACGATCGCGCCTTTGACGATCTGCTTCTCGTCTTTAATCGCGTAGAACTTATGAACCATCTGCGGCAGTCCCCACGGCGCGATCGACGTCATAAAGACGACGGACCAGAAGAGCCAGCCGGGCATCGGTTTAAACGGCTCGGTCTGCACCGCGCTCATCTCGCCGCTGAGACGCGCGTTGTAGTTGCTCGTCGCCTGTTCCACGACGCCGACAAATCCGCCGCAGTCCTTCGCGAAATAGGAAAACGCGAACCAGACCATGCAAAGCGCGCCAAAGAACATAATCGCGCCTTGGATAAAATCGATGCGCGCGGCGGCCTTGTACCCGCCGATTACAAGGTAAATTCCCGTCGTTATCGTGATGATCGTCAACGCGGTCGTCATCGAGACGTTGAAGACCTCCTTAAAAAGGTAGGTCAACCCCGCGAAAACCGACGCGGAATAGGGCAACAGGAAGAGGAAGATCAGGATCGCGCCGAAGACCTTCATGAAATTCGATCCATAACGCTGCGCGAAGAACTGAGGCGTCGTCGCCGCGTTGAGACGTCGCGTCATTTTGCGCGTCGCGCGTCCCAAAACGAGCCACGCGGCAAGACTTCCGACGAGCCCGTTCATGAGCCCGACCCACAGCGACTTAAAGGAGACGAGCCATCCGTAAGTCCCCGCAAACCCGATGAAAACGACCGCGCTAAAGTACGCGGCGCCGTAAGAGAGCGCGAGAATCCAAGGTCCAAGCGTTCTGCCGCCGAGGAAAAAGTCGTTCGTGTCGTTCGTCTTTTTCATACCCCACGCGGCAATCGCCATGAGAACGATAAAAAAGAGACCCGTAATGACAAGAGGAAGAAGACTGCGCTGGGGGTCGTCTGCGGCAAATAAGAGAGTTTCCATAATTGAGCCTGAAAGGCGCCGATACTAAAAGGGTTCCTGTAAAAAACGGAACGTCCCGAGGGACGTTCCTCAAACTGTCAGACTTCCCCTTCCTCGCGGGGAGGAAGGATACGAACGACTCGATTCGTCGAATTCGGCAGATCGACGACGCGAACGCGGTCTTCCGCAAGGAGACGCAACGCCTCGGGATACGCGACAAATTCGCAATCGAAAAGAACGCGGTCGCTAAGCGTGTCGATCGTGTCGTCGTCGCGGACTTCCGTACATTTCTGCACGATGATGGGACCGTGGTCGTAGATGTTGTCCACGAAATGGACCGTGCAGCCGGTAATCTTAACGCCGCCGGCGAGAACCTGCTCGTGGACGCGGCGACCGTACATGCCCTTGCCGCAGAAAGACGGTATCAACGACGGGTGAATATTCAGCACGCGATCCTTGAGCTCGTGCGGAATGCGCAATAGCTTGAGATAGCCCGCCATCACGACGTAGTCCGCCGAACAGGCGAAGCACGGTCGGAAGACCTCGTCGCTGAAATCTTCCGTCGTTTCGAAATCGGAACTTTCAACGACGGCGATCGGAATGTTATTCTCTTCGGCGTACTGCAATCCCGAGGAATTCTTAGAACTTGCGATTACGACGCAGATTTCCGCGTCGAGTTCGCCGCGTCCAATCACGTCGATAAGATTTTTAAGCGTTCGACCGCGTCCGGAAATTAAAACGGCAAGTCGAAGTTTTTTGCGAGCCATGACATGCCTCCTGTGCATGGGAACAGAATAAGTTCGCGGTAAATTAACGACTAAGTCGCCGCGCTCGTCGATTAAAACGAACGCGGCGTTAAACCGGGGTCAGGCGTCTTTGACCCGAACGAAAACGGAAACCTCCTCGCCGTCGATCTTTAACGTCGTCGGTTCGACTCCGGGGAGCGCCTCAAATTTGAGATCGACCGCCAAGGTTTCGCCCTTGATATAGTCCGCGTGCGCGACCGCCGCGTCTCGAATCGCGTCCGATTCGGTCGCGATTCCGACGAAAATGCGCGCGGTATAGTCGCAGTCAAGTTCCTTTCGTCGATCTTGGACGGCGCGGACGAGCTCGCGCGCGCGTCCTTCCGCGATCAGCTCGGGCGTGAGTTCCGTCGCAAGCGCGACGACGCAGCCCGCGCCCTGCGCGGCGGCGAACCCTTCCTTCGCGAGAAGTCGAATCTGGACTTCGTCGGCGGCGAGCGAAACGGTCGATCCGTCGGAAAGCGCGACGGAGAGCGCGCCCGTCTTCGTCATTTCAGCGTTCGCGGCGGCGCCGTCGAGTTCGCCGAGAGCCTTCTTAACGAGCGGAAGCTGACGCCCAAGCTTCGGACCGAGTTTCTTGAAGTCGGGAACGATCGCGTACGAAACGTACTCGTCGGCGCGCTCGACGAAGCTCACGTTCTTAACGTTAAGCTCCTCTTTAATGAGCTCGACGTACTCTTTGATCGCGTCGACCGCGTCGGGATCGGCGAGAACGACCTCGATTCCCGACAGGGGCTGACGCACCTTGAGTTTCGCGCCCATTCGCGCGTTGCGGCCAAGAGAGACGATCTCGCGAACGTCCGCCATTCTTCGGGCGAGCGCGGGGTCGCAAACGGTCTCGTCGGCGACGGGATAGGACGCCCAGTGGACGCTTGCGAGCGTCGCGTCGCCGAAGTTCTCGGTCGTCTGAAGCCAGATGCGCTCCGCGATGAAGGGCGTGAAGGGCGCGATCAGCTTCGAGAGCGTCACGAGACATTCGTAGAGCGTCCAATACGCGTCGGCTTTCGATTCGGACGCCTCGCCCGACCAGAAGCGGTCGCGGCTGCGGCGAACGTACCAGTTCGAGAGGGAGTCGACGAATTCCGTCAGACGTCCGCACGCGGCGAAATGGTCGTACGCTTCGAGCTTCGCGTCGACAAACGCGACCGTCGCGTTGAGTTCGCCGATAATCCAGCGGTCGAGTTCGGCGCGCTCCGCGTAAGGGCGGAACGACTTGGCCGTCGCGAGAACGGCGGGCTTAAGGTCGCCCCCCGCCGCCTTCACGGCGTCGAGGTCGAGTTCTTTCTCGGGCGCAAACCCGTCGATCTTCTGATAGACCTTGAAGAAGGAGACGACGTTCCATAAACGCAGCATGAACTCAGGCATGCTGTCCTTGATCGAGTTCTCGCTGTAGACGATCGAGTTCCACGGCGCCTGATTCGCGAAGAAATACCACCGCAGCGCGTCGGCGCCGTACTTGTCGAAGATTTCCTTCGGACGGCGGTAGTTCTTGAGCGACTTCGACATTTTGCCGACCCGCTTCGAGAATTTCCCCTTCCCGAACGCTTCGAGCGCCTCTTGCTCCGAAAGACGAATATCGAGCTTATCGGCGTTGTTCTCGTACCATTCCGCGAGCATGAGTCCGAGGACGATGCAGTTCTTGAACGGGTGCGGGAAATCGCGGGAGATTCCGAGCTTCTTATTGTTCTCCTCGTCGCCGAAGAGGAGCGTGGAGATCGCGACCTGCGAATAGAACCATCCGCGGGTCTGGTCGATCGCCTCGCTGATAAAGTCGGCGGGGAAGTTCGCCTCGAACTTCTCGCGCGATCCTTCGACGTGGGGGTACCCGAACTGCGCGAAAGGCATCGAGCCGGAGTCGAACCAGCAGTCGATCACTTCGGGAACGCGGCGCATCCTCTTGCCGGGCGCCTTCGGAGAATCGTAGGTAATCGCGTCGATATAGGGCTTGTGAACGCGCAAATGGTCCCAAAGTTCCTCGTCCTTCTCGGACCAGTCGGCGCCCTTCTCCGCTTTCGCGGCGTCGCGCGCTTTCTCCCAGACCTCGACGCCCGTCGCGCCCGGTTTGGCGAGCAGTTCGTCGTAGGAGCCGATCGCTTCCTGATAGCCGGTCTCTTCGCAGACCCAAACCGGAAGCGGCGTGCCCCAATATCGCTCGCGTGAGAGCGCCCAGTCGACGTTGCCCGCGAGGAAGTTGCCGAACCGTCCGTCGCGAATATGCTCGGGGTACCACTTGATCTCGGCGTTGTTCGCGAGCATCTTGTCGACAAATTGCGTCGTGCGCAGGAACCAGCTGCGGCGCGGATACTGGATGAGCGGGTCGTTCGGCGCGCGCCAGCAGAAGGGATAGTCGTGGAGGTACTGCTCCTGCCAGTAGAGGATTCCGCGCTCCTTCATGTTGCGAATAATCTCGCGGTCGGCGTCTTTAACCCAAACGCCTTCGCACATGGGGAAATCGCTCGTGAACTTGCCGTTCGGCGCGACGGCGCAGATCATTTCCGGCCCCTGACCGTCGACGAATCGCCGCTGCTGTTCGACGAGCGAGTTGAAGTCGTCCTCGCCGAACGCGCCCGCCTGATGCACAAGTCCCGTTCCCGATTCGGTCGTGACGTAAGTCGCGGGAATCACGCGCCATGCGCGGTAAAGTTCGCCGCCGTCTTTGAGCGCGCCTTTGAGTTCGCCCTGCGTCTTATGATAGCAGTCGAAAGGCGGGACGTAACGCATGTCGAGGAGTTCCGACCCTTTGCAGGTAAAGAGTACCTTCGCGGTCGCCTTGATCTTCGAAGCGACGGTTTCAACAAGACACGACGTCACGAGCATCGCGCGGTCGTCTTCGACGCCCTCTTTCGTGACGATTTTAATCGCGGAATATTCAAGTTCCGGATGCACGGCGACGAACTGGTTGCTCGGAAGCGTCCACGGCGTCGTGGTCCAAACGAGAAGATCGAGATTGTCCCACTTGGAGTCGCCCGTCTCGTTGACAAGCGGACACCGGACGAAAACGCTAGGATCGCCGACTTGACGGTAGCCCTGCCCGACCTCGCCGGACGAGAGCGCGGTGCCCCCTTGCGCCCACCACCAGACGATCTTGTGTCCCTGGTAGAGAAGTCCGCGATCGAAGAAGTTCTTGAGCGCGAACCAGACGCTTTCGACGAAAGAACGGTGATATGTGACGTACGCGGCGCCCAGATCGACCCAGAACCCGATGCGTTCAGTCAGTTCTTCCCACTGCGTCGTATAGCGGAAGACGTTGTCGATGCAGCGGTGAACGAACGGCTCGATTCCGAAGCGTTCGATCTCTTCCTTCGAGTTCTCGGAAATCAGTCCCTCGCTTACAAGTTCCTTTCCGACCTCGACTTCGACGGGCAGTCCGTGCGTGTCCCAGCCCGCCTTGCGCTCGCAGAAATACCCCTTCATCGTCTTATAGCGAGGATAGAGGTCTTTCATCGCGCGCGTGAGACAGTGACCGGGGTGCGGGACGCCGTTGGCGGTCGGCGGTCCTTCGTAGAAGACGAAAGACCCGATATTGTCGGCGCGACGGCGCTTAAGGGATTCCTGATAGACGTTCAGTTCGCGCCATCTCTTGAGGATTAGCTCTTCGTTGCGCGGGAAATCAGCGCCTTGCGACGGCGAAGTTTCGTTGGAAAAGGCTTGTTCTTCCGACATAGTAAAACTTTCAAACGCTGTTAAAAATCACGCGCCTGCGACCTGCGGCGAGCGGGATCGCGCGCGTTTCGTTATGTTTCCGTTTCGTGCGCGAGCGGTTTCGACGTCTATGGAATCCGCCCGCGATAAATTTCCCGCCGGGACGGTCAGAGGGCTTTCAGGAACCCGGCGACGATCGCGGTCATCTTCTCTTCCGCCTTGTTCGCGTTCGCGACGACAATTTCATGACTCGTCGGCTCAAGGGAGTCCGGAAGTCCCATGTCGGTGATAATGGAAATCCCGAGAACCTTCATCCCGGAATGAACGGCGACAATGACTTCGGGCACGGTCGACATGCCGACGACGTCGGCGCCGATTCCGCGCAGGAACCGATATTCCGCGCGCGTCTCGAAGTTCGGTCCCGCGACGGCGACGTAAACGCCGGTATGCGTATGAATCCCCTTCTCCAGCGCGACCTTGCGCGCCTTCTCGATCAGTTCGTGCGAATAGGGCTCGAGCATATCGGGAAAACGCGGACCGAGACGTTCGTCGTTCGGACCGATCAGCGGATTCATTCCCAAGAGGTTGATATGGTCTTCGATAAACATGACGTCGCCCGGTCGATACTGCGGGTTAAGCCCGCCGCACGCGTTGGAAACGACGAGCGTCTCGACGCCAAGCGCTTTCATAACGCGGATTGGAAACGTTATCTGCTTGGGAGTAAAGCCCTCGTAATAGTGGAAACGTCCCTGCATCGCAACGACCGTCTTCCCTTCGAGCGTTCCGAGAATCAGCTTTCCGGCGTGGGATTCGACGGTGGAGCGCGCAAAGTGCGGAATCTCCTCGTAAGGGATCGCGACGTCCGCGTCGATCTTTTCGACGAGCGCGCCAAGCCCGGAGCCGAGGACGATCCCAACGTCGGGCTTCTTATCCCAGCGCGAGCGGATTACGGCGACCGCCTCTTGAATCATATCGTATTCGCTCAGTTCGCTCTGCGACGCCGAAACGGCGGAACTCTGAACGGACTCTTCAGTCAATCCGACGACGCACGTCGCCAGAACAACGGCAAAGACGGCGCTCCGAAGGGCGCGTATGACAAAGGAATACGACGTCATTCTTTACTTCCTTTTCAACGTGTCTGGCTCAAAACCCCGTCGCGCGCGTTCAAAGGAGGACGACGCGCTGCGAAAGGGAGAAACGGCGGAACTTAGAGACTCCCGAGGACGCCGCGAATAATCGCGATCATCTTCGGCTCCGCGTTCATCGCGTTCGAGATGATGCGTTCAATATTCGCGGGCTCAAGCGCGTCCGCCAGCCCCATGTCCGTGATGATCGAGATTCCGAGAACCTTCATTCCCGAATGAACCGCGACGATTACTTCCGGAACGGTCGACATTCCGACCGCGTCGGCGCTGATTCCGCGCAGGAACCGATATTCGGCGCGCGTCTCGAGATTCGGACCCGCGACCGCGACGTAAACGCCGCGCTGGACTTCGACTCCGTTCTCAAGCGCAACCTGACGCGCCTTTTCGATCAGCGCGTGAGAGTACGGTTCGATCATGTCGGGGAACCGAGGACCGAGTCGCTCGTCGTTCGGACCGATCAGAGGATTGACCCCGAGGAGGTTGATATGATCCTCGATGAGCATGACGTCGCCCGCCTTGAACTGCGGATTCAAACCGCCGCACGCGTTGGAGACGACGAGCGTCTCCGCGCCGAGCGCCTTCATGACGCGAATCGGGAACGTGATCTGCTTCGGGGAGAACCCTTCGTAATAGTGGAACCGCCCTTGCATCGCGACGACCGCCTTGCCTTCGAGCGTCCCGAGAATGAGACGGCCGGCGTGCGTCTCGACGGTCGAGCGCGCGAAGTGCGGAAGTTCCTCGTAAGGAATAACCTGCTCCGCGACGATGTGTTTCGCCAGTCCGCCGAGTCCGGTGCCGAGCACGATTCCGACGTCCGCCTTCTTATCCCAACGCGTGCGAATCGCCGCGACCGCTTCCTGAACCATATCGTATTCCGTCATTGTTTGCGCTCCTTTCGGGGGTTGACGCGTCAGTTCTCTTCCTTCTTCTCGACGGTCGACTTAATCGCGAGTTCGTCGAGCTGCTTCTGCGCGACTTCGGCGGGCGCGCCCGTCATCAGATCGCTCGCTTTCGTCGTCTTCGGGAACGCGATGCAATCGCGAATGTTGTCGACGCCCGCAAAGAGCATGACGACCCGGTCGAGTCCCAGCGCGAGTCCACCGTGCGGCGGCGCCCCGTACTGCAACGCGTCGACGAGGAATCCGAACTGCTCCTTCGCCTGCTCCCGCGTCATCCCGAGGAGTCCGAAGACCTTGTTCTGAATCTCGGGGTCGTGGATACGAATCGTGCCGCCGCCCGCTTCGAACCCGTTCAAAACGAGGTCGTACGCCTGCGCGCGAATCGAGCTGATCGCCGCGTCGTCCCCGTCGAGCTTCGGAAGGTCCTCCACGAGGGGCGCCGTGAACGGATGGTGTTCCGCGACCCAGCGGTTTTCCTCTTCGTCCCAGTGGAACATCGGGAACTTGACGACCCAGCAGAAGTTCATCTCGTCGGGATCGTACAGTTTGAGTTCGGCGGCGAGCCGACGGCGCAGTCCGTTGAGGACGCGGCACGTCAGGTTGAAGTCGCCGCACGAGAAGAGGAGCATGTCGTTCGGCTCCGCTTCGAGCTTCTGACCGATCGCTTCGAGCGCCTCGGGAGAGAAGTTCTTCGCGCTCGAGCCGCCGAGTTTCCCTTCCGCGTCGACCTTGAACCAGACGATTCCCTTCGCGCCGAACTGCTCGGCGGTCCACGACGTCAGATTGTCGATATCTTTGCGCGAATACTTGTCGGCGGCGTTCTTGACGTTAATGCCGCGAACGCGTCCGCCCGATTCCGCGACGGAACGGAAGACCTTGAAATCGACCGTCTTGGCGATTTCCGTCACGTCTTTAAGCTCCATGCCGAAGCGAAGGTCGGGCGCGTCGTGCCCGAAACGTTCCATCGCTTCGTCGTAGGTAATGCGCGGGAGCGGAAGAGGAATATCGACGCCCTTGATCTCTTTCATGAGACGCTGAACGAGCTTACTGACGAGGTCGATCACGTCCTCCATCTCGACGAAGGACATTTCGAGGTCGAGCTGGGTGAACTCCGGCTGACGGTCGGCGCGAAGGTCTTCGTCGCGGAAGCATCGGGCGACCTGCACGTAGCGGTCGTAGCCCGCGATCATGAGGAGCTGCTTGTAGAGCTGCGGAGACTGCGGAAGCGCGTAGAACGCCCCTTGCGTGATGCGGCTCGGAACAAGATAGTCGCGGGCGCCTTCCGGGGTGCTCTTGCCGAGGATCGGGGTCTCGACTTCGAGGAACCCGTTTTCGTCGAAGTAATCGCGGAGCGTCTTCGTAATGCGGTGTCGGAGCGTGAGGACGCGTTGCATCTCGGGGCGACGGAGGTCGATGTAGCGATACTTGAGGCGCGCCTCTTCGGAGGGGATTTCCGGCGCGGAGGGGAGGAACGGGACCGGCTCGGAGCGATTGAGAACGACGAGTTTCGTCGCGCGGACCTCGATTTCGCCCGTCGCCATCTCGGGGTTCGTCAACCCTTCGGGGCGCGCCATGACCTCGCCGGTAATCTGGGCGACGTCTTCGTTGTGGAGCGTCTTGACGAGATTAAAAAGCTCGGGGTCGGCGGCCGCGTCGAAGACGGTTTGCGTCTTGCCGTAACGGTCGCGAAGGTTGATAAAGAAAACGCCGCTATGATCGCGCGCGGAGTCGACCCATCCGCACAACGTCACGGTTTCGCCTACGTTAGCGCGGCGCAGCTCGCCGCAAGTTTTCGTTCGATACACCGTCGATGTCCTCAATAAAACAGTCCGAAGTCCGCCGCGTCGCGACGCGGGGACAAAATCATTCCTCATTATTTTAGAAGAAACCCCGTTTTCTACCACCCCCCGTCCGCGACGTCGCGGTGGACGATATTCGGCGGCGACCTCGCCGCTGAGGGTATTCGCAGCAACTCGCGAGATAACGTTTGGGCGCGCACAAGCGAAAACTCTAGGTCGCCGCTCGTTGGCGTCGACATCCGATTCGGTTTTTCCGAGCTAGACGCCCGAACGACGGACGCAAATAAAGAGGGTAGCGTCCGATAAGGACAGACTTGTCAAGCGGTGTCGAGAGCGAAACAAAACCCGCCTTCGGCGGGCGGGCGCGTTAAGAATCGCTTTTGGAAAGGTTGCATTTTTTGCAGAGCATTTGGCAGTTGTCGAGTTTAGTCTTGCCGCCTTTGCTCCACGGAACGATATGGTCCGCGTGCATTTCTTCGATCGCAAAATGTTCTTTACAGAGCGGGCAGACGCCTTTTTGGCGTTCGTAGACCTCGCGACGGTCTTCGTCGGAGAACTGGCGAAGCGAGAGTTTCCTTTCTTCGCCGGAAAGGAGGTATTCGTAGACGCCCGATTTGCTCGTGACGTCGTTATCCGCCATGAGCCGCTGGATTTCGCGTTCGAGTTTCTCCGGGTCGAGGTCTTTTCGCGTCCCGTAACGATTGTAGAACAGCCCCCAAGCAAGCCCTTTCATTTCTTTGCGCTTGACGGGGAAGATCGCCCTCGTCCAGTCGACGACGGATCGGAAATAGTTCCATAGTTGGACGGCGGACGGGTCGTTCTGACGCTCCGCCATGTACGCTTCGATCGTCTTGTTTTCCGCGTCGGACGCCCATTTGAGCGCCGTTTCTAGGTATTCCTGCCGGATCGACGAGCCTTTGAGATAATCCCCGGCGAGCGCGTTCGCCGGACATCCCGTCTTGCTGAAATAGCGTTTCGCGTCGGAAGTCCACGACCCGGCGTAAACGGCGTTGCGCAGTTCCTGATCCGTCAGACGCTCCCCCGCGATATTGATGATTCTGAACCATTCGAGCTTCTCGCTGTCCGTCCCGTCGCAGACGTAGACGAAGAGCGGATAGCTGAGAATCTTCTCCTTTTGGTCTTTCGGCAGATTATAGAAATACTTCTCGTCGACCGAGAAGGAGCCGTCCACGTATTCGCAAAGGGCGATCGTCCGCTGCTGACCGTCGAGGACCTCGAAGCCGTCCGACCCGTCCTCTTTCCTGACCTTGCACCAGTAGATGACGTTCAGCGGCAGCCCCTTCATGACCGACCGAATCACCTCGTCGCGCTGCGCGTCCTTATAGACAAACTCGCGCTGATATTTCGGGCGAATATCGAGCCGCTCGTTATACCCGACGACCCCCTCCTCCTCGTCGTTGAAGTACCCCTCGCAGACCTCGCCGACCGTGACTTTCCGTTCCGTAATCTCCATTGTCAACCCTCCTTCGGCGCTTCGGGGTTCCTGTTGCGAATAACTATTCGGTCGTACATTCGGGAATAATCGTTTCCATGACCATCTGGAATCGGTAGGTAAAAATTGAGTCTTCTCGCTACGTTGTGATGCTCTCGAATGTCGTCGGACAGTTCTGCGTCAGCCAAAACCGTCCAATTCATGCCAACTATCTCAAACTGATCTGGATTGTACCTGTCCATAAACGTAATCGGCACCCCCATTAGTCCTGCGTAATCGCAAGGAATGTCTGCAATTTTTGGCACTTCTATCGCGTCATAGTTTACGTATTTTGGATAAACTGCCGGTTCATAGCGTTTTACGAGAATCATCTCCTCGTGGCGTCGACTTATGTCAAGATTTGTAAACCACGCGCAATTGCGAAAATGGACTAATCCGTTTTCAGGATTATAAACGCCGTTGGCAAACTCTCTAACGTTCTTAACGGGAATATGGAAGTACGCGTCTCCACGAGTAAATCCATAGCCAAGCCACATTTCATTTTTCATAAAGAGGGGAAATATCTCTTTGTATTTAATGGCGTTAAGGCTTCCTATGATAACGAAATTCTTTTGCCGCTGAACCAACAAAGCGACAAATTCTCGAAACAGAGAAAAGGGCGGATTCGTCGCGACGATATCCGCCTCGTCGAGCAGTTCGACGCATTCGGGGGACCGAAAGTCGCCGTTCCCTTTGAGTTCGGTTAGTTCGTTTTCCCCCGACTTGAAGAGTTCCGCGACGTCGAGCATATCGACCGAGCCGTCCCCCGTCTTGTCGTAGACGGTCGTTACGATCGCTTTGTAAGGCTTATTAGTTGTTTTTTCACGTTCTCCTCCGCCGAATAAATCGAATAGCGTCAACTGTTTGTTGGCGATAGAAGACCCCGAGTAGCAGGTCGCGATCAGTTTCTTGAGCCCGAGCCGGTTGAAGTTCAGAACGAAGTACTTGAAGAAGGCGCTTTCAAAGGGATCGTCGCAATTACAGAGAACCGTTTTGCCCTCAAAATGCTTGCGATAATGGCGCAGTTCCTTCTCGATATCCGACAACTGGGTGTAGAACTCGTCCTTTCGGGCGGTCTTCGCGCTGTTTAAATTGTCGTTTCCCATGTCTTTTCCCGATTCTTCTTCCGTTCCTAAATCGCGCTGCGACTCTTAAACAAACGCGACGCGGTCATTTTACCGAACTCAAGGAAAAATCGCAAGAACCGCCGAAGGCGTCAAAACTCGTCCTCGACGCCTTCGGCGTCGTCTTCCTCAAGGTAAGAGTCGCCAATTTCCCAAGAAAGCGGTTCTGCGGGAGAAAGACCTTCTGCGCGCGTACATTGATAACCAAAAATGCGGATAATCAGCCCTGCGCCACGTCTTTTATGCCATCAGGGCTGATTATCCGATGTTTTTATGTCGATATTCAGCCCAAACTGCCTCATTACATCGTCTGAGGGCTGATTATCGCCATATATCGTACATAAATTGGGTAAAAGACAAAGAGCCTTCGCTCCTTCCTTCAGGTATAATGAACTAACGTCCATAATCATTATTCCAAAGGAGAAGAGCGACGGTTCAGTCGAATCTTTCCCTGAACCAAGAGGAAATTCAAGAGCTTTTATCGAGCGGTAATTCAGAAGCGTTCAGGCGCATGTTGGGTTGGAACGAACGTTAAACGAGTTTTTAAAGGCGTAGTCTTCGGAACAGTTGCATGCGGAGCGCTATGAACGAACTGAAACTCGGGTCGGCACGCGCAACGGCTTTTATCAACGCGGCTCAACGACGCGAATCGGTCGCATCCAATTCCGCCGCGTCCAAAAACTTGCCTTCGTCCTCGGCGCCTTCTTCGTCTTCCTCGTCGAGGAAAAGGTCGGACATTCCCCAAGAACACGGATCGTAGCTTTTTCTTTCCGGCTCCGGCAGTCCCCGCAGGAACGATTCAAACTCCTCTTGAGAACTGAAACTCCAGAAAGGACGGACGGCGCCGTCGAGGCAAGAGGCGTTGAGTCCGCGACTGTAATAAGGTTCGTCGTAGCCGAGGAATAATTTCTCGCGTCCCGACTCGTCGTCGGTCATAAAGTCGGCGATTTTAAGCTCCGCGTCGGGCTTCGTCCAGCAGATTGGGTCGGGACGTTCTACGAGAAGAAACTGACGCGAAATATCGCGTCCGGGGAGTTTTGCCATCTCGCCGGGATCCTTGCCGACGCCCGACTCGTCGAAGAACCCGTCGTCTCCGAGCAGAACCGAAAATCGCGTCTCCCCTTCCCCCGTCGGCGACGCGGGCAAACAGCGAAAGACGTCGGGAGCTTGCGCGCGAAACGCGCTGTTGTATTCGGAATCCCACGGCTCGTCGAGCCGGATTTGATCGTATAGCGCCTTGGCGTCGGAGCCGAGATACGGAAGAATCAATACGCGCCAGCTATGCAAGGGCTTGCCGTTCTCATCGACGGTAAACGCGGGCGGCAACGTTCCATGATCCCGACGATACGCGAGCAGCGCCGACGTTATCGTCGCTTCTTTGAGGCTGCGTTCGGTTTTAAAGAAGCCCGATTCTATAGCGTCCATATCCCCAATAGATATCCACGCGAGTTCAAGCGCAAGTCTCCTTTCTGACGACGACAGCAATAAAGTCGGCAAATTCCTCGTTTTACTCTCATAGTCGTCCCATTCGTCGCGGCTCATACTCCTCATCCGCTGGTAGAGCGCCATCGTCTTGGCGTCGTTCATTGGCGGCACGGAAATGAAAAGCCAGCCTAACGTCTCTTCCCAGAAGGAACCCGGTGGCGAGTCGTTAATATCGAAGCTCGAGCAACACTCGAAAATAAAGACACGCCAAACCGGCGCCCCCTGACGGCGCCGCTCCAAATAATCGAGAAGGAAACCGTAGTGAAAGGTTAGCGCGCTCGATTTGTCGGCAAGTCGGAGATATTGCGCCGTTTGCCCATCGCGATAAAAAGAAGACCATAGTTCGACAATCCTCGCGCTTTCTTCGCGAGTCGGTTGAACGTCGGCGTTTCCGTAAAGAGGGACTTCGCTCACATGCCGCAGAACGTCGAGTCCGCCGAGGCGAACGCCGCCCGTCGCGACCTTGCTCGAAAGAATCGCGCGCGCGAAGAGCGTCGCCGTTTCCACGTCGTCGATCGCGCCGGAAATATCCCCCGATCCGACGCGAAAACAAGCGCGAACCATCAAAAGATGCGTTAATTCTCGCGTCCCGTAGAAATCGGAACTATTCATGGCGACAAATCCGCCCTCCGCCGCTTTCGGAACAATCCGCCAACATTCAAGACGCGGCGAGCGCGCCGCATGCGCGATCGTCTCGAAGAGATCGGCGTTCTCCTCAAGCCATCGCGCCGGAATCGGATATTCCTCCGCCGTCCACGTCTTGGAGCCGAGCGTTTCAACGGCCTCGACGTAGTCAATCTTCGCGCGACGCTCTTCGTAGTTCTCCCAATACTTATAGACGTTTGCGTCGGAATCCGAGTCGGGATCGGGCTCGTCGCCCGTAAGCCCGAATATCGCCAAGTAGTTCTCGAGACTCGGTCGTCCCAGCGCGACCGGACGTTCGCGCGGATCGAGTTTGAATTTCTCGCAAAGAGTCGTCCATTCCCCTTCAAACCATCCCTTAGACAGTTCGTTCGTCGGAAACTCTTCCCAAGGAACGGCTTCCGCAAGATGATCGCGACCGAGCGCCAGCGGTCCGAACGTCCGAAGAAGTTCGCGCCACCCGTTCTCTTCGACGGGCGCGATCGCGTCGTTCTGCAACGCGTCGTACGCGAAATGATAGTCGACGACCTCGCCCGTCTTCGGGTTCGCCAGCCGCTCGAAGTCCGTCGTCTGAACCAACTTCATCGGCTTGTCGCGATAACAATAATACCCGACGCTAAAAACGAAGAGACCGAGGAGAACCCCGAAAATCCTCTTCTTCCGACGCGTCCAGAACCGCTTCGGCATTTCGGTATTTTCCGATTCTTTTCGGGATTCTTCTTCCATTTGAAGTTTTGGGGTCATTACTGGGGTCGCGCTAGAGGTTTCTGGGGGCATATTGGGGTCATTGGAGTCGTTTTAGGGTCATAAGAGCCGTTTCTGGGGTCATTTTTGGGGTCATTAGGGACGTTTTAGGGTCATTCGATTCGTCCTCTATCGCCCGATCAACTATCGTTATAATCCCCATCGCGGAATTGGCTCCGACGCCTTTGTTTTCTCGCGTTGACGCGCGCGACGTCGCAGGGCTATACTTGTCTCATGAGGCGGTCTGATTCATCGCCGCATTCAAAATTCGTCGAAGGAGTCAAAACTCGTCCTCGCCGCCTTCACCGTCGTCAGACTCAAAAGTTTGGAGGAAAAACCTTTCTTCTTTCTCCGGGATCGGCAGTCCCCTCAGTCGCGCTTCCAGTTCAGGGGCTGAGACGGAATCGTTGACAGAGTTCACGGCGCCGCCGAGGGTCGCGTAGTATAGACTGGCATGGGGAGGACGATTTTCGAAGAATTTCTCGACGTTCGTTTCGCCGTCGGCGGTAAAGTCGGCGATTTTAAGCTCCGCGTCGGGCGTCATCCAGTCGACGGACTCGGCGCGTTCGACGACGAGGAACTGGTTCCAGACGTCGCGATTCGGGTCGGACGTCGCTTCCTCCGGGTCTTTGCCGACGCCCGACTCGTCGAAGAAGCCTTCGTCCCCGAGGAGGACGGAAAATTGCGTTTTCCCCTCCTTCGTCTCCGACGCGGCGGGGCGCCGGAAGACGTCGGGCGTTTGCGCGTGAAACGCGGCGTTGACGTCGGAGTCCCACGGCTCGTCGAGGCGGATTTGGTCGTACAGAGCGCGTTCTTCGTCGCCGAGATACGGAAGGATCAGAACGCGCCAGCTATGTAGCGGCTTGCCGTTTTCATCGACGGTAAACGCGGGCGGGAGCGTTCCATGCTCCCGATAATACGCGACGAACGCCGACGCAATCGTCGCCTCTTTGAGGGCGAGTTCGGAGAAGAAATAAACATCTTTTGCGACCTGCCATGAAGGGATCACATACCCATAGTTCGCAACCCAAGATGCATGGATTCTCTCAGGCGACGTAAGCGCTAGGAAGAAACCTTTAAAACTCATGAACTCCCCAACGTCAAGATAGTCGTCAATCTCATCGTCGCTCATTTCCAACGTCGCGTCGTAAATCTCTTGAAAGAAACGAAGCGACTTCGCGTCGTCGATCGGCGGCGCGCAAAAAATAAGCCAATATAACGCCCTCTCCCAGATCGAGTAGTTCCCTTCGCCGTAGAAGACGCTATCGCAACCGGCTAACTCGCGATATATAGGACGCCCGCGCCGACGCAACGTCAGATAATCGGCGTAACTCCCGTAGCCTCTGGCAAGTTTTTGTCCTCGGAGCGCAAGTTGAAAATATCGAGTCATTTGGTCGTCTTGGTAAAACGAGCGCCAGAGCGCGGCGACGCGCGCGAGTTCTTCGGGCGTCGGCGGGACGTCGGGGTTCCCGTAAAGAGGGACGCGGAGCGCGCGGAACAGCCTTGCGGTTCCCATAAGACTCGAAGCAAAACCCGCATACCCGCTGTTAAGAAACGACCTTGCAAAAAGCGCGACCGTTTCGACGTCGTCGATCGCGCCGGAGATATCCCCGGAACCCACGCGATAACAGGCGCGCGCCAATATGATTTGGCAGAAACCGCAAATCCCATGCTCTGGGGAAAAACCCATGTAGAGGAAATTTCCCTCGGTTCCCTCCTGCTCGAGCGTCAAACATCCAAGTCGCGGCGAACGCGCCGCCAGAGCGAGCGTCTCGAAGAGGTCCGCGTTCTCGTCAAACCACCGCGCGGGGACGGGATACTCCTCCGCCGTCCACGGTTTCGAAGAGAGCGCAATGAGAACTTCGCTGTAGACAATCCCCTTCGCAGGTCGCTCCTCGTAGTTCTCCCAATAAGTAGGACCGCGAAATTCAGAGATGGAGTCGGAGTCGGGATCGAACTCAGGCTCCGGCTCGTCTCCTTTGAGTCCGTATTTCCCCAGATAGTCGCTAAGACCTAGGCGTCCCAGCGCGGGCGGTTTCGCGTTGGGGTCGAGCTTAAACTTCTCGCAAAGATACGTCCAATCTCCCTCGAACCATTCCTTTGACTCTTTGTTCGTCGGAAATTCTTCCCAAGGAACGCTTTTCGCAAGACGGTCGCGATCCAGCGCCAGCGGTCCGAACGTCTGAAGAATCAGCCGCCAGCCGTTCTCTTCGACGGGTTCAATCGCGTCGTTCTGCAACGCGTCGTACGCGAAATGATAGTCGACGACCTCGCCCGTCTTCGGGTTCGCCAGCCGCTCGAAGTCCGTCGTCTGAACCAACTTCATCGGCTTGTCGCGATAACAATAATACCCGACGAAGAGAACGACGACGGCTAGAAGAATCGCAAGACGTTTGCGGCGGCGCGACCAGAAGCGTCGGGGCGTCGCTTGGGGTTGCGTCATGACAAACCTCGAATCAAAAGACGCGCTAGCGCCGTCTGTCGTTCGCTAGCGCGCCGCGCCAAACATTTCAAGGGGCGACGTCGGCGCCCTCGGGCTCAACCGTCTCGGCGGGTTCCTCGACGGCGGCGGGCTCTTCGTTAGGAGCCGCTTCGCTCGACGTCTCGGCGGGTTCCTCGACGGCGGCGAACTCTTCGCTGGGCGCCGCTTCGCTCGGCGCCTCGGCGGGTTCCTCGACGGCGGCGGGCTCTTCGTTAGGCGCCGTTTCGTCGGGAGTTGCGACCTCGTCGGTCTCGCTTTCGTCGGTCTCGTCGTCGAGAAGCGCCTCGGCAGGCTTGCTCTTCGGCGGCTCCGGCGTTCCTTGCAGCCACGATTCTAATTCGTCGGGCGACGAGGTTTCGGAAATGAAGCGCGAGCCTCCGTTGTACGGGACGACGTTTATACCGCCCGAGTGGGGGACTTTTCCGAAGAACTTCCGGACGCCCGAAACGTCGTAGGGGACGCCGTTGGCGTCGACGATATACGTCTCGGGCGGGTTCTCGGGATCGGGAACCGGACGGGTATGATCGACGAGATAGTCGGCGATTTTAAGCTCCGCGTCGGGCTGCATCCAGCAGACGGGGTCGGGACGTTCGACGACGAGGAGCTGTCGCGCGATTTCGCGACCGGGGAGCGTCGCCATCGACGTCGGGTCTTTTCCGACGCCCGAGGCGTCGAAGAACCCGTCGTCGCCGAGGAGGACGGAATATCGCGTCTCGCCCTCCTTCAGGTCGGTCGCCGACGGACAGCGGAAGACGTCGGGAATCTGCGCGTGAAACGCCACGTTATGTTCGGAATCCCACGGCTCGTCGAGCGCGATTTGCCCGTAGAGCGCCTTCGCGTCGTCCCCGAGGTACGGGAGGATCAGAACGCGCCAGCTGTGGAGCGGCTTGCCCGACGCGTCGAGGGTATACGCGGGCGGGAAGGTTCCGTGTTCCGCGCGATACGCCTGGAGCGCGAACATGATCGTCGTTTCTTTCGCGAGGCATTCCATTCGGGAGAGCGCTTCTTTCCCCGCTTCCATCGCGGGACCCCAAAGGGCTGCGGTCGTAGTGGCGAGCGTCTTTTCAGGCGCGGTCCAGAACCCGGCGAGCGTTCTCGCCATAGACTTATTCAGCGTTTCGTCGATCTCTTCGTTCGTTTGCTCGAGCATAGACTCGTAGAGGTCCTGGAAGATACGGAGCGATTTCGCGTCGTTCATCGGCGGCGCGGCGACCAAAAGCCACTCGAGCGCGCGAACAAAGAAGGGTTGCGAGTCGCCGTCGAGTCCGTCGGGATCGAATATGATTTGACCGACCGAATTCCCTTTGCGGCGAAGCGTTAGAATATCGGCGTAGGCGGCGAAGCCAAAGCAGCGCGCTTCTCCTTTCTTCGCCGATTCGATATATCGCGCCATTTGACCGTCGCGATAGAAGGATTCCCAGAGTTCGACGAGCCTCGCGCGTTCTTCGTCCGTCGGCTGAACCGCCGCGTTCCCATACATGGGGACGCTGAACGCCATACCGAGCGACGCGACCCCGACGAGCGTCGCGATAAGGGTCGAATAGTCGCTCTCAAGGAGCGGTCGGGCAAAGCGCGTCATCGTCTCGACGTCGTCGATCGCGCCGGAAATATCGCCGGAGCCGACCCGGAGGTTCGCGCGCGCCATAAGAATCCGCACAAAATCGCGCGTCCAGTCAAGCGTGGGAAAGTGCGTTCCGACAAAGGTCCCCTTCTCCACGTCGGGAACGATCGTCCAGCATATGAGCTTTGGCATACGCGCCGCTTGCGAAAGCGCGTCGATTACGTCCGCGTTCTCCTCAAACCACCGCGCCGCGACGGGATACTCCTCCGCCGTCCACGGTTTCTGCCGCAGCGTCGACGCCGCTTCGATCTTATCGACTCGCGCGGGATGCTCCTCGAAGTTCTCCCAATAGGTTCTGAATAAAACGGGAAGTCCAGTCTCAGAATCGACTTGCGGCTCCCCTTCGGACGCGTCGACCGGGTCCGGCTCGTTCCCCACGAGACCGTGTTTCGCGAGGTAACTTTCAAGACTCAGCCGTCCCAACGCCGTCGGACGCGCGTGGGGATCGAGCTTAAATTTTTCGCACAAAACCGTCCATTCTTCCTCGAACCATTTCTTGGACTCCTCATTCGTCGGAAACTCTTCCCAAGGAATCGTCTCCGCAAAATGGCGGCGACCGAGCGCAATGGGGCCGAGCGTTTGAAAGATCGCGCGCCATCCGTTCTCTTCGACGGGCGCGATCGCCTCCTCCTGCAGCGCGTTGTACGCGTAGCGATAATCGACGACCTCGCCCGTCTTCGGATCCGCCTTCCGGTCGATCTCGGTCGTCTGCACGAGTTTGAGCGGCTTGTCGCGATAGCAATAATACCCGACGCCGACGGCGACGAGTCCTAAAAGAACGGTAAGAAACTTCCTGCGGCGCGACCAACCGCGCTTCGGGGTCGTCTGTTCGGAGGAATCCGACGGCAAATTCTCTTGTTCTGACATTGGCGGCTCCTTGTAGGTTACTCAAGTTGCAAACATAAAACCTAACAGAAACCGGCGTTGCGTAAAAACTGCGCTCTTGGCAAAGGGCAGCGGACGGCGTAATTCAACTCTGTCAGATTTTCTTTCCTGTTGGATGACCAAGAGCGCTAATCCACTCTTCGACAAGGTCGACGCTCACGTCGACGAAGTCTGCGATCGTTTCTGGTTTTATTCCCTTTTGGAAAAGACGCAACACGACGAATTGCTTCTCTTCCACCTTGCCTTCCATCTTGCCTGCGTTATAGATTGTCTTGCTTTCATGCTCTAGAATCGTTCCGCCCATAACAGAATCCACTCCTTATGATGAATGATGATTTTAGAGCAAAGAGAAGACCTCCGACTCGCAGTCCTGGCGGAAAAATCGTCGGATCAGGAAGTCGACAACCCCCGACGTCGGCAGATTCTCTATCTCGTCTCGTTGCCAAGAACACGAATCCACTCCTTGACAAGGGAGACGTTGACGTCGACGAAGTCTGCGATCGTTTCTGGTTTTATTCCCTTTTGGAAAAGACGCAACACGACGAATTGCTTCTCTTCCATCTTGCCTTCCATCTTGCCTTCCACCTTGCCTTCCATCTTGCCTGCGTTATAGATTGTCTTGCTTTCATGTTCTAGAATCGTTCCGCCCATAACAGAATCCACTCCTTTCCTCACTCTTTCATATTTCTTAGCAATATTCTCGAGAACAAGCTTCGACATATCGACGATGCTTCTCATGTAGTAACATGAAAGCGCGCCTTCCGCAGTAGCCTGTTCAAGCCTTTCAAATATCTCGACGTATTCCTGCTTCAATTCCTCGAGTTTCGCGCTATCCGATTCGTAAACCTCAAACTCCGATTCATGGATGAAAATGTAAAACGGCAGGAGAAAGTAAAGTTTCTTCGCGAAGATACTTTCCCTGGAGTAGTTCTTCATTTTCATGACCGGAATCCCAAACTGTACGTCTCCTCCCGGCGTGCGCATCAGAATTTTCATCTCGTCCGGAGTCTTGTTATTGCTTCGGAGAAAAAGGATCGCCGCGTTCGGAATCGAGACTTCCAAGACGTCTTCGACAATCTCGCCCTCGTCCAACGCAATCTGCGTGACGTATTCAAAGATTCGAATCAGCATGCTGGCGTCGGAGCGAGATTGACATTCAAACAGGTATCGATCCTCCGTCTCGCCTATGATCGAAAAGCTGCTGTCCGTGATCCGCTTGGCTTCATTCCCATCCTGTTGATTCATGAAATGCTCGTTGGGATGGAAAACGATTTCTTCATTTCCGCTGTAATGTTTGCCAAAGACTTCGTTGATTACGGGGATCAGCAATTTCGCGCAGTCGTTGACCATCGTGCGAAACGCGTCGTCGTACGGGGTAGAAACGGCGGATTCTACGGCTATTCTCTCTCTGTCAATCATCTGCAACCGCCTCCTTCCAAGACCTTTAACGCCAGTCATCGTCTTGAATGCATTGTAAAAGCCAAGGTCTTAAAAGTCAAGAGAATCAATATTTCTCAAATTACAAATCCTTCGTCTTTTCCTGCGGCAAAAGAATTTGCAAGTCGAGCGCAGCGTCGATTGATTGTATCGCCGTCACGAGCTTCGCGGGGCTAATCATTCAACGCCTTTTTCCAGCGATCAGACGTCCTCGACTCCAATCGAAACGCGACGGAGCCGGGGACGTTTCGTGCAAATCGCCGTCTCAAAGGGCGGATTCCCCGTCTTCGATCGCGTCCGGCGCGGGTTCTTCGACGGCGGGCGACTCTTCGCCAGGCGCGACGGCTTCCTCCGTTTCCAACTCGTCTTCGTCTGGTTCGTCAAGGAGAAGCCCTTCTGCGTCGCGTTCTTCCGATTTCGGCGGTTCTGGAAGCCCTTGAAGACGCAATTCAAACTCGTCGGGCAAGACAGTCGCCGAAAGAAAGACCGTCGCGGCGTCAAATCGCGCGTCATTGACGCCGCCTGAATGTTGCACGTTGGCGAAGAAATTTTTGACGCATGAGTCGGAATGGAAATAGCCGTCGGCGTCGAGGTAGAAACCGTCGTCGGTCGAAACGTTTTCGGACAGGATCTCGGAGTCGGAGTCCACGCGGGCGGCGAGGAAGTCGGCGATTTTAAGTTCCGCGTCGGGCGTCGTCCAGCAGACGGGGTCGGCGCGTTCGACGAGGAGGAACTGGCGCGATCTCGCGACCGGGGAGCGTCGCCGTTTCCTTCGGGTCTTTGCCGACGGACAGCGGTAGACGTCGAGAATCTGAGAACGGAGCGCCGCGTTACGATTTCGGGACGCGTCTCCTAGACGGGATCGGCGTCCGATTCCGCGTCCGCTTCGGGTTCCGCCGGCGCGTCGGACGGCTCTGTCTCGTCTATCGTCTCGACGGGAACGGGGAGTCCGCGCAGCAGCGCTTCGAGTTCGGCGTCGGTCGTCGTTTCCGAGATAAAACGGGTCGCGCCGCCGACCGTAGAGTAATTCATCCCGCCGGGATGACGGCGTTTGTCGCAGACGAAGAATTTTCTCACGTCCGTTTTGCCGTCGGCGGTAAAGTCGGCGATCTTAAGCTCCGCGTCGGGCTGCATCCAGCATACGGGCGTTTCGCGCTCGACGAGGAGCGGCTGAGACCACGCGTCGCGATCGGCGCTTTTCACGCGCTCTTTGAAGTCCTTGCCGACGCCTGATTCGTCGAAGAATCCCTCGTCGCCGAGGAGGACGGAATAGCTCGTTTCGTCCTCTTTCAGCTCTTTCACGGAGGGACAGCGAAAAACGTCGGGCGTCTGCGCGTGGAACGTCGCGTTGGAGTCGGAGTTCCACGGTTCGTCGAGGCGAATTTGGTCGTAGAGCGCCTTCGCGTCGTCCCCCAGATACGGGAGGATCAGGACGCGCCAGCTGTGTAGCGGTCTGCCCGACGCGTCGACGGAAAACGCGGGAGGAAGCGTTCCATGATCGAGATAGTACGCCATGAACGCCGTCGCAATCGCCGATTCCTTGAGAACGCATTCCGTTCGACGAAAGGCCTCTTGAGCGGCGCCAAGCGCGGGAAGGAGCAGCCTCGCGGCATAAAACGCAATCGTCTTTTCCGGCGCCGACTTCAACGCCTCCGAACGACCGAAACGACGTAATTCGCTTTCAACCGCCTGAGCATGGTCTTCGTCGAGCGCTATTTCATCGTAAAGGCGTTCAAAAATTTGAAAAACTTTCGCGTCGTTGACGGGAAGCGCAGAAAAATGAACGCACATGAGCGCTCCGTCGAGGGGATTATCCGGCTTTAACTCAAACGCCAGACCGTCGTAAGACTTCCAAACAGGGAAGCACGACCGTCGCGCCGTCATAAAGTCGGTCAATACGGGGAGCGTAAAGGCTCGTTTTTCACCGAGATACGCGCTTTGGGCGTATCGTCGCATCCGCCCGTCGCGCCAGAGCGGCGCGCGGAAATTCGCAAGGCGCGCAAGATCCTCGGGAGACGGCGCGACGTCGGGATTTTCAAAAATCGGCGCGGCGGACGCGATTCCCAGCAGCGCGATTCCGACAAGCCTTTCCACGAGCGTACGACAATCCGTCTCTAAATAAGCGCGTCCAATAAGCGTTATCGTCTCCACGTCGTCGATCGCGCCGGAAATATCGCCCTCGCCTACGCGATAATAGACGCGAACGTTGAGAAGTCGCGCAAATTCCCTCACGCTCTGGAGGTCGGGAAACGACGTGCCAAGCGCCCCGCCCCTGTCAAGGTCCGGCATAAAACGCCAAACGCCAAAACGCGGGGAACGCGCCGCTCGCGCAAGGAGGTCGAAGAAGTCCGCGTTCTCCTCGAACCACTTCGCCGCGTTCGGGAATTCCTTCGCCGTCCACGGTTTCTCCGTGAGAATCTTGAGCGCTAGGAGCTGATTCGTCTTTGCGGGCCGTTCTTCAAAGTTTTCGCGATACGTCCCGAACTCGTTATTCTCGGGATCAGGTTCCGGCTCGTTTCCCGTTAGACCGTATTTGCCAAGATAGTTCCAGAGGTCTAGACGGTCGAACATCGTCGGGCGTTCGAGAGGGTCGAGTTTGAATTTCTCGCAGAGGGGAATCCATTCGTTCTCAA
Source organism: uncultured Planctomycetaceae bacterium (assembly GCA_946408825.1). GTDB lineage: Bacteria > Planctomycetota > Planctomycetia > Pirellulales > Thermoguttaceae > RUG369. Next base: position 132,428 of record CAMJTU010000003.1, read on the forward strand.
ACCACGATTTCGACTCCGCGTTCGTCGGAAACTCTTCCCAAGGAACCGTCGCGGCAAGACGGTATTGTTGCAACGCTTTAGGACCGAGCGCTTGGAGAAGTAATCGATAGCCGTTCTCTTCCGCAGGACCGTACGAATTGTCCTGCGTCGCGTTAAACGCAAATCGATAATCGACGACTTCGCCCGTCTTCGGATCCGCCCGCCGATCGATTTCCGTCGTCTGCACGAGTTTGAGCGGTTTGTCGCGATAGCAATAATATCCGGCGCCGACGGCGACGAGTCCTAAGAGAAACGCAAAAACCTTCTTGCGACGCGTCCAGAAACGCTTGGAAGTCGGTTGTTCGGATGATTCCGACGTCTTTTTTTCATTTCCAGCCATAGCAGAACTCCAAATATCGAAGGCGTTACAGTGAAAAAGCGCCCCGTCGCGACGCGCGGCGGGGCGAAAGGAATCAGCCTCGAGGCAAGCGGCTTAAGTCGGGTCGGCGCCTGAATCTGGGGGCGTCGCGGGTTCGACGCCCGCCCCCTCGGCGACGGGTTCTTCCGCGGCAGGCGTTTCCGCTTCGCCGTCGGCGGCTCCTTCGGGAGCTGGGGTTCCGCGAAGGAGCGCTTCGAGTTCGTCGGGCTTAGTCGTATCCGCGTAGAATCTCACGTCGCCGCCGATTCGAACGCAGTTCATTCCGCCGGTATGACGATGATTTTCGACGAAGAAGAATTTCCTCACGTCCGCCTTGCCGCCGACGATGAAGTCGGCGATCTTAGGTTCCGCTTCGGGCTTCATCCAGCAGACAGGTTGCGCGCGCTCCACGACGAGGAACTGGTTCCAGACGTCGCGTCCGGGACGCTTCGCGATCTCCTTAAAGTCCTTGCCGACGCCGGATTCGTCGAAGAGTCCGTCGTCGCCGAGAAGGACGGAGTAGTCGGTTTCCCCCTCTTTGGCGTCTTTCATCGAAAGACAGCGATAGAATTCGGGAATCTGCGCGTGGAACGCGGCGTTTGCTTCGGAGTTCCACGGCTCGTCGAGGCGAATTTGGTCGTAGAGAGCTTTCGCTTGTGGGCCGAGATAAGGGAGAATCAGAACGCGCCAGCTATGGAGAGGTCTGCCGAATTCGTCGAGAGTGAACGCGGGCGGGAGCGTCCCATGTTCCTGATAATACGCGAGGAACGCCGTCGCAATCGTCGCTTCTTTCAGAACGCAGTCGAAACGATGAAAGGCTTCCTTTGCGGCGCCAAACGCGGGAAATACCTGCGAAGCCGCGTAAATCGCGTTATTCTTCTCCGGGGTCGATCTCAGCATAGCGGCAAGTTTCGCTTCGCTTCCAAGATAGCTGACGACTTCTTCGCTATGCTCATGTAGAGATTCGCACAAATCCTTGAAAATCTCGAACGCCTTGGCGTCGTTCACTGGGGGAACTTTGAGAAAGAGCCAATTTTTCAACTGCGTGAGAGGAGGTAAATTGTCGGCGCTCTCGTCAAATGGATCCATCTTTGTAATTGAAAGCCCTCCGCGTCTCTTCTTCAAATAATCGACAAAGGCTCCGTAACAAAAATAGCGCGATTCGCCTCTAAACGCGAGGTCGGCAAACCGATCCGCCTGACCGCCGCGAGAATATGACGAGTAGAGTTCGGCGATTCGCGAAAGTTCCTCCGCCGTCGGCGGAACGTCGGGATTGCCCATCAGGGGAATCCCGTTCGCGATCCCCATGCACGCGAGTCCCACGAGCCGCTCTACCAGAAGGCCATGCTCCGATTCCAGACGCGCGCGTCCAATCAGCATGATCGTTTCAACGTCGTCGATCGCGCCCGAGATATCGCCCATTCCGACGCGGAAGTTGGCGCGAACCTGAAGCTCGCGCGCAATCTCGCGCTCGAACTGAACGTCGGGAAGCAGCATGCCGAAGAACCCGCCTTCGGAAGAGTCGGGAACCCTATGCCAGCACCCGAACTTCGGGGACCGCGCCGCCTTCGCATAGACGTCGTAAAGGTCGGCGTTCTCTTCAATCCCACGCGCTGCGGCAGGATACTGCTCCGCCGTCCACGGACCCGCCGCAAGCGCGTCGAGCGTCTCTAGCTCGGTAACGCGCGCGGGATGTTCCTCGAAGTTTTCATAATACTTTCCGTTCTTGTCGTCTTCGGGAATCGGCTCGTCGCCTTTGACGCCGTTTTTCGCGAAATATCCCCACATCCAGTCGGAGTCGAGCATTGTCGGACGTTCGCGAGGATCGAGATTAAATTTCTCGCAAAGGAACGTCCACTCGCCCTCGAACCACTCTTTCGTCTTTTCGTTTGTCGGAAACTCTTCCCACGGAACCGACTCCACAAGCGCCCTTTGTTGCAGCGCGAGAGGGCCTAACGTTTGAAGAATCAGCCGCCAGCCGTTTTCCTCGGGGGGCGACAGTTCCTTATCCTGCGCCGCGTTGTACGCATAGGCAAAATCGACGATCTCGCCCGTCTTCGGATTCGAATTCTGATCGACGTTCTCCGTCTGAACAAGCGTCATGGGCTTGTCCCGATAGAAATAAACGCCCGCGCAGACGGCGGCAAGCGCTAGTAAAACGATAAAAACTTTCGCCGACCGCGACCAACGTTTCGTTTCTTTTTCAATTCTACCCACGAATCTTTCTCCGGCGTCGCACGTGTTCTCAAGTTGCCCTTTACGGCGTTTGCGTTCGAAAAATTCGAATTCGCAAAACGCCGCGGCGCTCGTCTCCGTTTCAAGAGGAAAGAAAAAACAAGTCGCCGGGAAGCTATTATAACGACGACGGTTAAGGAAAACAACGTCGTCGTTTCGTCCCCCCCAAAAAAATCAAGAAGAAGCCAAAAAAATATTCCAGACCGGCGTTCTTTGCGAAAAGCGCGCTTAAGCGCGAATCAGAATTGGCGTTCTTCCCCAGTAACGAATCATAATTATTTGAGAACGCGCCCGAACATGGCGCTCGTCCACGTTCAGGCGCGAAACATGAGGAGTCTTTGACGACGTTACTGAGGAACGTCGACGGTTTCGACCGGTTCTTCGACCGTAGGTTGTTCCTCGACGGCAGGTTCTTCAATCGCAGGCGCCTCCGGAGTCGATTCTTCGACGGTCGGCTCTTCGCTCGCGCGTTCTTCAACCGCAATTTCCTCTGTCGCAGGTCCTTCCGCCGCTGATTCCTCAACGGCAGGCTCTTCCGACGTCGGTTCCTCGGTTACGGGCTCCTCGGCGACCGACTCCTCAGTAGCGGGCTCGTCTTCTACGGGAAGTTCGTCGTCGGTTTCCGACTTTTTCGGGGGTTCGGGGAGTCCACGCAAGAGCGAGACGAAATCTTCGTAGCGATCCGCCTCGGAGACGAAGCGTCCGGAGCCGCCGGGGTTCGAGTAGTTCATGCCGCCGACATGACGACGGTTCTCGTAGAAGTTCTTCATGTCGGTCTTCTCGTCGACGGTAAAGTCGGCGATCTTTAGCTCTTGGTCGGGCGCCATCCAGCAGACGGGCTTCGCGCGCTCGACGACGAAGAACTGCCGCCAGACGTCGCGACCGGGAAGGCTCGCCATTTCTTTGAGGTCCTTGCCGACGCCCGACTCGTCGAAGAGTCCTTCGTCGCCAAGGAGGACGGAATAGATCGTCTCCCCTTCCTTCATGTCCGTCGCGGAGGGACACCGGAAGACGTCGGGAACCTGCGAGTGAAACGCGGCGTTCGCTTCGGAATCCCACGGCTCGTCGAGGTTAATCTTGTCGTAAAGCGCTTTGGCGTCGGCGCCGAGATACGGGAGGATTAGGACGCGCCAGCTTTGAAGAGGCTTGCCGCTTGCGTCGACGGTAAACGCGGGCGGGAGCGTCCCATGTTCCGCGCGATAGGCGGTAATCGCCGACGTGATCGTAGAAATTTTGAGAACGCATTCGTTTCGCTTGAAGGCTCCGTTCGCCGCTTCGACAGCGGGAATCAGCAGACAGGCGGCGTAGAGCGCGTTGTTCCGTTCCGGCGACGACGTCATAAACTTCCATATGTTCGCGCGGCTCGCTTCGTCCTCGATGACGTCCGGACCATGCTCAAGCGCCTTTTTGTAATACTCTTTGAAAATTTTGTGCGATTTAGCGTCGTTTACGGGGGGCGCGTCGAGGAAGAACCAGCACGCGGCGGCTTCAAGGAGCGAATCAGGGCCCTGATCGGGCTCCGTCAGTTTCCACGCGGGGACGCCGAGGCGTCGCGACGCCAGATAATCGGCGTACGCGCCTTCGCCAAAGACGAAGGATTCGCCCGACAGCGCGCGATTCGCGTATTCTTCCATCGCGCCGTTTCGGAATAGCGACGAGCGGAGTTCGACGAGTCTCGCGATCTCCTCTTGGGTCGGCGCGACGTCGGGATTCTCAAAGATCGGGACGCCCGTCGCGATCCCAAGGCACGCGAGCCCGACGAGCCGTTCGACGAGGCAGCCGCACTCAGACTCTAAAAGCGCGCGTCCGAAGAGCGTCGCCGTCTCGACGTCGTCGATCGCGCCGGAAATATCGCCCATCCCAACGCGGTAGCACGCGCGAATCTGACAAAGTCGCGCAATATCCCGCGTGAACTGAACGTCGAGCAGGAGCATGCAGATAAACCCGCCGTCTTTTGCTTCGGGAACGATATGCCAGCATCCGAGCCGGGGGGAACGCGCCGCCCGCGCGAAGACGTCGAAAAGATCGGCGTATTCCTCAATCGCCCGCGCCGCGGCGGGATATTCCTCCGCCGTCCACGGACGCCCGGCGAGCGCTTCGAGCGCGTCGGACCCGCCGATCTTCGCGGGAAACCTTTCGCCGTTCTCGTAATAGAACCCATGTTCCTCCTCGTTCGGCTCTTCGTCCCCTTTGAGACCGTTCTTGGCGAGATAGTCCCAGAAGTAAAGTCTATCGAACATCGTCGGCTTTTCGCGAGGATCGAGATTGAATTTCTCGCAGAGGAACGTCCACGTTCCCTCGAACCATTCCTTCGATTTCTCATTGGTCGGGAATTCTTCCCAAGGGACTTCGTTTGCGAGCGCGACCTGTTCCAACGCTCGCGGTCCCAACGCCTGAAGAATCAGCCGCCATCCGTTCTCTTCGGCTGGCGAGAGCCGCTCGTCCTGCGCCGCGTTGAACGCGAAATGATAGTCGAGAATCTCGCCGCGCTTATAGTCGACCTCCTGCGTAATATCTGTCGTCTGGACCAATTTCGCGGGCTTATCGCGAAGGAAATAGACGCCGACGCAAACGACGACGAGCACGACGAGGAGAACGAAAATTTTACGCCATACCGATTTGCGTGGACTCAAAACGTCTTGTGACGTTTCTATTCTTGCGTTATCTGCCATTGTTGATTCCCAATCGTTAAAGTCATGAACAAGGGTGGTTCGATCGCGCACAGGGCGAGATCGCGTGACATTCGTTACGGGGTAGCGTCGTCGGGGACGTCGTCCGACGCGTCTTCTTTCGGCTCCTCGACGACCGCCAGTCCGTCGAGAAGCTCTTCGGGAACGTCTCCCCAAAAACGTCCCAAGCTCATTGAACCATAAATCAGCTTCGCGTCGCCGCCGAGGAACGCGCAAAGCCTTCCGCCGTTATGGTTGCATTTTTCGAAGAACTTGACGGCGTCGACGTTCCCTTCCGCGACATAGTCGGCGATTTTAAGCTCCGCGTCGGGCTTCATCCAGCAGATCGGATCGGGCCGTTCCGTTAGAAGGAAGATCCGCCAGACGTCGAGTTCAGGGCGCTTCGTCATTTCGAGCCAATCCTTGCCGACGCCAGACTCGTCGAAGAACCCGTCGTCGCCGAGGAGGACGGAATAGCTCGTTTCGCCCTCTTTCAGGTCGTCCGCCGCGCCGCAGCGGTAGACTTCGGGCGCTTTTGAATGGAACGCGGCGTTGTGTTCCGAGTCCCAAGGTTCGTCGAGCCGGAGCCGATCGTAGAGCGCCTTCGCGTCGGCGCCGAGATACGGGAGGATCAAAACGCGCCAGCTATGAAGCGGGGCGCCGTCGGCGTCGACGGAGAACGCCGGGGGAAACGTCCCATGTTCGAGCCGATACGCGTGGAGCGCCGTTACGATCGCGGATTCTTTAAGAAGACAGTCGCACTGCTCGAAAACGTTCCTTGCGGCAAACATGAGCGGCAGGATTCTCTTGGCGACAAAAAAGGCGATTCTCTTTTCCGCCGAGGTCGTCAAGACGGCGTGAGGCGCGGCGTTTTTCGCGACCAGCTTTTGAAATCCTTCGAGGTCATTTTTCGCGACGAACTCGCAAAATTCGTCAAAGTAGCGGAACGCTCGTGCGTCGTCGAGCGCGGACGCCTTAAAGAGGCTCCATTCATACGCTCGATTCACAGGACCGCCTTGCCCGACGCCCAGCCATTGCGCCGTCGGATCGTCCCAAAAGTCGGACCGATTCCTAATCGCCCAGAGGAAATCTTGGAAAACGAGACTCGCGAAAGATCGTCGATCGCCGACGAGCGCGCTCTCCGCGTAGCGCTTCATCCGCCCCTCGCGCCATAGCGACGCGCGAAAATCGAAGAGTCGCGCGAGGTCTTCCGCCGTCGGCGTGACAGTCGCGTTCTCGAAAAGAGGAACCTGAAGCGACGATTCGAGAATCTTCAATCCGGCAAGGGGTTCGACAAGAGAGCGATATTCCGAACCGAGCGCCGCGCGTCCGATCAGCGTCGCCGTCTCCACGTCGTCGATCGCGCCCGAAATATCGCCGGAACCGACGCGGAAACACGCGCGCGCCCGAAGCGCGTCCGCAAAATATTGGGTCGCGTGAACGTCTGGAAGCAGCATGGAGGCCGCGCCTCCCTCCTCCGCTTCAGGAAGCTTATGCCAGCAGCGAAGTTGCGGCGAACGCGCCGCTTTGGCGAGGACGTCGAAAAACGCCGCGTTCTCTTCGAACCACCGCGCGGCGTTCGGATAGTCCTCCGCCGTCCATGGTCGCGAAAGCTCCGTCAACGCCTCGCGTTCCGCTTCGGTTCGACTAAACCCCGAGTCGTTCTCAAAAGGGTTGTAATCCTCCGAAAGCCCGTGTTCCGCAAGATAATCCCAAAGCGTCGGGGCGTCGAGGAGCGTCGGGCGTTCGCGCGGGTCGAGGTTGAACTTCTCGCAGAGGGGCGTCCAGAAATCCTCGAACCATGATTTCGTCTCGGGATTCGTCGGAAACTCGTCCCACGGGATCGTGTTCGCCCAGATATTCTGCTCGAGCGCGCGAGGTCCGAGCGCTTGGAGGATCAGCCGCCATCCGTTCTCTTCTGGCGGCCCCAGTTCCTCCTCCTGCGCCGCGTTGAACGCGAAATGATAGTCGACGATCTCGCCGCGCTTGGCGTCGACCTCCTGCGTAATATCCGTCGTCTGGACCAATTTCGCGGGCTTATCGCGATAGAAATAGACGCCGACGCAAACGACGACGACTCCCAAAAGGACGGCGACGATTATTCTCGACAGCGACCAAGGTTTCTTTTCTTTTCCGATCTCGCTCATGACTGCTTTCTTCTACGTCGCAGATTATCTCAAGCTGGTCTTTGCAACGTTTGCGTTGGGAAAAGCCCTATTCACAAGCGTCGCCGCGATTGTCTTCGATTCACAAGGAAATTGTGAAAACAACCCTCTGCAAAGAATTATAACTGTTACGCCTGATAGAAACAATATCAGAGTCTCTCTGTTGGAAAAAATTTGGAAAAAAGATAGTTTTTATGTCTGACGGCGCTTTTTACGGCTTGACGGAACCCGTCGCTTTATTGACGAGGATTTTAAGCCGCGAGTCGGGGTTGACGATCTTCCCCGCGACGACGTCGTCTTCATGGAATCGCGCGACGTAGATTTCCTTCGCGCCGTAGCGTTCAAAATCGTACGTTATGAAAACCGTCCCGTCTTCCGCCTGACCGCCGTCGGGATAGGAGACTTGGTTGCGCTCGTCGAGGACGAGCCCGGCGCTCCACGTCGCGCCGTCGTCGGTCGAAATAAACGCCGTCATTTGCGAGCGGCCCGAATCCTTGTCGATCGCGCCGTTCTTCACGAGAAGGAGCGCGCCCGAACGGAGCCGCCGGACGAAGAAGCGCGACGACGTATGCTTAATCGCCGACTCGCGCCATGGCGACCACGTTCGTCCGCCGTCGGTCGAGGTCGACTCGCCGATTCCCTTCGTCGTGCGATTCAGAATCCAGAAGGACCCGTCCTTCTTCTCGACGATATTATGCTCGTCAAAGATCGAGACGTCGCGCGGAACTTCGACGCGCCCGTAGAAATCGAGCGTCGCGCCCTTGTCGGTCGAAAGATAGACGTCGGCGCCGCGGAGCGCTTCGTCGAGTTTATAGAACGAATCCTGACGCCAGATCGCGACGGGAAAGAGCCAGCGTCCCTTAGAATCCGCGATCGGCTTGCACATCATGATTCCGTTGCAGAGACGCCGCGGCGCGGACCATTCCGCGTCGACGCCCTTCTCCGGCTCGTTCGTCGTCGTCGCCCAGACGCCGACGCGCCCGTCCCAGATGCTGAGCGGGAAATCCTCGCGGAACTCGCCCTGAGACCAGAAGAGCCACAGCTTGCCGTCGGGGTCGCTCCAGATCGTCGCGTCGAACGCGCGGACGCGGTCGGCGGGGTCGATCGCAAAGATCGGCGCCGACCATGTTTCGCCGCGGTCGCCGCTGTAGGAGAGGAGCACGTAGTTCTCGCCGCATTCCGTCGTTCCGCCGGAATACCAGCACGACCAGAGTCCGCCCTTCGCGTCGACCTCAAGGCTCGCGATCCCCTGCCAAACGCGGTTCGCGTCGGAATATTTCTCAGGAACGGGGCGCAGAACGTCGGGGGGCGCGAGAGGATCGACGACCGTCGTCGCGTCGTCGGCAAACGCAACCCTCGAAAAAAGAGCCGCCCCGCAGAGGAACGCGGAAAAAAACGTGACAAAAAACCGTCTCATGGCAATCCTCCTTCGGGGCTTTTCCGTTGGTCGAACGACAATGTTAAACGTTGATTTCGAACTTATCGAGAACGTATTTCGACGCTTCCTCGAGATTCGGCTCGGCCCCAAGGCCCGGCTCGTCCCAAAGTTCGACGAATCGGAACGAGCGCGGCGGTCGTTTCTTCTCGTCGTCGCCCGGCTCTTCGATCAAGGTCGGCTGGAGTTCCGGAACAAGGTCGTATTCGAGAAGTTCGCCGAAGCGCAGATAGTCAGTCGGATAGCTCGAACCTGACGCGGCGGCGCACGCGAGAACGGAGCGCCATGCGAGCGACGTGCCGAGTTCGAAACCGGAATAGACGTCGATCCCGTTCGTCTTCGCGTACCTGGCGATATCGACCGCGTTGGCGAGCCCGCCGACGCGACCGGGTTTAAGGCAGACGAACTTGCACGCCTCGAGGTCGAACGCGATTTTCGCGTCCTCAAAGGACGTGATCGACTCGTCGAGGCAGATCGGCGTCCGCAGCGTGTCTTTAAGCATCGCGTGGGCGACGAAATCGCGGGGATTGAGCGGCTGCTCGACGCACGTCAGAAAGAAATCGTCCATGCGGAAGATCGTGTCGGCGTGCGCCTCCATGTCGAGCCCGCCTTCGACGTCGACTTGCAGCTGGAGCCACGACGGCGAGTCGAGCCGCGCGAAGTTAAGAACCTGGACGTCCCAGCCTGGGCGCATTTTGAGCGTAACGCGCGCGAAATTCTCCTCGGTCGCGCGAGAAAGCTCTTGAAAGAAAACCTCGCGTTCGACGGAACGGTCAAAGGTCAGCCCAAGTTTGATCGGCTTCTTTTCGCCGCCGAGCGTCTTCCACAGCGGTTCGCCGCGTAGTCTCGCGTTGAGATCCTGCCACGCGATCTCAACCGCCGCTTTCGCGTGATTGTTCCCCTTGATATGCGCGAACGCCTCCTCGAGCGACTTCGCCGTCGAGACGGCGCGGAGTTCCGCGGCGATCGGCGCGACGTAATCGCGAAGCGTCAGGTAGGTCGCTCCCGACCATTCCGACGTTAGAAACGGATTCGCGCCGGGCGTGACCTCGGACCAGCCCGAAGCGCCTTCGCCCGTGATTCGCAAAACGACGCTCTCGCAATATTGCGCGGGCGCGTCGGCAAAACGAAACTCCTTCTTCAAAGGAATGCGAACCAAATAACCTTCAATTCGTTCAATACGCATGAAAATCCGAACTCCAGTAACAGCGCGAGCGCGCAAGGCGCCCGGCGATAATTAGCGTTAAAAACGACTCCAAACGGCGCCGTTCGTCAAATCGTCGACTCGACGGTCAGCCGAGCTTCGGTCGTTTTAATATTTGATTTCAGGTTTCTGTCAGATGGGACGGCGTCGACGTTCCGTTCGCGCCGGTTCTTACCGTGATCGCAGCGCCGCCGCGTCCTAACGCCCATTGTACGTTCCCACGTCTAGTTCTGCAAGCGGTCGCTGGTCGCGCCGCGTTCTATTCGTCAAGGGGAATCCGCGGGCAAATTCCTGTGGACAACCCTTGACGACTATCGAAAGCGACGATTCAAATCGATCATGGCGAGCGCCACGTCCTTTGACGACGACAAACGTCCTCATGCTTTAGGCGCGAACGCGGAAAGCGAAGGACGATCTTTTTCTGTCGGCCCTGTTGAAAACCGACTCAAACGCCGACGTTTTGCCTTCGCCGCGCCTTGCGGGCGCTTCCTTTACGCTTTTCCTCTTGCGTTATTCTCGAAATTCCTTCATATTCCGCTACAAACTAGCCGCAGGACTCGACCCCGCTTCAACGAGGAAGCTCGCGAACTCGACGCCCCTACGGCAGGAACTTCAATGAAATTTAACAAAAAAAACAAGAATTTGCCAAAAAGGTCGCAAGCGAAATTCAATTTGTGACGATTGTAACAACAACGCTGAAAATACGCGATTTTATAATCGCATTGTTTATTCCGGACTTTTCGAGTTTCGAAAAGAGCGGAACGCGCCCGCCGGCGCCGGCTTTCAACGCTTCGTCGCCGTCGAAATCAGACGGCGTGAAACGGAAACGACGCGGCGGTTGTACAGGGGTAACGAAATGAAAAACTTTATGAGATATTCGGTCGGAGCGACGCTCGTCGCGGCGGCGTTGACGCTTCCTCAGAGCGTTAATGCGCAGATCCGGTCGAATCCGCTGGCTTACGGAGCCGGTTCAAGTCACGCGCAGCGCGTCGATCGCAGAGCGGCGATTCAAAGCGGCGTCTATATAGCGCCGGGCGTCGGCGTTCGCGAAGTCCCGAAGCCGGTCGAGGCGTACGAGTATTCGTCATGGACTCCGTCGACGACGGAAAACGTCGCCGAACCGGCGAGTATGGAGCAACTCCAGCGCGATTACGAAGCGAACCAAGAGCGCGCGAAGAATCGTCACACGACGCGTCCGATCAACGTTCCGACCACTCTCGGAATGCTTAAGGATAAGTCCAACGCTCAAAACGCGAACGTCGCGCAAAGACAGGCGCAGCCTCAGTATCTCCAGTACGGCCCGAATCTCGATCCGGTTCAAACGTCGCAGAACGCCAACGTTCGGCGACCGGCGACCGGCGGCTCGGCGACCTTGAATTGGGACGGCTCTACGAATCGCGATCCGCAGAATCCCTCCGTGCAACTTTACGGCGCCGTTCAAGCGCCGACCCACGCGGTCGCACGACCCGCGATTCTCGACGCGGCCGTCTCGCCTCAAGATCAAACGCCCTTGACGACGAACGACGCCGATTTCAGCGCGCCGGACGCCGCCCCGCAGGTTCCTAACGTCGCGCCCTTCCCCGAAGTTGCGGAGGGAGGCCAGGAAACGTCGAATTTCGCGCAGGACGTCGTCAACGAGCTTCGAAACTCGGCGATCCCCGAAGAAGACGCGCCCACGATCGACGCGCCCATGATCGACGAATCCCCCGCGGCGCTCGAACAGAACACGGCGACCTTCGTCGCGCCTGACGTCGTGAACGCTCCCAACGCGGCCGCTCCGGCCGAAACGTCGCTCGTCCCCGCGCCCGTCGCTCCGCAACCCGTAGCTCCGCAGCCCGTCGAAGCGCCGAAAACGCAGCCGACTCCCGCGCCAACGCAGGCGAATCCCGCGCCCGCCGCGCCTGTCGCGCCGTCGACCGAGCCGACCTATCGCACATATCCCGCGCCCAAAAACGTGACGCCGTACGCGCCGAAGCAGGATTACTACCTCATGCAGCCGTACTACGCTCCGCAGGCGCGGCCTTATCCGGCGGGTCCGCGTCGCGCCGTTCCGCAGAGTCGCGGCATTCCGTCGCAGTTTACGTACCAAGCCCAAGGCGCCTGCGCGCCCCAGGCGACGTGTCAAGTCGACCAAGCGCCGAGTTGCGGCGCAGGTTACGGCGCGAGTTGCGATACGAATTGCGGAACGTACGGCGGTTATGGCTCCGGTACGAATCTCGCGTACGCCGCGACTGAAGGCGTCCGCCCCGGAATGATTTTTGGCGCCGAATGGTTCAACTGGTCGACCTATTCCGGAGTCGCTTCCGCGGAAATTCGCAATCCCGACGGAACCTCTAAACGCCGCAACCTTGAAATTAATAATTCCGGACTGCGCGGACGCCTTGGATTCCGTACGCTCGCGGGCTGGGATCTAGTCGGAACGTTTACGTTGTTCAACCAGAACGCTTCGGACGGGTTCGACGCGACCAGATTCGCGCCGGGCGCGAGAATCGTCAACCCGCGTTCAGGCGACCCCGTCGCGCTCGACTCGGTCTCGTCGACGTTGAAAGTCGATCTCCAGGCGATCGATATCGAACTGGGACGCTGGAAGCAGATTGGTCTGTGGGACTTCCGTCTCTTTGGCGGCGTCCGCTGGACTGGGCTGGATCAGGATCTCGTCGATTCCGTCTCCTACGCGCTCCCGGCTTCCGAAGCGCTCGACGCGGAAATCGCGCTTCTCGATTCCGCGGCGCTCTTCGACGAAGACGGCGCGACGGAGTTCTCCGCCGCCGTCGCGGACCCCGCTGCCGCCACAACCGGTTTCAGGACGCGCTCGCACTTGAACGCGTTTGGCGTCCGCCTCGGACTTGAGACGCGTATTCCGCTCTCTTACGGGCTCGCAATCTACGGCAAGGGCGCGGGCGCGCTCGCCGCCGGTCGTGTGAAATCGACCTTCTCCGGACTGAACGTCGACGATCTTTACGTCTACAAGAAGACGGAACTCTCGCCGAGCGTCGACGCGAGCCTTGGGCTCTCATGGCGCGCCAACGGTCTGGAAGTGCGAACCGGTTACGAGTTCAACGGTTGGTATAACGCCGGCTACTTCGGCGGCAAGAAGACCGACTTCCTCTCGCACGGTTTCGTCGCCGGTCTCGGCTACAACTACTAAACTCCGTTCGACTCGTTCGCAGTCGAACGCAAAAAGAAAACTCCAGCCCGCCCCTGTGACTGGAGTTTTCTTTTTTTTACGGCTTAACGTCGCGAAGAACGGCAAACCGGCGCTTACTCCGTTCGTTTATACGGTTAAGCTTGGCGTACCGCTATGAAATTACGTCCCGAGAGCGCCCCTATAGGTTCTCCTCCGTATCTTCGTCGCGCCGGTAGCTGTCGCCCCCCTCAAACACATACTCGGAGGAAGCGCAAAGCGCGCTGTGAATCAGCGTCGCCGGAATCCGAAGCTCCTCGGCGAGACGTTCGACGCGGAGTCGCGACTCGCCGCCGAAACGCGTTTGAATCAGACGACGAATAAACTCGCTCTCGCTAAGACCGCTCCCGACGCGCTCGCAGTGGTTGCGGTAGAAAACGTAACCCAGCGCGGCCTCCTTATTGAGATTGGCAAACTCGCGACGCAGCAGCGGGACGGAGTCAATTCCCGTCTCCACGAGCCATTCGGCGTTTGACGCGTAATACGCCTCATAGAAAAGATAAGAACCGTCGGGCGCGAGCGTTTTGAGGTCTTCAAGGAGTCTTGCGGAATACTCCTTAAGCCTTGCCGCCTCGTCGCGCGCCTTATCTTTGAGGACGAAACGTTGCCGTCCCTTGTCGCCAAAATCGTCCGGGGAGTTTTTAAGGGTTCGTTCGATGAGAATCGCGGGCGCGCAGAAGCGAAGCGCCAGGGCGTCGAGACGTTGCGGAGAGTCGCCCCAACAGAGGATCAACGATCGACGAATTTTCGCTTCCTCCGACTCGTTTGCGGAGCGGCGACGCGGTTCAAAATACGAATCCGAAAACCCGAAACTGGGAAAGAGTTCGACAAGCGCGGCGCGCAGCGCCGTTTTATCGCCGAATTCGACGGCGAGCTCGGCGTTTCGCTCAAGAAGGGTATGGTAATAGAGGACGAGCTGACCTGAACGCGCAAGCTCTTCCACGACCTCCCGCAACCGCTCGCGCGGCGACTGTTTCGGAACCGGAGGCGGCGCGACCGGAACGCGCGGCTTCTCCGGTTTGGGAGTCGCGGCGCGCGGCGTCGGCTTGGGCGACGGTTCGGACGGCGGCTCAGGCGGTTGTTCGACGGTCGCGTCGTTCGTTTGCGGTTTGTTCTCGGGAATCTGTTCCTTGGAAGATTGCGATTTCGCGTCTTTTTTCGTTTCTTTCAACGGCGAAGATTCTTCGCGCGCCGGAACGCCGATTCCCCTGTAATGAAGAACCCCGACGGCCTTATATTTACTGCCGTTTATATACGAATTAGTCTTGATTTTTCTATCCTTTGGACGGAAGCCCGACGACGACTTGGAATATTGCGTGACGTCGCTCGACTGCGGTTCCAAAATATAGACGTCGCGTTCGACGCGTTTAAACTCGGAAGAATACGCCTCGAGCGTCTGCTGAACGTCCGCTTTCGGCACGTACAGCGTCTCGGAAAGCTTTCTAACCGTCGTCGAAACGGTCTCGCCCAGCCGACGTTCAATATCACGCCGAATAAGTTCAAGGGACTCGACGCCCCTAGAATCCCCGGTCGCGACATAGCGAATCTGAACGTCGTACTGCGGACGAACCGCGCGAATCGCGTCGCGCGCAGCTTGCGGACTCTCAATTCCCAAGGATTTAAACAGTTCGTTATGGCGTTCAAAAAGAACTTTATAAAACAAAACGCCGTAGGATTTCCGGAAAAGGTCGTCGACAAGGAGCCCGATCTCCTCGTACTTTTCGGACGAATCGCTGGGAAGGTCGTCATGATCCTCCGCGGCCGATTCAAGCACAGGTTCTGAGAGTAAACTCGTTCGATCGAAGACGAACCCGTCGGTTTCTTCATCGCGCGTTTCGTCTTCCTTTTCTTCGATTTCGTCGCCGTTTTCTAACTCTCCCGCGTTTTCCTTCACGTCTTCTAATTCTCTATCTTCGTCAGTCCGGTCGGTCGCCTCTTCGGGGTCTTCTGCGTCGCCACGCAAACGATCGACGTCCCCCATGAAAACGTCCAACTCGCTTTGCAGTTCGTCCTCCGTCCAGAAAGCGGCCGGCTTGCCCTCTCGGTTTAGAAGGCTCCATTCGCCTTTAGGTTCAAGTTTAAAACACTCGGGATGCGCCTTAAGCGTTCGGATAACGTCTTCTTCGGGAATATAGAACGAACCCGACTTGTAAAGTCGATCGACCTTGATTTTAGGGGGCGTTTCCCTATGGGGATCGACGAATTTCATCGCCAGCGTTTTCACGTTTTTACGTAAATTTGACCGTTTCACACGCCAGCCGACCTCAAGCAAGAGCCCCACGGCGCGGAGCGCGTTCAGAACGAGCTCGTCTCTGGAAACAGTTTTGTCGGCGACGAAAGTCATATATTCCCCGAAGTCGTGGATTTCGAGACCGCGGTCGAGGATCGTTTTACGGAGTTCGGTCGCCGACGCGATTCCATGGAGCGCGAAGACCTCGGAGATCCGATCGTAAAGCGCCGAATAGAACACGACGTCGAACGTCCCGATCTTGCGCTTGTCGACGATGTTGTCGAAGATTTGATCCGCTCTTTCGAGAAGTTCGCGCGCGAGCGCTACTTTCTCGTCAGAACCGACGTAAAAAACGCCTGGAAAACCTTCGATCGCCCCTCTAATCGAAACGATCGGGATATAGACGCGTTTGGCGAGTTCGTTTGCGGTCGACGTCTCGCGCAGGTCGCCCCATTTCAGCAACAGCGCGTTCCTGATGATTTCAATCTCCGCCAGCGACGGTTTGGTCGGAGTCGCGAACAGGTTGTCGTAGCAATACTGGGGCCGCGCCTCTTTCAGCGCCGACTTTACCTGAAAGGATTCGACGCCGGCGCGTTCAAAGACGTCCGAATGACGCTTGAAAAGGGTCGTATAGAAAACTATCGTATGACCGTCGCGGAAAAGCCGGTCGAGGAGTTCGCCGAGCGCCTCTGACTCGGGCGGAAGGGACGTTCCTCTATGTTCGTCGTCGTTTCGCGCCGACGCGCCGTTTTCGTCAGACGCGACGGGCGCTTTCTCAGGAACGCCGGAAGAAATAAAACGTTCCTCTGACGCCGTAATCTTCGGCGCGGCAATGCTCGACGGTATTCTGGCGATCTCTTCGGAAAAGCCGACGTCGTGAGGAATCGTTTCGCCCGTCAGACGATTGAAATGGAAGAACGTCGACGTCGGAGCGCCGTTTTCGTCTTGCGCCGACGCGTCCGAATACGCGGCGAAAAGCGTTTTGAGCTCGGCGTCGGAAGACAAATCGGGCTGAGGATCAAAAAACCGCCGTTCCGCCGGAACGGCGAACGTCGACGCGGCGAGAGCGCCGTCGGAGTCAAGGAATAAAAAGCTATTGTTTCGGCGTTCAAAGGGCGCGCCCTCCGCGTTAAGCGCGTCCCATGCCGTATTCAGCGGGATAAAAACGCCTCGAAGCAACGTCTCGCTGGGGATCGGCTCGCCGGTCCCGATTGGGGCCGTCAGTTCAAGAGCGCGAGCCGTAAGCGTCTTGGCTACAAGTTCCTCTTCGGATCCGTCGCCGTTCGCAAAATAGCGTTCGTCGGCGCTTAGACGCGAGAAAAGGTTCAAGTCTTCGACAACCTGATTCAACGAAGAGACGTCCGGCGCCCCGAGTAAGCGAAGAGTCTCCGAATAACGCCAGAGAAACGTTTGGGGATAAAAGATTAAACTGCCGGGATAAATCGAACGAACGACGAAGAGTTTGAGACAAATCTTCGACGCGGTCGTCGTCGCCCCGGGGGGAAAGGGCTCTCTCTGGGAGACCGTCCGCGCCTTCGAGATCGTTCCGTTGACCGCGAAAGCAAGACGGGGCGTAAAAACGCGTCCCAAGAAGGAAAATCCGACGGACAGCAGGATGGAAACGAGTTGTTCGTCGTCGACGTCGAGAGTCGCGACGCCGTTCTTAAGCGACGCTTCGTAGAACTTACTCCGAAATTGCGCCAGTTCTCCCTCCGAGTCGGGCGCGACGCCCGTGGGAAACTCGTCTTGAAGAACCTGATACGCCGTGTGAAGATAAAACGTCAACAACCCTTCGTCCATTACTCCTGCCTTGTTCTTAGAGACGGCGCCTCGAGAAACGACGACGGCGCCCTATAAAGACGTCCCCGCGTGGCGAAACGCCGCGCGGGGAGCGATTTTAGAACCGCGACGCGAGGACGGGGGCCCTAAGCGACGCGTTTACGCGGAAAAACTCACTTGGCGAACTGCGCGTCGAAGACGACGTCGACGTTCTTCGGGAACGCGACCTTCTTGACGAACTCGTAGGATTCCTTCGCGCCGTACCAGCGGTCCATGCGCTGATCTTCCCATTCGACGGAGAGCGGTCCGTCGTAGCCAATGTCGTTGAGCGCGCGGACGATCTCTTCGAAATCGACGTCGCCGCGTCCGAGCGAACGGAATTCCCAGCCGCGACGATAGTCGCCGAACGGAAGGTGCGAGCCGAGAATGCCCGATTCGCCGTCGAGCTGGAGCGCCGCGTCCTTCATGTGGACGTGGAAGATGCGATCCGGGAACTTGCGGATGAACTTCACCGGGTCGACCATCTGCCACACGAGGTGCGACGGGTCGAAGTTGAAGCCGAACGCCGGATGATAGTCGAGCGCCTTGAGCGCGAGTTCGGCGGAATAGATATCGAACGCGATTTCCGTCGGGTGAACTTCAAGCGCGAACTTGACGCCTTCTTCGGCGAAAACGTCGAGAATCGGGGTCCAGCGTTCCTTGAGGAGCGCGAAGCCGTCGTCGATCCACTTCTGCGGAACCGGCGGGAAGCTATAGAGATACGGCCAAATGGAGGAGCCGGTGAAGCCCGTGACGATCGTCGCGCCGATCTTCTTCGCGGCCTTCGCGGTCAGCTTCATTTCTTCCGCGCAGTTCTTCCAGACCTGCTCTTTGTCGTCGCTGCGGAGGTATTCCGGAATGACGTCGAGGTTGCGCTGATCGATCTGATCGAGGACGCCCTGACCGACGCAGTGGTTCGAAAGCGCCCAGCACTTCAGGTTGTACTTCGCGAGCTGCGCGAGTTTCGCTTCGCAGTATCCCGGTTCGTCGAGGCATTTGCGAACGTCGAAGTGATCCGTGCCGCATGCGAGTTCAAGTCCGTCGTAGCCGATTTCCTGCATCTTCGGGAAAAGTTCGTCCGAAACGACGTCGCCAAACTGTCCGGTGATGATCGTGATAGGTCGTGCCATTGTAGCCTGTCTCCTTATGGTAAAATATGACGCTCGCTCGGGGAGTAAGCTCCCAAAACGACCGACGCGTCGATAAAGCGTTCTCAAACGTCTTGAGCGCGGACGACGCCTTCTATCTCAGTATACGCCGCCGGCTCCCCTTTTCTAACAGAAAACGCGCGGCTTTGCAATTATTTCCCGAAGAAATTTCCTGATTTTTACAAAAACCACCCTGCAACCGATAGAAACGCCCCATTCTCGGGCGTCGTACCATCGCCGCCGCCCCCTCTTCTCGCCAAATTTTTCAACGAGTCGCAAGGAGCGAAATAAAACGCGGCGTCGCGTCGCAATCTCAAATCTCGACGATCAACCCCGTATGCAGCCGTCGCAAATTCGTTCCTAAAACGCTCTCCAGCAGTTCGCAAGGACGTTCGCCCGTGCAGTGGCCCGTATAGAAAACGGCGCCCGTCTCTTTGAGCGCCCGCGCCGTTTCGAGAATCTCTCGCTCGTTCTCCGGCGAATACCCGCGCTTGCAACGCAGATGAAGCCCGCCGACGACGCCCTCGGGATACGCTCCGTAACGCTCGTAAAACCGCGCGAGAATATTTAGAATTCCGGCGTGAGCGCAGCCCGCGAAAAGAAAACGCCGTCCGCGCTCTTCGACGACCAGATTCTGCTCATGGTCGAAGTCGTCGGGAGTCCATTCGCCCGACGCCGCGCGACGCATGAGGAACGCGTCGCCCCGCGTTTTTACGCGTCGTTCGACATTCCCGAAAAGCGCGACGCCCGGCGCGATCTCCGCGTCTCCGTCGAGGAGCCGCAGCCCCGGCGCCGCAAAGAGCGCGCGCGGAATCCCAAGATATCGCTCGTCTCCCGGCTCGACATGCCAGAAGTCGCCCGTCGCTTCGCGCCGCATATAGATTCGCGCCGAAGGATTGCGCCGCGCGAAGGTCGGAACGCCGCCGGTATGGTCGTAATGCCCGTGGCTGACCGTCAGCGTCGGGACCGTCGTCCAGTCGACGCCGAGCCGCTCCGCGTTCGACCAGACCGCGTCGGACGCGCCCGCGTCCGCGATCAGCCGCCGACCCTCCGACTCGACGTAAAGGCTCAGCCCATGCTCCGAAACTAATCCCGAGGAAGGACCGGGATTCGGACTGTTTTCGATTAAAACGATAATCCTCATGAAAATTCCCGTTACGCGACAACGCGCCGCCTACTCGATTTTGTCCGCGTTTTCGTCGGAAATCGAACGTTGCGCGTAAAAGAGTTGTTTCTGACGTTCAATCTCGACGCGCAGTTGTTCTTTGGTCGGGAGATACGTCAAGTATTTCGCCATGAAGAGCCGGTCGTTATCATGAAGAACGGAGTATCGCGCGACGTCTTCGTCCGTCTCCGAACAGAGGAGAATCCCAATCGTCGGGTTTTCGCCGTTGTTGCGTTTTAAATCGTCGTACATTCGAGTATACATGTCGATTTGCCCGACGTCCTGATGGGTAATCTTGCCGATCTTGAGGTCGATTAACACATAGCAGCGCAGTTCGATATTATAGAAGACAAGGTCGATATAGTAATCTTCCGTTTCCGTAACGATATGCTGCTGACGCGCGACAAATGCGAATCCTCGCCCCATTTCGAGCATAAAGTCGGTAAGATGAGCGAGAAGCGCCGATTCAAGATCAGACTCGACGTAGGAATCCTGCGTTCTGAACCCGAGAAATTCCGCGACGATCGGACTCTTGATTAGCGCGGACGGCGCCTTCTGAAACGCCGCCGTCTTTTCCTTCATCTCCGCGACAACCTGCTCCTTTTTCGGAGATTGCAGAAGGCGGTAGTAATATTGGGTCGCAATATTGCGGTCAAGCGTCCGCGAACTCCACCCTGCGGTCGCCGCCTCGTTCAAATACCAAAGACGCGCGTTTTCGTCCGGAACGCGGAGGAGCGAGCGAAAATGAGTCCATGAGAGATTTGGCACGCGCGCGTGCCAAATCTCCGGATCGGGGAAATAAACGTAAAATTGCCGATAATTTCTCAGATTCCGATCTGTAAACCCGCTTCCAAACTCGGCGGTCAATTCTTTAGCGAGGACGGCGATCAGGCGTTTTCCATACTCCGCCCTTTCTTCTCCTTTTTGTTCTTCTTCGACAATGCGTCTGCCGACGTTCCAGTATGTCGTCAACATTTCGCGGTTCGTCGCGGCGTACGCGGCGGTTCGCCCCGCTGAAATGTTCTCTCTGACGTCCGAAAGGACATGACGAAAAGGAACAAGCGAATCTTCCATACGCGACCTCGACTCTAACAAAAACCCTGGGAGCGTCCTCTTTCTTTCGGGGGTTCGTCTCAAAGGGACGCCCTATATGATACGCGATAATACCCGTTTTTTCCGCGTCGTCAAGAAAAAAGGCTTTGATTTCGACGCCTCAAAACGTCCCAAACGACGCCCGTCGCAACGTTCAACCGCACAGCGTCGACTTACGACGTTCGAGCTTTTGTATAACCTCAGGAGGAGATTGGTTCTCCGACGCGTCCGAAATTAATTTGCGCGTATTGAAAAAAAAAAACGATTGTAGGATATAGATAAGAAGTCCAGATTGATTCCCGACTTCGCAAGAAGTTCGACGGTTCTGCGCGGGAATTTTCCTAGCTTCGGCGCAAAGAGCGACCCTACATTGGAGAAATATCGCGTTTATCCCGAAAGGAGAAAAAATCATGCGTCCCTCAACGATCGAAAAATCTTTGTTCGTCGCGTTCTTCTCGGCGTTTCTTTCTTTGACCTCGTTAACCGCCATGGGGCAGGAAAAGTGGGTCGTCTTTCTGACGTCGGACGACGCGGTTAAGTTGCTCGACGTCGACGGTTCGACGGACGGCGTCGAAAAGTTAAAGATTCCGTCGACGCTGCGCGCGGAGGATATCGCGTCCATGACGACCTACTCCTCCGACGAAGAAATCGCGCCCGAAGAGGGACGGGAATACCGCGTCGTGGAAGCGTCTTTCAGAAGAGATTTCCCAAGCTGCCGGACGCTTGTCTTATCTAATCAAATTCCCGAGGAGTTTTTCGGTTGTCTCGTAGGAGACCCGTCGTTCTTCGACGCGTTTCCCGCCCTTGGGGCGTTCGAGGTCGAAGGAACCCCGTCTCCCGAGAGTCCAGCCGCCTTGGAAACGATCGACGGAGTCCTTTTTGTAAAAATCCTAGTGGACGAAAGCGACTGGGTTAGGGCGGGCGCTAGATTATTGGTCAAATGTCCGCCGACGCTCGCGCCTGAAGAATATGTCGTCTCGGGTTCGACGATATGTGTTCTTCCGTGTGCGTTCAGAGGATGCGATTCGCTCAAGAAAGTCGTTTTGCCTAAAAGTCTAATCATAATCGGGGGGTCGGCTTTTGCCGACTGCGTCTCTCTTTCAGCGATCAATTTTCCCGAGGGACTCAAACGCGTCGACGAAGCCGCCTTCTGGGGCTGCTCCTCCCTGACGGGCGAGATCGTCTTTCCTAAATCGCTCGAGCGCGTCGGGAACGGCGCGTTCTGCAAAGCGCCGGTCAAAGGCTTCGTCGTCCCGGACGACGCCGAGTATTTCAAGACGGTCGGCGGCGTTCTCTTCTCGAAGGATATGAAGCGGCTCATATGCTATCCGCGCGGCGGCGCGACGGAGTACGCGATTCCCGAGACGGTCGAGACGATCGAATATCGCGCGTTCGCGGATTGCGTCGCGCTGAAAAAAGTCGCGCTGCCGAAAGGGCTGAAAAAGATCGGACCGTGGGCGTTCGCCGCGTGCGAGGCGCTCGCCGGCGAACTCGCGCTGCCCGACGGAGTGACGGAAATCAGCGACGGCGCGTTCTGGAAGTGCGAAAAGTTGACGAAACTCGTTTTGCCGCGCGAACTCAAGACGCTCGGCGAAAAGGCGTTCTGGCGTTGCTCGGCGCTTTCGGGCGAGATAACGATTCCCGCCGGGGTCGCAGTGATTCCGAAATACGCGTTTGAAAGCTGCGCGTCGATAACGTCCGTCGTCCTTCCGGAGGGGCTGACGGAAATCCAAGAAGGCGCGTTCCAATATTGCAGATCCCTTTCGGGCGAACTACGCCTTCCGAAGTCGTTCCAAATCCTCGAGAGATGGGCGTTCCGATATAGTCCGATCGAATCGTTTGTCGCCGAAGAAGAAAACGAGGCGTTCGAGACGGTCGACGGCGTTCTCTTTATGAAGGGACGCGAAAAGCTCCTCAGTTATCCTATCGGACGCGCCGCAAAGGAATATTCCGTTCCCGAAGAGGTCAAATGGATCGCGCCCGGCGCGTTTTCCGACTGTCTGGCGCTCGAGACGGTCGCGTTTCCCAACGGTCTCGAGGTCATTCATGATACGGCCTTCATGGGATGCAAATCGTTAAAGGGCAAGATTACGCTCCCGACCGGTCTGGTCAAGTTCGGGTTCGGGCCCGGCGCGTTCTGCGCGACGCAAGTTGAGGAATTTGAAATCAGTGAAGAGAATCCCTGGTACAAAACGATCGACGGAGTCCTCTTCGAGACGGAAAACGAGAGAGCCGGCCTAGGACTTGTCGCCTACCCCGGCGGTCGTCAGGCGAAGGAATACGTCGCGCCGGAAAACGCTGTCTTCGTCAGAAGTCGCGCTTTTGCCGACTGTCAATACATTGAGAAACTCGTCTTTGCGAACGTCGGCTTCTTTTACGACTTCGCGGCAGCCGCGTGCCCTGCCCTCAAGGAAGTCGAATTCAAAGACAAACTCGTCATGATCGGTCAGTTTGCGTTCTGGAAGGACGCGACGCTTGAAAAGGTCTCGCTCCCCGATACGCTCAAGATGATCGAATTCGGCGCGTTCTCCAATTGCGCCGCGCTCTCGGAAATCTCCGTCCCCGCCGACGCGTATATCGTCTCGAACGCGTTTGAAGGGACGAAAGTCGAAGAGCCCGTCCGCCGCCCCGTCGAACGCTAACCGACCCGCTTTGCGCGATCTCGCGACGATAGAATAGTAAACGCGGTCGAACGCTTACCTCAAAGGGGCGTTCGACCGCGTTTTGAGTTCTTACGAGCAACGTCGAGAACCGACGCGTCTATTACGGATTGCCTTTCTTGGGCCATGTAACGTCGGACCAGTCGTCCGTTCCAGCGAGCGCCTCGTAGGAGTCGATGACGACGACGGTTTTCTCGTCGACGCGCCGCATCACGAACTTCATCACGTCTTCCGGGATCGCGACGCAGCCGCCGGTGAAGGGTCGCGCGGGTCCGAAGCAGTGCAGGAAGAAGCCGGAGCCTTTGCCGGGAACGCCCTCTTCGTTGTAACTGATGTTCAGACAGTATTGATAGTGATAGACGTAATCGACGATATGTTCCGATTCGCCGTTCGGAAAGTCGTATTCGGGAAGCTCTTTCGCGTCGACCAGTTGATTATACCGCCCGCCCTCTCGATGATCGCAGGACCAATACGTGTCGTTACCCGCTTTGACGTACGGGATCGCGCAGCCGGGATCGTCGGCGATTCCGAACGCGCGGTTGAATCGGAAGACGCCCTGCGGCGTCGTGGGGACGCTTTCGCGCGCCGCGCCGATACCGTTTCGCCCGACAAACCCCGGCGTCGTCATGACCATCCGCCAAGAGCCGTCCTTCTGCTTCTCATGAAGCGAGATCCACGCGGTCGTCTGATCGACCTTGAACGCCGCGACGACAAAAAGCTGCTCCGCGTTCTTCGCCGCGTCGAGCTTCCCGACCCAGTCGGGCGACGCCACGTTGATCGCTTGATAGCAGCCGTCGTCGGCGTCTTTCTCCTGCGCCCTGACGACGGCGCCGCCTAAAAGCAAAAGCAAGAGCGCCGCAAACGCCGTCGTCGTCATAACAGTTTTCTTCATAAACAATCTCCCCGAGTCGTGTTGGAACAGAATGAATCAGCCGGGCGCTGAAGATCACCATGGGACTTCCTGCGGCCAAGCGCTCTCGGGCCAGACGTCCGACCCCGCGAGCGCTTCGTAGGAGTCGATGACGACGACGGTCTTCTCGTCGACGCGCCGCATCACGAACTTCATCACGGGCTCCGGAATCGCGACGCAGCCGGCGGAAAAGGGTCTCGCGGGTCCGAAGCAATGGAGGAAAATGCCCGAACCCAGACCGGGAACGCGCTCTTCGTTGTAACTGATGTTCAGACAGTACTGATAGTGATAAACGTAATCGGCGAGATGTTCCGAGTTTCCATGATGGAGTTTGAACTCGGGGACGTCTTTGGCGTTGACCAGCTCGTTATAGCGCAGCTGTTCGCCGGACCAATAGGAATCGTCGTCCACCTTGACGTACGGGATCGCGCAGCCGGGATCGTCGGCGATTCCAAAGGCGCGGTTGAAGTGGAAGACTCCCTGCGGCGTCTTCATATCCCCTTCGCGTTTCTTGCCGAGTCCCTTTTTCCCGATGAAGCCGGGCGTCGTCATGACCATCCGCCACGACCCGTCCTTCTGCTTTTCATGGAGCGAGATCCATGCGCCCGTCGCGTCGGGGTTGAACGCCGCCACGACGAGCATTTGCTCCGCGTCCTTCGCGGCGTCGAGTTTTCCCACCCATTCGGGCGACGCGACGTCGATCGCGGAATAGCCGCCGTTAGATTTTGGCTCCTGCGCGCTTGCGCCGCAAAAAGTCCAAGCCAAAAGAAACGCCGTCGCCGTTAAAAAAACGCTCTTTTTATTCATCGACAATCTCCTCGTCTAAATATTCAGGCGACGCGCTTTTCCAACGGCATGATTATCCCGGTCGAAACGTCTTCCTTCGCGTCGCCTTGCGGAAATTATACGGCGCGGCGCGACGGAAACAACTTTCAAATCAAATTTTCTAACATTCCGTCGCGACGCTCCTAAATTTGACTTGAATTGACTGCAAGAAAATTGCAAAATATTGCGCAAACGCGATGAGACGAAACGATAAACGACAAAGCTATTTGTTCTCGTAACTTGAACCGAAGCGAGCTATCACGTCTGAAAAAGCGATTCGTTTCGCCAAGTCCTTATCGTTGCCGTCGCCTCGACCGATTAATTCTATCGTTTGCTAGGGATATTGAAAAAAATCGACAACATTGCAATCCAGCAAGGGGATAGAGACACTCTCCGACCTTGCGAGAAGTTCGACGGTCTTTCGCTAGGGATTCTCCAAGGTTCCACACAAAGTTCTGCGTCGCTCTTTACTTCGATAGCAGTCCCTTGCTCCAACGGAAAGGAAAACAGTCATGCGTCTCTCAACATTTGGAAATGTTTTATTGATCGCGTTCTTCTCGACGTTTCTTTCTTTGACCGCGTTAACCGCCATGGCGCAGGAAAAATGGGTCGTCGTCCGGTTGACGGACAGCGCGGTCAGGTTGGTCGACGTCGACGGTTCGGCAAGCGCTATCGAAAAGTTAAAGATACCGTCTACGTTACGCGCGGAGGATATCGCGTCCATGACGACCGCCGACGACGAAAAAATCGCGCCCGAAGAGGGTCGGGAATACCTCGTCGTGAGAGCGTCTTTCAGAAGAGCTTTCCCAAACTGTCGAACGCTCGTCGTTTCGCAAAAGAATCCATACGTTTTGGACAAGCTTATCGAGTCGTCGTTCAACGAGTTTCCGGAACTTGAAGCGTTTGAAGTCGTAGACGCCCCCGATCTTGATCTAGGCGCGGGTCTAGAAATAAAGCCAGGCCAAGAAATAAAGTATTCGGACGATTCGCTAGATTGCTACCTCCCCGCTCCCGCTAATCAAAACGCGGGTCTCGAGGTTATCGACGGAGCGCTTTTTGCGGTCGCTTATTCTGAAAACAACCGGATGTTGATTAAGTATCCGCCGAAACGGGGAATAAAACGCGACGCCTCGGGCGCGATAATCGCGCCTTCGGAATACGTCGTCCCGGATTCGACGACGTATATCGCTCCGAACGCGTTCAGAGGATGCGATTCGCTCAAAAAAATCGTTTTACCCAAATATCTAAATCTAATCGGGAGTTTTGCTTTCGCCGACTGCGCTTCTCTTTCGGAGATCAATTTCCCCGAAGAATTGCAATGGATCGAGCCCGGCGCCTTCTGGGGCTGCTCCTCTCTTACGGGCGAGATCGTCCTTCCCAAGTCGCTCCGTTACGTCATGAACGATCCGTTCAGCAAGGCGCCGGTCAAGGGCTTCGTCGTTCCGGACGACGGCGAGTATCTCAAGACGGTCGACGGCGTTCTCTTCTCCAAAGACATGAAGCGGCTCATATGCTATCCTAGCGGCGGCGCGACGGAGTACGCGATTCCCGAAACGGTCGAGACGATCGAATACCGCGCGTTCGCGGACTGCGTCGCGCTGAAAAAGGTCGCGTTCCCGAAAGGACTGAAAAAGATCAGGGCGGGAGCGTTCGCGGCGTGCGAGGCGCTCTCCGGCGAGCTCGCGCTTCCCGACGGCGTTACGGAAATCGGCGACGGCGCGTTCGCCAACTGCTCCGCGCTCTCGAACGTCTCCGTCCCCGCCGACGCGTCTATTGCGCCGAACGCCTTTAAAGGGACAAAGATCGAAGCGCCCGTCCGACGCCCCGTCGAACGCTAACCGCCCCGCCTTGCGCGATCTCGCGGCAATAGAATAAAAAAACGCAGCCGAACGCTTCCCCAAAAGGGATGTTCGACTGCGTTTTACTTTTTCGGACGAGAACGGCTATTCCCCGTCTCCCGAAGGCTTTTCAAATTGCAGGCGCTTCGCGTAGAAGATTTGGACCACGCGCGGTCCAAATCTCGACCTGAAAACGTCTGTTATCCGGCGCGCCGTTTTTCAACGGGCTTGTTCGTTTTCCTTGACCATTTGTCAAAAGGAAGTTAAAATAGCGTCGTCGACTTCAGGAGGACGTCCCTATGCGATATACGAAAGGCGCCAATCGCCAGTTCAAAGACCGCTTGTTTAAGTTCCTTTTCGGCAATCCAGAGCATAAGGACTGGACGCTGAGCCTTTGCAACGCGCTTTTAGGAACGAACTATACGGACGCCGAATCGATTGAACTGACGACGATCGAGGACGCGGTCTACATGAAGATGAAGAACGACGTCTCGCTTCTATTGCACGGCGAGATGCTCTTCCTTGAACAGCAGTCGACGCGCAATCCGAACATGCCGTCGCGATTCTTCGAATATTCTGGGATGGCTTACGGCGCTCTCATGGAGCAGAGTACAACGTTCGACCTGTTCAGCACGAAGCTTCAAAAACTACCGACTCCCTACTTTTTCTGTCTTTACAATGGAACAGACAAAGAAAAAGATCGCTACGTTTTGAAGTTGTCGGACGCGTTCATGGGGGATTCCGGGGGACGTCTGGAACTTTTGGTCGATGTAATCAATATTAATTACGGTCGCAATAAAGAGTTGCTGGACGCGTGTTCGCCGCTGAAGGAGTATTCCTTTTTCGTCGAGAGAACGCGGTTTCATCTTAAGTCGACAAACTCCTTGGAAGTTGCGCTAGACATAGCGCTGAACGATCTTCCCGACGACGCGGTCATTAAGCCGTTCCTTCTGGCAAACCGAGCGGAGGTCAAAGCAATGTGTATCACGGAATACGACGAAGAAAAGACTCTTAGAGGAAGGTACGAAGAGGGAATTGAAAAAGGAATTGAAAAAGGGCGAATTAAAACGCTCGCCGAACTTGTGAAAGACGGGATTCTCACGATTGTCCAAGCGGCGGCTCGCGCCCAAATGACAGAAGAGGAGTTCATTGAAAAGGCGGGACTTCGCGCGTAACCGAATCTGACCTTCTTTAGCTCCGTCGCCCAAAATAAAAAACGCAGCCGAACGTTTCTCAAGAGGGATGTTCGACTGCGTTTTACTTTTTCGGACGAGACGCGGTCCCGCGTTATCTCGTCGGACGGCGATCCGGCGCGGGGCGACCGGTTCCGGGAACGACGCCGACGATGCGGAACGCCGTTCTCACGCGGCGTTCAAGATCGGCGGCGCCGCTCCATCGGAGAACCTCGCGCGGCGCTTCGCCCGAATCGCGAAGCGTCAGAACGAACGTCGGGAAGCGATCGACGCCGTCGGCGGCGAGGCGCGTCCGAGATTCCGGGTCCTCGACGTAGACGAACTCGATCGGATAGAACGCCGACAACCTCGTCATAATCGGACGCGCCGCGTCGCACCCCGGGCAGATCCCCGGCGTCCGATACGTGTAGACCGCGAGCGTCGCCCTCTCCGGCTCGACCGCCGACGCCGTTCCGACCGCCCCGAAAAACGCCGCGACGACGACCGCGAGCGTCGTTAAAACGCTAAACGCAAACTTTTTCTTTCTCATTTCTACCTCCATGAATTTCTCCCTTCTCAGCCGCCGACATACTCGAACGACGCGACGGCGCGCCCGAACGACCCGCCCGATTCCTTGCCGTGACTCCGCTGTCGCCGCCCGTGAGGATAGACGTTGCGCAGCCGCCATACCGGCGAACGCGCGAGCCGTCGGACGAAAAAGGGCGTTCCGACGACGATCTCCAGCCCGAACCCGCGCGAGCGTTCCAGCGCCCCGAGCGCGTCGAGAAACGCGCCGCCGATTCCAAGCCCTTGGAACTCCGGACGAACGACGAGCCGATGAACGCGGCGCCGCCCGCGCCGTCCCTCGCAGGGCAACAGCGCGCAGAACGCGACGTCAAACGCCGTTCCGTCCTCCTCTTCAAGCGTCGCGACCAAACAGCTCGACGCGCGGTTCAGCGCCCCGCTCAGATAGTGAAACGCCCGATAATCGCGCCATAACGACGCGGCTCCCTCTCTAATCGCAAACCGCAGCGAGCGGCGCCGAAGACGCCCTCGCGCGAGTTTCCCCGACGCCATATCGAGCGTCCAGTCCGGTTCGAGCGGCTCCGCGACGTCGTCGCGACACGCGACGGCGACGAGCTTCCTCGCGCCGAAGACGCCGCGATCGAGCGCCTTTCGCGTCGTCGCGGCGGCGGCAAGCGCGACGGCGCGGTCTAGCGCGTTCGCGAACTCGTCGACGACCGCGACTTCGCCCGGCGCCTCGAGAAGCGTCCGCGCAAGGTCGCAACGAAAGCGTTCCCCGACGCTGAGCGTCGAATACCGCTGAAGCTGGCGAACCGGCGACCCGAACCCGACGGCGGCGAGCGCCGCGTCGAGCCGGTCGAAATCGACCTCCGCGAACTCGTCGACGATCGGCCGGTCGTCGCGCCACTCCGGGCGCCAGTCGAGCGCGGCGTCGTAAAGAGCGCGCGCCGCCGACGTCTTGCCGCTCCCGGACGGACCGACGATCAGCCCGACGCGCCAATCTTCGTCGACGCTCGGCGGCGTCTCAAAGACCAGCTCGCAAGCGAGCGCCGCGCGTCTGCCGTCGTCGAGGCGGCTCGCGACGCGCGCGGCGCGGTAACTCTTCGCGATTTCCGTATGGAAAGTCAATCGCGTCGTCGCCATGCGTCCTCCTTTCAAAACGCCTACGCGTCGCCCTTCAAATTGCAGAGTCGGACGTTATACCCTTCGGAAACGAGCCGTTCGAAGAGCGCGCGCTGCTCCTCTTCGTCGCCGCACTTCACGACGAGTTCAAAGACGCTCGGAATCGCGTCGGCGCCGCCGAGGGTCGGTTCCGAACTCGACGACGACCCGCCGCCGTTCGTCTCGTCGTCGAGAAAGGACGGCGGCGGCTCGAAACTGACGTCGAACGCGGAGAAATCGTAGTCTAAATCGGAGAGTTCGAGCGCGAGCGCGTCGTAATCCCAGCTTGACTTCTCGTGCAGTTTATTGTCGAGCAACCGATAGGCGCGAATCGCCTCGGGGCTCAAATCCTCCGCCGAAACGCAGGGGACCGTCGTCATCTTGAGCGACTTCGCCGCCTCGAACCGCGTATGACCGCAAACGATCACGCCGTCCCCGTCGACGACGAGCGGCTGACGAAAGCCGAAGCGACGAATCGATTCCGCGACCGCCGCGACCGCGCCCGCGTTCTTTCGAGGATTGCCCAGATAAGGTTTCAGCGCCTCGAGAGGCCGTTCCGTTACGAGCATGATAAAACTTCCTTTCTAAAAAACGAAATCAAAGCGCAAGAGGCGTCGAGGTTATCTCGCCGCCGCCCTCGTCGAGCGGGACGAACCGTCCGAGACGTCCGATCATCCGCCGCGCCGCGTCGCACACGAGCGCCGACGCTTCGCGGCGATCGAACGTCGCCGAGATTCCCGCGACGCTCGCGCTCGTCACGCCGAGCGACGCGAGCCGCTCCGCGCCGCCGTCCTTGCGGGTCAGGATCCAGAGCGCCTGCTCGCAGACCGCCGCGACGATTCGAGGACGCCATTCCCCGGACTCGTATCGCGCCGCGTCCGAAAACTCGAAGCACGCGTCCAGAACGAGCGCCGCGTACGCGAGCGCCCGCGTTTTTTCAAGCTCCGTCGCGTCGCGCCACGCGTCCGATCGGGGGCGCGTCGCAAAATACGCGTCCGCCTGATCGAGCGTCGGCGTTAGATCATAAGCGTCTGTCATCGCCCTTCCCCTCCTTCGCGCCGCGTCACGCCAAAACCTCCGCCGAACTCTTAAGCCCCGAGATACGGCAGAGCGACTCCTTCGCGTTTTTGAACTCCGCCGTGTATTCCCCGAGCACGATCGCGCGGCGGCCGTCCACGCCCGGCGCGGACGCGGGCTCCGTGTGCAGCGCGCGCCCCGCGAGCGGAACGAGCGCGAATCCGCGAGTATCGCAGACCCAGACGTCGGAGTCCGGGATCGACGGCTCGACGACGACCTTCATCGTCGCGCCTCCCGCCGACGTCACGAACGAGTCGACGAACCGCCCCGCTTCCCGCGAATCCTGCGCGACCTGAACCTGCGATTCCATAAACGTCGAAATCACCTGCGCCTGCCCCGCGCCGCAGATAATCGCGTCCGGCACGCCGCCCGCGTCCAGCACGTCCTGCGCCGCGCGGTTGAGCAGCCCCATCGTGAGCGCGGGCGCGCCCGTCTGAGGACGCGCGAGACCGCCGCTCTGCGTCCCGAAGTAATAGAGCCCGCCCATCGCGCCCGGCTCCGACGCCGTTCGACGCGTCTTGACGCCGAAAACGAGCGCCGCGTTGATTCGCCGGACGATCGAATCGGTCGCGTATTCGAGCTGCGTCGCGATCGTATTCTCCATTCCCGCCTGACTCACCGCCTGCGCCGTCCCCGAAAGCGCGACGTCGCCGCGAAAGATCTGCGTGAAGTTCGACTCCGAGCGCGACTGCATGAAGAAGTCCTCGCCCGACGACGAGCCTTCTTGAACGGGGCGCGAATCGAAGACGAGAACGCCCGAATCCGGCGTGAGGAACTCGGGGTCCGACGCCGTAACGCGCGTCCCGACGATCGACGTCCCCGACGCGCTCGAAACGCGCAGAACGCCGTGGTCGCCCAGCACGTGGAAAAGGTCGCCCGACTGCCATCCCGACGCGTCCGCGACCGTAAAGGTCGCGGTCGAGCCGCTTTCCGACGAAGCCGTGAAGCTCTTCGTCTTCGGCGCGTCGAGCCCTTCGAGCCAGAAATGCTCCGTCGCGGTCGCGCTTAGAACGTTGGAGCGTCCCGCCGCGTCGAATCCCGGCGCGCGTCGCGTCGGAAAGAGACGAATTAGCCGCGGAGTCTGCGACGCCCGCCAAGAGAGAACGTCCGAAAGATCGATCCGCGCGTTCAAAAGATCGGTTGAAAACGCCATAGTCTTGTCTCCTTACAAAAAACTCTGTCAAAGCCCGCGAAACGTCGCGGAAGATGGCGACGACTCCGTTCGCGGCGCGCAGCGGATCGCGTCCGCAAAATCGCCGCGCGCGAGCGCCGCCTGAAACCGCTCGCGGTCGGAATACGCGTCGCGTTCCGAACCGGGCGACGCCGCGCCCCCTTGAGAACGGTTCAGCCAGTGCGGCGAAAGCGCGATTTCGTCGCGCAAAACTTCCTCGACGACCCGCGCGTCCTCCGCGACTGCGAGTCCGTCGTCGTTGAGCCGAAACATCGGCGCGAGCCGTTTGACGTCGCGGAGCGCGGTCTCGCAGCAGTCGAGTTTCCGCGCCGCGTCGACGAGCTGGCTCTCGATCGCGCGCCGCGTCTCGCGCTCCTTATATCGCGCGTTCTCCTCGCGCAGCGGCGCAAGCTCCGCCTCCAGCGCCGCCGCTTTGCTCTGCGACGCGCGCGTCTGCTCCGCGTAGCGTCGGAGCGTCGTCTGAACGTCGTCCCCCGACGCGCCGATTCCCGACGTTCGCAGACGCTCAAGTTCCGCCGCCGTCGCCGCGCGGTCCCGTTCCGCTTTCGCAAGACGCTCCTCGAGTTCGTCGCCCCGGCGACGCTGCCGCTCCGCCTGGCGGCTCGCCGTCTCGCAGCGGCGCGCAAGCGCGTCCCGTTCCTCGTCCGTCAGTCGCCAAACCGCGGCGCCAGATTCGTCGCGGCGCTCCTTAATTGCCGATTCCAACGCGGTCAGAAGTTCGTCCCGCGAACGGTATTCGTCATATATTCCCATAACTCAATCTCTCCTATCTCGTCGCGATTCCCGAACATCCGGCGTTCGCGGCGAATCATTATCGAAGGAACGCGGCGAGATATGCGCGAATTTTGGAAATTTTGCGACGGCGAAAATCTCTCCTTTTTTCAGGAATAACTCGCGCGTCCACGGCGATAATCTCGCGAAAACATTTCAACCCTCAGAAGGAGAACGATATGCGAAAGAGTTTAAGAAGGAGTCTGCAAACGCTCGCGACGGCGGCGTTTCTCGCGGTAGTCGGCGCGGCGTGGCGGCCGCTCGCGCAAGGAGACGAACAGAACGCGCAATTTCGCCGCGCCGAGACGTTTGAAGACGCGCACGCCGCGACATGCCGCGTCTGCGTCGAAGGCGCGCGAGGAACGGGGTTCTTTATCGGGGTCGTCGGCGACCGCGGCTACGTAATGACGAACTATCACGTCGTAACGCGAAGTCGCGACGCAAAGCTCGACTTTTGGACAAACGGACGGCAAGAGTCGATTCGCGGCCAGATCGACGGACGGTATTTCAACGTCGCGACGCCCGCCGATTTCGCGACGGTCGTCGTCGACGCGGCGGAACTTAAGAGAATCGACCCGCCCTTTCTCGCGCTCGGCGGCGCCGACGCCAAACCTTCCGTCGGCGCCATGATCGTCTCGAGCGGCGCGCCCGACGGGAGGTTTCCGCAAGCCTGGAAAGGACGGATCCTCGAATATTTCAACGACAAAACCGCCGTTTTTTCGCCGCCGCCGGTTCCGGGGCAATCGGGCTCGCCAATCTGCGAGTATGTCGACGGCGAGCTTTTCGTCACGGGAATTCTGACGTGGCTCGTCGGCGAAAGGGGAAACGACGATTCCAAGGGCGGCGCGATTCCCGTCATGAATCTCTACCGCGCGCTGAATAACGCGCGCGACCGCGTCGGCATTCGCGCCTCAGACGCCGCCGCGATCCCGCCCGGCGCGACTGAATGTCGAACGGAAAACGACGATTCGTCGACAAACTCCGAGGATTTTCGCAATCGCGCACCCGTCCAGGAATTCTCCGACGACATGAGAATTTTTGAAGATTCGGACAGACGGTGGCGCGAACGCGGTAAAGAAAAAAGGCCGCGACGCCGCGACAAACAGCCGGCGGACGACGCCGAATCGAATACGGACGACGCGGGCAAAGACGCTAAAATCGGCGACAGACTGAAGGACGGAGCGATCGACGCGTTCTCAAAAACGATAGCGGACAAACTCGAAGAAAGAATCGATTCCGTTCAGCGCGAGCTTCTCAAAAAATGGAACGCCGTCAAATACGCGATCTTTGCGGCGACATGCCTGGCGTTAGCCGTCGCGTTCGTCGTCGCGGAGGCGCTCGTCAAAATCGTTAAGTTCTTATGGAGAAAGCTAAAAGGAAGCGTCTTTGACTCGAGGAGTCGAGAGCGCGTTTGATAAAGCGAACGCCGCGAGGTCACGGATGAGTACGATTTACTTTACGAACAACGCGAACAGCGGAGCCGGCTCGCTTCGCGCGGCGGTCGCGGCGGCGCAAGAGGGCGACGTCATAACGCCCGATCCGACCGTCTTTAACGCCGACGAACTCGTTGAGATTACGCTGAACACGGGAATCGAAACGACCGTCGGACTAACGTTGTCGGCGGGAAAAACGCGGCTGCGGCTCAAACGGTCCAACAACTCGGGCGACAGAGTTCTTTACGCTAAAACGGAAGCCGCCTATTTTCACGCCGAAGACGTCGAGTTCATTGGGAGAATCATCGCCTATACGCCCGAAGCCGTTTTCAGAAGATGCCGCGTCTACGGCAACAGATCGGACGCGCCGGGAATCGGCGGTCATGCGGGCTCGAAAATCTCCGTTTACGACTGCGTCGTCGCAGGATGTCGCGGCGCAGGGCTCTATAACGCCGGCGCGAACTCCGCGACGACGATCGTCCGCTCGACGGTCGCGGGCAACGCTCAAACTGTTTTCAGCGGATCCTCGACGGTCGTGACAAAGATCGACTCGATCGTCGATCCGGTCTGTTCCGAGGCGGGCTTCGTCGCGCCGCCGCCCGACGTTGTCGACGTCTCCGAAACCGGCGTCGCGATCGACTGGAGCGGCTGGGATTTCCGCCTTCTGCCGACGTCCCCTTACGCGACGGGCGCGACAAGCGCCGCGGGCGAATACGACGTCGACGGGAATCCAAGAGGACGGCTAGCGACCAACGCGAGCGAAAACACAGAATCGAGCGGAAGCTCGAACCCGGAGCCGGGCGGTTCCGGCGCGACGCTCTACGCGGTCGGCGCGTATGAACTCGTCGTCGCGGACTATTATCAGGCGTCTGCGTCGCCCGCGTCCTTCAACGATCCCAACGGCTGGACGACAGACCCGGCGCGAACGACGCCGCCCGAATCGATAACGTCGGGCGTCTTCTACCTCGACGAAAGCGCGGCGTGGCTCGACGCGCCTCCGGCCGGTTCGACGCTGATCGTCGCGGGACGGCGCGTCGAAACGTTCGACGCCGACCTCGCGCTGGCGCGACTCGAAACGGGGCGCAATTCGACGCTCGTCTTTTCGGGCGTCGACCGCGTCGTAAGCGCAAGAGACGCGAGCATGGGCGCGGGCGCGACGCTCGCGGCGCCGCCGGGAAGCTCGGGGTATCTCGCGGTTCCGACGGGCGTCGACGTTTCGGGAACGACGCGCGAGGGGGTCGTAGTCGCGGGATTGGGCGCTGAAATAAGGTCCTTTTCCGCGACGTCGGAGCGACCGGGACGGGCGACGCTGCGCTGGACGGCGCGGAACGGGTCGGAGACGGTTCGAGTCGAACGGCGCGTCGGCGCGGGAAGTTGGGTCGAGGTCGCGGCGACGGTTCCGGCGTCGGAAGAAACGTTTGCCGCGAC
Organism: uncultured Planctomycetaceae bacterium; assembly: GCA_946408825.1. Taxonomy (GTDB): domain Bacteria; phylum Planctomycetota; class Planctomycetia; order Pirellulales; family Thermoguttaceae; genus RUG369. The sequence goes on from CAMJTU010000003.1 coordinate 168,162, forward strand.
GCAGGGAAACGGACGCGCGACGTTCCGCGCGTTTGACGGGGAAAATTTTTGGACGGACGACGCGTGGAGTTCGGTCGGAGTTCAGTTTCGGGTCGTCGCGAACGCGGTTCCGGGCGAGCGCGTCGCGCAGTTATGGAAAGCGGAGGCGACGGTGGTGGCGACGTCAGATTCGGTCAAAGTCGGACAGGGAATAACGATACTCGCGCAGATCGTCGACGCGTTCGACGAAAGCGCGCTCCTTCTATCGGACGGTTCGAACGTCCAGAGCGTGACTTACGCGTGTTATTACGTCTCCAACGGGCTCTTTGAAGAAACGCTGACGCCCGTCGCGGGTCATGAGAACGTCGTCGTCAGTAACGACTGCGTCCTCGAGGCGCCGCAGAGGTCCGACGCGTGGACGCGCGACGAGATCGGCTATACGTTCGCGCTAACGCCCGACGTAAGAACCGCGCCCCTCTTCGAAAAGCCGGGCGAATACCAGATCAAAGTCGTTATCCGGCTGACCGTCGGCAACCCCGTGACGTTTTACGTCCCGATAACGGTTGTCGGGAGTTAACGTTAAGCGAAAAGCGCGGCGTTTTAAGAACAAGGATCGTTTTAAAGCGTCAAAACCCAGCAGGGGTTCTTGATTTCTGAAGCCAAAAGACGTACTATTGCGCATAGACGTCCCGAGCGCGTTCTGAAAAAGGAACGTTCGGGGCGTCTTTTGTCGTTTTAGAAGCGCGCGATTGGAAGGTCGGCGGTCTCGGGAGCGCGAGCGACGCATCGTAAAATTGAAGCTTGACGTTATTTTCAAGCGTGTTTTTGGCGACGCGAACAATATGGACATTATCACGGCGTTTATTTCCGATCTACTCGAACTCCCGCGCGAGAGCGTCAAGAAGGTCTCTATCGAGAACGTCGAAATCGCGCCGGAGTATTTGGGGCGGAAGTACAGCAGACTCGATCTGAAGCTCAACGTCGACGACGAGATCGTGAACGTTGAAATTCAGGTCAATTACGAACCGGCGTTTAAGGAACGGACGCTCTACTACTGGGCGAAACTTTTCAGCGCGAAACTCAAGGAGGGCGACGAATACGACGCGCTCGAACAGACGATCTGCGTCAACATTATCAACTTCAACCTTTTCGACTGTGAGGATTTTCATTCGCATTTTCAAGCGCTTGAAAAGAACCGTCACGAACCGCTGACCGACAAATTCGCGTATAGAACAATGGATGAAACTCATTAAAGCGGAAACGGAGGGCGATCCCATGGAGTTAGAACAAACGACGACGATCCCGGAAATCGGAAAGACGATCGTAGCGCTTTGAGTTTTATTGAACGAGACGTCGCCGCCAACGAGCGGAGACCTAGAGATTTCGCCTTTACGCGCTTATGAATTAGTACGCGCCATGAGGCGAATACCGTCCCCCGCGACGTCGCGGCTGGGGTTGCGCGGCGAGTATTTTCGGCTAGAATGGAAAATCATTCCAAATTAGCCGAAGGAGTTCCGCTATGGGATACATACGTCGCAGTCTGGAAAAAACAATTTCTCAAGTCTCGAAAGAATATCCGGCGATTCTCGTCACGGGACCGCGACAGGTCGGTAAAACGACGATGCTTCGGAAACTCATGGAGGGTTCCGACCGCCGATACGCGTCGCTCGACGATCTCAACGAAAGGAATCTGGCGAAGAACGATCCTGAGATGTTCCTGCAGTTGCACAAGCCGCCCGTTTTAATCGACGAGGTTCAGTATGCGCCCGAGCTTTTCATATATGTCAAAGCGCATGTCGATAAGAAACGTTCGCCTGGCGATTTTTGGCTTACCGGTTCCCAAGCGTTTCAGTTGACGCGCGGCGTTCAAGAGTCGTTAGCGGGGCGCGTCGCCGTTCTTTCGCTGACCTCGACGGCGCAAGCCGAGATATACGGCGGCGCGGCGGACCCGTTTGAGATCGACTTAGACAAATTATCCGCGAGGGCCAAAGGAAGAACTTCGGCGGACGCCGAGGAAATTTACGAACGAATCTTCAAAGGTTCCATGCCCGCTATTGCAAGCGGGGAGATCAGCGACGTCCAAATCTTTTACGGCAGTTACCTGACGACCTATATCGAGAGGGACGTTAGGGCGTTGTCAAGCGCAATCGATTCGCTGAAATTCCTGCGTTTTATTACCGCAGTCGCCGCGCGAACGGGACAAATGATCAACGTTGCGGAAATCGCCCGCGACGTCGAAATTAATCAGAAACAAGTCAAAGACTGGCTGCAGATTCTGGAAACGCTCGGACTTATTTTCTATCTTCATCCGTATTCCAACAATCTTCTTAAACGGCTTGTTAAGGCTCCGAAGTTATACTTTTACGACACGGGACTCGTTTGTTATCTTACGAAGTGGAGCGGCGCGCAGACGCTGATGAACGGGGCGATGAACGGCGCGATCTTTGAGAACTACGTCGTCGCCGAGATCGCCAAGACCTATCTCAACAACGGAAGGGCGCCGTTTATGTATTACTATCGCGACAAAGACGCTAAAGAAATCGACATAATTCTAGAACGCGACGGCGTTTTGACTCCGATTGAAATCAAGAAATCGTCTAACCCTAGCGCGGAGATTGTCAAGACGTTTCGAGTTCTCGATAAGGGAAGCGCGACGCGATCGAAAGGCGCCGTCGTATGCCTGAAACCGGAACTATCCGCTATCGACCGCGACAATCTCGTCGTTCCCGTCTGGATGATATAAAACCAGCGGAAGGCCGCCGGACCCAGGTTATACGCTTCCGCGCATGCGTAAAATCATCCGCTCCCGCTGGTCGCTTTCTAACTCCATGACGTTATGTTTAAGATAAGCCCGCAACGCGTAACGGAGACACACGAGAACGCGGTAGCGCAAGCCGGGAGTCGCGCGGTCGCGGCCAAAGGTTTTCCGCTCTTTTGGGGTGGAAAACCTTTTTTTATGCTGTCGATTCATAACGGGCGTCGTATGATATACTATTGAGAACGACGTCGAGAAACGGCGTAGACAATTTGGAAGAAAACCTTTTTGGAAGCGTTTGAGGAAACCGAACCGCATGACGAAAGACATATTTGAATTCCTCGTCTACATGATTCACGCCTGCGCCAATAAGTGGGGCAAGACTCCGACCGAGGTTTACAATCTCCTCAAGGAAAAAAAAGCGCTGACGAATTACCTGATCCCCCATTACGACGTCCTTCACACCCAAGGAACCAACTTCGTCGTCGCCGATATTGAAGAATACCTCGCAATCAGGGAGAAAACGGCATGATCGTCTATCACGGTTCGACGACCGTCGTAAAATCGCCCGACGTTCGACATTCCTTTCGTCCTCTCGATTTCGGCAAAGGTTTTTACGTAACGACCAACATGGAGCAGGCGAAGAACTGGGCGCGAAGGAAAGCCGATCTGAACGAAAACGACAAAGCGTATGTCAACGTCTACGATATGCGCGAAAAATACGGCGATTTGAACGTAAAGACCTTTCCGCCCGATTTACTCGAATGGATCGATTTCGTCTGTCACTGTCGCGACGGCGGCGACGAATATCAAGTCTACGACGTGATCAGGGGTATGGTCGCAAACGACAAGGTCTTCCGCGTCGTCGACTTATACCATTCAGGCGTTTGGGACAAAGAAAGAGCGTTAATCGAAATAAAAGCCTACCCGGAATACGACCAAATCGCTTTTATCACGCAAAGAGCGATCGACGCGTTGTTGACCTTTAAAACGGTCGAGGAGGTCTAGCCATGGTCGACGGAGAAGTCCTTGAAAGAATCTACCGCGAACGGCTCGACGAGCGTATTATCGCGACCCTCGCCGAAAAATACCAACTCGATTACCTCGACGCCATGGACTGGTATTTCAACAGCCGCCTCGCCTCCCTAATCCAAGCCGGCGCCCATGGTGTCCAATACCTCGACCATAAAGTCCTCGTCGAGATGCTGGAACAAACGGAACCGCTGTCGATTCGCGATCCGAAAAATGGATTAGTATAAAATACTCCTCAAAGAATCGAGAAATACTCTCCTAAATGCGTCGTGAACAATGAGTAATTCTGTTGAATCTTTGGAATCGAAAGAATAGCGACGTCAGCGGAACCAATCGTAAACTTTGCCCTTCCGAAGCGTTTTATACGAAGAAACGGTTGCTTTAAGAAGGGAAACTTATATACTTTCTACAGGGTTGCCTAGAGTGGTTTATTTACAGTACAATTCAATGAATACGGCACGACTAGATTCGTCGAAGTCTAAACCCATTTGGCAAGCGAGGAAATAATGTCAGCTCCTATAGAATTCATGAACGGGGTCAGCGTCTCACCCGACGGTTCGGTAACGCTCCCTCAAGAGGCTCTTTCGGCGCTCGGGGTCGGCGGCGGCGGACGCGTCGCCCTTGTCGTCGAGGGATCAACGGTCCGTCTCGAAAATCCCGCGATACTCGCGATGAAGAAATTTCAACGCGAAATGGCGGGAGAAGCCGAACGTCTTGGAATTATGTCAGATGAAGACGCCATGGCAGTCGTTAAAGAATTTCGCGGCGACTACTCATGAAAATTTTCCTTGACACGAACATCCTTTTTTCTGCGGCGCTTAACCCAGAGGGTACGGTAGGACGCGCGTTTTTCAAAGCAGTTGTCTCTCCAAACGTCGGGCTTATTTGCAGACAGAATATTGATGAACTACATCGAATCTTCTTGAAAAAGATTCCTCATAAAATCGAATCGCTAGACGCCTTTCTGGCAACCGCGTTACCCTTTCTGAAAATCGTTCCAATCCCGGAGATTCCTGTCGAAACTGAATCGTTGATAAGAGATAAAGCAGATCGTCCTATTTTTCGCGCGGCGTTAATCGCTAATGCCGACATACTGCTCTCAGGCAACAAGGACTTTTTGGAATCGGGTATTACGCAACCGCGAATTATGACGCCCGCTGATTTTATACAATTACAAGAATAATCGTCTTGATCGCTCGTCCTTCTACCCATCATGTATCGTATGCAACCATGACTGAATCGCTCAAAATGACAGGAGAGTTAGTCTCCCTCGGCGACCTACTCGACGGCACATCTAAAATCGAACAGTTTCGCATTCCCCCTTTTCAACGTCCCTACGCGTGGACCACAGATCAAACAGAACAGCTTTTCGACGATTTACTAAACGCGTTTAACGCCCCGCAACGCGAAAAAATGGACGAAGAGTATTTTCTTGGTACGATTATCCTTGCCCAGAACAAAGATAAAGGTTACGACGTCATCGACGGTCAGCAACGTTTAACAACGATAACTATCCTTTATTCTGTCTTAGCGTCAAACGTAGGCGATACAGCTATGAAGGAAGGAATCAAAAATAAGCTATATCAGAAAGGGGATAAAACAAAGGGGTTAAAAAATTGTCCAAGATTACTTACAAGAGAAGGAAAAGGGGATCGGGCGTTCTTTGAAAAATACGTGCAGGAAATCCGTACCGATGAATTCCTTAAAAGTAAAAACGAAGGAGCCCGCATCGGGTACGAGACGGATTCTCAAAAAAATGTCGTGGAAAACTCAGTTTTACTTCAGGAAAAAATCAGAAACCGAGATAACTTTTCAGATCAAAATCAAATCAATAAATTCGTTCAATTTATCACTCAAAAAGTCGCCTTAATGGTCGTAAAAACTCCTAATCAAGAAACCGCGATTAGAATCTTTTCCGTCATGAATAACCGCGGGTTAGACCTCCAAATATGCGACGTCTTTAAAGCCGAGGTGCTTGAAAAAATAGAGGATGAAGAAGTCTGCGACGAATACGCCCAAAAATGGGAAGAACTCGAAGATCTCGTCGGACGCAATAATTTCGACCAAGCTCTTTCTCACGTCTGCACAATTAAACATCCCTACACCAAAAATAAGACTGTTCTCGATTATCTTAGGCAAATTTTTTTGGAGGAACTAACACCGCAACTATTAATTGACGATATCCTCGAACCATATCTTCAAGCGTACGCCGTTCTCACACAGCGGATTAATTACAGGGCTTCGGAAAAGGCGGAAGAAGTAAACTGCATTCTGAGCTACCTCAGGTTCAATAAAAACGACGACTGGATTCCCCCCGCAATCTTGATCTACATCCGTTACAAAAACAAGCCTGAAAAATTACTCGCGTTTTTGAAGAAATTGGAACTTCTCGCCGCCTATCTCAACGCGTCTGGTAAGAATATCGGTCAACGTTTGCAGAGATATCAGCCAATGCTTTTAGATTGCGCTAAAGAAACTGCTAAAGATGGAGATTTTGAAAGAAATCTTGCGCTAACAAACGACGAGGCAACCAATTTTTACAATATTTTGGACAGAGACGTCTACCTTCTCCAGAAAGATCGAAGAAAGGCGCTGCTTCTGCGCGTAGATTCATTAATCTCTGATGGGTTAGCAAAATACGATTACGGTTTAGCGACGGTCGAACACGTCTTGCCACAAAATCCCGCTGAAGGAAGCAAATGGCTCAAAAACTGGCCTGATGAAGAATTGCGTGAGAAATGGGTGCATCGTCTTGGAAATCTCGCTCTCCTGTCACGAGCGAAAAATTCACAAGCGAGCAACTTTGATTTTGACAAGAAAAAAGATCGATATTTTAGCTCTAAAAACGGCTTGGCAAATTATGCGCTTACCGTTGGAGTTCTTAAAGAAAAAACGTGGACGCCCGAAGTTGTAGAAAAACGTCAAAAACGCTTACTTGAACGCGTCTGTCAGAGTTGGGGTATCGCGATTCCTCACGTTTCCGTTCCCCAAAAGAAAAACAATACCATATCGTCCAAATTAGAGATTTTCCACGCGCGTTTAGAAGGAATCGACGCGTTCGGCTATCTCAAAGGAGACAAATGTTTTGTCGTGCTCGAGGGTAGTAAAATATCGGAGACGACGTCTTATCCAAAGCCTAAAGCACAAAGAAAAGAACTTAAAAAATTAGGGATTATTGCCAATAACCGATTCGTTGACGACTATGAATTTTCTTCTCCTTCCGGCGCGTCCAATTTTGTTTCCGGAGGAAATACTAACGGTTGGGATTTCTGGATTCGGGACGACGGCACAACGCTTGGTAAATTCTATAGGGGATACTAAAGAACTTTCGGCGTTGACGCCTCAATTTACGTCGTAAAAACGAAGAAACAAGACGCGCCGTCAACGACCCACGCCTAAACCCCGTCGCGCTATAAATCGTCGTACGCGTTCAGGCGCGAGAAGATTCCGCATTCAAAAGTCCCGTCCGCCATTAATCTCAATCGTCTGCCCATTGACATACGCGGCGTCGTTCGACAGAAGAAACCGCACGACGCTCGCGACTTCCTCGGGTCGTCCCCAGCGGTTAAGGAGCGATTCGGCGGCGTGGCGGACGATTGTTTCTTGCGGGGCTTTTTCCGCCCATGTCGTCATGATCCAGCCGGGCGCGACCGTATTGACGCGGACGTCGGGCGCGAGAGAATGCGCGAGCGATCGGGCGAACGCGGCGACCGCGCCTTTGCACGCGGAATAGATCTGCGCGGAATCCCCTTTCATCCCGCGCGCGACCCCGTCCCAGCTAAAGAGGACGACGCTCGGGGCGCAGTCTTGCGCCGCGTCTTCTTCGCGGCGGTAGGCGCGCATCGCGGCGCCGAAGGCTCGGGCAAGCGTCGTCGTCGCGGCGACGTCGACCCGCCATGCGCGTTCGAGTCGGGCGTCGAAGTCGAGCGCCTTGCTTTCGGGCGTCATGAGGTCGATCCCGGCGGCGCAAACGAGCGCGTCGATTCGCGGCGTCTCGCGACGCTGGTCGCGGCGCAGCGTTTCGTAGATTTCGTCGAAAAGCGCGGACGCGGCGTTCGGTTGCGCGAGGTCCGTTTGAAAAACGCGCGCGGCGGCGAGCGACGGCGCGTCTTGGCGTCGGGCAAGGTCGCGGCGCAGCGCGGCGGCGCCGGAGTTCGCCGTAAGATAGAGCGCGACGTTTCTCTACGCAGGATCTAAAAATCTCGAAGCGAGAGGATACTACGCTGGCGACGGTCAATTCTTCGTCGTGCTCAAAAGAAGCGAAATCTCTGAAACGACCCGTTTCTACTCGTCTGCAGGTGAAAAAAGGGAAGAAATGGGAAAAATTGGTATCCTTGACGGAAATCGTTTTCTCGTCGACTTTCCGTTCGCAACCCCTTCCGCCGTCGCTGAACTTGTTTCAGGAAGTCCTCAAAACGGGTGGAAATACTGGTCGCGAAAGGACGGCGTGAAGTTGGACGACGTCTGTCGAAACAAGAAAGACATTTCCAAACGACGCGATTTCGTCAACGCAAAACCAAAGTAAAACGCGATATAAAGAGCGAATCTGACGTGTCGCGAACTGATCGTCACGCGGCGTCTAAAAGATTTGCGTCGAGGAGCGCCGCGACGAGCGGGTTACATTTCTTTAACGGCTTCTTTAAGTTCTTCCTCGCTTTCAACAAAGGAGTACGGGGCGTATTCGCCGTAGGCGGTTGGTCTGCTAATCGTTACGATTTGAATTCCCCTCCTTGGCGCAAGATCGTTTAGTTCCTGAATTAACGCGGAAAGTTCCTTTCCTAGCCGCGTCTGAAAAGCGACGCAACCTTGCTGATTAATATCTTTAGCGAGCACGTAACACATTGTTCAGTTCCCTTTCAAAATCCTCTCTTTTGCGAATTCGCCCCTCTTCATATTGTCGTCGCAATTCACGACCAATTTCATTCGGATAGTTCTTCTTATAAAGATAACTATGAAGCCAGTTGTTAATTTGTCTGTCAAACAGCGTATTAAACTGAACCTCTATGGGGTAATGAAAATTGTCTTTCTGGTAGTATAAGTGAACTCCACGATATCCGTCGTCATTTGCCTTGCCTTGGGTCATATCGACGGTACGGAAAACAACGCTCTCAGCTTCTATCAAATCTTGATAGTCGTCGCAAAACCCTCTGAAACCGAGAATATCATTGAAGACCTTACGCACTTGGCGGTTAGGGTAATATCGTTCATATTTCAGCGCTATCGACTCAATGCTCTTAATTCTATAGTCTAAGGCGCTCCCGTCTAGTACAATATGCTCTGAAAGCCATTTAGTCATCTCAAAAAGCTCTTGAAGCAGTTCCTCACGACCGAAATAATGAAGATTCTGTTTGAGCGACTTACCTAACCGCGATCGATATGACAGTTGTTCCAGCATTGGAACAGATAGTCCATTAAGTTGTAAGACGTCTTTAATCATTCTTTTCCAAATACTTAGGATTAATTCTGCGAAGCGGATCAGCGGCGCCCTCCGTTAACCTCCAGCGTCTGCCCGTTGACATACGCGGCGTCGTTCGACAGAAGAAACCGCACGACGCTCGCGACTTCCTCGGGTCGTCCCCAGCGGTTAAGGAGCGATTCGGCGGCGTGGCGGACGATTGTTTCTTGCGGGGCTTTTTCCGCCCATGTCGTCATGATCCAGCCGGGCGCGACCGTATTGACGCGGACGTCGGGCGCGAGAGAATGCGCGAGCGATCGGGCGAACGCGGCGACCGCGCCTTTGCACGCGGAATAGATCTGCGCGGAATCCCCTTTCATCCCGCGCGCGACCCCGTCCCAGCTAAAGAGGACGACGCTCGGGGCGCAGTCTTGCGCCGCGTCTTCTTCGCGGCGGTAGGCGCGCATCGCGGCGCCGAAGGCTCGGGCAAGCGTCGTCGTCGCGGCGACGTCGACCCGCCATGCGCGTTCGAGTCGGGCGTCGAAGTCGAGCGCCTTGCTTTCGGGCGTCATGAGGTCGATCCCGGCGGCGCAAACGAGCGCGTCGATTCGCGGCGTCTCGCGACGCTGATCGCGGCGCAGCGTTTTGTAGATTTCTTCGAAAAGCGCGACGGCCGCGTTCGGCTGCGCGAGGTCCGCTTGGAAGACGCGCGCGGCGGCGAGCGACGGCGCGTCCTGGCGTCGGGCAAGGTCGCGACGCAGCGCGGCGGCGCCGGAGTTTGCCGTAAGATAGAGCGCGACGTTTTCCTTCGCGTACGTCTCAAGAATAGCGCGTCCGATCCCGCCCGACGCGCCCGTTATGACAACCGTTTTCCGATCGATCTCGCTCATTGCGCGGCGCCTTCTAAATTCTCGCTCGCTTCAACAGTCGCCGCCGGTTCCGCGGCGCGCCGCGACTCCATCTCGGCGATCTGCCGACGCTTATTCTTGAAGTCGAGCGCGAGAAAAACGACGGAAACGACGCACGCGAGCGCGTCCGCGATCGGGAACGAGAACCAGAACCCGTTCAAGCCCTTGCCGAAGTACTTTTCGATGAACCACGTCGAGAAGACGATCAGAGGGAGCAGGAAGACGAGCTGGCGCAGCAGCGTCATCATGAGCGCGAGGATCGGTCGTCCTTCCGCTTGGAAATAGCCGCTCGCGAGGACGTTGATCGGAATCAGCGGAAACGACAGCATGACGCCGCGAATCGCAAGTTTCCCGAGCGCCTGTTTTTCCGCGAAACCGACCTCGTCCGCGTTCAGGAAGAAATCGATAAACCATTCCGGTTTGACCATCGCGACCGCCCAGATCACAAGCCCGGCGTAGAGCGCGAAGTTCAGCGCCGTTTTGACCGTCGAGACCGTCCGGTCGGGACGCCCCGCGCCCGTATTGTACCCGACGATCGGCTGCATCCCCTGCCCCAGTCCGAGGAACGGCATGAGGAACATGTTCGTCACGGCGACCGCCGCGCCCATGACCCCAATCGCGAGGTCGCCGCCGTCGAAAACGTAACCCATCGCCTGCCCGTAGAGATCCCCGTAATGACCCATGACGTTGTTCGACGTCGTCTGGAGAATCGCGGAACAGCACTGCATCACGAAGGGCGCCGCGCCGAAAATCGCGATCTTTCGCGCCAGCGGCCAGTTGAAGCGGAAATACTTCCAGCGCCATTTCAGAATTGTGTGCCCGGAAAAATAAAGCCCGCTGACCCACGCCGCCGCGATAAGGCACGCGATAACGTTCGCAAGCCCCGCGCCCCAGATGCCGGTCCGAAAGACGAAGAGAAAGACGTAATCGAGAACGCCGTTCGCGACGGCGGAGATCAACATCGAGATCATCGCCGTCTTCGGTCGACCTTCCGCGCGAATGAAGTTATTGACGCCAAACGCGATATGCTGCGTCAGCACGCCCCAGATCACGACCGAAAGATACGATTTAGCGAGGGGCAGAATTTGGTCCGACGCGCCGACGAATCTCAAAATCGGCTCTAAGAATATCTGGCCCAGCACGATGAAGATCGCCGCCGTCACGCACGAAAGAAAGAGCGCCTGTCCGAGCGTCTCCTCCGCCTTGTCCGTCTCGCGCTCTCCAAGTCGAATCGAGATGAGCGTCGTCGCGCCCGCGCCAATCATCATGGCGACCGCGAGGAAAACGACGATAATCGGGAAGGAAACCGTCACGGCGGCGACCCCGTCCGTTCCGAACCGCTGCGCGACGAAGACGCGCGCGACGAGATTGTACGTCGCCGTCACGAGCGCCGCGATAATCGACGGCGTCGAGAACTGGACGAGAAGTCGGGGAATCGAGCGAGTTTCGAAGAACTCGGGGTTTCGCATATTGGCCATGGCGCGGCTCCGGGACGGGAAACGCAAGCCGACGGCGGACGCGTTTCCCGAACGTCGAAGGACGGGATTCTTTCAAAACGTTAAGTGTGAATATTATACCCCCGTTTCGACATGGGGCAAGAAGGCGCAATTTAAACGAGAAAAGGGCGACGTCTCGCGAAAAAAGAGACGTCGCCCTTTTGTGTAAACAATCGACGATTCAGACGCGCCGAATCAGAAGAGTTTGACGTAGTTCGGAAGCTCGCCGACGAGCGGTCGGAGATATTCGAGACGTCGCGTCGGTCACGTAGAGGTTTTCTTTGTCGATGAACTCAAGCGGCGTCGGCTTCGCTTCGACGGCGACCGCGTCGAGGGACGCGGTCCCGCACGTCGCCGTATACGGCGCGGTCGACGCGCGGTTCGTCGTCGTCATACGCGTCCGCTCAAACGGTCGTCGTCCAGAAAACCCAAGGCGAACTCTTGATAAGAAACTCCGCAACCCGTTCGTTATTACTATCAATTCAACGCCGTGCAAGAAGGGCGGCGAACCGCGTAAAAAAGGGCGACGTCTCGCGAAAAAAGAGACGTCGCCCTTTTGTGTAAACAATCGACGATTCAGACGCGCCGAATCAGAAGAGTTTGACGTAGTTCGGAAGCTCGCCGACGAGCGGTCGGAGATATTCGAGACACGCGTCGGTCACGTAGAGGTTTTCTTTGTCGATGAACTCGAGCGGCATTGGTTTCGCTTCGACGGCGACCGCGTCGAGGGGCGCGGTCTCGTACGTTACCGTATACGGCGCGTTCGACGCGCGGTTCATCGTGACCATGACGCCGCTCGTGCCCGCGAGCGCGAGTTCGACCGCCCGACGACCGCAGTTCCACGCCTCTTGGATATCCGTCGCCGTCGTGCGATCCGCGCCGCACATCGGGAGCGATTCCGTAACCTGGAACTCGCCGCGAACCGTCGAGCCGTCCTTCTTCTTGAGGTTCTTGCTCAGCATCTGGTGAAGCGCCACGGCGACGCTCGCGCCCGCCATCGCGCCAAGCTCTTGGTTCCCGAACTTGTCGACCGTCTTATCCTTCTTGATTTCTTTCCCGTACGCGTCGAGCGAGCTAACGACGACGCCGTCCTTGTCACGGATTCCTTCGCCGCAGACGACGCTCACGAATCCGAACTTATCGAGCGTTTCCTGCGCCTTCGCGACGAAGCGGTCGAACTCGAAGGGAATCTCGGGCGCGAGAATGATGTGCGGCGCGTCTTCCGCGTCTTTCTTAGCGAGCGCAGCGGCGGCGGGGAGCCATCCGGCGTCGCGTCCGATCGTCTGGAAGACGACGAACGAGTCGACCCGCTTCATATCGCGCGCGAGAACGCCCGCCTGCTTGACCGACAGCGCGACGTAACGCGCGGCGGACGCGAAGCCCGGCGTGTGGTCCGTCGCGAAGAGGTCGTTGTCGACCGTCTTCGGAACGCCGACGCCGCGAAGGTCGTAGCCCTGCGATTTGCAGTATTTTTCGACGCGGCAGATCGTGTCCATCGTGTCGTTGCCCCCGGCGAGGAAGTAATAACGGATGTTATACTTCTTGAGCTGTTCCAGAATGATCGGGAAGTCGGCTTCCTGAACCTTATGACGGCAGCTCCCAAGGGCGCTTCCCGGCGTCGTCTTGAGACCTTCGACGACCTCGGGCGCGATTTCGCCGAAGTCGAGAATCAGGTCTTGCATAAAGCCTTCGATCCCGTACTTCATGCCGAAAACCTTGTCGATTTTAGAGTCGGCGTTCTTCTGACCCAGTTCAAAACAGCCTTGAACGACTCCGCAAAGACTCGAATTAATAACGCTGGTAGGTCCGCCGCTCTGGCCGACAATCGCATTGCCTTGAAACATAGCTCTCTCCTGATGATTATAACGTCGGCGCCTTCACGCCAAATAATTTCATGTTCAATAATGTTACGCGCGCCGTCCGCGCTTTGCAAGCGGCGCGATTCAATAAGAACCGATTAATTGTCTCAAAGCCGTCCGACCCAGCGAACGAGCTGTTCGAAAAACTTCGCGTATTCGCAGCCGATCTCGACGAAAAGCCCTTCTCCAAGTTTTTTGGGCAACTCTTGAAAAACGCGCGGAGTTCCCCAGTCGACCATGCCGCCGATCCAGTGCGGAGCGACGTCGGACGCAAACGCGGCGACGCGTCCTTCGGCGACGTCGTCGACGACGAGGAACGGCGTCGCGTCGAGGAGTTCGATCGCGACGTCGGAGGAATCGACGGTCGCCCCGACCGCCGCGACGGGCTGACGCCACGTCGTTTTCGTGCGGTACCCTTGGAGCAGGACGGTCGCGCCCTCTTTCGCCTCAAACTGATTGTACCCGCCGACGCCCGGCGCCGTTTCCCACGGAAGTCCCGCGAGAATCGGATGATCCGCGACGGTCGGACGAAGAAGAACGGGCGAAGAATAGTTGCGACGGTCGTCCGCGTTCGCCATGACGACGGGAAGAATCTCCTTCAACGGCGATTCGTGATATTCCCCGAGGCGTCCGAAGTAACTTTCCCATCCTCCGAGCATGAGAAGCCCCGAGCCTTCGCGGACGGCGGCGACGATATGCTCCATGTCGCCCGGTTTGAAGAGGGACGCCTGATAGTCGCTCACGACGTAGAGCGCGTAGCGGCGCGACTGGAAATCGTCGCCGGGCGCAATTCCCGAATCGACGCGATCGAAGTCGATCCCGGCGTGGGTCAAGATTCCGCAGAGGTACGCGGCGGCGCGGGTCGCGTCGTCGTCTCCGAGGTAGCAGACTTTCTTTTCAAAGGTCATATTGAGGCTCCTTGCCGTCGCGAGCCGCGACGGTCGACAACGGGATTGGCACTAGTTCTTAGCCGCGGCGGCGAAGAGGTCTTTGCAGCGCTGAGGCATGAAAATATCGAACTCGGCTTCGCGAATGAACTCTTCCGTCCCGTTTTCGCGCTGAATCTTAATCGTGAGGTCGATCTGCTTCTGACTCTTGTACTGAAGGATGCCGTCAATCTTGCGCTCGAAGAGGTCTTCCGAAACGCGAACGCGAAGTTGCGGCGGCGTAATGAAGTTGCTGTACGTCGCGTATTCGTAGATCGCGGGAATATCGGGAATCGGCTCGCCCAGCTCCGGCCAGATCGAACCCTGCGCGTGGAAGATGCTGATCATCGCTTCCGAATTCGTGAACTTATGGTCCGGATGCAGGTCGGTGATCGTCGGCACGAAGAGCCGGTTCGGACGCGTCTTGCGCAGAAGCCACACGAGCGAGTTCGTCACGCCCGCGCCCCCCGCGATCGCAGGACCCTCGCCGGGCGCGCCCGTCGCGAAACGGCGTCCCGCCTGGAGATTCAAGGAGCCGTCGTCGTGATTCAGGAAGAAGAGATTCTCTTTCGGAAGTCCGAGCGCGGCGAACGACCCGGCGCACTCTTCGCGGCGCACGACGGCGATCGTCTCGCGTTCTTCGGGCGTGCAGTATCCCATTTTGCCGTTCGTAACGACGCCGGCGAACGTCTTGATTCCGCAATGAAGCGACGCGATGAACGTCAGCCCGCAGCCGCAGATAATGTCGTCGTCATGCGGCGAGAGGAAGAGCCAACGCTCCTCGTCGCCCTTCCAGTTCGGGAAGATATCGCCGGGATTGGCGGAAGAAATAAGTCCAGAGTCGGTACGACGATCGAAAAAAACAGTAGACGCCATAACAAGGTTCCTTTGCGATTACTCTTTCGTCAGGTGCGAAACGAATCGAGAAGTACAAACGAGGGGATGAGGAATTCTTTCTTGAACCAGACGCGTCGAGCCGGCGGCTCAACGCGCTTAAATCGTTGTCTATTTGGCGAATTAACATATTCTAATTTTAAGTTAGAAGAAACTAACTTAGGGTCTTAAAAAACCGCCCCAGCCGTTTGACTCGAACTGGGGTGGTTACGTCCTTAATTCGCCCGTGTGAATTTCAGTCTTCGAACGCGTTGCCGATCTTTCTCGCGCGTTCCGGCTTGTCCAGGTTGACGCCGAGCGCGACGCCCGTCTGAACGAGGATGTTCCAACCCGCGACAAGCTGGAAGAACTGGCTGTACCCGTCGAGGCTCGGAATCTTGATCGTCGGGAAGATCGTGTCCTTCGTCGAAACGGCGATCACGTTGACGCCGGCGCGACCCGCGATGAGCTTCTTGATCTTTTCGCATTCGCTCTCAAACGGTTCGAGCAGCACGCACGTTTCGCCGGCGCGCATGACTTCTTCAACCCCGTGAAGCAGATACGTGCCCTCGAGATAGTCGCTCTTTTTACGCGTGATTTCGTTCGTCTTGAGCGCGAGTTCTTCCGCGACGCCCGTGTTGCGTCCCGCGAAATAGAGGACGGGCGCGTCGGCGAGCGCCTTGACGATCTCGGGGTCGTATTCCGTTTCCATGATCTGCGTCATGAGGCGGCCCGCTTCCTTCGCGTTGGCGACGCAGGGGCAAGGTCTGATATTTGCGAGGATCGCGCGGTAAACGAGCGCCTGTTCGACGACGCTCTTCGTCGCGGCGACCGCGTTCTCTTTGCCGCAGGAAAGGAGAATCGTCGGATCCGTAACGTCGAAAATTTTAGTTCCCGCGTTCGCCGTAACGCCGACGAGCGCTTTGTGTCCGGAGTCTTTGAGCGTCTTGAGGAGGGAGACGATTTCCTTCGTCTCGCCGCTGTTCGACGCGCCGCAGACGACCCAAGAGGTCAGATCATATTCCGTCGCCTGGAAACTGCCGTCCGTCGCGGCGGTAATCGCAAGTCCGCTGCGCAGAACGTCGTAAACGAAGTTCTTCGCCGGGAAAATTCGGCTCGAACCTTCGCCGGTCAGGAAGACGCGCCCTCTCTTGAGGACGAGATCGGCGACGGGCTTGACTTGATCAAAATTGAAGTTCGCAACCACGTCGGCGGTCTGCAACATCTCTTTGACGAGCGCGAAATTATACTTGGAATCGGTCAAATTCATGGAAGACTCCTTGCCTTTCAACACAAGTAACTACGTGAGTCGACGCAAGACGTCGCGCTTCGGCGCGCGTCGAGCCGCCGATTTTCACAATTAAGGACGGTATTAATCATAACAACGCGATTCCTATATTTCAACCCTTGTCGTTCCTGATTTTCGGAATCGCCTTTAAAAGCCGCGGACGCGAAAGACGACTGAAACAATCCATTTTCGCCAGCTTAACAATTTTTTCTCTCTTAAAAGAATAATTTGAAAAACTTTAACGAAAAGTCCGTTTTTTTCAAAAAAATAAGCAAATAGGTCTTTACCGATTCGAAAGGAATTGGAATACTCCGCCCGTCGGAGGTTATAGCGCAGGAAAGGCTCGTCCTCTCGGACGGCCGCGCGCTGGGACGCAAAGACGGAACGCGCCCCGAATCGACGGCGTTTTGTCAGGAAGACGAAACATAGAGACGCGACGCGCCTGCTAAAGCGCGCTCAGAACAAAGGATTGTGACGGCGTCATGTGCAATTATATTGGAACGAACGGATTTCCGGAACCGAGAGAAGTCGCGCTTCGCGACGCTCTAAGACGCGTTCTCAGAACCACGCTACGAGGCGGACTCTTCGCTTTCGCTCTCTGCGCGTTTTTTCCCTCTTTGTCCTCTACTCACGCGTTCGCGCAGAACGCTTCTTCGCAGCTCGTCGTCGATAAATCCCAGTCTGCGAATTCTATAAACGAAAGCGTCACCTCCGTCGTCTTCACCGACGCGTGGACGTTGACGCTCATTAACGGGCAAGAGCTCAAGCCCGTTTTCCTCTCGAAGACGCCGGGCGCAAAACTCGTTCTGGGCAATTCGGCCACGACCTTTAAGGATTGGTCGATATCAAGAAACAGTCCGTCGTGGACGGGTTCCGTCATGGTCTACGACGGCATGACGTTAAATCTCATTCCCGGCGCGTCCAATCCTCTGGGCGTCTATTCGGAGAATAATCTCGGCAATTACGGATCGCTCATCCTCAGCAACGGCGCGACGTTCGAGATTCCGCAGGTCATCGCGCAAAATTCGATCGAACTCCAACAGGAGACGCGAATCGGACGTCTTGAAACGGGATTCACGCAAGTCAAAGAAGAAATGGAGTTCGCGAACGTCATAATCGGCTCGGGGCAGACGCTCACGGTCGAAAACGGAATCGACGTTTCGACATATACCGGACTGGCGAAGAAAGGCAAGGGAACGCTTCAAATCGAAGCGAACGGTCAGGGCGTGCTGACGCCGACGGGTTCCAACGGGTACACGACGATTAAGCTCGGCGATCTCGTCGTCGAAGACGGAACGTTCCGGGTCAAAGACGGAACGGCGGACGTCGACAAAGTCGAGATTTCGGCCGATTCGATTATTCTTGGCGACGGGGCGACGCTCGATATTCAGAAGGAAGGCGCGATCTTGCTCGGCGGCGAGTCGGGCGACGTCGTCTTTGCCGCGGAAGACGGTTCGACGGTCAATTTTTACATCGGCAAGGACGGGTACACGAACTACGTCGCTTCGACATATAACACGTACATAACCCTCGGCAACACGACGCTTGACGTCAGTTCCGAACTCATAGGCGATCTCGTGCCTCAAGACCTCGTCGTCTTCTCGGCGGGCGAGTCAAGTCAGACCTCGTATACGCCGATCGATCTGACGATTACGGACAACATTCTCGGCAAAAATTACGCCGTTAATTTGACGAAGTCGAACTCAAACCAGCTCGTTCTCTCTCTGATCGACTCGGATAAATTCGTCGATTACGCGCCGGAAGGAAACGCCGCCAACGTCGCGGCCGCGTTTGACAGTCTTATCGCGTCCGGAAAATATTCGCCCGAAGAATATTTGATTCTCTCCGATCTCGAGAGTCACATGAGCGACTTAAACTGGGAGTACGTCACCGGCGAAAACTACGCTTCCGAAGTCGCGTTCCATTTTATGAACACCCTGATGACGCGTCAGGCGCTCTTCAACAACCTTCGCAACAACGCGCTCGTTTCCTACAGCGAAACCGCCGCCTCGACCGTTTCGCCTCAAGACTACGACGCCGGTCGAATTCAGGTTCAGAATCGAGCGGCAGGAAACGCGCCCGTTCGTTACGGCGCGGCAAACGGCGCCTTTGAGGGCCCCCTTTACTACAACTCGGAAACGAACTCCTACGCGCCCGGCGTCGTTCCGACTCCGACGACCGGAATCTATAACGGCGAAACGATTGGAGGCTACGGCGATCCGAACAGCTACGGTCTGGATCCGCGACAGTTTTCGTCCATCACGACGATGCGCGGTCAGGCGCAGTATGGCGACCCTGGAACGCTCATCTATTCGGCGTGGTTCGAAGCGCTCGGGTCCGCGCTCGACGCGCGCACTCATAAGGACAAGCACAGCTACGAGGGGAAGCAAGTCGGGCTTCTCGCAGGTCTCGACCTCTTTGGATCTTGCGACTGCAGGTTCGGCGCCTACTACGGCTATCAGTACAACAAGCTCGACAGCATGTATGGCTTCCACGTCAACAAAAAACGCGATGGAATTCCGAAGATAGGGTACACGAAAACAGACGAGCATCAGGTTGGTCTTTACCACCAGTTTGGCGACGAAGACGTCTACAGTATCGGCGTTATTAACGTGGGTTACGCTCGATACAACACGCGCCGCTATTCTCAGCTCTACAATGAATTAGACGTTCTCACCGCGAAACATGACACGTGGAACGCGGGAGTCGCCTTTGAGCGGGGAATGAACTTTAAGATGCAGCCGCTGACGATCTCCCCCTACGCTCAAATCGATTACAACTACTTCAATCGTCCTAAATTTAAGGAACAGACGGATCTCGGCGACGAATACACCTACGCGCTTTCCGTTCGCCACAGCGACTACCATAGTTTGCGCGGTCAGGTTGGCGCGCGCGTCGCGCTTGACCTGTATCCCGGAGATCAGAGACTCCGCGTCGTCGGCAACGCGGCGTACGTCCATGAGTTCTTGGACGGAATCTACGGTCAAACGAAGGTTTCGTTCACGGGAATGCCCGACCTGCCTCAGTTCAACATTTACGGCAACTCGCTCGGTCGCGACTGGGCGATCCTAGGTCTCGGCGGGGAGTGGGATCCGATTCCGGCGCTCAACCTCTTCGTTCGCGGCGACTACATCCTCAACAAATACACGCGCAACCCCGGAGGATCGGCGGGCGTGAAGTATCGATGGTAAAAATCCGTCGACTTCGCGCTATCGTAAACCGTTCCGATCGTTAACACTTAGGGTTGCCGTAAAAATGTCGTTCCTTGAATTTGATCATTCCGTTCTTCGCGCGTGCATTAATCATGATCGTTACGCGTGGGAAAACTTTGTCGACCGCTTCATGGATTTGACCCTTCACGTCGTCGAGCACACGGCGCAACGTTGTGGAAAGCGCGTCGACGAGCGCGAGAAGGTCGAGCTCTGCGAGGCGATCTTCCGCGCGTTCCGGTATAACGACTACCAGCTGCTCCGCGAGTTTTCCTTCCACAGCGCCGCGTCGACCTACCTCGTCGTCGTCGCGCGCCGGATCGCTTGCGCCCTTATAGAAGGAGAGTAATTTTTTCGGAAAAAAGGCGGGTCGACGCTTGCGAGAAAACGCGAAATCGGTTAAAATTATACGATTATACCAATTTCCGAAAAAAGCGTTTTCAAGCGCGCTGGTCGCCGCGTCTTCCAGTCGCTTGAACGCGACGGCGACGCGCTCAAAACGGAAAACGGTCTGTTTTCTATAGAAGCGGTCGTCGGCGCAAGCGCAAGGGTCAAGACGCGCGGGGGAGCGAGCCGTATGCTTAATCCAGACGACATCAAAGACATGGGCTTAACTTACGACGACGTTTTACTGGAACCCCAGTACAGCGAAGTCCTGCCCGCAATGACCGATCTCAGAACGCGATTGACGAAAAACATTTCGCTCAATATTCCCTTCATGAGCGCTCCGATGGACACGGTCACGGAAAGCGACATGGCGATCGCGCTTGCGCGCGCGGGAGGAGTCGGCGTCATCCATAAGATTCTCGGCGTCGACAAGCAAGTCGCCGAAGTCAAGAAGGTCAAGCGTTCCGCAAACGGCGTTATTCGCAATCCTTCCACGGTCGCCCCTAACGCGATGGTTTGCGAAGTCGATCGAATGATGGTCGAACTCGGAATCAGCGGCGTTCCCGTACTCGACGAAAACGGAAAGCTCGTCGGGCTCGTCACGCGTCGCGACCTCCAGTTCGCCGGCAATCGCGAGGCGTCCGTGACCGAGGTCATGACGACCGCCGAAAACCTTGTCACGCACAAGGGCGACCTTTCCCTTAACGACGCCGAAGCGATCCTCAAGGAACACAAGGTCGAAAAGCTCCTGATCCTCGACGAAAACGACAACCTCAACGGACTCGTTACGATTCGCGACGTCGCGATGCTGCAGAAGTATCCGGATCGATGTTGCGACGACCTTGGGCGGCTCCGCGTCGGCGCGTCTGTCGGCATGATCAGCAAGGAGGGCGAATCGGAACGCATCGAGCGCCTCATTGCCGAGGACGTCGACTTCCTCGTTGTCGACAGCGCCCACGGACATTCCAAGAATGTCATCAACACCGTGCGTTGGATCAAGGAACGCCATAGCGACGTCGACGTAATCGCGGGCAACGTCGCGACGTACGAGGGCGCGAAGGCGCTTGTAGACGCGGGAGCGGACGCGGTCAAAGTCGGCATCGGCCCCGGCTCGATCTGCACGACGCGAGTCGTCTCCGGCGTCGGCGTGCCGCAGCTTACGGCGGTCGCGCGCGCCGTCAAGGCGGTCGAAGGAACCGACGTCACGGTTATCGCGGACGGCGGCATCAGGTTCTCCGGCGACGTCGTTAAGGCGATCGCCGCCGGCGCGGACGTCGTTATGATCGGCAGCCTGTTCGCCGGTTTCGACGAATCCCCTGGCGAAAAGATTCTCCAGGGAGGACGTTACGTCAAATCGTATCGCGGCATGGGTTCCGTCGGCGCCATGGTCCTCGGATCGGGCGATCGTTACAACCAGGGCGATAAGAAGGACGGAAAGTACGTTCCGGAAGGCGTCGAAGCGGTCGTTCCCTACAGGGGAAAGGTTAGCGACTGCCTGTACCAGCTTTGCGGCGGCGTTCGCGCGGGAATGGGATATTGCGGCGCGAACACGTTCAAGGAACTGCGCGAAAAGGCGAAGTTCATCCGCATCTCGCCCGCGACGGTGCGAGAGAACCACCCGCACGACATTTCGATTTCCAAAGAAGCTCCGAACTACTCCCCCGGAAGCGGGTTCGGCGGCTGACGATCACGCGCGGACGACGCGAGCAATTCGCGTCGTTCGCGAGCAGGCCTTTACCCGCGCGACGTCGCAAGGCGCCGCGTGGTCGAATTAGCGTTTAAGCAAACTTTTCATACCCGACCTTCGTCGCGTCCCTACGGGACAAAACGAACCGCGTCTTTCTACGGAAGGAAAGACGTTTCAACCTCAGCAGGAGGCTTACCCATGACATTTCGTCGTCACAGCGAACGTTCGCGAGTCATAGCGCGTCTGCTCGCATTCTCTCTTTGCGTTTCGGCGCCCTTCTCCGGCTCCGTCTTCGCGCAATCTTCGCCGCAGAAATCGCAGTTCCGCGACGCGCGACTCCTCAGCATCCTCGCGGACGACGACGAGAACGCGTCCGACGAAGACTCCAGAGTCGTTCCCGCCGTTCACAGAGAAACAAAAAACGCCTCGAAGAGCGCCAACATCCGCGCGACTAGCGCCGCTTCCAAAAAATCGGCGACGAACACGTCCGGCGCTAAAACGACTCGGTCAAACGCCCGCGCCATCGCCCAGGCGCAGTACGCGACCGCTCCGACCGCGCAAGCGACGGAACAGGCGTTCGGCGACAACCTTCAGGCGACCGACGGTCCCTTCGAAGACGTTTGCCTCGATCCTCATAAGCTGCCCCCCATCACGGAACTCCCTTACAAAGTCTTCATCCCGGAGACCAACGTTCCCGAGAGCTGCCCCCTAAACGAAGGACCGTACCAGCGAAAAGCGCCGACTCCGATCACCTTCACGTGGAAGGCGTCCTCGCTCTGCTATAAGCCGCTCTACTTCGAAGACGTCCAGTTGGAGCGTTACGGTCATTATTGCAGTCCGTGGCTCCAGCCCGCGCTCTCTCGCGTGTGCTTCCTCGTCAAGATTCCCGCGCTTCCCTACTTCATCGGGGTCGATCCGCCGAACCAGTGCATTTACGATCTAGGCTATTATCGACCGGGCAACTGCGCGCCGAGTATGATCGAGCCGGTTCCGATCTCGCTTCGCGGCGGTCTTCTCGAAGCGGGCGCGATCGTCGGCGCCGCGGCGGTGATTCCGTAGTCGACCGTCTCGCGAAAAAAACGCCGTAACGGTATGTGAAACACGCTGGCCGACTCTGGCAAACGCCGGAGCCGGCTTTTCTTTTGTCGACGCGTCTTAACGAGGGCGAGAACGTCGTTCTTCTTTTTTGTTTGTCGTCGTTTTTTCGTAAAAAGGCGATCTCTTTGAATTATTTGACTTCCGAATCAACTCGAAGTACAATTATTCAATAAATTTGTCGTCGAGCGTTGAAATCGAACGTCTTGTATCGACGTTTCTTAGAGTTCAACGGCTTTGGCGGCTCGTACGGCGTTTGCTTTCAGATGAATTATCGTTCCTATTGAGTTTTGAGGCGCTCCATGAAAAGTTTCCATTCCCTTAAGAGGCGCGATCGAGGCTTTACCCTCGTCGAACTCCTCGTCGTTATCGCAATCATCGGAATTCTTATCGGTCTTCTTTTGCCTGCGGTTCAAGCCGCGCGCGAGGCGGCGCGACGAATGCAGTGCACGAACAATCTCAAGCAGTATGTCTTGGCGATTCACAATTACGTCGACGCCAACACGGTTCTGCCCGCCTCGCGAATGAACTTCTACAACTTCAACACGAACCAGTACGACGACAAAGCGTACGGCGGCTTCGTAAGCGCGACCGTCGCGCTGCTCCCCTTCATGGAACAGCAACCGCGTTATGAATCCTTCTGCCAGCTTGCCCGCGACGCCGGCAACAACTCGTGGCCTTTCGCCAACACGCCGGTCTTCACGGACAAGATTCCGACGATTCTCTGCCCGTCTGACGCTCAGGCGCAAATGCCTTCCCCGCACCAGAATATGGCGCGAACGAGCATTTGCGTGAGCCTCGGCGACGGAATGTGGCACAACGCGCGACCCGACTGGGGCGAAAACGGAATAGCAAAGGTCGACTCCCGCGGGCTCTTCGCGCCTCTGTCATGGCGTCCGCTCGCGATTGCGACCGACGGAACGAGCAACACGGTCGCGATTAGCGAAATGGTCGGCGACGCGAACCGTTCGACGAAGCTCAAGGGCGGCGTCTACAAGACCAGCTCTCTCCACGACGGTCAGGCGAAGCCCGCGCCGTGCCTTACTGAAGCGCGAACCGCGACCGACCCCAACGTCTTGAAGTCTGGCACCGACACGTGGCGCGGTCTTCTCTGGACCGACGGACGTTCCGTGAACGCCTGCTTCACGACCGTATTGCCCCCGAACTCTCCGACCTGCATCTACTCGTGGCCGAACATCGAGAACTACGCGTGGGGCGTCTTCGCCGCGCAGAGCTACCACAGCGGCGGCGTTAACGTCGGAATGGCGGACGGCTCGGTGCGATTCGTTTCCGACACGATCGACTGCGGATCGGCGAACTCCTACGGCGTCAACTCCGGACCGTCGCCCTACGGAGTCTGGGGCGCGATGGGAACGCCTCAGGGCGGCGAATCCACTTCGTTAAACTGATTTAGGGTCAAATTTTACAGGAGAGAAACAATGCGTGCAAAAATCTCACGCGCGCTCTTTGCGACGCTCGCCGTCGTCGCCGTCCTTTCTTCGGGCTGCGCCGGCGAAAAGACGCCGCCGGACATGCCGAAACTGCGCCCGACGACGATTATCGTCACTCAAGAGGGCAAGCCTTGCGCCGACGCCGACGTCCAGCTCTTGAAGAAGGACGACCCCGCCTACAAGTGGTTCGCCGGCGGCACGACCGACGCGAACGGAGTCTGCGTCATTAAGACGATGGGCAAATACAACGGGGCGCCGGAGGGCGACTTTACGGTCGTCGTCTACAAGACGGTCCGCACGGAGAGCGAGACGCGCAAGAACGTCCCGCAGCCGACCGATCCCGCCGAAGCGCAGAAGTGGGTCGCGAAAGTCGCCGAGGAAGAAAAAGAGTTCGACTATATCGACACGAAATACAAACGCGTCGAAACGTCCGATCTCACGATCACAGTAACGGGCGGCAAGAACGAAACGACCTTAGAAGTCGGTCCCGCCGTGCAGGTTGAGAA
>CAMJTU010000004.1 GCA_946408825.1 uncultured Planctomycetaceae bacterium
GATCCACCTTGCGCTAATATACGATTCTTTGGTTTGTTGTGTCAACACGCCCTAGTTTGATCCAACGGGTGAGAAACGTCTATACTCACATTTTTTCAAACTGCTCGGTAAAAGAACTTTATCCCATTATTACTTCTAAGGTCAGTCCTGATTCAACGGTTTATACAGACGGATTTAAAACCTACGACGGGTTGGTTGATTTTGGCTATCAAAAACACTATCGAATCCAACATGGAAACAATGAGTTTGCGAATGGTCGCAATCACATCAAAGGTATTGAAAACTTTTGGGAGTGGACTAAAACGAGGCTCGCGAAGTCCAGAGGAATATCCAAAAAGACCTTCTATTTGCATTTGAAGGAATGCGAGTTTCGATTCAATCATCGAAATGAAGATCTCTATAAAATACTCCTCAAAGAACTGAGAAAATTTCCTCTAAAGTTGTCTTGCCCCCCAAAATGCCTCTGAGCCTACCGAGCATCTTGTTTTTACGTAAGATTAGCTTTTCTCATTCCTTTGTGTTTGCAATTTGAGGAATTTACACATAAAATAGGACTTGACTAAGTATGACCGTTGAGGGAATTGTATGAATATAGTGATAAAAAAAATACGATTGCAGAATTACAAACGATTTCTCGATTATACGGTTAATCCAAATCCCGGAATTAATATTCTTATTGGCGATAATGAGGTTGGGAAAAGCAGTATCCTTGAGGCAATTGACATCGTTGCAAGCGGAAACCTGCGCAGAATTGAAGCGATCGGTATCGATAAGCTGCTGAATATTGATGCTGTAAGACGATTCGGCATGGGTGAGCGAACCATTGAGAATCTTCCAACCATGCGGATAGAGCTGTATCTTGCCGGTCAGTTCGATCATACGATGAATGGTAAAAATAATTCAGACAAGCAAATATGTGATGGGATTCGTCTTGTCTGTGAGCCAAATATCGACTATGTGGCGGAGATCAGAACCGCACTTGAAGCAAACTCGGATTACTTCCCTTATGACTATTACTCTGTAAGGTTCTCTACCTTTGCGGACGAGCCTTATACGGGGTATAAAAAGAAACTCCGCAGCATAATGATCGACAGCGCCAGGATGAGTACAGAATTTGCTACAAGTGATTTTGTGCGTAGAATGTATCGTCAATATACAGAATCAAATGAAAAGGAGCGTATTATCCATAAGAGCCAGTATCGGCAAATGAGGACAAACTTTCAGATGGAGAGCTTACAAGGTCTGAACGGAAGGGTGCCGGGTGATAAAAACTATACTTTTGGACTGAAAAGCGGGTCTTCCATGGATTTAGAGAGTGACCTGATGATCTACGAAGATGAAATCGGCATAGACAGCAAGGGCACCGGAAAACAGGTCTTTATAAAAACTGATTTCGCATTAGAACGTTCTGGGGAGAATGTGGATGTTATTCTGATTGAAGAACCTGAAAACCATTTAAGCCCAGTCAACCTTCGGAAACTTGTTCAGCGTGTGGCCTCTGCAAAAGAGAGCCAGCTTTTTGTCACAACACATAGCAGCATGATCAGCACACGGCTTGAAATCAACAATCTGCTCATTATGCATCAGGAGCCTGTCAAGAGTCCGATTAAGTTGAGTGATCTTAGCGATGATACTGCAAAGTATTTTGCCAAGACACCACCCGCAAGCATAGTTGAGTATGTTCTTGCTCGCAAGGCGCTTCTTGTGGAGGGACCGGCAGAATATATGCTTATGGAAAAATTTTATCAGGCATGTACAGGGGGGACACCGGAGAAAGATGAAGTACATGTCATAGATGTGCGTGGATTAAGCTTTAAGAGGTATCTTGAGATATCGAAACTTACGGGAAGCAAAGTTGCGGTAATTACTGATAATGACGGAGATTATCAGAAGAATTGTGTTGATAAGTATAAGGAATTTGCTAGAGATAGCAACATAGCGGTGTTCTACGATAGCGATAATACCAAGAGAACGTTCGAGATTGTTTTGGAGGCATGTAACACAGCTGTATGTGCTGAATTATTCGGACAAGACGCAGTTACATTTATGCTGAACAACAAAACGGAGACCGCTTTCAGATTGTTATCGGATGACAAAGCATTGATTGTTCCGGATTATATTAAGAAGGCAATAGAGTGGATAAGACAGTAATGTTTGCCGTAGCAGGCTCTGGCAAAACAACTTATATCGTGAATTCACTCTCTCGTGAAAAGCGTTCCCTGGTCGTTACATATACGATTGCCAATTACGAGAACCTATATCGGAAGATCATTCAAAAGTTTGATGGAGACTGGCCTGAGAATATTGTTCTAATGCGATATTTCTCATTTCTGTATAGTTTCTGTTATAAACCGTTCTTATCCGATGAAATAAAGGCGCGGGGAATCATTTATAAGGAAAATACGAATCGGCATGCTCGGCAGACCGATAGAGAGTACTTCGTAACAAGCAATAATTATCTTTACAGCAACAGGCTTTCATTCATACTTGAAGTAAAACATGTAATCAGTGATATCCAGAATCGCATAGTCAAATACTTTGATGACTTCATCGTGGATGAAGTCCAGGATATTGCCGGTAGGGATTTCAACTTTCTAGAAAAACTGATGGAAACAAACGTGAATCAGCTTTTTGTGGGGGATTTTTATCAGCATACATTCGACACCAGCCGGGATGGAAATGTTAATAGCAAACTGTTTGAGTCCAAGACCAATTATGAAAAGCGGTTTGCTGACAAAGGATTTTTCGTTGATAATACGACATTGATTAACAGCTGGAGATGTAGTCCGTCTGTCTGTCAATATATAACGGATAATTTGGGAATAGAGATACATTCAAACAGAAGTGACGATGATAATACAAGCTTATTGTTGTTATGTGATCCAGGACAAATACAACATGTAATTGATGATCAAAGAATAGTAAAACTCCATTATCAAAAGGGAGCGTCATTTGGATTCAACCATTTCAACTGGGGAGAAACTAAAGGCGAAGACCAGCACAATGATGTATGTGTCTATTTGAATAAGGCAACAGCAAAAGCATATTCAGCGGGAAAACTTTCAAAATTGAAGTCTGTTACCAGAAATAAGCTTTATGTTGCGATTACAAGAGCACACGGGAAAGTGTATTTTGTGAATGAATAAAACATGTTTATGTTCCTTGCCGTTTATATTACTCAAATTGCAAACATAAAGGTATTAGAAATATAATGAACCCCAGAATTCGGACAAAAATGACCTTGTTTTTTTGTTGAATCATCCCGATCCACGTTATTAGGAGAGACGACATTATGGTAAAGTGTCGGTCATACTCACTGTAGAGTGGTCTCGTCTGGTTTTAGTGGGTATGCCGCGCCGCCATTAGAAACTCGTTTAACGTTATTCTAGCGGAAGCTCAACGTCTAGAGCTCCTGTTTTGAAAAGTTTTTGAACGTCCTTGGGGTTCACAATAGGATTTGAGTAGAGCCTAAGTTCATTTCTATCCTACTGAGAGAACGAAGGCTCGTTTCTTTTAACGCAATTACATGGACGCTGTGTTTCCGTACAAAACATATGTATTGACTCCTGTTCCTTTAGATTAATCAAGAGTAAGCATTATCATGACTATGGAATCAAATGTATTCACAGGCAAGCTAGCAATCGATAATATTGAAGTTGCCTTTGTTTTTGAGAACAGTATTCTGAAGTTATTACCATCTCATAGTGACGAAAATGACGCTAGAACAATATTTTTTAAAAGTAATAAAAATTTATTCGAAATTTTAATGAATCCACCTCGGATTAAAGAACCATATCTACGAGGAACAATCTATGAAAAAAGCAGGGAAATAATATTTATTCCCCAAGTTGGCAGTCAAATAGTGATTGAGAACTCCGTGATATCGATAGTAATAGTTGCTTACATAGTATTTGAGGGGAAAATAAATAAATTTGACAGGATAGATTTTAACAGTCCTGAGATCAATGCAATATATCCTGCAGATCAGGCTATTGATTTTAGTGAACTCAATAGTAATGAAGGAGTTTATAAGATTTCAAGAAGACCGCAGAAAGAGACATTTACTGAAAACAAAACATTTATAATTAATGGGAAAAAAGTTTACATCTTTTGGGGAGTATCTATTAATTCGAGCGCCGAAGAATTACCAATTCACATCGATTCGCATTTAGTTTTCAAATTTGAAGCAACGGAAGATTTTACCTTTTCCTACACGATTTGGAATGTTGCAAGAAAGTTTATCAATTATCTATGTTACAGGAGAAACACTTGGCTCCCAACGGCCGTACTTTCAGGTACAAGCGAAAGCGGATTACGTAGCTACGCTACGTTAAATGTTTTAGGGCAGGAGGATGAAACCGTTGAAGAAGAGGCTATTCGCCAGCGGCGGTTTATAAGTCAATCCTATATTGAAGGACATGAGGGAGATATTCTTCAAGATATAACGAAGGAGACTCTTTATCTTCGGCATCTTCCGGAAACCTATCGTTCAGGCAACTATATTGACGCGTCAAGATTTGTAATGATCACAGCCGCATTCGAACGTGAGTTTAAGAGGTTATATCCCGAGGGCATTGTCAAGGATGAGATTGACATTAACGTAGAAAAAAGAGCAAAAGAGTCAATTGAAAAATTAATTCAAGAAATTGAAGGCGGTCAAAAAACAAAGGAAGATAAACTTCCAGAAGAAAAGTATAAGAATATATTAAAATCAATACCCGATGGACCACTGGCAAAGAAAATTTGTTACGCTGGAAAACAAATAGATGACGTCGTTGGTATTTTTGCAAAACATCTTTATTCCTCTAATGGAGGAAAACCAAAGTATAAATCAATTGGTCAAAGATTAGCTAGACAGAGAAATAATTTTGCGCATGGAAATATTGAAGAAAAATTCATAGGACCTTCGTTGTTTGATTTAGTATTCCTTGAATGGATTGTATATGCAATGTAGTTAAAAAACTTTGGCATTGATGACAAGAATATTCAAATGTCAATCAATGAGCTGTTCAATTGCGGAATATTCTTAGGAGATATTGTGGATTTTTCAGATAATAATCAACCATGATTGAAAGCGCTCAGAAAAAAGAAAAAAAAGTCATATCAAAAACTGCGCTTAAACTCCTTCCAAGGTTCTGCTATCCCCTGTACTCCTCGGGGATCCCCAGCATCGGCCGCGTCCGCGCGACTCCGGGCAACGCTAGGGCGTTGCATCCCAGTTCGCGCTTCCGTCCGGGTCGTCCCGGCTGACGGTTATGAGCTTCCGCTCATACGTGAAATCATCGCTCACGTTGTTCGCTTGCCAAACACCGACGCGAAACGAACACTGTTGGAATTTTGACAAAGGCAAGCCGAACCAAGGGAGGCGTCTGGGCAGCTCAATAAATGAGGTCGCTTGAGACGGAAGCTTTTAGATAGCGTTACGTTTCTGAAAACCCGTCTTTAAACGTCCAGTTGCGGCAAAGATTCCGTCAGAGCCTTCGTTCTCCCCATACCCCAAGGAAGAACGAAGGTTCGTTTTCTTTTAGAGAGTTAATAACGGATGCTATCGAAGTATCTAAGAAGTTATACATCCATATGTTAAATGAGCATCAACAGATCCTCTCAAAATATTAACACAAGTCTTGTAAAGGTCTGCTTGAAGACATACAATCAACTCGATGGACGAGGTCTTGGTTTGGCACCCCGGGGATTTTATGACGTGGGCTGGTAGTGTTTTTGAAAACACTAACCAAGGCAGTCCCTTTTTCGTATGCCATTTTTTAGTCAGACCTCGTTCAAACACTTCCTTTCAAAATCTGGGGAAGGTACTGTCTTTAGAAGAGTTTGATATTTTGTTTGTGTTATCGTCGTTCACTAGTTTTATAGGAGAGGAGGAAACACGGTTGGACAAGAAGTATCAGATTTTTATTTCATCCACATATAAGGATTTGATTCCTGAACGCAAAAAAGTTTGTGACGTCATTCTTTCCATGTACCATTTTCCGATTGGAATGGAAATGTTTAATGCCGCAGACGAGGAACAGTGGGAGATTATTAAGGAAACTATTGATTCCTCTGATTACTACGTCCTTATCATAGGGAAGCGATATGGATCCGTAATCCCAGAAGGACAACCTGATGCAGGCATTAGCTATACTGAGAAAGAATATCGTTATGCCGTTAGCCGTGGAATACCGATACTTACATTTATAAAGGAAGAGTCTGCGATAACTGTCGACAAATCGGATACCGACCCTGTTCTGATCGAAAAGCTTAATGCGCTTCAAACGGAAATAACAAACATAAAGGAAGCTGATTGGTTCAGCAATGAAGATGATCTTGGAACAAAGGTTTCGCTGGCTCTTCATAAACAAATGGATCGGAAAAAGCGACCTGGATGGGTACGAGGCGATCGTTTTGATATGGATGCAAGCCTGAACGAGATTGTTGTACTGAGCCAACGCGTGCGTGAATTAGAGGAAGAGAATAGGAAACTGAGAGAAGTCGCCGTTCCGCGCCAACCCGCTTTGAGCGTCAGTATTAAGTTTGCAGGAACAATCGAGGAACCTCTTGCATTGAATGAAGATAAGGCGACTGACGATATTAAAGCTAAAGAAACCAATGATTCGTTGTTGACGTTTGAGACAGTGCAGAGAAAGGAAGTTTCTAAGAAGGGCTATTTGAAGAATACGGATCCCTTGACGATGGAAGACGTTCCTGCTGATGTAAAAAACCTTATATCACAGGAAATCTTGGACAAATATAATTCGCAATTACCAGATAAAAAGACAGTCGAGGATTATGAGAAGAAGATGTGCTCCTTTAACGAGGTACAAAAGAATGGCCAACTGCTAGATTTTATCATCTCTAACGTCGGAACAGCAAAAGCTACCGACGTGAACGTTACCTTGGAGTTTCCTAAGTCCTTTTTTATAATGAAAAGAAGGGAAGCAAAAGAATGGACTGCTCCGAAGAAACCTAGAATGCCGCAGAACCCTATTGAAGAGACCCGCGCACGGAAGTTTTTTAAGGACAACGCAGGGCGGCAACTACAACAGATATCTCATCTTATCGGCGATTCATATGCATTTGGACCAAAACCTATTGATATTAGCGCTGCGCTTTTAGAATCGAATTGTTCTGTTTACTGGAGTGTCGATATAGAAGGAACTAAAGTCAAAGTATGGTGTAAAAATCTGCTGCATACGCACACGCAAACCGTAGATGAACTTTGCATTATACCGATGGAAAAGGGAATTTTTAAAATCAAGGTTTCCATGATGTGTGAAGAGTACTTCCAGCCAGAGGAAAGTGAACTAGAACTGGCGGTGGAGTAAATTATTATTGCCCTTTCTACCCTGGTCATATCGCGTTCCCTGTCGATCTCGATCCCATTGAGAGAATGACCAACCCATCGCTATGCTCGGCTCAGTAATGTCGGGCGTCTTATTTGCTGTTTTTTATATCCTTCTTTAATTTTTTGACGCGGTTTTTACGCTCGATATGATCTAGTTCTAGGAATGCCAAAAGACACATCTGGTAGACGTTGTCATACCATTTCTCAAGTTCGCAATTTTTCATAGCGCTTACTGTCTTCTCATAGTTTTTACCGTTTGGATCTATGTTGTTATGGCGCAAGTTAACGTTATTGAATAAGAAGAAAAGATCATCCTCTAGATTTGGATTTATTGTTTTCAATTCAGATCGTCTAGGTTCCAATTTATCTGCTAATACGATTAATGTAGCTTTCTTTCGATCAAGGTCTCCTTTCATCGTGTGATGATTGTATTCAATGACTCTATAGGACAAATTCTTATCAACAATTTCAGCAACAGAAATCGCAGCCTGATCCTTTGGAACAAAATCGATGACGTAGCCATGATGGTTTTCCATATACCCTATGTCTTCGATCACCCTCGATACCTGATCCAGGTAAAATTGAATTGGTAGGTATTCGCTTACAAATGGAACATCGCCATAGGGAGTTTGATAATAATAGAGGATATTATATGAGTATTCACCAAAGGAAACTAAGTAATCAATATCAAATTCAGACGGTTCCTTTTCAAAATGATAACCGTAGAAATCGTCAAAATCTTCTAGAGAAATACAGGTCCCACGAAAAGGGTGTTTTGTAAAGTAAGAGGCGCAAAAATCCCTAAGCGAGTAGCTATTCTTTGTTCCAATAAAAGTTCTTTGAACATAGAATAGCGCATAAAGTCGATCGTACTCTCTTCTCAGGTCAATGGACGCATTTTTTAAGACTTGCGAGAATGGAATTCGCTTCATGATATTTTTCTCCGACCTTTCTCTAAACTCTTAACCGCAGACTTTATTATATTGGCCTTCAATCCACACAAAAAGCCCTTGATTTTTATCGAATCATCCCGTTCCGCATTATAAGAAAAGACGATATTATCGCGAGGTGGTAACATTCGGACATAGCGCTTCCTGGTTCGAGTCCGCGACTTCACCGCAGAGGTCTAACGTCACTGTACGCGAGTGTATACCCCGTTCCCGTCGATCGTTAGCGTATTAACAAGATAACCTTTCTTCAGTCAGTTACGGATCCGCCCAATAACCAACTCACCTCACTCAAACAGCATTTCCTGTCGAGTCGAATTGAAGAGTTCAATCCTGTTGTCAACCTCGATCCGGTTAACGATGTACCCCCTTAATTGACACGCTTTAATAAAGGCGTCGATTCGATTGACGCCTTTAATTTCTTTTAGCGTAATCACGGCGCCGAAATTCAGAGGCTTTTTCGTTCGATCCGCGAGTCTTTCGTTTGAAGTTATCGTCATTCCCCAAAGACGTTCGCCGTATGTTTTTTTGGGCCTATTTATTCTTTTAAGAGTCGCTGAAATAAACTTCGTATTATCCCATTTTCGGAAAGAATTTCTCGACGTTCTCTCGTCGATATACGCGCCTTCTTCATGCTGCTTATTGCCGACAATATCTTTGATTTTCCCCTTGTCGTCGACGACTCCAAATTTCAACGATAGTTCGCGGTTTGTATAGTCGACGCCCTGTCTTCGACAGCATTCGGGAAAATAACAGAGAGTCGCGCGAGCGACATAAGGATATTTATCGCCTTCGTCTCTCGGAACGGGAATCGCATAATTCGAGGTTCTGTAGCTTTGTGACGTTCCATAAACCATGAATCTGATTTCGCCGCTTTCGGTAGACAATATCCGGTTAATATCAATAGGCGCGACGCCGTATCCTAAGAAGTCCTTTTTTTGATACGTTGTTCGTTTGAATTCCCATCCGGCGGCGGAGTCGATCAGCAGCGCTTTCGCAATTTCTCTCGGAAAGCCCATAACGTCGATCAGATAGCATAATTTTCTGCTGATCCACGGGGCGGCAAAAGAGGTGCCATACGCTTCCTCCTCGCCCCTCGGCGAATAGGCGACGATTCTCTCGTTATAGTCGCCGCCATAGTAGGAGACGTCCGGTTTGTTAAAAAAGTTCAGGACGTTTCCTTTTCTCGAATATGACGCCGGTCGACCGTCTCTTCTCACCGAGTTCACCACGACGGAATTAAGGGAATCGGCGGGAGAGCCGACCTTCAACTCACCGTGGGGAATCGACCTATTATCATTCGTGCCGGAAATTACAAAGACAACGTTGTATTGGACTTGAAGCTCGTCTAAAGCCGCCGCGTCGTAAGAAATAAAATTTTTAGAGGTCTCGTCCTCCGTGCCTAGCGATAAGTTCCAAACATGTATGTCTCGATTGTTTTGGACGATCTCTCGGATCTTCCTAACGAGTCTGATCGTTGAAATTCTATCGGAACACACGCCGAAATGCCGCACTCTAAATCTGCCGCAACGGTCGTCTAGCCATGGGTTCATTCTTGGTCCGTCGACAATGATCGACGTTACCTCCGTTCCATGATCTCTGTTCTGATCCTGTTTTGAATTCTTTTCAAAGTCGTCGCGACAATCAATGTTTTCTACCCAAGAGCTGAAATAAACCCCGTCGTCAAACAGCATGTCAATGACGCCGATTATGGGTTCGTTTTGAGGATCGGGAATCTCGACGCTTGCCGTCGGTTTAATATTTAAAATATCGCTTGGCTTGACCTGCGAGAAATCGGTCGAAATCATCGATATCAGGTATGGAACCTTTTCGTTTAGGCGTTCGAAAAGGTCTCTCGATACGGAAAGCGTGTCGTCGCTGTGGGGGTCGTAAACGTAGCGGTATCGATCTACTCCAAGTTTTGACAACAACTCAGAGAGTTTCAGTTCCGTTCTATACAGCGTGATCAAAAAGAAATCGCGGTCAGGAACGCTTGAGATATGAGGAACGGAGAATGAATCGACGGTCGAACAGTCGACGACAATCCCCCTCAACTTAGACATTGTAAGAGGTTGATACCTCTCGTAGACGGTTCTATCCGTTATGTTGTTGAAGTTCTCGCAATTCGCCGTTCCGCCTAGCTCGTGATTGATAAATCGTTTGACGACGCGCAAATCTTGGATCGAACGGTTAACCGTTTCTTCATCGACGTAATATGTGATAATGTGCTTTTCCTTGCCCGGAAGAGCGTCTGAAAACCGTGCTCCGACGACGGCGTCGTCGACCGATTTCCCAGATTCCTTCAATAAATCATGAATGCGTCTCGATTTTGGCACAAGGTCGTTATAATTAACATCAACTACGAGCTTGTCGACTATTTTTTTTGTATTTCGATAATAGTCCAAGACGCCTTTGAGACTATCGATAAGCGCGTCCACTTTTTCAGCGGATACCGACGCATTTGGACGGAGTTTCTTCCCGCCGATCTTTTGGTTGTTTTCTTCGTTCGAAAAGTTGAGTTTAATCTGTAGAATCGGGTTCATTTACTTCATCCTCAACTTTCGAGAAACGCTGCTTTTCGGGATTCGAGTAAGAATCTCGATTTCTCTCGTCGTGAAACCGCTTTCCTTAAGCTTCTGAATGTCAATTACTTCAGGATTCCCATTTAGAGACAGGTATATTTTACGTAAATAATCGTATTCGTTCGACTCGTCGCTAAACGCTACCGAAGTCTTTATTACCTGCTTTAAATCGCCGGGAAAAGGTATCGTTTGCAACGCGTTCAGTATCTTCTTAAACAGCCTCGAATCCTGTCTGGAGCTTGTAGATTTCTTAAGTTCAGATTTCAGTAGCGAATCCGCGATTTCGACGAGGTCTTCTCTGGAATAACGGTTAAAGGAAATTGCCGCGTCAAACCTCCTTATCAGCGCTTTGTCGAGTTGATCGTACAAATTCGTCGTCGCAATGACGACGGCGGCGCCGCTGAGGCTATCGAGTCCCTTAAGAAAAGTCGACGTCACTCTTCCCATCTCGCGAACGTCGTTTTGGTTGATCCGATCAAGCGCTAGAGCGTCGATCTCGTCCAGCATGATAAGAACCTTGCCGTACGATAGATGGTTAATTTCGTCAAAAAGAAGAGATACGTTTTTGGCTGTCTCGCCGAGTCTACTGTCGACAAGCTGCTCGAAGGGAACCGAAAGAATATCCCGATTCAAAATGCGCGCAATCTGCGCCACGGTCTCCGTTTTGCCCGTTCCAGGCGCCCCATAGAAAAGGAATTTTGACAGTCCCGACTTGGAACCGACAGCCCTTGCGACGCCCAAGACGTCTTCTTCTATGCCCCCCGGCAGATAGAGCGGGTTTTGAGAATACTCGACCTTCCGCAAAAAACGAAGGTTTCGATAGTCTGCCTGAGGCACGTAGAAACTCGGGCTGGCAATCAACTCCATTAAGTATCGCGCTATTGTTTCGTCGCCCGCCAAGTCGAACTCGCGCGCGATATCCGCAACTTCCGAGACGAACGCCTCGTCGTTCTTTTCGACATGATACCGCACAAGGTTGACTATGCTTTGCTTTTTCATAACGTTTACACGACTCGTTCGATACCGATAAGCCGCGCTCCTTCGAAAGTTAAATGATCAAACTTATATTCTCTCTAATTCGCAGTCAACAGGTAGAAACTATTGGATTCTATAATAACACAAGGCTGGACAAAAATCAAGTATCTGGGACAAATTCGTTGATTTAAAAAAATACCAGAAGTCTGAATGTAGAAATTATCTCGTGGCTATCTCGCGAAATCAGAAAATAACACGTTGGCCCGCCGAAGGCGGTTTTATTACGCGCCCGCGACGTCGCGGGGGACGATAACGCGCCGGAACGCTTTGACTTGTTTAACGTCTCCCGAGCGCGTGATTCTAGGGCGACGCTCGTTGGCGTCGACGCGTTATTCAAATTAATTTAGAAAACAGACGCCTGACCAGCGGGAAGGCTGGCGCTTCGCGGCTGCGACCTCGCCTCGGAGGGTTCGCGCTTCCGCGCGAGCATGAAACCCGCTCCCGTTGGTCGCTAGCCCGTTAACAGACGCTTAACGCATAAGGTTGGAACTTTGACAGAGACCAGCGTCCCAACGGGAGGCGGAAACACAGGCATGGGCGCCTGCCGAGGGCCCAAGCTTTGATTTCTATGAATTCAACGCTCAAAACTATGGATTCAATAATCAAAACTTGGGGGAGGATGGATGGACTATCGCCGGATCTATATTATAAGTCCTTTGAAGCTAACGATAACGTCACGTCTGTCGTTATTCCGGCGAACGAGGAATACCGTGAAATAAAAACAGGCGCCAAACCAAAGAAAGACGTCGAGATAGAAAGCGAATCTAAAGATTTTAAGGAGAAAATTTTGGCTTCGCGCTATTCTAACGCCATTAAGCAAAACATCATTAAATTGTATGAGAAAATCCAAACGGAAGTTTTTGGCGCCTCCAGAATAATGGAAGTCCTAAATTGTTCTAACGCAACCGCGACGTCTTATATCAAAAGATTGAACAACGAACTCGAAGTGATCGTCCCAGTGGAAGGAATGGGAAAGGGAAAATATAAGTTTTCCGTGTAAATACTTTCCAGCGTAAGTAACGCCCGACGCCCTCTTCGAGTCCGTGTCTAAGGCGGTTTTTTCTGTTTTTTTGAAAAAAAAGTCCCCTGCGCGTTTTTTAGCGCGCTCTTTAGGGGCGAGAGAACGGCGTCTTTCAGATTCAGAGAACGCGACGGGGTCCGACGTCAATCGTCGTCGTCGTCATAGTCGTCTTCGAGATCGAATTCTTCGTCGTCGTCGGAGATTTCGTCGAAGTCGTCGTCGGCAGAGGCGATGACGATCTCTGGAACGACGCTCTGAGCGTTTTTGGAAGAGGGCTTCCTTAGCGCCGAGACATAGTCGTCGTCGCATCGCCGAACGAGTTCGCGGATAAACTCCACGGCGTCGTTTCTCTCGACGGCGGGCAGTTTCCTGATGAGCGAGAGCGCATATTCCAGCGCGGCGTCGCGTTTTGCGTTCGGATCTTCAGTACTCTCTTGGAACATTTCGCCCTCGCCTTTCAAAATCCAATCGATGCTAGCGTTGTATTCGTCCCGAATTATGCGGACGCGTCCGTCGGGAACGGGGGCGGACCCCTTCTCCCACGCGGAAACGACGCCGTTTTTGACGCCAATTTTATTGCCAAACTGATCCTGAGTAAGCCTTAACGTCGTTCGTAATTCCCTAATTCGCTCGCCGATAGAAGAAGCCATAAGTCCTCGCCTCGCAAGTAAGCGCGCGTCAAAGAAGATCTGCGCGCAATTAACAGAATCATGTAACGCGGACATTTTAGCGCTTACGCGCGACGGAAACAAGACCGGTCTCGTTCAAATCCTCAAAATGCGACTTCGGAGACGTTCGCGCGAATTACCGCGACGACATGCTTGCGTCATAACCCTCGATTCGTTACAATCGTTACGACAAATCGAGCGACGATACAGAACTGAAATTCGCGATTCGGGAGTCGACGCCTTTCGGCTCCTATCGACAGACAAACATTACATGGAGCGTTCTATGAATCAAGGAAACAGAAACAATCGGAGAATACCGTTCATGACGTCCGCAGCCCCACTGACGCTAACGATCCTGATTCTGATCGCCGTCGTCGCTGTAATCGCAGCGATCGGAACCGCTCGCGCCGTCGGAAAATCGGCGCCGTCCGGCGCGGGGCAGAATCCCGGCGTGAGAGTTCCTCAACCGAACGCGGGAGTCAGGAAACTCGACGAGAACACGACGGTTCTCCCCTACGCGGACGTCGCCCAGAAGTCGCCCGAAGAAGTTCAAAAGGAACTCGGGGACAAGACGGGCGAAGAACTCGTCAAAGCCGCGCGCGATCTCTCAAACTCGCGTCTATACTCCGCCGCCGCGGTCGTCTATAAAAACGTCGTCGACCGCGAAGACGTCTCTCTAGACGCTCGGCTCGAAGCGCTCGGCGGATACGCTGCGGCGATGGCCCCGATGCAAAAGTATGAGGAATTAGAGGCCGACCTGGAAGCGATTCTGAAGGCGTATCCCGACGACTGGAGAATGATGACGAAAGTCGTTAGCGCCATGGAGTATCTACCGCAGGAGGGCGTCGTCGTCGCCGGAGAATTTACCCACGATTATTCGCAGGGAACCGAGGTTTACTCCTGCGCCGAAAGACGCCGCGTGCGGAAACTGCAGATTCTCCGCGACGCCCTTCCCCTCGTTCGCGCCGAACTCAAAGAGGAGTCGTCGGCCGCCAAGAGCGCCGTCGTCACGGTCAACCAGTTCTTCAGCCTCTTCTACAACAACCTCCAGCGCCCATACTGGCAAAGACAGACGCTCACGGACGTCGACGAACTCCCCGATTACGAACCGCAGAACTACGCGTGGTATCGAGGGCGAAACCAGGGCGCGCCCGTCGACGAAGAAGGAAATCCTATTTTCTACAAAACGCCCGAAAGCTTTGAGGCCGCTCAAAACGACGGCGAACGTCTCCAAGCGCTCCGCGCCGAAGAGTTCGAACTGATTCAGGATCCGTATCGGCGCGCGCAGATTCTTCGCGATCGGGCGCAGGAAGCAAAAATGCTCTTCGGCGTCGAGACGCTCGCAAGCTACCGATTCTTCTTTGACGACAAAGACCGCGAAGCCGCCGACGCCGGAATCTGGGCGCTCGAGACGCTCCAAGATTCCGAAACGATCGCAAAGCTCGCAAACGGCGTCAAGCGCTTTACGCTCCCGGAGGACTACGACTACATCGCGCTCCTAAAGGAAGCGCTGGAGTTCTCTTACAATCCTTACGACCAAATGCAAATCGCGCAGGAATACGAGTCGCGCCGTCAGCTCGACAAAGCGGCGGACGTCTGGCGCGATATTATCAGGCGCCAAAGAGAAAAGGGCGCGTCCACGGGAATTATCGATCAGGCGGAAAAGGCGATCTCGCAAATCGTCGATCCTCGCGTCTCGTTCGACGCCGCCGCGTCGCAGGTTTCCGGGACGGACGTCAAGCTCGTTCTCCGCAACCGCAACGCGACCGCCGCGAGCGTCGTCGTTCGGAAACTCAATATCGACGCGCTCTTCAACCAGCTTAAAGACGACGACTTCCTTAAGAGTCGGAGGCTGAGTCTTTCGATTCAGGGTCGGCTCCTTGAACTAGTCGAGGCGGACGCGATCGGCGAGCCGGTCTTGGATCACGAGGTTGATCGAATTAAGGAACTCAAGCCGCCGAAGGGAAAATTCGTCGGCGGCGAGGTCGCGAACTTTGAAACGCCCCTTACGCCCGACCCGCGCCATTACGACGTTCTCGCGCCCGTCGAACTGCCGAAGCTCGCGCCCGGCGCGTACCTGATCGAATGCGTCGCCAAGGGCGGTCCGAAGGACTCCCGCGAGGCGATCGTCGTTTGGCTCGCCGACATGGCGGTCGCGCGCCGTTCGGTTTCAGGAGGTCAGCGGTATTTCGTCATGAATGCGGAGACAGGCGAGCCTCGCGCCAATACGCCCGTCGAATTTACGACGGTCATTCGCCGTCGCGAAACGGTCAACGCGAAAGGCAGACAAATCGACGTCGAACGTCAAACGTCGAAGACCGACGAGCAAGGGTCGCTCCTCGTCAACCGTCAAGACGACGACCCCGTGATTAAGCAAACGGTCACGCTCGTCAAGGCGCCGATTCCCGGCACGAACGATTTTTCATACGCCTTCTTGGATTTCAACTCCGCGTTCTGGCGCGTCGAACGTCCGTACGACTCCCTGCTGGGCGTTCGAGCGTTCTTCGTCTCCGACCGTCCGATCTACCGTCCGAAGCAGACCGCCAACTTCAAATTCTGGATCGGCAATCCGCGTTACGACGCGCCGGAAGCCGGGAACGAATGGGCGGGCAAGACGGTCGCGATCCAAATCTCGTCGCCGACCGGCGAAACGATCGTCCGCAAGTCCGATCTAACGCTTGACAAATACGGCGCGATAAGCGACTCCTTTGAAATCCCCGCCGACGCAAAACTCGGCGTTTACTCCGTCGCGATCGGCGACAAGTTTGCCGCCAACGGTTATCTGGAGCAATACTACGGTTCGGGCGGGTTCCGTTTGGAAGAGTATCGCAAGCCAGAGTATAAAGTCTCGATCGACGCGCCGAAAGACCCCGTCGCGCTCGGCGACAAGTTCAAAGCGACCGTCCGCGCAGACTACTACTTCGGCGCGCCCGTCGCAGGCGCGAAGGTTACTTACAAGGTCACGCGTCAACAATATCAGTCGACGTGGTATCCCGCGCGATATTGGGACTGGTTCTACGGCTGCGGATATTGGAAATTCCCCTACGACGCGGAATGGTATCCCGGCTGGTCGAAATGGGGCTGCCGCTGCGTCTGTGGAATTTCTCCCGGCTACTACAACCCTGGAATTCCCGAAGTCGTCGTCGACGGCGAAGGCGAACTTGACGAAAACGGCGAGCTTGAAATCGAGATCGATTCGTCCCTCGCGAAGGTAATCTATCCCTCCGACGACCAGACGTATGAGATCGAGGCGGAAGTCGTCGACGAGTCGCGTCGCGTTATTTCGGGGCGCGGCAAGGTCTACGTCGCTCGCGAACCCTTTACGACGACGGTCTGGCTCGACCGCGGGTTCTACAAGACGGGCCAGAAGATGACGACGTCCTTTAAAGCGCGGCGTCTCGACGGCAAGCCGGTCGTCGGAAACGCGGTCGTGAAACTCTATCGCGTGACGTACGAGCCGACGGACGACGGAACGATCAAGCCGATCGAGACGGAAGTCTTCGCGCAGGAGCTTAAGACCGACGAGGAAGGCGCGGGAACCGTCGAAACGCTCGCGGCGAAGCCCGGTCAATATCGCGTTTCCGCCGTCGTGACGACGGAGGAAGGGATCGCGGAAGAAGGCGGCCAGCTCGTCATGATTTCCGGCGTCGCCGCGAAAGACGAGGAGAAGCCCGAGTTCCATTTCAACGCGCTTGAAATCATCCCCGACAAGCCGGAGTACGCGCCGGGCGAAACGGTTAGACTGCAAATCGCGTCGAACCGTCCCGACGCGCGCGTCGTCCTCTTCCTGCGTCCGGAAGGCGGATGGGTCGAGGATAAGCCGATCTATCTAAATCTTGAAAACGGCGTCGCTTACTACGACGTTAAGGTCGAAAAGGGCGACCAGCCGAACTTCTTCGTCGACGCGTTTACCGTCTTCGACGGGAGAATGGTCCAAGAAAAGAAGGAAATCGTCGTTCCGCCGCAGAAGCGCGTGCTCGACGTCGCGATTACCCCGGAAAAAGAACGCGTCAAGCCGGGCGAAAAGGCGAAGCTTAAGCTCCGTCTCACCGACCCGGACGGCAAGCCGGTCGTAGGTCAGACGGTCGTAACCGTCTACGATCAGTCGCTGGAGGCGATTTCGGGCGGCTCGAACGTCGGCGATATCCGCGAGTTCTTCTGGAAATGGCGGCGCTACGCTTCGGCAAATTACATGACGAGCCTCGGCGGCCGTTCGTACTTCGACGTCACTTATCTGCGCTTCCGGAACGCCGACGCGTCGGATCGCATGCGACCGATTGGCGCGTTTGGCGGTCTCGCAATGACGAACGGCTTCGCCGGTTCGAAGTCGTCGACTGCTCTCAGAAAGAATCGCAATCGCGCCTTTAACGCCCCGGTGGGCGCGATGGCGGGCGGCATGGGAGGCGGCATGGCGATGGCCGCGACGGCGGACATGGCCTTTGACGATATGGAAGTCGCCGAAGAAGCCGTCGCCGACGCCGACGCCGCTCCAATGATGGCGAGAATGGAAGCGAAAGCGCTCGCCGCGCCGGCGGCCGCCCCGATGATGAAAGAAGAAGCCGCGTCGTTCGAAAACGGCGCGGAAGCGGAGTCGAGCGACGAAGCGTCCTTCGCCGAGCCGCAGATTCGTAAAAACCTCGCCGATCTCGCGTACTGGGTCGCCGATCTCGTCCCGAACGACGACGGCGTTGTCGACGTCGAAATCGACATGCCCGACAACCTCACGACGTGGAAGATCGCCGCGTGGTCCGTCGGCGACGGTCTGAGGGTCGGCTCCGGCGAATCGACCGTCGTGACCACGAAGGATCTCATCCTCCGCATGGAGAAGCCTCGGTTCCTGACGCGAGGCGACGAAGCGGTTCTTTCCGCGATCGTTCACAACTACGGCGACGAGGAAAAGAAGGTCAAGGTCGGGCTGGAATTCCCCGAAGCCGGCGAAACGCCCGCGATCGTCCTTGACGACGGCGCGCCGAGCGTCGCCGACGTCGTCGTGGCGCCAAACGACCGTCAGCGCGTCGAATGGACGGTTCGCGCCGTCGCGACGGGCGAGGTTACGCTTCTCATGAAGGCGCTCGCCGAAGGAGAGTCCGACGCGATTCAGGATACGATTACGATCAACGAACACGGAATCGATCGCCAGATCCCGTTCTCCGGGCTCGTTCCTCCTCGCAAGAGCGATCCGGATAACGTCAAGCGCGAAACGAACTTTACGTTCAAGATTCCGGCGGAACGTCGCGAAGATTCCTCGCAGCTAATCGTTCGGTTCTCGCCGACGCTCGCGGGCGCGATTCTCGACGCGATTCCGTATCTCACGGAATACCCGTACGGGTGCACAGAGCAGACGCTCAACCGCTTCCTCCCCGCCGTCGTCGCGCAGAGGGCGCTGATCGATCTTGGCGTCGACCTTGAATCGATCGCGAAGAAGCGCGCGAATCTCAACGCGCAAGAGATCGGCGATCCTTCTGAACGCGCGGCGCAGTGGCGCAATCGAGGAACGCGCAAAGACCCGATCTTCGACACGGCGGAGACGCGAAACCTCGTCGCCGCAGGCGTCGAGAAGCTTCAATCGATGCAGAACGGCGACGGAGGTTGGGGCTGGTTCTCCGGCGCGGGCGAGGTTTCGTCTCCGAGACTAACCGCGCTTATAACGCGAGGGCTCAAGATCGCTCAAGATTGCGATCAAGAGGTCGACGTGAACGCGATCGCGCGCGGAATCCAGTGGCTGACGAACTACGAGCGTCAGCAGGGACTGCGCGTCGTTCGCGGCATGGTCTGGACCGACGAACAGAAGCGGAACGCCTCTTGGCAAGAATGGAAGGAGCGCGCCGACGACGAAGACGCCTTCGTCTACTACGCGCTTACGGAGCTTGGAGTGACGCCCGCGGAATTCCAAAAGACCGACGTCGACTATGATAAGGCCGACTACGGCGAAGGCGTCGCCGCTGACGCCGCCCGTGTTCACGCCGTCATGAAAGAGTTGCTCTGGGACGCGAAAAACAACCTAGAGATTTACACGCTTGCGACTTACGGTCTCGCGCTTGAAAAAGAACCGTCCCTCGACGACTCCGCGCTCGCACGACTTGAGACGATCTTCCGGATCATTATGGAACGCCGCGTCGTGGACGACGAGAACCAGACGGTCTGGCTCGATCTGAATCGCGGCGGCTGGCGATGGTGGTCGTGGTTCGGCTCCGAGTTCGAGACGCAGGCGTACTATCTGCGAGCGCTCCAAGGGGCGCCCGACGCGCTTCTCAAGAAGCTCGGGCTTCAGACGGACGCGCCGC
Source organism: uncultured Planctomycetaceae bacterium (assembly GCA_946408825.1). Classification (GTDB taxonomy): domain Bacteria; phylum Planctomycetota; class Planctomycetia; order Pirellulales; family Thermoguttaceae; genus RUG369. Next base: position 19,877 of record CAMJTU010000004.1, read on the forward strand.
GCCTCGTGAAGTATCTCCTCAACAATCGCAAGCACGCGACGTACTGGAACTCCACGCGCGACACGGCGGTCTGCGTCGAGGCGTTCGCGGAATACCTGACGAAGACCGACGAGCTCAAGGCGAACCAGAAGGTCGTCGTGACGTTCGACGGCAAGCCGCTTGCGAACGTCGAGTATACGCCGGAGACGCTCTTCGATATCGACGGAACCGTCGAGGTTCCTCTCGAGGCGCTCGATACGGGCGAGCATACGGTCGGCTGGACCGTCGAGGGCGAGGGGCCGCTCTACTGCAACGCGTACTTCGAGTATTTCACGCTGGAGGATCCGATCGAGAAGTCGGGGCTCGAGGTCAAGGCCGAGCGCAACGTCTACAAGCTGACGCTGAAGAAAGACGCGACGACGACCGTCGAAGGCGGTCGCGGTCAGGCGGTTAGCCAGCGCGTCGAGCAGTACGACAAGGAACTTGTCAAGTCGGGCGACGAAATCAAGTCGGGCGACCTCGTCGAGATCGAGCTGATCGTCGATTCGAAGAACGATTACGAATCGATCATGATTCGCGACTTCAAGGCCGCGGGCATGGAGCCGGTCGACGTCCGCAGCGGATATCGCTACTTCGAGGGTCTCTCCTCTTATGTCGAGTTCCGCGACGCGTTCGTCTGCTTCTTCGTCTCGAATCTGCCGCAGGGACGCTCCGTGATAACGTATCGGCTCCGCGCCGAGACGCCCGGAACCTTCTCCGCGCTTCCGACGACGATCGAAGGAATGTACGCGCCCGAACTTAAGGGCAATTCCGACGAGTTCAAAGCGAAAATCGCCGACTGACGCCGCGGCTCGCCGTTAACGGCGATAGAACGAAAAACGTCCGTTCCCACAACGCTTGGGAGCGGACGTTTCTTTCTTTGACGCCGACGCGTAGAAGTCCTCCTACTCGGTTCCCCTTTCCGGAATCTCCAAGTACGGCTGAAAACGATAACGTTTATTCTTCTGTTTTTCTTTAGATACGCGGACAATCTCCTTCCGTATCTAAAGTACGCTTTAGATACGGAGAAATTTTTACCTCAAAAAATTTTCGTACTAAAATAAACGGCGTTTTTCTTTAGATACAGAGAAAAAACACGTCTAAAACGCCCCGTATCTAAAGAAAAAGCCGTTTTTCTTTAGATACGGCGTTTCATTCCCCTCGTAATTAAAGTCGACTTTAGTTACAGAGCGATACGCCGCGCCGTAAGGGCGACTTGTATTATCATAGAATAATAACGTAAAAACTATTGATTATACTTCTTCTCAAGAAATAACGGCGGATGGACGACTCCGCCTTGAAAGATGGCAAGACTCGACCTAGAATGAAATATGACGGGCTTCCCCGAGATTCCTATTCCTTGAAAATGTCGACGAGTTCCTATAACGAGAGGTTCCCCATGAAAAAGACGATCCTGTTTCTACTGTTGACGTTTCTAATCTCGACGTCGTCGAACTCTTGGGGCGCGACGGTTCAAAACGCCGATTCGGACGAGAGAAATCTCGAAGCGTCGACGGAAGACGCCGCGAGCGAACGGGTCGCGCTCGACGCCTTTGAAGTTCGTCCGATCCCGCAGGAATATCGAACCCCGACCGCGCGCGCGGGCAAGATCGTGCGTTTGGACTACGAAACGGACGACGGGAGCAAATTCGCCTATGTCTACGTGCCTTACGGCTACAATCGCTTTACGAAATACGACGTTTTGTACCTGATGCACGGCGGCGGCGACAATCAGGGGACCTTCTTCGGCGACGACCGAAATCCTTCCGATCTCAAAAACGTCGTCGACCGTCTGATTGAAAACGGCGAAATGAAGCCGATTCTGATCGTCATGCCCACTTACGTGACGCAAAGTCGCAACGGCGTAAGTATCCCCGACGCATGGAACGCCATTCTGCAATTTCCGGAAGAACTCTCGAAATATTTGATCCCGGCGGTGGAAAGCGTCTTTTCGACTTACGCGGAAAGCGTCGACGACGAAGGATTAACGGCGTCGCGAGACCATCGCGCGTTCGGAGGCTTTTCGATGGGTTCCGCCGCGACGTGGCTCGTCTTTCAAAAGCGTCTAAGGCATTTCGCGCGCTTCCTGCCGATTAGCGGCGACTGCTGGACGCTCGAACGACAGGGCGGCAAATCGAAGTCGGAAGAAACGGCGAAAGCGCTCGCCGATTCCGTAAAGGAACAGGGGTATACGTCGAAAGACTTTAAAATCTACGCCATTACCGGCGACCACGATATCGCCGAACCGAACATGACCCCGATGCTTGACGCCATGAAACGGCTTCCGGAAACCTTCGAGACGGACGGCGACGGCGTCAACACTTGGTATTTCGTCAAAACAGGCGGCTGGCACAGCGTTGCGGACGTAAAAGAATACATGTACAACCTTCTGCCGGTCCTGTATTGATATTCGCGACTATAGGGACTTGCGACGTCGGCGCTTTTTTACGGAGAAGGAAGAATGGGCGTGTTTTGGGTCGCGCTTGGCGGCGCGGTCGGGTCGGCAGGGCGTTACGCGATAAGTTTAATCCCGTTCAGGAGCGGTTTTCCGGCGCTCACGCTCGCGACAAACGTCCTCGGCGCAGCGCTGATCGGCTTTATTGTCGGACTGGCGACCAACCGTGAAGACTTGCCGTTAAACGCGACGCTCTTCTGGAAGACCGGCGTATGCGGCGGTTTTACAACCTTCTCCACGTTCTCGCTCGAGACGATCGGACTCCTCGAAAGTAGATCATACTTCGCCGCGGGACTCTATATATTCTTGAGCGTCGCCCTGTGTCTCGTGGGGATACTCTGCGGTAGAAAAGTCGCCGTGCTAACGGGCAGGTATTTTTAAAATCCATGAAAAGCTGCGATCTGAAACGGAAAATCCGATTTCTGAAGGTTCAGTCGTAACTGTCGTATCCCGGTTTTTCAAACGGCGTTAAACGTACGAGAATCATCCGAACAACAGCGCCGTTATCAGAAAAACCGGGAAATATCTCTCTTTACAAATCCGAATCGTTCCCTCAATCGCTTTGAGCGTCGTTTTGCAGATACTCGTCTAGCTTCCAGAGAAGATAAAGGGGCAGGCTAATCTCGAGCGTCGCGCCTTTCTGATTGTCGCCGACGTTTTTGCCCGAGATTTTGAATCCCCTCTGTGGCGCGTAGCGTTTGCAAAAGAGAGAAAAACTCTTCGCTTTCGTATGCTCGGCGGCTTTAACTTCCATAGGGACGATTCGATTTAGACGGTCTTCAAAGAGAAAGTCCAGTTCCGCGACGTTATCGCTCCGCCAATAATAGGGTCGGCGCCCTTGCGCGACGAGTTCCGTCATGCAGTAGTTCTCAGTATACGCGCCCTTAAAGGTAGAATACCCGTCTGATTCCGTCAAAATTGTTTGTCCGGCGATTCCGGCGTTGCGACGAAGAATTCCAACGTCGTTCGCATAGACTTTGAAGCTGGCGGCGTCGGAAAACGCCGACAAAGGAACGTTCGGAACCACGACCTTTTCCAGACGATACGCAAGTCCCGCGTCGACGAGCCATAAAAGCGCGTCTTCAAAATCTCGCGCCCGCGCGCCCGTCTTGACGTGAGAGAAGACAAATTTGTTGTTCTCTTTCGCCAACTGTTTGGGGATGGAGTCCCAAATCCATGCGATTCGCAACGACTCGTTGGGATCGGCGTAATGCGAGAAATCGGCGCGAGTTCCTAAAATAATCTGATCGAGAACCGCGTCGACGGCGCCGACGTCCTCGGAATCAATCCACGTTTGAACCGCTTCCGGCATGCCTCCGACAACAAAGTATAACTTGAGATAACGCGACATGGGCTCGGCTATATAGCTGGGGATTTCGCGAAATCGTTCGTATTCTCGAAGCGACGTTAAATATTGACCGCCGCCGACCGCCTCGACAAACTCCGGAAAATTCAGCGGATAAAGTCTCAGTTGCTCGCACTTTCCGACAGGAAACGACGCTTGCCTTCTTTTCAGTTCCACGCCTAAGAGCGACCCCGCGCAGAGCAAATGCGCGTTGAGTCCGCTCTCTTCAAAGTATTTGAGAGACGCGACGGCGTCCATACAGCGTTGAATCTCGTCGAAGACGACGAGCGAACGCTCGGGGTCGATCGGTTTGCCCTCGCGGAACAGTCCGAGTTCGCGCAGAATCCGTCGCGGATCAAGATCGTATCGAAAAACCTCGGCAAGCGCCGGTTCTTTCTCAAAGTTAAAGACAAACGTTTTCTCATAATAGCGTCTGCCGAATTCCGTCGCCAGCCACGTTTTCCCGCACTGCCGACAACCGGAAATCAACAACGGTTTGCGACGTTCCTTTTCTTTCCAATCGACCAGACGTCTCATCGCGGTTCGTTCCATCGTCGGCTCCCCTATCGACAAACGTGTTTCACCAGAAACGTCGAGAGTTAGATCGTTCTTTCTAGTCTCGACGCGCGTCTTTGGTTATTATTCATAGGAAAAACGTCCTGTCAAGGAGATTATTCATAGGAAAAATCGCCAAGATTAGTTATTATTCCTATAAGAAACAACCATTATCTGGCTTTTTCGTAGAAAAAAGAGCAGTTCGATCTTTAAACGTCGGCTCTTGTCGCGTTCGCAACGCGGACGTTATTTGAATTTGACGTCGCGTCCAACGAGCCGCGACATAGCGGCTTCGCCAGTTGGCTGCTGTGAATCAGTCCGTCCCCAAAGTCGAATACCGTCCCCGAGAGGTCGCGGGGTATTCAGAAATTTGAAACAAGGTATGATATCGTCAGCAAGATTGTTAAGAGATTCTCAAAGAAACAGCGGAGACGTTATGCCGACAAAGACGAAGCCGATGACGGAAGGCGCGCCGTGGCTCCACGTGCTGAAATTCTCGCTCCCCGTGCTCGCCGGCTCGACGATGCAGCAGCTTTACAACACGGTCGACGCGATCGTGGTAGGGAATTATTCCGGGGAAGACGCGCTCGCGGCGGTCGGAACGACGGGCAGTTTCATCTTTCTTCTTCACGCGATCGCGATCGGACTTTCGGCGGGAACAGGAGTCGTCGTCGCGCAGTTTTACGGGGCAAACGATCAGCGTCAGGTGCGGGCAAACGCCGCGTCGGGCGCGAGTTTTCTCCTAACGTTGGGGGCGATCCTGACGATTCTTGGAATCGCCGTCTCGCGTCCGGCGTTTGACGCGTTCGTCGGGGTTCCAGACGATTTTCTGGAACAGACGCTTCTCTATTTTCGGTTATACTGCGTCGGACTCGTCTTTCAGTTCGGATATTGGAGTTTTTCGTCGATTCTTCGAGGCGTCGGGGACAGCGCGGCGACGCTTTATTTCCTGCTGATCTCGTCGATTCTCAACATCGCGCTGGACGTTCTTTTCGTCGCATGGCTCGACTGGGGAGTCGCGGGCGCGGCGATCGCGACGGACGTCGCGGAAGGCGTCGCGTTCTTTGCGGCGTTCTTCTACATGGTTCGCCGCTATCCGATCTTCCGGTTCCGACTCGAGGACTACCGCTGGAACGCCGCCGCGATCATGCGAACGGTCCGAGTCGGCGCGCCGATTTCCGCGCAGCTTTTGGTCGTCGCGTTCGGCTTTACGCTGATCCAGCGCGCCGTCAACGACTTCGGACAGGCGATGACCGCCGCGTTTACGGTCGGACAGCGAATCGACATGTATCTGAGCTTGCCCGGTCACGCGTTTCAAACGACGCTCGCGACGTTTGCGGGTCAGAACATCGGCGCGAACAAATTAGATCGCGCGCGTCAGGGCGCGATGCAGACGCTGCTCGTCGCGCTCGCGATGGCGATCGCGATTTCTATTTTCGTTTTTCTCTTTTCCGACGAAATCACGGCGCTCTTCGGGGTCGGCGACCAAGCGGCGAAATATTCCCGCGCCTATCTCCGCGCCGCCGCGCTCACGAATATCGTGCTCACGGCGTACATTCCCCTTTTCGGACTCTATCAGGCGGCGAATCACAGCGCGTTTCCGATGGTCGTCGCGACCTGCGCGCTCACGGTGCGAACGATCGTCGTCTATCTCTTCCGCTACAGTCCCTTCTTGGGGTATTCCGTCGTCTGGTGGAACAGCGCCTTCGGCTTTGGCGTCGGCTTTACCGTAACGTGGATTTTCTTCTTCAGCGGACTGTGGAAGAAAAACGCGCGAATCGCCGTCGAAAGCGCCGCGACGGCGAAGAAAAACGGCGACTGCTAAAGAAAACGACGTCGCGAGCAGCGTCGTCAGAAGCGGGGCTCCCCGAACCAATTTATCGTCAGTCCGGCTTCATGCTCTTTGCCACCCTAAAGAACAAGTCCTCCAACATGGAAGACGCGTCATGCGCTCTCGCTACGCCTAGCAGGGAACATGACGCCATACATGATAGTGAACATGATAGTGAACATGATAGTGAACATGATGGAGCGCAAGACGCGGCGCGCAGTAGGACGACAGACGCAACCCAAGAAAGACTCGTCGCTTTTTGTAATGTAGAAAGAACTCGTCAAGAAATATTGGATTATCTTGGGCTTGCCAGCAGACGTTATTTGCTAGAAAAGTATTTGAAACCGCTTCTTCAATCTGGTCGGTTGCGGATGACCTTGCCCGATAAGCCGCAGAGTAAATATCAGAAATACGTTTCCGTTAAAACGTCCGCTACTCGTTGACCAGCGTTAGGACGCTGAATCCCTGTCATGCGCTTCCGCGCATGCGTTAAATAATCGCTCCCGGCGGTCGCTTGTATTACGCGCGACGCTGCGTTTAAGGGAAATTCCGCAACGCGGATCGACAATGTTCAGACGCGCGGCGACGCGAACCTGTAGTTTTCGCCAGTTCGCGCTCAAGCGTTATCCCGCGCGTTGAGGCGAATATTGCGCGCTGGCGCCGCCGAAACGTAGAACAAGGGAGACGAGAAAATATCCCCGTCTCCCTTGTTTGGATTATCTTTCGACTAAACGTCTCAAAGAGCGTCGTCGCGTCAGAGCGCCTTAACGCTTTCTTCGAGTTTTTCGCCGACTTTGAATTCGAGAGCGTTCGTCTTGCCGTCTTCGACCGTGGCGGTCAAACCCGACGTGTTCGGGTTGTTATACTTTTGGGCGACGTACCGGGTGATGCCCTTCAGCGTTTCGCTGCCGCCAGCCTCGGTCGCCTTCTCCATTTCAGAGATTTCCTTGGTCACGATAACGCGGTAATCTCCCGCGGGCGCTCCGGCCCAGTTGCCGTCCGTCATAAGAGTTAATTTACCAGACGCGTCCGTCACGCCGGTGAGGTTCCAAGTGCGTCCGCCGGTCTGAGAGGCCAAAAACGCCACCGTGGCGCCGTCGACGGGGGTGCCGTCGTCGTAGGTCACCGTTACGGTCGTCGGGTTGAGCTTCGGAAGGTCGGCGGGCTTTTTAGGTCCTTTGGAGCAGCCGCAAACGATCGCGCAAAGGCAAAGAATCGCGGCGACAAAAGCGAAATTACGTTTCATGGAATGTTTCCTGTCGTTTTAAGGTCAGGTCGTACGCGACCGTCGGGAGAAAATACCCGGCGACGCGTTCGACGTCAGTTTTAAAAATCCGCAACGCGAAACGTTTTCGCCTCGCGACGGGTAAAAAGCGACGATACGAAAAAGCGCCGAATTTCTTCGGCGCTTCCGTGGAAAAGTTGTCGACGTTCCGCCGACGACGCGGCGGAACGCAAAACAGCGCGCGACGAAACGACGACGTCTGCGTCGCGCGTCAAACTAGATCACATAGAAGACGTCGTTTCGCCGCCCTGCGCGGAGCCCATCGCGCCCCAGACGCCGTAAGGAGAGGCGCCGGTGACGACCGCGTTCGCGTAAGCGTCGCCGCAGTCGATCGTGTCGGAAACGAAGCGGACGGAGCCGTCAAGCATCGCCGCGTTCACGCCGCCGGAGTGGTTCGACTGAACAGAGCCGACGCCCCAGACGTTGTCGCCGGAGTAGGAGCAGCTAGGCGAGTTCGGCGGGAGAACCGTGTTGAAGCCGCTGACGAGCATCTGACCGTCAAGCCAACGCTGACCACGCCACGAGGAAGCGGTCGCGTCGCGGTCGAGCTGCGTGCCGACCTTCGTCGCGAGGCACGGACCGGGGAAGGAGTTGCCGTTGTACATGGAGCCGAGGCCGGAGACGAGGTTACCCTTGATCGCGCGACCGCCGGAGATCGCGGCGGTGCAGCATTCGGAGAAGGTCACCGTGTTCGAGGTGCCGTCCACAACGATCGACATGTTCGGGAATTCGCCGATCCAGAAGCATCCGCGGTGCGCCGTCTTCGCGGCGGCGGAACTTTCGTCCATCGGGTTACGGTTGTTGTTCCACATGGAGTCGCCGCGGCTCGACATGTAGTTCAAGCGTCCCGTGTTGTGACCGTCGGTCGACTTCGCCTTCGCGTTGCCGTCGGACGGGCAGATGAACGTGTCGACCGTCGTCTTCAGCGCGGGGAAATTCGAGCTGTCGCCAATTCCCCAAGGGTTCTGCATTTGTCCGCCTTGATGATCCGGCCTCGTATAATCGAGAATCGTCGTGTAGAGCGAGTTCAGTTCCATGTACGGCATCAGGAAAATAATCGTGCCGAAAGGACCGACCGGCAGACCGGCAGGACCGGTTTGTCCTTGGCCAGTGCCATAGTTGTGCAGATACCCGCTGTATCCGAAGCACGCGCGAGCGGCCGGAAGAGCGTTGTTGACGTCGTGATAGTTCTGAACCGACAAGCCAATCTGCTTCAGGTTGTTCGTGCACTGCATGCGGCGCGCCGCTTCACGGGCAGCCTGAACCGCAGGCAGAAGCAAACCAATAAGAATACCAATAATGGCGATAACGACGAGAAGTTCGACAAGCGTGAAACCTCTCTTAGAGTTGAGACTTTTCATGAGTAAAACTCCGTAACATAATAAAAACCGGTTGTTATCCGCAAACTACGCGAGGACGTGTCTCGAGGTTCCCCAACGCGCTTGCGAACCTATAGGATTGATCGCTATAAACGAAGACGACAGGCGGGAATTCGTTCCGCTTCATCGCCATTGTATATTAGATACAAAAATGACGTTTTCGTCAAGAAGAAAGCCCGATTTTTGAAAAATTTCGTCAAAAATTTTTATTATCTATACTGTTATATTAAAATATTTTAGATACCTCGTCTGCGGCGATTCGAGCCGTCGACGGATTAAGGATATGCTTAATCCTTACTATCTTAGTAACATTTTCCCATTTTAGACGTCGGCGAGATCAATCGCGTCGATTCCTCTGCTCCTCTGAAATCGCCTGCTGAAGATTCTTTCGAAAAACCTCGGCGCGACGAAGATATTCCTCAGGCGGACGCCACTTCAGCGCTTTCTCAAGGCGTTTACGTTCGTCCTGCGGCAGCTCGACAAAGAACGCGTCGCCGGAAAAGACGCGGCGCGCCGCGTCCCCTTCTCCTCTCTCGCCTCCGCCGGCAAATTGAGAATCGGGAACGGCGCCCGTTTCCGAGACGTCTCCGGAAGCGATTCCGCCTTCGACGACGCCGTCCTTCCGACGTCGCGACGCGGCGTCCCCCTCGACAATCGCAACCGCCGACGCTGACGCCGCCGCGCGTTCAAACGCGTCGAGAACAGCCTTCTCGTCCGCGCGCTGGAATTTGCCGTCGCGCGTTCCGTCGGCGGCGAAATCCGGCGCGTCTGGCGCGCCGACGTTCGGCTCCACGTCGAAAGCCGCGCCGCTTGCGGGAACGGTTCCGAACGTCAATCGCGCCGCAAGCGCGTCGACTTCGGACGTCGTCGCGCGCGATTCGTAGCTCGGACTCGCTTCGAGAATCGACGCGACGCGTCCCCAGCGTTCAAGTCGCGCTTCGTTTTCCGCGTCGTCAAGTCGTCGCGTCGCCGCGGCAAGATAGCCCGTCGCGTCCCCGTCGCAAACCTCTAAACAGAGCGCCGTAAGTCCCGCGTCCGCCGCGGCGCGGCGCGCAAACGCGACGAACTCGGCCGATTCCGGCGCCTCAAGTCGCCGTCGCGTCTCCTCGTATCGCGTCGCTTCGTCCGTCCACGCGTCGCGGCGACGATTCGTCAGTTCGAAGAAGTCGCGTGTCGTGGACGCGGACGCGTCGCCCGGCTGGTTCCCGGCGCGAAGCGAAAGGAGACGCGTCGCCTCGCGCCGCGTCGCCGCGTCGAGTTCCGACGCCGAATTCTCTTCGACTCGGAAACGCCAGCTCTCTTCCAGAATCGAAAACGCGCGAACCTCCGACGCGAGTCTTTCCGCGAGCGCGTCGACGGCCTTGTCGAACGCCGTCGACGTTCCGCGTAGCGACGCGTCTAACGCCGACGTCAGCGTTCCCGTCGCGTCCAGTTCGCGCTTGAAAAACTCCGCCAGTTCGAAGGCGCGTCGGGCGGTCAAAAATACGCGCGCCGCGTCGGCGGCGTTTTTGTCGCCGCGGATCGCGTCCGCTACGGTCGCCGCGCGCGTGTCGAGCGTCGCGACGGCGCCGTCGAGTTCGCGCGCGAGCGCGACGACAAGCGCGGCGTCGAACGAATCCTTTTCGTCGAGTTCGTCAAGGAGCCGTCGCGAGAGATTCCTCGCGCGCTCAAGGTCGGAAACGAGCGCGGCGACGGCGGCGACTATTTTGTCGACGCCCTGCTCTTCTCCGCCGCCAAGCGTCTCCGTCAAAGACGGCGATTCGACGGCGTCGGGCGTCTGTTCCGACGCCGCGCGCTGAGTCGGGGTAAAAGTTTGCGGCGACGGCTGGGAGGGAGCGCTCGCCGCGACGGGAGATCGCCGACCGTCTAGGTCAGGCGAAAAAAGCGCGTCGTGAAACGCGACGGCGCCGAGCGTCGCGACGGCGATTCCCGCAAGCGTCGTCGAGACGCGGCGCAGCGCGGCCCGACGTCGCGCGCGGCGCTCTGTCGATTCCGCGTCCGCGCCGAATCCAAAGAGGACGCCGTAAAGTTCTTCGTCGGAGAGTTTCGAGATCGCCGTCGTCGCCGACGTCGCCAAGCGCCGCGTCTCGACGGCAAGTTCCGAATCCCCTATATCCTCAAGCGCCGCCGTCACGGCGCCCTGTGCGGCGGAAAATCGCGTTTCGATTCGCCGCGCCGCAAGGGGCGCGTTCGGAGCGCGACGGAGAAGAAAATAACGACAGCCCCAAAAGAGGACGGCATAACAGAGAAGTCCCGTCGTCGCCGCAAGCGATTTTGACGTCAGAAAAGCGGCGACAATCGTCGCAAGACCGGCGCCTCCGAGCGCTAGGAAACGCGCGTCGAGGACGGCGAGCCTTACGGCGCGTTTCGTCAACGCCTCGACGAGAGACGCCGCGTCGTCGCACGTCGCTCCGCCATGCTTTTTGTCCGTCGATTGATCCATACTCAATAATTATATTGGAACGCCGTTCCCGCGATTCTCACAGTTCGATTTCATAAAAATATCAAAATAAGCAGAATGGCAAGTTTACACAAAATAACGTCCGTTATTTTTTTCGTTTTCCGCTTGATTTTCTAATCGTTACGTCCGATAAAGAAGGTAAAGTCGTTTTCTGCAGTCGTTGCATGGACGGAACTATGCTCGTGCGACTTCAGAAAAGCGCGTCGATGATTTTCAAAGGATTGAAGATGACCCGTTTCAACGATTCAGACCGCCGCGCGACCTCGCGTGGGCGAGATCGTGACGTCAGTATGTCGCTGGGAAGCGCCGTACGACGTCAAGCGTGTGTTGTCGCGCTAAGCGCCCTGTTAGGTTTCTTCGGAGGAAACGGCGTCGAAGCGGCTCAGAATCGATCGATCGCGCAAATTTTCCCGCCCCAAAACCAGCAGCAGTTCCCACAGGCGCCGCGCGCGCAGCAGTTTCAAGCGGCCCAAGCGCAGGCGCAAGCTCAGGCAAATCGAACGCAAAATCGTCAGTCGTCCCGTTCGCCCATCCTCTCCGGAATTCTCGGTCAAAACAAGCAGGCGTCAAGCGGCGCTTCAGGACAGTTTAACCAGCTTAATCAACTTAATCAGCCGACGCCGCACATTCCGCCGCGAACGGCGCAGCCGTCGCAGGAGCCGGAGCATCTCGGCGTCTTCGGAACGCGTCCGATCTTTTCCGGATCCAAGAATCTGGACCGCGCCGAACGGCAAGCGCGCGAGCGTCAGAGCCAAGAGTTTCACGAGCGTTCTCAGCATCTAAACGCGCCGAGTCAGAACATGGGTCAACCCATAATGGTCCAAGGCGCGGGACGTCGTCCCGACGGTTCCTATCCGCAAAGCGTCACGCCGGGCGACCTCACGCAGGCGTCGACCAATCCTGCGGAGGCGAACGAGGCGCTCGCCAGAGTTCCGTGGAACCTCTTCCCTGAAAAGACCAAGGCGCGATTCCAGCAGGTCGCGGCGTCGCCGACGATGTATCGCCGACTTCCGATGGCGGGAGGACGGTGCAATCCGGAACTGTTCGACTTTTTCCTCACCTACCCGAATACGATCGTCGAGCTATGGAAACAGATGGGCTACGAGGAAGTCGACATGAAGCAAGTCGACTCCGCGACCTACGCCGTCAGCGAAAAAGACGGCTCTAGCGGCAAGCTCACGATTCTGTATCAGAACGCCGAACTCGCGGTCGCGCACGTCGTCGGAACATACCGCGGCGCCGGAATGATTCGTCCCGTCGAGGGCGAAGCCTTCCTCATTCTTCAAGTGCGATACACGGAAGATCAAGCGCTCACGCCGCTCGTCGTCTGCCGTCTCGACGCCTTCGTCAATATCAAGAATCCCGGCGTCGACCTCGTCGCGCGCGCCTTTAACTCCATGATCGGCAAGATCGCCGACGCCAACTTCGAGCAGACCCTCGCGTTCGTCGACAGCGTCTCGCAGACGGTCGAGCAGGATCCGAGACAGTTCCAGCAGGTCGTCGCGCAGCTCGGCGGTCTCTCCCCGCAAGCGCGACGCGTTCTCGCCGACAAAGCGACGACCGTCGCGATGCAGGCGCAAGCGCGCGAATCGGGGAAGCCTGTGAACTATCGGCTTCTCGCAAAAGCGAACGATCCGAATCCCGGTTATGCGCGAATTCTCGCGCGCGGCGCCAATCAGACGCCGGCGCGAAATTCGAGCCTCGCCGCAAACGGTCCGAAACCGTCCTTCCAAGGCTATCGCGCGCCCGAGGTCGAAGACGACTTCTTCGACGATAACGACATGAACGCCAGCTTTGCGGAATCCGGCGTTCACGTCGGAAACAATTCGTCCATAAAGTCCTTTGGACAGACGCGCGAACTCCATCTCGGAATCGGCGACGACTTCTCCCTCGCCTCCGACGACTCGTCCGACTATGGATTTGAAACCGACGACGAAGTCATGATGACGGGCGAAGAGTACCTCGCGACGCAATCCCTTTCGTCGCCGAATTCGGGAAGCGCCGTGAACTCCCTCGCGAAAATCGGGCCCGCGCCTTCGAAGAACGCCCGCGCCCTCGAGCTTGTCGAAGAAGAATCTGAATCCTTCGCGACTCTCGCCGATTCGCCGTCCGCGATCTCGACGGACGACGAACTCGTCGTCGACTCCTTCGAATTCGACGACGAAGAAGAGTCGCCGGCGCCGCGCGCGCTGCCGCTTACTCGCCTGCCCGGAACGCCCAAACTCCCGTCGACCGTTCGCGGATTAAACGCCTCGAACGCGCGTCCGGGAGCGCTCAACGCCGCGCCTCTCGTCTCTGCGGACGAAGAAGAACAATATAGCGAGGTCGCCGAAATCTCGCTCGACGAAGACGGCAATCCAATCCTTGAGTTCACCGACGAAGAAGAGGGCGAAAGCGACTCCGAAAGCGACGCCGAAAACGCTCCCGAAATTCCGGCGGTCACGCTAGAAGACGATCCGGAAACGCTCACGCTGCCCGACCCCGCGACTCTCGACGGCGAAGACGGTCAGGAGACGATTGACGAGGAAGAGGAAGACGAAGAGTCCGAAGAGGACGCCTTTGAAGCGGGAGGATGGACGCGTTCCGCGCTCGCGAATCGCAGAGTCTCCGAAAAAATCGCCAAACAGGCAAACGGCGCGTCGACGAAATCCGACGGCGAGGAACCGATCGCCGAGCGGCCGCGTCTGACCACGAAGCGATACGTGCCGCCCCTCGAAAAGTCGAACGGCGTCGCCGCCGTTAAGACGATGGACGAAGCGAAGTCGGCCGATTCGGGCGAACGCGTCGCAACCTATCGTTGGAGCCCCGTTCCCGGCGCCTTTGTCGCCAAGACGGCGGCGCTCCCTCGCGAGGAAAATACGCTCTCTCCGAAGACCGCAAAGTTCGCCAAACCCGAAATCCGCTAGCCAGCGACGTCGCGAGAGAACGGTTCGCGCTACCGCGCGCGTAAAACTATCGCTCCCGTTGGTCGCTTACCTAACGCAGAGCGCTTGGCTTGATGGAACCGCGCCAAGTCGACTGTAAGACGGCGCGCCAACGCGCGGGCGTTAGATCCCGGTATTCGCCTCAAAGCGCGACGTAATTCATAACCGCGTACAGGCGAAAACTCTAGGTCCGCGCCCGTTGGCGCGGACGTCTGATTCCGTCGTCTTTTCCAACGCCGTCCCAACTTTCAGCGCTCGGATTTAAACATTCCTGACGAGATAGCGCCGAGGGCTGCGGTCGAGAAGTCGACCCTCTTAATCTTTCCATGAGTCTCTTGGCCCGACGCTTTCTGGAATTCGTCGAACTCGTCGCGACCGTACTTCTGTTTGAGCCAAAGGACGTAAGGAACCGACTCGTCCTCCTGCCAGTAGACGTTGCCGTCGAGCGTAGGCCCCTCGGGCTTCCATTCGACGTCGGAACGAACGAGGGATTCCGTCGCGTTCGCAAAAATATTCCCTTTCACGACGAAATTCGTCGTCTGCGCCGTGTTGCTGTAGAACATGAGGCATCGTCCGTTCGGATCCGGTCGCTGCGCGTGTCCCCAGCCGTAACCCGCGTTGAGGCAAACGTTGTGGACAAACGTGATATTGTCGGTGACGGAACTTTCGTCGCGGTTCCAATATTCGAAGGAATACTCGCAATTCCAGATCAGATTCCCGCGATAGACGATATTGCGCTCCTCGTTCGTTCCGGAGCCTTGATTCGTCAGCGCCGCGTCGTATACCTCCCACAAACGGCACTGCTCGACGACATGATCCCGCGCCGAGGACCAGAACTCGATCCCGTTTCCGAAGCGCACGCGTCGTCCCGCGCCCCCTTCGCGATACTGATCGCCGCCGCCGATCCAGCTAATATCGCAGCGGCGGATCACGCAGCGCGCGTTCCCCGACCCGCCGAACCCGTGCGCCGCGCCATAACGGAGGTCGAGCCCGTCGAAGACCGCGTCGTGTACGCCGGAAAGATCGATCACATGGCGCATAATCGCCGCCTCGAGGGACTTGCGCGTCGTCGCCGGATTCTTTTCCGAATAATACCAGACGCGTCCGTCTTCGCGGTTGTAGAAGAAATCGTCCTGCGCTTTGAGTTCGTCGCGCGTCCAGCGTTTGAACGCGGCGAAGGTTCCGTCGAGGATAATGTTGCCGACGTCAGGCGTCATGTCGAGTTCGTCGATCTGAACTTCTTCGAACTTCAGATTCTTCAGTTCGAGCGTCACGCCTTCGGGAAGTTTCCCGAGGTAGAAGGTCAGCCGCGCGTCGTCCGCGTCGCGATTCGGCTGAAGATACAACTGACACGGTTGGAACTCGGTCGTAAGCTCGCCCAGTCCCGAAACGGCGCCGTAGGAACGCCAAGGACTGCTCGGCTCCATGAGGGATACGAAGAAGGTCGTCGGAATCGTCGCGCGCGCCTCGAAAGAAAGACGCAGCGGCTTGCCGTCGCGAATCGAGAACGGCTGATAGATCCACTGGATGTGATTCGACGCGGTTCCCGGCTTCTCGCAGCGGATCGTCATGACGTCGTCGCGACGCTCAAAGGACGCGACCGCGCCGTTCTCGCGATGAAGCGACCATGATCCGTCGAGTTTGCTCGGTTCTCCGACAGTTCTGACTTCGCGAGGACGCGTCGCCCAGAGATTCTCTCCCTCTTTGACCCAGTCGTTCTCCTCGGAAAGGGAAACGGAACGCCAGAAACTCGGCTTTGGACCGTCGTCATACATATAGACGACTGGCGTCCCGAGAACGCTCGTCGCGCCTTCGAGGGTTTTGCCGCCGTAGCTCGTGTAGACGACGGGCTTCCCCTCTTCGCCGGACCGCGGCGCGAGACTTTCGCGCCACACGCGCCCGGACCGGAAATGAACGACGTCGCCCCCTTTGATCTCTTCCGCGCGGGAAACGCGCTTGAGCGTCTTCCACGCCGTCGTCGGCGACGTCCCCGCCGCCGCGTCGGAGCCGTCTTGCGAATCGACGTAATAGTCCGTCGCAAACGCGCATGCGGCGGATAGAGAGAGCGCGGCGAATAGAATCGCCGTCGCGGCGTTGCGGATAATGTTCGTCATAGCGTACCTTTCGCGATCTTCGCGGCGCGGGACGTCAAATAAGTCTCCGCGTCGCAGTCAATAAAAAGACGGCGTTAGCGAGCGTCGGGCAAAATCGTTCCTTTAACGCTCAAAGGAACTTTCGCGTCTTTGACGTCGATCTCCTCAACCGCGCTTTCCCAGCAGCCGACCGTTTCGCGCCACGCTTTCCATTCTTTGGAATCGCGCCGCGCTTGAAGCCCTTCTTCGTCGGCGTAAACTTCAAGCGTTCGGAAGATATGAGGGTTCTCTTCTTCCGCCGTGACGAAGACGCCGAGCGTCTTTTCTTCGCGCTCGACGGCTCGTTTCGCTTCCGCGCGCGCAAGCCGGCAGTATTCCTCCCGACGTTCGGGATCAACCTCATAACGCCTTATCACGAGCCGCGTTCCGAACCCCGACGTTTTCTGTTCAAGCGCGATCGACTCGACGGGAGTGACGACGAGTTCTTTCAGAATCGGCGCGCGAAGTTCGCGGTATTTCGCAAACGCCGCGCTGCCGACATGGCGTTCATACGCGTTTTCGTCCTGATAGATTTCCAAGAGACAAAGGCGATTTGGCTTAGAAGAATCGACGCCCCCGTAAAGCGCGAACGTGCCCGGCTCGTTTTTAACCTCAGGCGCGACGTTCTCGACGGCATATCGCTGCATGTCGCCCATTTTCCCGTCGACCGACTCTAAAAACGCCCAATGAACGAGAGGCGGCGCGCCGTCGGGAGCTTGGAATTCGGCGGCGAGAGCAAACGCGGCGGGAAGAAGAACGCCCCCAAGCGTAAGCGCCGCGGCAAGCCAAAGATTCGTCATGTTTCACGTCCTTTCGTTTCAAGATGATTCGCGCGCGACATTACGCGAACGACGCGCTAATTCTAACGAAACAAAACGCGATTTTCAACGAGTTAGGAAAAATCAAAATAAAATACGCGAACCGCGCGTCCACGCCGACCCGGCGAGACAAAACGCGATTCGCGTCGCTATGAGAGTTTCAATTTCGCCGCGTCATGCGACGGCGCGAACATGGCGAACAATCCCCTCTCCAATAGAACAGGAAAAAACGCCGAGAAGTTAAACTTGCGAAAACGCGAACGGATCCAGAACCGAAGAAAGATTACGGTCAGAGCAAACAACCGTCACGGAAACATGTACATGAATACGCAGGAACGGTCGTAAAAGGGTTTTATTCTTTTATGCAGGAGTTCCTCGTGAGGCGCGCCCAACCTTTCAAACCCAAAACTTTCTCTATAGTGTTGGATAAGGGAGTCATGAGGCAGGGCGAAAATGTACAATATCGCTACGCCGACGTCCTCTGCGGTTTTTCGAACAATTGGAAGAACAAACTCGTTGAATATTACCTTTCCAATGCCCTTAATACCTTCATACTTCTCCACATAGGAACTGTTCACGGCAAAGTTCGCCAATTCAACGCCGGGCAGAGTATCGAATGCCGTTTCTATTTTCTCTTCGCCGGTTTTTTCATTGAAAAACAATTCTTTACGTTCGTTGAACGAAATTAAACCAGCTTTGAGGGAAAAATAACCCGCGATTTCGCTAGTCTCTTGATCGCGAACGAGATACGTTCTCATAAGACCGCGAGGTTCGTCTGAAAAGGCGCGGCGTTGGAGATACGCGACCAACCCCGTTCCTTCCGGACGGCTGACGGTAAAATTCATGACGTCTACAGCGTCGTTCTCCGTAGCGCCAAGATGATCGCAGAGGAACTGGTTACTTTGTAGTTTGTTCTCGGGCTTCACGGGCTTTTTTTTCCATCTTCACTCTACGTAATTCTCGTTCGACCTCTTCCGCCTCCGCCTTCATTTTCTCAAAATCAGGACGCGGAGTGCTCAGTATCTTATCGAAAATAGGCTTCCCTATTTCATAAGGCATATTCGTCAAGACAGGTTTGCCGTATCTTATAGGCTTATCCATACCATACCTCCTAATCGCTCTCTCAATGCGGTTGAGACTCCTCCTAAGATAGCTCGTCAACCGACAAGGTTCTCGAGACGTTTTCCCCGGAATACGTTTCTCCTAACGACAATAATCGTCTAAACGTTCAGTATACGCTCTGAACCGTCGCGATTCAAGAGTTGTCAAATCAAACTGATTTAAGCAAATCACAGTTTAAAGTTAAAGACGTCGCGGCAGAGTCTCAGGAAACGCTGGAGCAACGTTTGGGGCGCCGCCTTAATTTTGCATTTCGCGGTCATACCGACGGTCATGAGTCCGTCGTCGTTGTCAAGATCGACGCGAACGCGATAGGAACCGCTCTGAGGACGTTCGACGCCCCCTTCGATCGTCTCCGTCGCAACTGGACCGCCGCCCTTTGTCGAAAGCTGGAACGGGACCGCTTCCATTGTGGAGCCTTCGACGTCGCTCGCGGACGCGACGCGCGCAAGGTACGTCTCGGCGGGCCGCTCGGTCAACTTAATCTTAACGACCTGATCCGGCTGGACGAAGTTGATTTTCGACTGATCGACGACCGCAATCGCTTCGAGTTTATGAGGATCGCCGACGCTGCATATCTGAACGCCCGGTTCAAGGGTCGTGTTTAGGTTGCGCTCCTCAAGGGGCACGCCGTCCCACATTGGGAGCGCGGAGGACGCGTCGTCGGAATACTTCGTCTCGCGATCGACGCGCCAGTACGGCGAAACGACGACCCCGTCGATCGGCGCCGTCAGGGTAAGACGTTCGCGTTCCTGCTGCATCGCGCGAATCGAGAGAACAAGACCTTCGTATCGCGCCAACGCTTCCTGTAGACGCGCGACCGCCTCTTGATTGTTCCCCATCTGTCGACACATGCCGATCTCGACCCGCGTTTCTTGCGCCTGGCCGATAAGACTGTTGAGTTCCGAATCGAGCTGCGGATTCTTCAGAACCGCGATCTTGTCCCCCGCTTGAACGCGCTCCCCTTCTTTCACGCAAATCTCTTGCAGAACGCCCCCCGACTTCGGGGTCAAAACGTTCGCGGTCGTCGCGTCGTCGGAGCGCAGTTCCAAAACGGCGGGCGCATAGATCGAATACGGAAGCGGGACGAGGCAGAACGCGGCGCCGAGCGCCAGCGCTCCCGCGAGCGAAGGATAAAAATGCGACTTTTTCACTTTGTAAATACGTCCCGGAACCCAGAAGAATTTCCCTATCTTAATAAGCGGCATCCCGACAAGTCCGAAGATCGACATCGCCGCGATGCACTGCGCCACGACCTTAAGTCCGTAGGAGTCGAAGAATCGCCATACGAAGAACAGAATCGACGTCATTACGACCCAGCGATACGCCACGGACGCGACCGTGAAGAGCGCAAACCAGAACTGATTGCGCTTCGGCAGGAACGGATCCTCTTGAGGCTCCATGCCGAGGAACCATTCCGAGGCTTTCTGCGACATGATCTTCGTCGCCTTCTGACGAAGGTTCGGAATCTCGAGGATATCCGAAAGTATGTAATATCCGTCGTAACGTAGCAGCGGGTTGATATTGAAAATAATCGTGCTCACCGACGAGAGAAACATGACGTTCAGACAGATGTAATGAAGCATGTTCTCTTTCGTGAACCACCAGATCCACGTGCAAATCGCCGCCAGCGTGCATTCCACAAAGACGCCGGCGACGCCGATCGCCGCGCGTTTCCACTTGCTCGGAAGCATCCACGAATCGGAGACGTTGCAATAGAGGCACGGCGTCAACACAAGAATCATAACGCCGAGTTCATGACACTCTCCGCCGAGAACTTTACACGAAAGCCCGTGACCAAATTCGTGCAAAACCTTCGTGAAAAACAGCGTCACGCTCAAGAGCAACAGGTTGCCCGGCCCGAAGAACTGCTTAAACTCCGGGAGTTTCGCGCGGAAATGATCGAACTCAATTCCGACGAGAAGAAGCGCCGAGAGCATAAGAAGGAGGCATCCCCAGAGGACGACCGGATGAAACATCCAGCGAACCCACGGCAGCAACTTGTCGAAGAATCGGTTCGGATCGACGCCTTTAAATCGAATCGCGAGGATATTGGAACACGCGCCGAGAATCTCCTGACGACGACGCTTCTTGCGACGTTTTAAAAGCTCGTGCCCCTGATCGGGAACGTTCGCGACGATCAGATTGCTCTGGTGAAGCTGCCCCACGAAACTCTGAATCTCTTCGAGCGTTATCTTCTGCGGGGGGAATTCGGCCTCAAACTCTTCCTTAATCGTTTCGAGCGATTTCGTGCCGTCGAGGTTCTTGAGAATGAAATATTCTTCGTCTTGGAAACGAAAATACTTCATCCCTACCGGATCCTTGACGATCCAGTAGGAACGCCCGAGATAATACGTCCGCTTGGCGGAAAGATCGGCGCGGACCCGCGTTGTAAGGATACGCTCCGCGCTCGAAACCAAACTGTCCGCTAAAGAAGCCATATTCCTCTTGTCTCCGTTTCCCTACGACTCTCGACGTCGAGATTTTTCGCTAACTCAACGGATCGTAACCGTCACCAGCGAACCGGGATTCAGAAGCCAATATCCGCTCTCGGTGCGCTTGTTTTGAACGTCCGCGTAGAAATAGAAATGTCCCGACTCGACGATCTGGCGAACGTAAAAGATTTTGCCCGTAAGCGTCTGGTCGTCCATCCCCGGACGTTTGACCGTCACGTCGATCTCTTTTCCGTCGATCGCCTCCGGCGCATAGAGCGAAGCGTCGACCGAGCCCGTCACCATAACTTTATCGAGACGGTGGATACGAAGAATCTTGTCCCCCTCGCGGAGCCACTGGCCTTCGTTCTGATAAACGTCGTCGATAACGCCGTCTATCGGGCAGAAGAACTTGCGGTTGCGAATCTGGACGTTGGCGGCGTTGACCCGCGCCTTGGCAACCTTGACCTTTTCTTGGTTCACCTCCAGATCGTACTCCGCCTTGTCGACCGACTTCGACGCGCGAACCCAGTCGTAATATTTCTCTTGGACTTCTTCGGGAGAAACGGCGCCCGGCATGTCGCGATTAAGCGATTCGGCTCGCTTGTACGACGCCTGCGCGACGCTCGCCGCCGCGCGCGCCACTTCGATTTCGAGCGTCTTTTCCGCCTCTTTTTCCGCGACTAAAAGCTCCTGCTGCGCCACGATTCGATCTTGAACGAGCTCGTCGTCCTGCTGCTTGCCGAGGACGTCGCCTTTGTGGACGGTCATTCCGCGCCGCAAAGGAACGCGTTTCGACGTTCCGTCGTCGTTCAGAACGACTTCGCCCTTCTCGTCCTTTTCACAAAGGCCGAGTTCAGACAGAAGCCCCTGCCCGTTGGCGCTGACGGTCACGTCGTATCCTTCGCCGACCGGCGTCTCGACCTTCGCGTTGCGCACGACGATCTGCCCCAGTTCGTTCTCGCTCGTCGCCGGCAGGGGCGTGGGAACAAGAGGCGCGGACGTCGACCTTGGAATAAGGGGAACGTCGTCAGGAACCGCCGGAACGACGTTGCGTTCTATTCTCCTTGGGGGCGTCATGAGCGTCTTTTCGAGTTCGTCGTCAGAGAACGCCGACTCGTAAAGAGCGGGCGCAAACGCGACAAGCGCAAGACCGGCAAGCGCAAGCCAGTGGTTTCGATTCGTCATTCTTTTCACCCGTATGTAAATATTCGTTTCAATCAAATGTAAATTTCGCGGCGCGGTCGTCTGAAAAAAGCGCCGGTCAAGGAGCGATCATTCAAACCAGAAGAAGACTGTTTTCTGGAGGAACGCGACAAGTTCGTTGAAGCAAACAAACCCGAGGGGCCGTTTTCCGCAGTAAACCTTCGCGGAAACGCCCGCCCCTGCGCGCGTGCCGTCGGGAAGCGACTCCGGATCGTCGATCAACGCGCGAATCATTACGGTCGTCTCTTCCGTGCCGCGATTCTCGGCGCGATCATGTTCTTCGACGACCGTCGCGTCGTAGTTCTTCGACGGATCGACCGTCATGACAAAACGCGCTTTAAGCTTCGCGTCGGGATCCTCCGCGCGAATCAGATCGCGATAGTCGTCGACATACCCCATTCTCTTTTCCGGCATCTGAAGTTCGAGGAGAAGCCCGTCTTCAGGACGCGCGATTTCCATAAGAATCTGACCCGGCTGGACAGGACGGCTCCGCAGTTTGTTTTCAAGGTCAAACGTCATAACGACGCCGTCGACCGGCGCGCGCACCTTGAGATCCTCGCGGCGGTCGTTGAGAATCTTGCGCTGGAGATTGAGCGACTTCTCACGCTCCACGTACTGTTCAAGCTGGCCCGTTATGCGGATGCGTTCGGAATCTTTCGCTTCGTAACTCGCCTCTTTAAGGGCCAGAATCTGTTTCGAACACTCGTTGATTTCGCCCTCGTTTTTCTGCCATTCCGCCTCCAACTCGTTGTTGGAAAGAACCAGCAGCACGTCCCCTTCGTGAACGGTCGATCCGTGCCGAACGTAGAGTTCGTCGACCTTTCCCGACTCGCGCGCGTAAATGTTCCGGCGTACTATCGGCTGAAGCGAACCGTCGCAGTGCATATTGAAATTCCACGGGACGAAAATCATCGCAAGGACAAGCGCCGCGACGCCCAGAACGACCGCCAGCGTCTTCGGAAGCGTCCGCGCCGCGACAAGAAGCTTCGACTTGCCGATCGCTTGCCACAGCGGCGCCAAGAAGATCGAGTTATGGTCGATCGCGTTTCCGATCGCCGTGCGCGCGTGTTCCACGACGATTTCGATTCGTTTCTTCATCGCGTCGGAAACGCGCGCGTCTTCGATCTGCTCCACGACGAGCGCGCCGAACGGCGGAGGAATCACGAGTTTGTCGTGTTCCGTTTCGTCGTAGTCTTTTTCGTCGAGCGTATGGGCGACGAGAGGATAGACCGCGATCGTTTTCGTGTGCGAAACGTCGACGTATTCTTCCAGCTTCGATTCGACCTGCGGCGCCAAATGCGACGAGTCGCCGTTATAGAAGATCGGCTCGTTGACCTTAACGACTGCGGTCGCAAGGTCGCCCAAAAGCTTGATCGTCTCGGACCGCTTGTCGACCATGTCCTGGCCGCTAACCGCTTCTATCTTCGCCTTGCGGCCGTGACAAATCGCGACGGAAACGCGGTCGCACTCGACGAGACGACGGCTTTCGTTCGCGACCGTGTAGACCGTCTCCTTGAGGTTGAGCGTCTTATGAATATTACGCGTAAAGTCCTCAAGCTGGGTCCAAAGGTTTTGACGGTCGCTGAAATTTTTGAGCTGTCGGTTTTTATAATATTCCGTCGCGTAGCGCGTCACCTGACGGACGAACGAAAGGAACCCCTGCTGAGTCGCGGGATTCACGTCGGGACGCTGGAATATTTCGAGAATTCCGACCTTCTCAAGCTCGGTCTGAATCACTCCGAGAATCAGCAGGAAGTCGGTCGGGTTTCCCCCCTCGTTTGGAGACTCGCCGCCGGAATGAGGCGGGATAAGCCCCTCGACTTCGCCCTGCGAACGAAGCGCTTTATACAGAAGGAAAGAGTGAAGACGGTTCGCTTCCTCGTCGTCATGGAGCTTCGCCTCGCGAAGGTTGACCTGATAGCCGAGCGTGAGACGCCCCGTCTCGTCCGTCATCCAGAGCGCGCCGCCGATTGCGCCGAGCGCGCGGACGACGCGATTCAGGTATTCCTGATGGAACTCGTCGGGCGCTATGTCAGACCGCGAAATCTGCGCTATCTCGCCCATAATAACGCGGATCTGCTGCTTCGTCTGCTCCAGCATTGTTTTATCGTATCGCTGTTCTGAACTCATACTTCTCGCTCGACAGGTATGTATTAATATGTATGTGGTTTTTCGTCTACGCGGAATCCGGCCGCCGCCGCGCGTGTAAAAACCGGCGTCTCTTTATCATCGACCGGACGCGCGAAGGAACTACTCTTTTTCCTACGCAAAATCGTTAGTTTTTTGACGTGACAACCGCGATTTCGTTCAACTTGTCGCAATAAACGCGGAAACGCAACCTTGGGGGTGGCAAATGTTGAATTATTACTATAATTAGCTTTATAACTTCATTAGCGTTTTTGTCAACAATTGCGCGGCGTTCCACCCCCTGCAATTCAGGCGCCGGAACGCGCCGTAAAAGAAACGTTTTACCCCTGACTGCGATCGTCGCGGCGAAAGGAACTAAGCATGGGATCCGTCAAACTGGCCGTCTATCCTGGAACCTTCGATCCTATCACGCTCGGACATTTAAACGTCGCCGAGCGCGCCTGTAAACTTTTCGACCGGCTCGTTATCGCGGTCGGGATCAACTCGGTCAAGGAGCCGTGGTTCACCCCCGAGGAACGGTGCGAGATGATACGAGAAGCGGCGCGAGAGCGGGGGTTAGAAAACATCGAAACGACGACCTATACGGGACTGACGGTGAGTTTCGCGAAGAAACTCGGAGCGCGCGTCGTGATCCGCGGCGTTCGACCGCTCACCGATATTCCCGCAGAACTCACGATGATGATGGCGAACCGTCGACTGGCGCCGGAAATCGAAACGCTCTTTCTGATCGCAGACGGCGAGCTCGCGCACGTGTCAAGTTCTCTCATCAAAGAGATCGCCGGCGCGTCCGAGTGCGACGAGAAATCGCTGAGAAGCTTTGTTCCGCGAAACGTCGCGGAGGCCGTTATGAAAAGGATTCAGGAAAGAAAAGCTCGCGGCTGATTTTTTACATTTTTTAAAATGATTTTAAAATGAGACCTTGTCAAAGAGCCTCTTTTGTGTATTATCTTATCTGTTAAAGGCGTCGTAGCCAAACGGCTAAGGCAACGGATTGCAAATCCGTCATTTACCGGTTCGAATCCGGTCGACGCCTCTTTTACAAGGGCAATTGAGCAAACGATTGTCCTTTTGGGTTGTGAGCGGTTCGACGTCCAGGCGGATCGCTTGTCGGTTCCTCCTGGGCGTCGTTCGGATTATTAAGGTTTCCCCGTCTCTTCTTAACTCTTCTGTGTAACCGCAACAGTCATAAGCGTCATCGCTTATTCTGCCCAAATTACACCTCCTCTTCTCGTCTTTTCTCGCCTTAACCGGACGGCGCCCCTCCCTTCTCCTCCCACTCTGGGGCGTTGTTTGTCTTTAGCCTCCGAAAATTCCTTTCGGTTGACTCGCGCAATCGTCCGCTTAACAACCCCGCAAATCTCTCTGCTTTCTCTTGGCTTTTTCTCTCCGGCGCTCGACTCGTTCGCGCCGTGGAAAACGCGATGAAAACGAACGATTATTCGGAACGTGAAACGGCAAACGCCGCGTTTTTCAGACGCCGTAAACGACCGCTTCTTGCAAATTCGACGCGAAGGATTATACTTAGGCGAGAAGGGGCGGCGCCGTGGTTTCTCACGCGCCGCCTAGACCCTGACTGGGACGCGCTCGAACCGCGCGTCCTTCGCGATACTGGGAATTCTGGTTCGGCGCTACAGGAAAGAATCGGTTGAAATGGAGAGAACGCTTTTAACGGGAAACGAGGCGATCGCGCGCGGCGCTTACGAGGCGAACGTGTCGGTAGCGACCGGGTATCCGGGCACGCCTTCGACTGAAATTCTCGAGAACATCAGCAAGTTTTATAAGGGCGACGTCTACTGCGAATGGTCGCCCAATGAAAAGGTCGCGTTTGAAGCGGCAGTCGGCGCCTCGACGACCGGCGCAAGATCGATGACGACGATGAAGCTCGTAGGACTCAACGTCGCCGCCGACCCGCTCATGACCTTGGCCTACACCGGCGTTATCGGCGGGTTTATCGCCGTCGTCGCCGACGACCCCGGCATGAATTCGTCCCAGGACGAGCAGGACACGCGCCTTTTCGCGCACTTTGCAAAGGTCCCCGTCCTCGAACCCGCAGACTCTCAAGAAGCCAAAGACTACCTCAAAGCGGGCTTTGAAATCTCGGAAAAGTTCGGAACGCCCGTCATTTTCAGGACGACGGTCACGATCAGCCACTCGCGCAGCGTCGTCGAGACGGTCGATCCGATCAAACTGGATCGTCCCCATTCTTTCAAAAGCAACCCTCAGAAACTCGTCCCGATCCCGGCGTTTGCGCGCGCGATGCGCGTTCGCCTTGAAGAGCGCGTCGAGGCGCTCGCGGAAGAAGCCGCGAAATCGCCCCTCAACCGCGTCGAACTCAACCCGAACGGCGACCGTCGCCTTGGTATCGTAACCTCCGGCGCCGCGTATCAATACGTTAAAGAAGCGTTTCCCGACGCCAATATCCTCAAGATCGGCTGGGCGTTCCCCTATCCGGACAAACTCTTCCTCGACTTCGCCGAAAAGGTCGAATGCCTCGTCGTCATCGAAGAACTCGAAGACTTCATGGAGCGTCGGCTCCGCGAACTCGGCGTCAAGACGATCGGCAAGAAGCTCGGCGACGAAAAGCTCGTCCCGAAATACGGCGCGCTCGACGTCGACGTCATGCGCCGCGTCCGCCGCCAGCTCTGCGAAAGCCCGCTAACCTCGAAGTATATCGACGCCGACCCCGCCCAAGCGGAGCCTGTCCCGTCCGTCGACAAAGCGACGATCCCCGCGTTGCCGGGACGTCCGCCGGTGCTGTGCCCGGGCTGCCCTCACCGCGGCGTCTTCTACGCGCTGAGCAAGTTCAAGTGCGTCGTTTCCGGCGACATCGGGTGCTATTCCCTCGGGGTCGCGCCGCCTCTGAACTGCATGGACACGATCCTCTGCATGGGCGGCGGCTTCACGGTCGCGCACGGCATTAACTGCGCGAAGAACGACCGCCCCGTCGTCGGCGTCCTCGGCGATTCGACCTTCTTCCATTCCGGGATGACCGGACTCATGGACGTCGTCTACAACAAGGGGAACTCGACTCTCGTCGTCCTCGACAACCGCATCACGGCGATGACGGGACATCAGGACAACCCCGGCACGGGCAAGACGATCAACGGGGACGAAACGTTCGCGGCGGATATCGGCGAAATCGCCCGCGCGATGGGCATGAAGAACGTCGTCGAAGTCAATCCTCGCAATCTACAGGAAACGTCCGACGCGCTCAAGAAGGCGATCGAATCGGACGAGCCGGAGCTGATCGTCGCGAAGGAGCCCTGCCCGCTCGCGTATAAAAAGAAGCTCACGACGGGAATGCGCGTCAACCAGGACAAGTGCAAGAAGTGCGGATCGTGCCTCAAGCTCGGGTGCCCGGCGCTCGAACGCGACGAGAACAAGACCGTAACGGTCAACAGCGCGCTGTGCGTCTCGTGCGGACTCTGCAAGCAAGTTTGCAAATTCTCCGCTCTTGAGGAATTTGAGCTTGAATCGACGAAGGGAGGTCTCGTATGACGACTCAATCGAACAAAAACGACTGCACGAGCGTCGTTCTCGTCGGCGTCGGAGGCCAAGGAATCCTTCTCGCGAGCGCGGTCGTCGCCCAAGCGGCGCTGAGCGTCGGCTACGACGTCAAAACCTACGAAATTCACGGCATGGCGCAGCGCGGCGGTTCCGTCGTCGCGCAGGTCCGATACGGCAAGAAGGTCGACAGCCCCCTCGTCCCGAAGGGCGAAGCGACCGTCCTCGCGTCCCTTGAACGCACCGAAGCGCTCCGTTACACCGACTACCTCGCGCCGAACGGACTCGCGGTCGTCTCGGATCAGGTCATCGTGCCCGTGACGGTCTCATCCGGCGCCGCGAAGTACCCGGAAATCGACGAAGAAGGACTGCGCAAGTTCTTCCCGAACTTGGTCTACGTCCACGCGATCGACCGTGCGATCGAGCTAGGAAACGCGCGCGCGGCGAACGTCATTCTCCTCGGCGCGCTCTCGACGAAACTCGACGAGCTTAGCGACGAGGCGTGGACGAACGCGCTTCAGAAGTGCGTCAAGCCGAAGTTCATCGATCTGAACCTCAAGGCGTTCGCGCTCGGACGCGAACTCGCGCTTAAAAACGTGTGATTCTTAAAAATCGAGTCGAATTCCCGGCTCGATTATGCGCGGCGTTCTTGGCGGAACGCCGCCTTCTTTTTCTAGACGAATCCTTCATAAGAAAGAACATAACGGTATGAAACTGACGTACGAACTCCGTCCCGGAATCGACCAAGTCGGCTACGTCGATTACAACGTCCGCGACTTCCACAGCTACGACACACGACTCGGCGCGACCTACAACGCCTATCTGATTCGCGACGAAAAGGTCGCGCTCGTCGACACAGTCAAAGCGCCCTTCGCCCAGCAACTCCAGCGCAACGTCGCGTCCCTCGTCGAACTTGAAAAGGTCGATTATCTGATCTGCCTCCACGCCGAAATGGATCATTCCGGCGCGCTCCCCGCGATGGTCAAGGCGTGCCCGAACGCCGTCGTCGTCTGCAACGCCAAATGCAAAGAGGCGCTCGCGGGATTCTACGACGTGTCAAACTGGAAATTCCAAATCGTCGCGCAGGGCGAGTCGCTCAGCCTCGGCAAGCGTTCGCTGACGTTTGTGAACGTCCCGATGGTGCATTGGCCCGAGTCGTCCGTCGCCTACATGCCGGAAGAAAAGATTCTCTTTGCGAACGACGCCTTCGGCCAGCATATCGCGACGTCGAACCGCTTCGACGACGAATGCGACCTGCCGACGCTTCTCCGCGAAGCGAAAAGTTATTACGCGAACATCGTCGCGCCCTACGGACGTCAGACGCTCAAAGTCCTCGAGACGGTCAAAACGCTCGAACTCGACCTAATCGCGCCCGGTCACGGCGTCATGTGGCGGTCTCATATCAAGGAGATTATCGACGCGTATGAACGCTGGGCGTCCGGCAAATACGCGCCGAAAGTCCTGATTATCTACGACACGATGTGGCAGAGTACCGAGCTGATGGCGGAAGAAATCTACGCCGGCGCCGTCGAACGCGGTCAAGAAATCGCGAAGGCAAACCCCGACGCGCCGCGGCTCGACGTCCAGCTCATGCACGCGCGAAAAACGACGCTCACCCGAATCGCCGAGGAAGCGCTCGACGCGGCGGCGGTCGCCTTCGGAAGCGCGACCCTCAACGCGACCCTCATGCCCCAAGAAGCCGCCGTCCTCGCATACTTCCAAGGTCTGAAATTCCGCGAAAAGACCGCGCTCGCCTTCGGTTCCTACGGCTGGGGAATCGGCGCGCCCGAGGCGATTCAAAAGACGCTCGAAACGCTAAAATATCCCGCGATCGAACTCTCCCCAATCAAAGCGAAGCAGCGTCCCGACGCCGCCGCGCTCGACGCCTGCCGTCAAGCCGGCGCCATGCTCGCCGACGCCGCGTGGGAGCGTTATCGAAACGATCAGTAACACGAAACCGCGGCGTCCAAGACGCGACAAGACAAACGAACGCGCGACGTCCGGACTCTTCCGAACGCCGCGCGTTTTCATTCTTTCGTCGATTCTTCAAACGCGATTATTCCGCGTCGGACAGTTTCTCGCCGACGATCATCTTGCACTCGATCGACTTGAGACTCATCCGAACCGTCGTCGTACCCTTCTCTTTATCGACGGTCACGACGTCCGCGTTCTGATCGACGCGTTCCGTCTCGCCCGTGATCGGGTTCCAAATGTCGATCCAGCGGAACGTTCCGCGCAGCGTCGCGTTGAACTCGGCGGGGTTGTTCGACGAGTTCGCGATGAAGTAGACGTCCGTCCCGTTCTTGACCTTGTGGATGTACGAGACCATCCCGTCGATATCGTAATCCCAACGCGGAATGACGTTCAGCGTCGGAATCTCGGTTCCTTCGACCGCTTCGAGACGAATATCGGCGACGGGCGCGAGATAATCGGCGGCGGCGCGGAGCGCGTCGACCGTCGGGCGCGGCAGGAAGACGGCGCGGTCGCGGTAGACCGGCTCTTCGTAGGTCACAAAGGCGCTTTCGTCGCGCTTCGGCTGATATTCGCCCTCCTTGTTGTTCTCACGGCATTCGATGATTTTGACCGAGCGCGCAATGTCTTCCTGACCCGTTTTAATCGCGTCGCGCGGCGCCTGCGTTCGAGGGTCGATTCCAAAGATTTTCTCGACGATCTCGCAAACGCGGTCGTTCTTATCGACGCCCTCCGCCGCCATCGACGGGAGCCGCGTCGTCGCGAGGACGCGACCGCCCGCTTCGTAAAATTCCAAGACCTTCTCGAGGTTCGTAAGGGAAACGACGTCCGCGCCCGGAATCACGAACACGCGGTACTCTTCCCAGTTCGACGCGTTCTCAAGGCGCAGCAGCGTCTCGCCGTCGCGCTTGACGATCGAGCATTTTTCGTCCAGAACCTGCGGGTGAATGAACGTAAAGTCGCGCCAGATCCGCGTCGAGAAATCGGAGCCGACCCCGAGATAATCCGTCTCGCGCGGCATGAGGATCCCGTAAGGATACTCCCCTTCCGTCAGTTTGAACTGGAAGTGGAAGAACGCTTTGAGATTGTCGATCGGATAAAGGAACGCGAAGTCCGCGACATGACGGCCGCCTTGCAGCATCAGACTGCACCGCGACACGAAATTGCCGTAGCTCGGGAGGAACCCTTCAAGTTTCGGGTTGCGCCATGAAATCTCGGGCGGAATGTAGACGGTCGCGGGGTCGGTCCACGTTCCGTGCGGGAGGAGCAGGTTGCCGCCGCGCGCGAAGATTTCCATCGCGGATCGGAGCATCATCGACGGGTCGAACGACTTCTCGCGATAGTTTCCGTAAATCTCGACGAAGCAGAGCGGGAAGTCGTAGTTAAACGCCGCCGACGTCGGGATTTTAAACCCGTCGCGTCCGTGACCGTAATAGTGGATCGAATCGAAGAGAACCGCGTCGGAGCCTTTGTGCGACGCCATCGCGTCCCCGGACATGTCGATCGGCTCGATCACGTACGGTCCCTGCGGGTGTCCCGTCGAGATCATGTCGAGCCCGTGATCGACGCGCCACTGACGCGCCATCGAGATGTAGCCGTCGGCAAAGAGGCGGTTGCGCGTCGTCCAGAGTCGGTAGCGCGCCGAAGGCGTCTCGTCGCCGATCGGATAGAAGAGCGCCGGATAGTCGAGATCTGGATCGGCGTTCCAGAGGGATCGATATTTGTCGTTGAACTCAAGGGCCCAGTTGCGCGAGCCTTCCGTCTGCGTGTTCGTAATATCGTCGAAGAAGGACGCTTTGATCGTCGTCCCGAAATGATCGGGGAAGAGTTCGTAAAATTTATCGTAGGTAAGCGAGAAGAAGTTTTTGACCGCGCTCGGCGACATATAGTCCACGAGACCGCGCGAGTCCGCGACGCAGACAAAGAGGAAAACTTTCCATTCCCCTTCGGGGACGTCCCAAGAGATCGTCCCGTCCGCCGCGACCTTGTCGCGAATATTGACGCGCTCGAACGTCGCCGTATTCATCGCGACGGCGGCCTGCAGAACGCCCGCGGGATTCCCAAAGAGCGCCTTTTCCGCGAACGCGACGGGGCTCTTCTCCTCGAATTTCGCCGGGCCTTTAACGGTCCACTCGTATTTGTCGAGGCGTTTGAGCATCGAATCGGGGAATTGCTCTTGGAGCCGTCCCCCGGCGGTGCCGCTCGGGAAGTCGACGTCGTCGTAGAAAATAACCTTCATGCCGAGCTTGTCGGCAAGATCGAGCGCCTTGCCATACTGCGTAAGATACTCGTCGGAAAGGTACTTCGGCGTCGTCTTGGTCAGCGGAAGAAACGTAATGCCGCCGAACCCGTTGCGCTGTCCGACTTCAAAGATTTCGTTGATGATCTCGTCGGAGAGTTCGCCGTTCGTATGCCAAAGGGGCAGTCCTTTGAGCGGCATTTTGCCGTCGTGAATGATCGACGGCGCCTCGTGGAACCATACTTTAAAGGTCGAAGCGTCCGCGTTCGCGACGCTCGGTCCAAGGTAACGCGTCTGAAGCGCCCGAGACACCGGAGATTCCGGTTCCGCAGCCGACGCCGCGCCAACGATAAAAGACGCCGCAAAGAGAACGGCAAGCCCTACGGATAAAATTCGCATTCTGGATTCCTTTACAAAAAGATCAATTCCTACGCGCCGTTTCAACCGACGATTCAGATTTACAGGATATCCCTGATTTTTATTCTATGGAAATCAACGTCTGATTAGGTCGAAACGGACGGCTGTTCGCATACTCGACGGCGGCGGCGTTGAAATCGTCGGCGTTAACGTCGTCGAAATACTTCCTTTTCCATTTCGTATAATCGAATTTCTCTCTTATCAAAGTAGAAATGAAACGCTCCGTTTCCACTGTTCCGAGTCGTTCGAACAAACAGGAAATTCCTTCCTCTAAAATTTCAACGGAACTCATGGAGTCCATTGTCCTCGCATTCGGTTTCTTACGATTGCGACCATAGTCGTCAAGGTAGACTCGCACGTTCGCCGTTCCTTTCTAAGGAACGCGCGCCGCGTACGCGCAAGCATTTTACCCCTAAACAACCTGAATAGCAACGTTCCCCAAAATCGATCTTAAGCTTTTATGAAACGAGATCGTCGAAAAGCGTCGCGCTTGGGACGCGCTACTCGTTCACGACCCAATATCCTCCCTTTGCCGGTCCTTCATGTCGAATCAATTCTCGACTCTTCAACAGCTCGATCGCAGAACGCGCTTGCTTCTCTGAAACGCCAAGCTTTTTCGCAAGTTCCCTACGCGTGACATAAGGATTTTGTCGTAGCGTCTTCAAAACCAAGGTCGCTCTCTCGTCAAGCTCGTGAGATTTTCTGATTTTAGGCCCTTTTTCAGACCCTTTTTCAGGCCCTTTTTCAGGCCCTTTTTCAGGCCCTTTTTCAGGCCCTTTTTCAGGCCCTTTTTCAGACCCTTTTTCAGACCCTTTTTCAGGCCCTTTTTCAGATTCGTTTTCAGAAGCGTTCAGAAGAGCGTCCCACTCTTTACCGCAATGTCGATGAAAGCGCACGGTAAAACCGTATGGTTCCCGCTTGAACTCGAATCGAACGCCCGCCGCCGTACAGGAGAGGACCGAGTCCATTTTGAAAAAGCCCTCGCATCCCGCGCCAACGGCCTACGCTCGTTGCGAGTTCTGGACGACGACCTGTCGGTTGGACCTGCTCAGTCGCAACTCAGCAGAAAGCGGAAACCGGCGAGGTAGCTCCGGACGTCGGCGGAGTCCCCGTCACGTTGCGCGGAGCGACCGCCCCTCGCGTAGTAGCGCCAGCATCCGCCGCGAATCACGCGGTCGGAGACCCCATAGAGTCGCATAAGGACGCGCGCAAACCACAAGCGCCCGTCGTGAATCTCGCGGTCGGAGACGCCAAGGAATAGCGCAAAGGCGCGCGCAAACCACCAGAACCCGCCGCGAATCACGCGGTCGGAGACGCTATTGGGTCCCTTCGGATCGATTACGCTTCCCGTTGGATAGTTCCCAAAGTAATCCGACGTCCACTCCCAGACGTTTCCATGCATGTCGAAGAGTCCCCAAGGGTTCGCCGGATACTTCTTCACAGGCGTCGTTTGACCGACGTTGCAGCCATAATTCATCTTCTCGGGGTCGGCGAAGTTCCCGTGCCAGTACGTCGTTTTCGTACCGGCGCGGCACGCGTATTCCCACTGCGCTTCCGTCGGAAGACTCGCCTTCACGCCCTTCGGAAGACGCTTCGTCAACGCCGCGCAGAACTTCGTCGCGTCCTTCCAAGAGACCGTCTCTACGGGAAGATCGTCCCCTTCAAATCGACTCGGGCGCTTTCCTATAACTTCCTTGTAAAGCGCCTGCGTCGTCGGAGTTTCCAGCATCCAGAAGCCGCGCGTCAGCTTCACGTGATGGAGAACTTCGTCGTCGTAGCGATATTCTTCCGTTTCCGGCGATCCCATCTCGAACTCCCCTGCCGGAATCCAGCAGAAACCGTACTCCGCGCCCCCTATCTTCAGCGTCTGACGCAACCCCGCCGGGCGCTTTGAATCTTCCGCCCATAAAGAAGCGGTCGTCTCAATTTGAGTTGCGTTCATCGTTGTTAAATTCTCCGTTTGTTATAACCAATATCGCGTGGACGGAGTCCGACACGTTTTAGCAAGCGCGCCCGTGTCTTCGTACATTACAACGCAGCTCATGACGCTTTTCTCCTCCGGCATTGACGTCGTTTCCTACGAACTCTCTTCGTGGGGACGGGCGTCGCGTTCTGAACATACGCGCCAATTAACGACAATCTTAACCTTCGAACGCCCCTTCCCTGTATGGCGCGCAAATAAACTTTGGTGGTGTTATAATCCGTTCGTTTTCAATGACAATACCTGTTGTCCTCATTTTTATTGTCCTTTGTTCAAAAATCAAATCGTTGAGTTAAAGCAAAACCCGAAAGGGGGCGCGCTCTTCCCGTGAATAACGACGTGCAAAACTCCAGTTCTTGAAATCCTCGCGCCGGTACGTCATAATGGTTTCCGTAAACGGCGCGCGACATTGAAGCGTTTAAGACATTCCGCCGCGAGGCAAGACGAGAGGTTGCAAAATGAACAAAAAAACGACGTTAGTCGTCGCAACGTCCCACTCTTTACCGAAATGTCGATGAAAGCGCACGGTAAAACCGTATGGTTCCCGCTTGAACTCGAATCGAACGCCCGCCGCCGTACAGGCGTCGCGTTCTTTCAGCGTCGGTCAATATTCCGCGTAATAGTTGAAGACGACGTAAAAATAGGGAAAGCCGAAGAGTAAACAATACGCGACGACGTCAATTACCGTCTTTCCCAATTCGATAATTCCCAGCGGCGACAAATCGCTCTCAAACTGACAACAGGCAATCAATAAAAGCGCGATGAATACAAACGCCGTTAGGAAGGTCAAAATGATCGCGGGAGGAAGAAGAAACTGAGAAAGTTTGGTAAAAAGACCGTTCTTAATAGAAAGAACTCGCTCCGTCTCGGGGGTCAAGGACGTTTCTTTTTCTTCGGTTAAATCGTGTCTTTCGCGAGATATGTCGTCTTTAAAGAAAGTCTTCGACGTTCGGGAATCGTCATAAGGAAGGAACAATTTTTCGGCGACCTTAATGGCGTCGAGAACACGGTCCGTAGACAGCGACCCCCGGACTTTAACGACGGCGCCGTTTTCAAGCAGGAGCAGGAGCCGTTTCCCGCCAAAGAGCGGAAAGAACGGCGACAATCTCGTTTTCCTCGTGATTACAAGAATCTTCTGACCTCGATATTTCACGTTCAGATTTCCAACATATCGAAAAGGCGTCGCTAGTCCGACGCCGATCGGTTCGGAAGGGAGCGCCGCGCGAACTTCGTGTTCCGAACGCGGGTCTCGTTGACGAATCGCTCTGAATTTAAGGATCGCGGAACAGGACGCTTGAAGCTCTTTTCTAACGACGCGCTCCCTTCCGACGGCGCGGACGACGTGGACGATAACCGCTAGAAAAAGGAGTAATAAAACAGCGGCGTCGACGACGAGCGGAACGAAATAATCGTCGAGAAGTCGCTTCTTGTTCGCGAGATTGAAAGCGTCGTCGCGTTGCGCAAGCCACGCCGAAAAACATCGCGATTCGAAGGGGGAAAGAGAATAACACCCGTCCGAAAAGTCCAAAGGAGAGTCGGAGTATTCCGCTTCCATCGTCGTATAGTAAATCGCCGCGAAAGGACAGGGGAAAAACGTTAAATGAGGGCGTTTTGTCGCGATTACCCAAGCATGGCTGTCGCTAGGACCGCAGTACGTCGGAAAGGAAATCGATTTCGGAACAAACATATAGTCGTCGACGTCGCCTCGGAACTGTTTTAGAGAAACGCCGCTCGCATAGACTTCCTGCAACGACTCGGGAGGCTCGCCCCAATGCGCGTCTTGATAGCGGCAGACGTCGCCCCTTAGGTCCCTTAACTCGTAACAGGTTCTAGGGACGAAGAAAAAAATATAGACGAAGAGGACGAATTGTCCGCCAGCCGCCATAAGAAGCGCCGGCGCCGCGACGACCAATGATCGGACGAACCATCGGGAAAAAAACCGGGCGGAGCAAAAACTTTCCATGACTGAACTCTCCTTAACGAACGATCTTGGAAGTTTCAGCGGGATTTTCGTCCTTCGGAACGCGCGGTTCCGCAGAAACGTCGTCGAAAGAAACGCCGCGTTCTTTGAGCTGTTCGACGACCTTCAACGTCGTTTCTCGATCTTCTTCAGTCGCTCCTCGGGGCGTGTAGCTTCCATCGAGGTAGGCCCGCAGCCGTTCGCGCAAACGCCTTCCTTGGGGCGCGTTCACGTCGTAAACGGCGCCATGTTCCAAAACGAGTTGAAGTTCAGGACCGTATCCGACGACGTTTTCAAGATACGCGCCGTCGCCCGCGTTGACGTCGGCGCCCGCTTCGACCAAACGCCGAAACGTCTCCCGTTCGCCCTTTGAAAGGAAGAACGACGCGGGCTCGAGACAGGAATACCGTCCAAGATTTGGATCCGCGCCATATTGCAGAAGCGTCTCGACATATCGGTCGTACTTGGGATTCCCCGAGACCAAACTCGTTTCAACGGCGAGATACAGCGCCGACGCGCCGCGTACCTTAATAAGACTCTCGCGCGCTCCGTAACTCGACGCAAAAACAACGTTCGGATCGGCGCCGTTTTTCAATAAGAGCTCTAAAATTTCGTTTCCCCACGAAAAAGACCACAGCAGCAAGGGCATATGACGGCGTCCTTCCGCGTTGACGTCGACGCCTTCGTCAATTAGACGTTGCGCCGTCGCTATGTCTTTTTTCATGATCGCGGCGCAAAGTTCAAGCGTTTTAGGGTCGGAGAAATAATCTTCGGGGTTCCATCGCAATTCTGAGTAGGAGCCCGACGAATAGACGCCCGAACCTGCGGCGGACGCGTTCCATTGCGATTCAAATAAGGCGACCGGCTCTTGAAGAAGGCTTTTAACGTACGCGACCGGTCCCCATCCGGAGTCGAACCGAATTTCTGTCCACAATAGCGTCAAAGCTCGATAGGCGACGAAGCCCCCCAATAAAAGAACGGCGGCGCCAACGACGACGTTCGTAATTACGACAAAAAGAAGCTTCAACAATTGACCAATTCCGTCCATCTCGTTTCAACCTTCCTCAACGAACAATCCCCGACGACGCGCCGTCTTCACGGCGCCGGAAAGATTCTTTTGATACTTCTTTAGGCCCGCGCCTCGGGCGACTCGCGTTCCTATAATATCGTAGAGGCGTCCAGTCGTCAATAATTATTTATTACAATTCGATAAAATTGTATTATTTTCCATAATTTTCAGATTGTTTAGCGGCGCCGACCTTTATTCAAAATCGCCAGAGATTCACGGTCGAACGGATTCTTGACGTAAAGACTCTAGCCCGGATATTGAAATCGCAAAGTCTTGGCGGCATAATGGTCAAAGTCGGCGGGCGAAACGCCGGGCGTTTGAAATAGACGCGTTAAGTCAGAAAAGAGGTTGACGATGAATCAGAAAATAACGTTGTTCGCCGTTCTTTTTGCGGCGTTTGCGATTTTAATCGTGCAGAATTTCCATCGTGTAAACGCGGAAGACGCGGCGCCGTCGCCCTATAAGGTCGTCTGGGATTCCCCGTCGACAGACTGGGGCGGAACCATGCCCCTCGGGAACGGCGAGGTCGCCGTCAACGCGTGGTTCGACGCCGCCGGACGCGCGCGGCTCCTCTTCGCGCGCACCGACTCGTGGGACGATTACGGCGCCCTTGCGAAAGTCGGACTCGTTGAAATCGCGACGCTCGGCGAAACGCCCGACGCCGAAATCACGACGCCCTTCCGTCAGGAACTCGACGCCGAAACGGGACGCGTCGCCGTCGTTTACGGTCCCAAGGGACGCGAAACGCGCGTCTGTCTCTGGGTCGATACGGCGCGTCCGAACGTCGTCCTAGAAATCGAAAGCGACCTCGAAATCGCGCCCGTCGCGACCGTGACGCTCCTGAGAACGGACGGCGAAACGCTCGTCGCCCCCGAAGTCAGCGATCTGTGGCATACCCGCGACGGCTCCGAACGCGTCGTCGTTCAAAAGGACGTTCTCCTTACGGGCGACGAACTCGGAAACAAAGCCTGCGTCGGCTCTTATCACCGCAATATCAAGACGAAATACTACGACCAAATCGCCAAGACGCAGGGATTAGACGACCTCCCCGGATATAGCGCCGACCCCTACGTCAACCGTACTTTCGGACTCGTCATGCGCGGCGACGACGCGCGACGTATCGACGATACGACGCTCCAAGCCGCGCCGGGCCGTTCGCGCCGCTTTGAAATCACGCTCCATACCGCTCAGACCGAGACCTTCGACGAATGGCGCGACCAGCTTCTCAAAATCGCCGCCGCCGCCGACGCGATCCCAATTCAAACCCGTCGCGACGCGACCGAAAAATATTGGCGCGACTTCACGAACCTCAGCTGGGTGAAATTCTCCCCTAGCGCCGCCGCGCTCGAAGGACTCGACGACGCCGCTCGCGCCGCGCTCGCCGACGAAACCTTTACGCTCTCGCAGGGCTACGCGCTCCAGCGTTATCTCAACGCGTGCCAAGGACGCGGAAACTATCCGATCAAGTTCAACGGCGGACTATTCACACACGCCTACCCGAACACTCCGCGCTCGCACGATTACCGTAAATGGGGACCGGGGTACTGGTGGCAGAATACGCGACTCCCATATTACACCATGCTCCATTCGGGCGATTTCGACTTGATGAAGACCTTCTTCGATCATTACTGCGCGCTCGTCCCGATCTGCGAGGCGCGCGCTAAGAAATATCTCGGCGTCGAGGGCGCGTATTTCCCGGAATGTATCTACCTCGACGGCGCGGTCTTCCCAGAGACCTACGGACTCCAGCCGTGGAACGAACGCGACGACAAGCTCCAGGCGAGTCGATGGCACAAGTGGGAATGGGTCGGAGGGCTTGAGCTTGCGTTCTTGGCGATTCAATATTACGAGTTCACGCAAGACGAAGCGTTTCTCCGCGAAAAAGCGATTCCGACCGCCAACTCGATTCTAAAATTCTTCGACTCGTTCTATAAAGTCGATCCGACGTCGGGCAAGTTGAAGATGACGCCGTCGCAGGCGCTCGAAACATGGTGGGACTGCGACGATCCGGCGCCGGAAATCGCGGGAATCCGCGCCGTGATCGGGCGGCTCCTCGCGCTCCCCGAATCGACGACGACCGCCGACGACCGCGCGTTCTGGACCGCGCTCCTCGCCAAGACGCCGGAACTCCCCGTCCGCCACGACGAGACTTCCGGACTCGACGCGCTCGCCGCCGCCGCGCGATTCGCCCATAAATCGAACGTCGAGGCGCCGGAACTCTA
This sequence comes from uncultured Planctomycetaceae bacterium, assembly GCA_946408825.1. Lineage (GTDB taxonomy): Bacteria > Planctomycetota > Planctomycetia > Pirellulales > Thermoguttaceae > RUG369. Next base: position 59,348 of record CAMJTU010000004.1, read on the forward strand.
TTCCGTCTTCCCCTTCCGCCTCTATTCCTTTGAAAAACCGAACGCAGACCTCGCGCGCAACGCGTATAAGCTGCGCAACAACCCCGCGTCGGTCGGCTGGTCGCAGGACGACCTCTTCTGCTCCTATCTCGGCGACGCGGAAGGCGCCCGAGAAAACCTCGCCGTTCGCGCTAAAAACGGCGCCGCGTCCGAGCGGTTCCCCGCCTTCTGGGGTCCCAACTACGACTGGATCCCCGACCAAGACAACGGCGGAATCCTCAATAGCGCCGTTCAAAGTCTCGCGCTCCAGACCGACGGCGACCGAATCTTCGTCGCGCCCGCGCTCCCGAAGGCGTGGAACGTCGATTTCAAACTCTACGCCGCGAAGAACACGACCGTCCAAGGCGTGATCCGCGACGGCAAAGTCGAATCGCTGACCGTCGATCCTCCCGCCCGTGCAAAGGACCTCGTAAACTGTCTCGAAGACGCCGCAAAGTAACGTCCTCCGAATCGCCGCGTCCGGGCGCGTTCCTCAACCGCTCGCCGCGCGACGCGACCGACTTTTTCCCCCCGACGCGACCCCTAACCGTCGCGCCGGGGGGGGCTTTTTTCCAGTTCCGAAAGCGCGAACCGACGTCCAAGCTCCGCAGCGATTTAACCTCAAAAACCCCTAACGATTTGCCCCAAATTTCCTCAATAAAATTCCTCAAAAATATAAAACGAAACGCCCCAAAAACACAAAATAAATTACCTCAAATTTTCTAAATAAAACGCCCCAAAAATACAAAACGACGTTGACTTCGGCCCCGACTTCGCGCGAAAAAATCGAGAACGACCGCCGTCTCATCGACGTCGATCGTCCTCGATTCGTGAATTTTACGTTCTATCTGCGAAGGGCAGACTCGCGCTGCGGAGACTAAAAGATTTCGTTCGCGATCAGGTGTTCAAAAGACTGTTTCTTACGGATAAGTCGCGGAACGCCGTTTTCGACGAGAACCTCGGGCGCGAGGAATTTCGAGTTGTAATTCGACGCCATCGCCGCCCCGTACGCGCCCGCGACTTCGATCACGAGATAGTCGCCGACCCGCGCCGCAGGAAGCGTTCGCGTTTCGACCAAGCCCCCTTCCTTCTGCGTAAAGACGTCCCCCGACTCGCAGAGCGGCCCGCCGACGACGACGTCGCGGTCGCCTTCGGGAATCGGCGTCGTCAACGCGGGATTGTACGCGACGGAAATCGGATGATAGCTTCCATACGCCATCGGGCGAACGAGGTGCGTGAAGCCCGCGTCCACGAGGTAGAACGCGTTTTCCCCCTGCGACTTAATCGCCCGAATCTGCGCGACGAGGAATCCGCTCTCCGCGACGACATAACGCCCCGGCTCGATCTCGAGCGTAATCTCATGACCAAGCTCTTTCTCGAGCGCCGCCTTCGTTTCATGCCAGAGGCGCGCGAACTCTTCAAGGTCGATGAACTCTTCGCCCGACTGATAAGGAACCGGCAGCCCGCCGCCGCAGCTGATCGTCTTAACGCTCGCGCCGACCTTTTTCGCCGCCGCCGTCATCGCGTCGCAAACCTGTTTGAGATGCTCAAAGTCCGTTCCCGAACCGATATGCATATGGACGCCCGAAATCGTCATGCCGTAGCGTTTCGCAAGCGCGACGCAGTCCGTGATTTCCGTGTGCCAAATCCCGTGCTTGGCGAACTCGCCCCCCGTGTTCGTCTTGCGGCTGTGACCGTGTCCGAAACCGGGATTGACGCGAATCGTCAACTCGAACCCCGCCGCGTCGGCGCCGAGCCGCTCGCCAAGCTGCTCGATCATGTCGGGCGACCCGACGTTCACGACGCAGCCCCGCGCCTTCCCGGTTACGAGTTCAAGCGCGTCCTCGTCGAAGACGTCGGCGGTATACGCAATTTCTTCCGGCTTATACCCCGCCGCGAGCGCGCGCATAATCTCGCCCGCGCTCACCGCGTCGACGACCGCGCCCTGCTCTTTCACGAGCTTGATAATAGAAACGTTAGAGCACGCCTTCTGCGCAAAACGAACGACGCCGAAAGAACGTAGCTGCGCGCAGCGCTTGACAATCGTCGCCGCGTCGTAAACGTAAACCGGCGTTCCGCCAAATTCCGTCGCAAGTCGCGCGACGGAAACGCCCGCGATTTCCGTTCGTAACGTCTTATATTCCGAAACTTCCGCCATAATTACCCTCTAAACCGACGAGCTTTCGTCAGAAAAAAATACAACCGCCGCGCGGCGCGCGCTTCTCCGTCACCGATCGCGCCCGACGACAAACCGCGCGACTGCCGCAAGCGACTCGAACGCGTCCGAAGACGACGGACGTCCGAGTTCTTCCGCGCGACGCTCCAGCGTCGTCAGCGTCGCCAGCGCCTCGTCGATCAGCCGGTTCGCGTCCGTAAACGCCGCGTCGACCGCGCCCGACTCGCGCAAAAGCGCCGCGATTTCCGCCCGTTCCTCAGGGCGAACCCCGCGCTCGACCCGATCGCGGAACCGCCGCGCGTCAGACTCCGAAGCGCTTTCAAGATACCGAATCACCGGAAGCGTCGCCTTCTTATTCGCAAGGTCGGATCCAAGCGTCTTGCCCGTCTTCTCTTCGTCCCCGACGAGATCGAGCACGTCGTCGACGATCTGGAACGCGACCCCGATCGAGCGACCGAACGTCGCGAAGAGTTCAAGCTCGGCGTCGCGCGCGCCCGAAAGATAGCCGCCTAAAAACGTCGAACATTCGATCAGCGACGCCGTCTTGCCCAGAACGATTCGCCGGTAGTCCTCGACGGTCAGCTCGAAGTTGCCGCTCGAATCCGTCTGGAAAAGCTCCCCTTCGACCGTCGCGCGGCATTTCGCGGAAATCTCGCGGAAAACGACCGGATCGTCGCACTCGCAGATCATATCCAACGCGAGCGTGATGAGAATGTCGCCGACCAGAACGGCGCGCTTCGAATCCCATTTCGCGTTAAACGTCTCCAGCTGACGGCGGAATTTCGCGCCGTCGAGAATATCGTCGTGAATCAGCGAGCCGGTATGAATCATCTCCAGCGCCGCCGCGCACAGGCGATGACGACGCTCGATCGCGCCCCAGGCTCTGCCCGAAAGGAGCAAAAGCGCGGGACGCAGCCGTTTGCCGCCAAGTTCAAAGGAATAGTCTAAATAACGCGCGAAGGCGGGATCGGAGCGACGAAGCGCCTCGCGCAGCGCTTCGGTCGTCGCTTTGAGTTCCGACTCGATCGGTCGATAAGTCTTCGCAAGGTCAAATTTACGGGCGGAAGGCGGCGGCGAGAAATTTGTCATGACGTCGTTTTTCTTGAGCGCGGCGCGGGCGTTCATTTTTGGAGCGCAAGGTTAAGAAACTCCGCGCGGGTCGACGGACGCGTTCGGAACGTCCCCTTCATCGCGGAGGTCACGCAGTACGAACCGGGCTTTTTGACGCCGCGGAGCGTCATGCACGCGTGCGTCGCTTCGACGACGACGCCGACGCCAAGCGCGCCAAGCTCCTGCATCAGAAGATCGGCGATCATCTCCGTCATACGTTCCTGCAACTGCGGACGGCGCGAGACCGTTTCGACGACGCGCGCGACCTTGCTCAGTCCGACGACGCGCCCCTGCGGAATATACCCGATGTGGACCTTGCCGATGAAGGGAAGGAGATGGTGTTCGCACATCGAGTGGAACTCAATGTCCTTCACGATAACCATCGAGTCGTACTTTTCGGTGAAGAACTTCTTAAGGTGAACCGCCGGATCTTGGTTCAGGCCTTGGAACAGTTCCGCGTACATCCGCGCGACGCGCTGCGGCGTCTCGAGGAGCCCTTCGCGGTCTGGATTCTCGCCGATCGCGCAAAGAATCTCGCGAACCGCGCGCGCGATTCGCGGCTGATCGACGACAAAGCCTTCGTCTTGCGCGGACGGCGCGGCGACCTCGCCTTTTTTCTTGGATTTCGCCATCAGAACTTCTCCAGATGATTCTCGATGAAGTGCGCCAGCGCGACGGGATCGTTGCGCTCCGTCAGGGATTTGATTCGTTCCTCCGGAACCTTCAGGTTCCGAAGCGCAAGGACGATCCGGCCCCACAACGCCTCCCGCTTCTTCGGCGTCTCGGCGAGATAGAGATCGGTCGTAAGTTCGCTGAGCTTCTGCCGCATAATTTCGGGCTTATGCTCGTAATACCGCTTGATTATATTTTCCTGATAGGGAGTACGATCCATAAAATCAACCGCAAGAGCGCCAAGGTGAAGACGTAACCCGTAGCTTAATTTTACGCGTTGGAAACGGGATTTTCCCGCGCGTCGCCGCTTCGCTTGATTATAAGCCGGAGTCTAAACCTTGGGAAGTAGGGGGCGGCCCGACGCGGCGCGCGATCGCAAAGGCTTCTCACGACAATCTGAAAAAACCCCTTGCCAAATCTTGCACGTGCGGTTAAAATAAGGAGATAGTCATTTTTTCAGGAACACGTCGCGCATGAGTCGTCGCGACGGTCTCGGACGGGGAAGGTCGGCGGGCGGATGTTTCGCGCGTGTCGTTACGCGCGCCTTGCCGGCGCGGAGTTCTGGTTAACGGTTAATGGAACGAAGTTATGAACGATAGAGATCAAAAAACAAAAGAGGAAGCGATCGAGCTTACGGGCACGGTCACGGAAGAGGTCCGCGGAGCGTTCCGGGTCAAAATCGACAATATGGAGCACACGGTTCTGTGTCGTCTTGCCGGCAAGATGCGTAAGTTCAAGATTCGCGTCGTGCCCGGCGACCACGTCAAAATCGAGATCAGTCCCTACGACATGGATCGAGGACGCATCGTCTTCCGCGATCGCTGATCCGAAGCGGCGGCTCGTTTCGCCGTCGTGTTCTAGCCTTACGTTTTACTCCCCGTCGCGCGCTCGCTACGAGTCTGCGACGCGGGAGTTTTTATTTCCCGGCGGCGTCGCCCATAGGGAACGTGATTTCAATCTTGACGCGTCGGCGGAAATCGCCTATCGTCCCCCCAAAGCGCCGTTGACGTTTATTTTTGAGACGATAACCGTACGAGACGACAGGCTGGGACGATGCGATCCATAACGACTTTAATTTTGGTTCTTGCGACGATCTTTGCGTTCGGTTGCTCTAAGAAGGTTCCCCAGGATCCTTATCAAGAGCAGCAGCGCAAAGTGCTTATGAACAAGGGACGGCTCGTCCAAGACCTCGCGCGACCCGCGAACGTTCACGCCGCAAAAATCGAGAGCGCGACGCTCGTGCGCGGCCTGCGCGGAACCGGCGCCGACGAACCGCCCTCCTCTTATCAACAGCTCGTCCTCACCGACCTGAGCCGCGACGTTGAAAAGAAACGAACCGCGAAGTCGGAGATCGCGTCCCTCAACACGGCGATCGCGCTCCTTGAAACCGTCGTGCCTCCCGGCGCCCAAAAGGGCGATCGCCTCGACGCGACGATCACGCTCCCGTCTAATTCGGAGGCGACCAGCATCCAGAACGGTTACGTCGAAGACGCCGACATGTACCAATACATGACGGCGGACATCGTCAGACGCGGCTACGTCCTCGGCGTCGCCAACGGCTACGTGACGCTCGATCCGAATCTGGTCGAAAACAATAGTCCGATCGCCTATAAGAAAGGTAAAATCATCGGGGGAACCGTCGTCACAAGACCGCGCCCGATATGGCTCGAAATCAAGGAAGACGAACGTTCCGCCGGAGTCGCCCAACGCATTGAAGACGTCATTAACAAACGGTTTAGCTATAAAAAACCGGGATATGCCGACAAGAAGAAGGTCGCGGAAGCCAAGGCGGGCGCGGCTCGTATCAATTTGGAAGTGCCCGAAGAATATCGGGACAACGTTATCCGATACGTCAACGTCGTCCTTGCGATTTCGTTCTATGAAACGGCAGACGAACTCAACGAACGCGTCGATCGACTCGCGCAGCAGCTCTTGATTCCGGAAAGTTCCGAATTTGCGTCGCTACAGCTCGAAGCGATCGGCTCGACGAACGCGAAGGTCGTCGACGCGATTCGCCGCGGGATGGACTCGACCAACGACGCGGTGCGCTTTAATTCGGCAATTACGTCGGCGTATTTCAACATTCGTCAGGATCGGCAGAAAACGGCGAGAATCCTCGCAGAGTTCGCGCGAACGAACGCGACCTATCGCCCCGCCGCGCTCGCGACTCTCGGCGTCGCCATGAAGACGTCCTTCGACGTCGATTCGGAACTTCGCAAACTTCTTAGCGAACAGAATATCGAAACGCGCTACGGCGCGTTCCGCGCGCTATGGACCCGCAATCCATCCGACTATATGATCCAGGGCGAAAACATGGCGGATCAGTTCGGATATCATTGCCTCAACTGCGGCGGCGCTTCGTACGTCCATGTTTCCCAAAGTACCCGACCGGAAATCGTTCTCTTCAATTACGACCGTATCTATCTCCAAGGCGCCGTCGAAATTGAGGCGAACCCGAGGCTGACAATTCGCGCCGACGAAGACGGGATCGTCGTCAAACAGTATGCGACGGGAGACGGCGTCGACGAACAGCGACGCGTGAGCTATAAGGTCGACGACGTCGTTCGCGCGATCGTCGATTTGGGCGGAACCTACCCCGACGTCGTCTCGTTCCTCACCCAAGCGAAGATCAAGAAATTCCTCTACGCGTCCGACGAATCGGGACAGATGGCGGAATGTCCGCTCGCAATCGACGCGCTCCCCGGCGCGAAGGCGGCGAGCTTCAAACGCGTCCGCGACGTCGAAGCGATCGTCAAACGCGAAGAAGCGCGTGAAAAAGCGGAACGCAAAGCGAGGAAAGAACCGTCGATATGGTCGTCTTGGTTCAAGAAAAAGGGAGATTCCGGCGAGTTCAACCTCGAAGAGTTCGACGCCGTCAACGGCGGCGACCTCGAACCCGCCTCGGGAACCTTCGACGGCGAGACGACTGCCGAACCAGCAGACGACGACGCCCGCGCAGAGGAGTTCAGTCTTGACGAAAATGAAGAGGAGTAGCCAAGCGCCTTGACGGAACAGCAGTTTATCCAAACGTTGCCGACAGCGCTTTGAAATTCCAATCTAGCGCCACGAGATAACAAGAACGCCTCGACGCGAGTTTTCACGTCGAGGCGTTCTTCTTTTCTGAAAGACCAGCCGTCTAAAAAGCGCGTTTCTGCCGCTCGATCGGGGTCAAAATGTTGTTATCGCCAAGAGAAATCGCTATAATGGACGCGAGTGTCAAACCTATCCCTTCGATAACGGCTTCAACAAAGGAATTATTCAATGACTTCCCGAAAGAGGATCGCGTTAGAAGCGCTCCTGCTCTTAGGATTGCTCTTGGTTTTTGGTCTCTTCTTCAAAGACGAAGCTCTTCGAATTCTTAAGCGCTTCGGCGTCTCGAAGCCCGTCGCAGAGAAGGACGATCACGTTGAAGAGGAGCGTTCATTCTTTGCGTCGAAACCCGTTTTTAACGTCCCATTGGTCAGATTAGAGGCGGAAGATCGTGAAATTCCGAACGGCTGGAATCCCGACGTCCTCAAGAAGCTGAATTACGCGCGACTTGAAGAGGATCCGGCGACCAACCCAACGGGCATGGTGGGAAATGGAACGAACTATCTGCAAACGACGTTCGCTGAGATGAAGTATGACGTTCTGCTGGATATGACCGAGAAGCAGATTAAAGGATTCGTTCAATATTCAAGTAAAAACCCCGGTCGAACAGTATTGCGCGCCGCAGAGTTTAGACGCGCTCTGCGCGTTCGCGCGCTAGCCCTCGAACTCAATGGGAATTTAGACGAGGCGCTTTATACGTATGGCGCGCTATACCCTGCTTCGAGCGAATCGTTTCAATGGAGCCTCTACAGAAACTCGTTTGAACGCCTTCAAGGACGCGAGGATCGCGACTTCATCCTGTTCAACTTTAGCGTTGATTTTGTCAACTTATGCGCGTTTGTCGCAAAAAGCGACGTCGCAAAATCGATAGACGAGACGTTGAAAAAGCTCGAAGAAATTCAAGGAATGGACGCGACGGAAATTGAACGACTAGGCGACGTCCCCTTCCCTGCCGACGATCCCTATTATCCCGTTGTGATGCGCGCGTATCGTTTTCGAAACGAATGCGCAAAATTCGCCAATCCTCGTCTTCAGGTTTCGCTTCCCATACCGTTAGAAACGGGAAATACGGCGAATGAGAACGCCTTAAACGCGCGAAAAGAACTCGTTTTTTTGACTAGAAAATCGTACGCTATTTTTTTGGCGACAATGGAGGAGTTTTGCGTATGGCGGAGTCGTCAAATTGAAATTCAACAACAAAAAGCGGCGGAGGGCGTCAGGGTCGTCGCTTCCGTTCCTTCCGCCTATCCGCCCGATAGCGTCGATAAAGCAATGGCGTTGTTTAGAAAACTTGGCGAATTACCTTATTGAGAAGAACAACGATTCCGTCTATAAACTCCTATCCGCTTTTTTGCCCCTTGACTCGCCAGTCTGACGTCTGAACGGAGCTACAATAAAAACCCGACGAACGCTTCAAAGGTCGTCGGGGTTTCTTTTATCGGCCACAGCCAAACAGGCGCGCGCGACCGCAATCACACGGAAAGCCGGTCGATGAGCTTCGACGTTCGCGCCGCCAAACTCATGAGCGCCTCTTCCGAACCCGCTTTGCATTCTTTAGAATGCACGACCTCTTCGAGGGGCGATTCCGCAAGGCTTCCGTGCACCAGCCCGACCATGACGTCCGTCTTGCCCTCGTGCAAGACGTCGATCGCGTGGCACCCGAGCTGCGTCGCAAAGATGCGGTCGAAGGGCGCCGGGGTCCCGCCGCGCATAAGGTGCCCCAAGACGACGGTTCGCATCTCAAAGGGCGCGCCCGCTTCTTTCAGCGCCGCCATGATCTTGTTCGCGCCGCCGAACTCGTCCCCTTCCGCGACGACCATAATGATGGAGCGTTTGCCGCGTTCCTTGAAGAGCTTCAAGCTCTCGACGAGCTTTGGGATATCCGTCACGGTCTCCGGGGTCGCGACGAGTTCGCAGCCGCCCGCGAGCGCGACGAACGCCGCGAGGTCGCCGCAATGGCGCCCCATGACTTCGACGAGAAACATCATGTCGTGACTTCCCGCTGTGTCGCGGAGCTTATCGACCGCGTCGATCCCGGTCTGCACCGCCGTGCCGAACCCAATCGTGTAGTCGGTGCCGCGCAGGTCGTTGTCGATCGTGCCGGGAATCCCGATAATCTGACCGTCCCAATATTGTCCAAGTTCATGCGCGCCGCTGAGCGTCCCGTTGCCGCCGATCGTTATCAGCGCGTCGAAATGGCGCTTCTTCAAAACCGCGACGGCCTTCAAGCGTCCTTCTTCCGTCTGGAATTCCAAACATCGGCTGCTGTTCAAAAAAGAGCCGCCCCGGTTCGTGAGTCCTGAAACTTCGCGCGCGCTGATGAGCGGGATCGGATCAGGCTCCGCGCCGCGCCCTTTGCCCTGCCAGAACTCTTCTTCCAGAAGTCCGCGATATCCATGGCAAATTCCGACGATCTCGTCGCCAAACTTCACGCCGGCGCGAACGATCGCGCGCAAACACGGATTCATCCCCGGCGCGTCGCCGCCGCTGCATAAAACGCCAATTCTCATCTTGTTCTCCTATTCGTGAAAGACGCCCCAAAACAGCGTCTCATGATTTCATTGTAACGTCGCCGGCGCCATAGACAAGCGTGAAACCGCCGTCGGCGGCAGTCGGCGATAAAAAAATCCCGTCGTCGCGTCATGCCGACGCGTCCGACGGGAGCGAACATTACAAGGGGGACGACGAACGCCGTCCGGCGTCACTTGACGAAATCGGCGATCGCGTCGAACGCGTTCTCAAGCGTCTCCATGCTCGCCGCAAAGGACGCGCGGGCATAGCCTTCCGCGAAAAACGCGCTGCCGAAAACCGTCGCGACCTTTTTCTGCTGCAGAAGTTCGAGGCACCAGTCTTTGTCCGTGTCGACTTGGACGCCGCCGTATTTTCTGCCGAGGAAATTCTGGATGTTCATGAACGCGTAGAACGCGCCGTCCATCGCGGGCGCGGAAAGACCGGGGATATCCGCGATGCGCTGCGTCACGTATTCGCGACGTTTCGCGAACTCCGCCTTCATCGCCTCGACGGGCGCCTGATCGCCGGTAATTCCCGCCAGCGCCGCGTATTGGCTGATACTGCACGGGTTCGACGTCTCTTGAGACTGTAGGCTCGCGACCTTTTTCGCGACGTTATCGGGCGCGAGGAGCCATCCAATACGCCATCCGGTCATCGCGTACGTCTTGCTCACGCCGTTAATGACGATCACGCGATCTTGGAGTCCGTCGCGAACTGTCGGAAAGCTCGTGAACGTCGCGTCGCCGTAGACGAGCCGCTCGTAGATCTCGTCGGCGATTACAAAGAGGTCGTTTTCAACCGCGACGTCGGCGAGCGCTTCGAGTTCTTCTTTCGTATAGCAGGAGCCGGTCGGGTTCGACGGGTTGCAGAGAAGCAGCATCCGGGTCTTCGGGGTAATCGCGGCGCGGAACGCGTCGGGCGTGAGCTTGAACCCTGTCTCTTGCGTCGTCGCGACGATCTTCGGGGTCGCGCCCGTGAGTTTAATGAGTTCCGCGTAGCTGACCCAGCACGGGGCGGGCAGAATCGCTTCGTCGCCGGGGTTGAGCGTGGCGAAAAACGCGTTGTGCAGCGCGTGTTTCGCGCCGTTGGAGACGACGCACTGCGTCGGCTTGTACGTCAGCCCGAAGCGCGTCTGGAAATCGGCGACGATCGCCTCTTTGAGCGGCAGAATACCCGTCGCGGGAGTGTAATGAGTGTGCCCGGCGTTCATCGCCTCGACCGCCGCGTCGATGATATGCTGGGGAGTTTTGAAGTCCGGCTCGCCGACGCTCAGGTTGTAGACCTTATGACCCGCCGCGACCAGTTCTTTCGCCTTCGCCGACATAGCGAGCGTCGCGGAAGGCTCGACCGCCTGAACGATCTTCGATACTTCAATACTCATTCTTTAAGCTCCCTTTATTACCCGGCTTTATAATGAGATTCATGGGGAAAACAACGCGCGCTTCGGAAATTAAAGGGTCAAAGCCGCTTGAAACTCCCGCGAGCGACGACGTCGCAAACGCCCGTCATTATAACAACCCCGACGCCTCCCTCAAGGGCTAAAAACAAACGCGCGTGAAAATTGCGAGCCTTTTCACGCGCGTTAAAACAGACCGAGTTCAAGCGTCGAAATCGCCGCGCCGCCGACGACGTCGACGCGGCTGGAAATTGTGAGAATCCCAATATATTAGTCGCCCAAATCTATCGTTTCGGGCGCGGACGCCTAATTCCGTTTTTCATTTTCGAGAACGAGCGGAACCGGCTCGTCGAAGGAAACGCCGCGTTCTTCGAGCCATTTCACGGCGTTTAACGTCGCCTCGTGATCCTCGCCGGACGTTTTCCAACGCATATGCTCGTCTTTCGCGTAGGAAAACAATCGTCTTTGGAGCCTGCTCCCTTGGGGCGTAGCGACGTCGTAAACCGCGCCGCGATCCAGAAGCTCTTGAAGTTCTTTGCCGTAGCCGACCGCGTTTTCAACGGGATAGCCGAAATAATTCCCCGTCGGATTGACGTCGGCGCCCGCGTCGATCAAACGATGAAACGCCTTCTTACCGTTTGTTATAAAATTGGCCGAGGCGACGCTAAGACAGGAATATTTGCCAATATCGGAATCCGCGCCGTATTTCAAAAGGAGGTCGATATACCGATCGTATTGCGGATCATCGCGCGTTGAACTCAATTCAACGACGAAAAAAAGGTACGTCGTTTCTTCTCGAAAAAGATACGTTGGAGTCGAATAGCCCCATTCCCAAACGACGTTGGGGTCGGCTCCGTTCTTCAATAAAAGCTCTAAAACGTCGCTTCCGTAAGAATGTGCCCATAAAAGAAGGGACATGCCCCTAGGCCCCTTGGCGTTGACGTCGGCGCCCGAATCGATCACGCTTTGGATTTGATTTAAATCACCTGTTTCGATCGCCGCGCAGAGTTCAAGCGTCTTTTTATCTTTGAACCAATCTTTCGCAACCCATCTGAATTCATGCTCCGGCAAGGATTCTTTTAGCTGAGTCCCCGCTATTAGCGCTTTTGACTCCAAAGCGGCGTTCCGAACTTTTTTAAGAAAAACCATCTGTCTATAGACTGTAATAACGCCGTATAGTATGCAAGCCAAAACCAAGACGGCGATAATAACTCGCTTGGGAAAACGCGAAGCGGACGACTTATTTTCCATTATTTTATGACCCTTTTTCTCAGAGACGAAGCTGTTGACAGAAAGACAAAAGATTTGATCAAAAGTAATCCAACGCGGGAAACGGCGGAGAATCAGAACGTAATCTCGCCAAATTCGGAATCGGAATCCGAGTCGTCGTTCGCAGCGTCTTTCTTTTGAGGCGCGGGCTCGGGCTTCTGCCCCTCGACAATCCTTTGAAAACGCGGATCGCTCTGGTCGCCAAAAAGGCGAGCGCGAGCGAGCGGATTATCTTTCTCTACGACGAGCGGAACAAAATTATCAAAGGGAACGCCGCGCTCTTCGAGCCATTTCTTACAACTTAATAGTTCTTCCTTGTCTCGACGACGTTGAAATTCCGCCCATTTGACAACTGTCGCGTCATAAACGGCCCTCTGCAACTCGCTTCCTTGGGGAGTATCGGCGTCGTAAACTGCCCCGCGATCCAAAAGAGCTTGAAGTTCCTTGGGATGGGAAACGGCGTTGACGACCGGACGTCCATTCCAATAATCTTTAGGATTAACGTCGGCGTCGGCGTCTAACAAATGATAAAAAACTTCCTTGTCGTGATCTAAGAAGGTCATGGAGGAAGCGACGGCTAGGCACGACCTTTCGCCAAGGTTGGGATCCGCGCCGTATTTAAGGAGAAGATCGACGCAACCTTTAAATTTCGGGTCGTCGCCCCTTGCCGTTAAGACGGCGAAATAGAGGAGCGAGCAGCCGGGAATAATAAGATCGGGCGGCGCCTCGTAGCTTGATTCAAAGACAATATTGGGGTCCGCCCCGTTTTTCAACAAGACCTCTAAAACTTTAGACCCCGTGGAAAACGCCCACAAAAGGAGCGGCATGTCGCCGCGCCCTTTAGCGTTGACGTCGGCGCCTGAATCGATTAAACGTTGTATCTCGATTAAATCGCTCTTTTCGATCGCAGAACATAATTCAAGCGTTTGTTCGTCCGAAAACCACCTATCCGCCTTCCAGTTCATTTCATAAATCGACTTTTGTCGCGACGGCCTTTGGACGGGAAGATGCGAGCGCGCGACAAGCTCCTCGATAGGCGTTTCATCCTGCGGCGCGCAGGATAAATTCAGCGTGACGATCGTCAAAAGAACGAAAAACGCCTTAAACGAACCGGGGGAAACCATTTGAGGAAACCATTTAAGGAAACCATTTGGGGGAATCATTCTAATACCTCTTGTCTTAAGAAAATACAACAAGACTTTGCTGCTATATTTTCAAAAAATCCGCTTTTCCATACCATAAATTACTTGATCAGTGCTGTGGCATAAGACTCCGTACCTAAAAATATTAGCGGCGGCAATTGCTGAACGGGAATCGTTTTGCGATATCATACCTTGTATCACCTGAAAACCCGATGTAAACATTTCATAGTCATATTCACTATCAATCGTAATTGGAGTTCCTATCGCGCTTGGAATAATATCAAACATATAATACAGCCAACTGGAAATCCACTGTCCCCATGATAAAATGTCGTAATCCACACGATAAGAATCTATTAATTGGTTGGCGTTCGCGAGGTTTGGGTGATTGTCAACCGTATCATGATGGAGTCCGGCAGCATTGAACGTATACGCGTGAAAACCAGAGACAATAGAAGCGGCGCTTGCTAGCCCGCCGCCTAACGAGTGCCCGGTTATATATGTGTTTGATGAATTAAAATGTGAATTATTGCCGCTAAAACAGTTGCCGATAGTAATAGCCTCGCTATACTGCAACGATCCAGATAGGTTAAACGCCTGACAGAAGTTCGTATACCAGTCCGTCGTATCTTGCGTTCCAGCAAACGTTATAATAAATTTGCCCGTGACGTATTCCCTATATAATCCAGCGCTCAATCCACTACTAAGATTATTGGCGGTAAGGTAAGAAACACAAGTATCTTGAACGCCATAATTCGAAAGTTCGGTCGCCGTCTGCAATCTCAATGAATATTCCTGTTTGTTACTTCGATCATATATCGCCTGAGACGCATAGGCTGATATTAATTCTGGATGCATCATTAGTTCATAATAGAACGAACCTTCATCTGAGACAACATAACGAACCTCATCGGTTAATTCGTAATCTTGGTCAATAGTAACTGTCAACTTAATCGTCGTTTCAGGCAATCCTTCCTGAACCGCAAGAGCCCTCGTTTTTTGACGATTTTCCGAAACGCCTTCAACAAAAAGAACGACGTCGCGATCAGAGTCGCTCATTCCTAACTGAGCGGGCGTATACGAAGCTGAAGGCATTACGTAATCGCCGCCTGCTAGCAGCGAATTCGCATTCCGAGCTGAATAACCGTCTTTTGTCCATATACGAATTGTTCCGTCTCCAAACGCTGGAGGAGAATCTAGTCCATTTGTCGCGACGGGAGAAGCCATCGCATAGTCAAAAGAAACTGTAATTGACGAAAGGGGAACGTCGTCGGGTATTTGTACGATAATAGGATAAAACGCCGCGCTATGACCTACTGCGCTTTGATTAGCGCCGCCGTTTGAGAAACCGTCCCAACAATCCAAAACGCCGTCGTGATTGACGTCGTCCCAATTAGGCTTTATTATCTTCCCCGTTGCATACTCGTTATTCTCTAATTCCTCTTCTTCGGAGCTACGGTCAGGTTGTCCGTTGGTTCCGCGCCACATGTTCAAGTTGTCAATGTCCAAATCAACGACCAGCGGTTTAACCTCTAACGTTGTCGAATCATGAAGTTTACTATTATCAAGATCGTAAGCTCTGACCGTAAAAGTCGGAGGATTATCGATCTCATCGTCCGTAAAAGAACGAAGGACCGTTATAATCCCGGTTTCAGCGGCAATGCTTAAAAGTGGCGAGTTCGACGACGAGTATGTCGAATAGCCCATAATTTCGCTATAAAACGCGTACCGTATCGTACGCGACAAAGGAATGACGCCCGCAACGACGTCCCCCAATATCGGCGCCGTGTAAACTGCGTTGACGTCTAAAAATATCTGATAGGAATCTGGCGCGACGACTTCAAGGGGAGCAATATCATTGCCAGAAATAAACTCCGGAGCTTGATAAATGGTGATACTGGCGGTCTCGTCCGAACATTCAAATGAATTCTGCTGAGTTCCGCTCCAAGCGCCCCCAAGGGCAACCGTGACGATTTCGTCATTTTCGTAAACGGAGTCGGTCTGCGCTCTCACATAGACCGTCTGTTGGGTTGAGTCTGCGGGAATCGTTATAGTCGTTCCACAAGTCGAACCCGTTAACGTTGTTCGCAATTCAAAATCTTGGTCGCTCGCAACATTGGTCCCGCTTGTTTGCGCTCCAGAGGTATTAAGCAAAATCGAAAGCCCATAACTTAAATCGAGCGCAAATAAGGAAGACAGCGCCGACCAAATTTGCGCGATCGCCGTCGGAACGCGAGAAACAGTAATAGAAGCTGAGCGGTCTTCGTCGGAAAAATCGGAAAGAGTCTCAAAACTGGGTTCCAACGCCACCTGATCCGTCGCTTCGATCTCGACTTCCCACTGGTCGTCGTCGATAATTGACGCCGTTATCGAAGTCGTTCCGTAAGTGAATGAAACAGGATTGACGGCGCCGCCCCCGCTGGTAGGATTCGGTTCTAATTCAAAAAGCGACGCCACGACGGTTTCGACAGACTCAAAGAGGTTGTCGTTTTTAGGAACAATATAAAAAGTTGTCGGACCGCCCGAATAGGATATGTCGCCCAGGGAATAGTAGCTCCAGAAATTATCGTACTTGAAATAAACGTCGTAATCAACGCCCGCCGTCGCGCTCCCAGAAAACCTTATCGTCGCGTAATGACTCGTTGGAACTGCCGAAGCCATTATCGTCAGGTAAGTGGAGGTATAAGTGGGAAAAGACTGACCAGAATCAAAGCCGTGTCCTTCTAGCAACGGATTTTGATACAAAAACGAAAGACCGGAATCTATATACGTCGAATCGCAAGACAGTTCATAGAACCACGACTCGCCGCCCTCGCCGCCGCTTCTTAGACCGTTTGAATCGTCGTTCCTCTCAGACGAAGATTGTTCGGAAACAAGGATGACGTCGTCCGAACTCGGAGTCGAGGCCGCTTGATTTTCAAAAACGACCCGCTTCGTCATGACTTCCGAAAGAGAATAGTACGCGTCCCCATCGACGAAAAAGGCGGGCTTAAGCGCTTCAACTTCGTCCGATTCCGAGTAGCTAACGGAGGTTTCGAGTTCGTCAAGGAAAGAATCCGTCTCTTCGTCGATAACCGCGTCAAGGGACGGCGGCGCCAATAGCTCCGGCGTTTTCAACGCGAGAGTCAGTTCAGACGCGCTCATAAGCTCCGGACGATCCGCAGGTTCAACCCAAGGAATCGGCCCGTAAATCGCCGCGTCGTCCATCATAAGAGGCGTCCTCTCCGAACGCGCTAGTTCAGACGCGCTCACAAACTCTGGACGATCCGCCGGTTCGACCCAAGGAACCGGTCCGTAGATTACCGCGTCGCCAACCGAAAGAAGCGCCCTCTCTTCAAGAAATTCAATGCGAAGCGTTCGCGACGAAGGAACAGTTAAGGAGGGAACGCGATTGGTCTTAGAACGGTTAAACAGTTTCATGAACATAGCGCAAAATCCGATGGAAGTAAGCGCTAAACGGTACAGAGTGAAGAGAACCAATATCGCCTATTCCGCTTCATTATAATAATTCTCGTTTTCCCTGTCAAGAGATTGGACAACGACGCTAAACATTTAAGACAATCTTCGCGCGTCGTCGGATTTCTCGGCGAAAGAACGAAAGAGTTCCTCCGTCTGAGCGGCGACGACGGGATACGAATAGCGTTGAAAACGTTTCTGTAAGCGCCGTCCGGCGCTCGCTGCGGACGACGCGTCGTCCCAGAGCTGCGAGACGGCGGAAAACCACGGTTCAAGTTCCTCCTCGGTCGAGAGGATTCTCGACGTCGGCATAACGCGCGATGGAATCGGAAGGAGAAGTTCCGAATCCTCGACGAGTTCGGGGAGCGACCCGCGATTCCCGCATAACGCCGGGATTCCGTTGAAACCCGCCTCGACGACGACTCGTCCGAACGTCTCCTCGCAAAGAGACGGAACGAGAAGAATCCGCGTTTCTTTGAGAAAATCGGAGGGCGCGGAAACGCGTCTTAGCGCGTAAAGATTCGTCAGCCGCCGCGCTTCGGGAATCGACGCAAGGCGCTCAAGCCGCCCGCGACCTTCGACGAGCTGAAAGAGAACGTCGGGGCGACGCTCGTTAAAGATTCGCGCCAGCCCGACGAAAAAATAGAGTCCCTTCTCGGGCGAAGGATTGACAAACGTGACGAACCGTCTCGTATTCTCGTGAACGAGCGTCTTTTGAGGATCGATTAGCGGCGCGAGCGTTTGCGTCTCAATCCCAAGTCTCTCGCGATAACAACGCCCCGCGAAATCGGAAGGAACGACGATTTCGTCGAAATAACGAAAGCTCTCGCGCCGCGTATAGCTCAAATTATGGAGCATGAAAACCGTTCGCGCGCCGAGACGTTTCGCCGCCCGAGCGGCGACGCGCAATCCCTTGGCGCCGCCGTAGCTCGCAAACGCGTCGGGACGGAAGGATTTCAGATGGTCGCAAAGTATCCGCGTAAAGAGCGCCTCGACTTTCGCGGGCAAACCGCCTCGCGGCGACGTCCCGGCGTTCGTCGGAACAAAGACCGTCGCCTCGATCCCGGAATCGTTAAAGCGAATGAGATTAAACGCGATTCGCTCCCCCTCGACCGTCCCTTCCATCGCCTTTACGTCGGGCGCGACGCCAAGCGCCGACAAAACCCGAAAAAGCTCGCCGACGTCAAGCTCTGGGTCGTCGAAAACTGTACCGCAAAACACGCGTATGCGATGACCGCGACGTGCAAGTTCCAACAATGTTTCACGCGTCGAGATCGCCGCCCCGCTACCGACGTCAAGGTAGTTCGAAATGGAAGAGAAAAGGAGTTTCATGGAACAAACGTAACTCTCTGCTATCTTCGACAAAGACGACCACACATATGTAACGCAAACAAAATAAACAGTAAGACGTGGTAGTCACAATTTATATATTTGACTAAATCTCATAATTGAATTTTTTCACGTATAAACGCTTTTTGTCGCTCAGTAAAAATCGAATCGTCGTTATTTAGTTTAGCTTCATATAATAATTTATTGTCGTCCCAATATGATTTATCGATTTCTCTATAGGTATGGTTCTCTTCGTCAACTATAATAAAATCAAAAAAACGACTTTCAAAATATCGTGACATATTAACAATGTCGTAATCGTTAACATATATAATAAAATTTTCTTCGCCCTTTTTAATAATTGTTTTGTTATATTCAGTAACATGTTTCTCTCTATCAAAAAGAAAGCTTGCTATTAACGCCTCCCGAAGAACTATGTCAAATCTTTTCATTTCTGCTTTTGGAATCAATTTATTAAATTCGATTATTCTTTTCATAACGAATATTCTTTTAATTTTTTCAAGTTTATAAAAAATTTCGTACTCTTTTCTTTCATATGCTTTATGATAATATTCACTATAAACTTTGTAAAAAACCATCATCGATTCATCAGTTAAACGTTGGTTTTCATCAAACAATTGAAAGTAAATATCTGGATGTTCAAATTGAAAAGCGGCAAGCAATTCTTTTAAAAATATATCCAATTTATTAACATCTTCTGAAGATTCATTAGATAATGTAAAAAAGTAAGCAGAAAAATCCGACAGCATATTCCTTTGAAAAATCTTGTCTCTAATATCAGATTCTGTGGCAACCTTATAAAGGATTTTATTCGACCTTTCATTCTTAAAGGAATAGATAGCCATTGCGTGCCAAGAAATATCGAAAATAAATTTTCGATTATGTCTTGGTGGAAATGGATAATGAATTCCAATCTTCATAAGGTAATTACTTTCTTTTTCAAATTCATTTTCCACTATAGAATATCTTCTTATTGCAGGGATAATTGGCGTAGGATTTAGCGTAAAGATCGCGTTTCTTCTTTTATCTCCTTCGTCAGAATCCTCGTAAATTGTACCCTTCAATATTTTATCTCGATTTTTATAAATTATCGATAATGAACATAATTCTAGAAGCGATACTCTGCGAGTGGTTATATATGGTCGAAGAAATGGAAAGCGAATCAAATGATCTTGGTCTTGAGTCTCGATTTTTTCTAATATTATTTGCGGTACGTTGTTTTCCCACATTTCTAGATAGTCTGAAGTTCCCGACACTCTCTCCATCGCTTTTTCAGCTTCTTTAAAAAGCGGTTGATAATACTCTTGTTCCCATTTAATATAGTTAGCGACGCTAAAACCGCCCAAATCTACGATTTCTTCATTGCTCAATCGATCATAAATTTTTATAAATGAATCGTAAAGCAACTGAGATTCCTTCGAATACCTCTTGATTATACGGTCTTTTTCTTCTTCAATTATGTTATCTCCATATACAAATGAACTCCGACTGATTAACAAAATAATGCATACATATACACATAAAAAAAATTTCGGCTTCATAATATCTCATCGTTAAAAATTACTTTGATTTAATTTATATTTCAATTCCTAAATATAATTTACTTTAACAGATTCCACCATTCTAAATCTGAACCTAGAAGTGGAATTTTTCGTAAAACAGTCGTTCCGCAATGAATTGAACCTGTGTCGTTGTGATATACAATGTCTTCGCATGATACAATATTAGTAAAACCCACCTTTTGAGCCGCTTTAATTACATAATCCTTAAAAATATTTACCCCTGATACAACAGGTCCATGAACGTTTGCGACAAATAATGTATTGCCGTCGACGATCGAATTAACGACGTTATTTGAAAAAGCAAGCGCATTATTGCAAAACATATTATCATCAGCGTTTTGAAAAAGCACAGGCATAGCAATCACATCGGGACTTGGAAAAGTTTCAAACGTTATACAATTCTCCAAAGTTGTTATGTTGCCTATGCTAGTATTCCAGTATTCTTTTAAAATATAGCAAATTCCAGAATTAGAGACAAAATCTTGATTTCGAGATCCTGTCCCATCAAAAATCCACGGCATTTCATCGTTATTTCTGTAAAATATATTGAATTCTGAATTATTGACAAACTCAAGCTTCCATTGAACATGGTTGCCGTTTCCTACCGTATCGTTTCCTTCAAGGTAGCCAACTTTCTTTAAAACGGTACTTTCCTCTCCATTACGCGATTTAGGTTTTGTTGAAGTTGTAGAATTTAATCCTAATTTTTCGATAACGTTCGTTTGAATTTTTTGCGAGAATCCGACATTTTCAGCGAAGTTCCATCGTCGAAATTTGGGAGAACTTAGGATTTCATTGATTCGATATACTCTACCATTCATACCGACAAAGACCTCATGCCCTCCTTCGCCCTGCCGTTTAGCGTAAACAAGCAACGCCCATGCGGCGTCCGGCGACGCGACCCTTGCGCGACCATCTGACGTCGTCGCAAAGCTAATCACCTCGTCGATATGACCGAGACACATCCATGACAAATCAACGTTACTAATAACGTCTTGGACGCCCTGCGCCGCCAAGAAATTGACAATATTCGTATTCATCACCTTCCCTGAAGGACCGACCCCAATAATAATCTTACCCAACGAATTATGTTTCGAATTATCGCCGGGCATAACCTCGAAATTGCCGCCGTCGTTTTGATGATTGTCATTAAAGGCGACGTCTGCAAATTGTTCGTAAAGCCCGACGTTATTGCGTATCATTGAACTCTTGGCGTATTGCCTAAACGCACACGACTCAATAGATCCATAAAATTTTGTTGATCGTGGCAACGCTAAAATCACATATTGCGAACCATAAGGCGCTTGTACATAACCGATTTCAAACGGGTCTTGCCACCATCTGTCACCGCCTGTCGCGCTTTCAGCTACCTCCGAAAGAGTTGAACCATAGTGGTCGTAGAGGTTATCGCGCAAATCGGCGTTGAGAGCCCCCAAATCCGACACAAAAACAGTCGGACCGCAATCGTCGCGGTTCGTCTCCACACTCGCCTCGTGAGAAAACGCAATAAAGGGAGTGACTTTAAGCGCGACGTGATCTTCTGCAAAAGGAGTGGCGCCGAGATAGTATTTGACTCGCACTGTCGTCGGCGCTCCGGGAATCAGACCTTCTATGCCAAGCTTGATTTTTCCCGTTCCCAAAAATACGGAAATATCACGCTCACCTGCGGTTAGATTTGGAGTCTTGACAAAAACAACGCTACTTCGCCCCGAGATCGTTCCTCCCGTTTGCGTCGTGTCTCCGCCCAACAATTGCGAATCATTAATACCGCAAACATAGTCGGAGCCGCTAACAATACTAGGCCAGAAAACGCGAACTCGGGTCTGCGGTTGGAAGGCGCTCCAATAGGAGTCTTCATCCGGAGAAGATTCTAAAGTTAGCTCAATCCGTAAATTACTTTGAATCGCGGATACGTTCACTCCTAATTTGTCGAGCCATAGCTCGCCGACGTCGGCTCGATCTCCTGTGTTAATAAACGTGTCGAGATTGTCCTGGACATGATCGCCATCGTCGTCGTCGCCGTTATAGAGAATTATAGCGCCACTCGAGTTCGTCCACGTTCCCTTCCCATTTTCGTCGTCTTCGTCAATTATGTTGTTGCGATCCGTGTCGCCCCTCAATCCAATTGACAACGGCACGACAACGACATACGCGACGTCGTAAAGTTGCGGATTATCAATGTCATACGCCTTGATCGTAATCCAATACGTCGCTTCGCCGACGTCTTTGATATGCTCTGTAAAATCTTCATTAAGCGTAATAACGCCCGTATTGGCGTCTAGGCTAAAATAACCGTCTTCATTGCCGCTTATAATGGCGTAACGAACTTCACGCGTATCGTTCACATAAGCAAAAATTCGCGGATTCACATTGAGGGGTGCGGATCCCGTAACCCTCCTGTCGACGTAGCCCGTATAATAATCATAGCCCGAGGTACCAGTCGGAGGATTCGTCTCATCGTTGTTAGAGACAAACTCCGGCGCCTGAATAATTGTTATCTCGGCGGCGTCGTTTGAACAACTAAACGTGTGGGAAGCGTTTCCAGCCCACGCGCTATCAAGCGAGATGGAAACGATTTCGTCCTTCTCGTAAAGCGAATCGGCAAGCGCCCTTACATAGACGGTTTGTTGCGTCACATCTGCTGGGATCGTTATCGTCGCGCCGCAAGACGAGCCAGT
Organism: uncultured Planctomycetaceae bacterium; assembly: GCA_946408825.1. Taxonomy (GTDB): domain Bacteria; phylum Planctomycetota; class Planctomycetia; order Pirellulales; family Thermoguttaceae; genus RUG369. The sequence continues at coordinate 81,778 of CAMJTU010000004.1, forward strand.
CAACGTCGTTCGGAACTCATAATCTTGAACGCTCGCCGTAACGTCGTCGCCTTCGGTGGGTTCCGCAACTTCAAGTTCGACGGTGACAGCGTAGCTGACGTCAAACTCATACGACGAAGGTGAAAGCGACTGCCGGAATAGCGCGTCTGACGTCGGGACGCGAGAAACGACAAAACATCCTGAAAGTTCCGCGTCGGTAAGGATCGCGTCGCAAGGTTCAAGCGCCTCTTCGTCCGTCGTTTCGATCTCGATATCCCACTGGTCGTCGTCGACAATCCACGCCGATATCGACGTTGTACCATATGAAACAGAAACAGGATCGTCTTCGCCGCCGCTAGATAAAGACGCAAATTCTAAAAACTCCGCCGTTACGGTCTCCAAATCCTCCTTGACGAAATCGTTTTTAGGAAAGATATAGAAAGTCGTCGATCCGCCGGAGTAAGATATATTCCCCGGAGCGTTATAGATCCAGTAATTATCGTACTTGAAATAAACGTCGTAATCTGCGCCAGCCGTCGCGCTGCCGGTAAATCTTATCGTCGCATAGTAGCCCGTCGGAGGCGCGGAAGCCGTAACCTTCAGATAATTCGAATTACTCTGAGATTCCCCTCCTGAAACGTCAAAACCGCGTTTTTCAATCAGCGCGTTCTGATATACGTAGGAAAGTCCCGCGTCTACGTGGGTCGAATCGGAAGTCAGCTCATAATACCACGACTCGCCGCCCTCGCCGCCGCTTCTAAGACCGCCTGAATCGTCGTTCCTCTCAGACGAAGATTGTTCGGAAACAAGGATGACGTCGTCCGAACTCGGAGTCGAGGCCGCTTGATTTTCAAAAACGACCCGCTTCGTCATGACTTCCGAAAGAGAATAGTACGCGTCCCCATCGACGAAAAAGGCGGGCTTAAGCGCTTCAACTTCGTCCGATTCCGAGTAGCTAACGGAGGTTTCGAGTTCGTCAAGGAAAGAATCCGTCTCTTCGTCGATAACCGCGTCAAGGGACGGCGGCGCCAATAGCTCCGGCGTTTTCAACGCGAGAGTCAGTTCAGACGCGCTCATAAGCTCCGGACGATCCGCAGGTTCAACCCAAGGAATCGGCCCGTAAATCGCCGCGTCGTCCATCATAAGAGGCGTCCTCTCCGAACGCGCTAGTTCAGACGCGCTCACAAACTCTGGACGATCCGCCGGTTCGACCCAAGGAACCGGTCCGTAGATTACCGCGTCGCCAACCGAAAGAAGCGCCCTCTCTTCAAGAAATTCAATGCGAAGCGTTCGCGACGAAGGAACAGTTAAGGAGGGAACGCGATTGGTCTTAGAACGGTTAAACAGTTTCATGAACATAGCGCAAAATCCGATGGAAGTAAGCGCTAAACGGTACAGAGTGAAGAGAACCAATATCGCCTATTCCGCTTCATTATAATAATTCTCGTTTTCCCTGTCAAGAGATTGGACAACGACGCTAAACATTTAAGACAATCTTCGCGCGTCGTCGGATTTCTCGGCGAAAGAACGAAAGAGTTCCTCCGTCTGAGCGGCGACGACGGGATACGAATAGCGTTGAAAACGTTTCTGTAAGCGCCGCCCGGCGCTCGCCGCAGACGACGCGTCGTCCCAGCGCCACGCTACGGCGGAAAATTGCGGTTCAAGTTCTGACTCGGTCGGAGGGATTCTCGACGCCGGCGTTAAACTCGACGCAATCGCCGCGCCGCTCGCTTCGTCAAGGTCGTATAAAATGGAGAAAAAGCGCTTCACGGATAAAGTCTCATTTAATCGTGAATTATTCATGTTCCTCAAAGAAATATTCTGGCGACGTCGGACCTGGAACATAATATTCGCGCAAATACTCGACAAAATGTTCCTCGCCTTCTCTAAGAAAGACTTTTGCTTGTGGAGACCTTGCCTCTAATTTAGAAGTTAAAGCCCATGAAATTGCTAATTCGCGTCGAACAATATCGAAACGTTCCCGTTCTGAAGACGGAATCTTTTCATTAAATAACAGCGAGTCTCGCAACGTAAGAAGTCTTTTTGGGTAATGGTAACTAGATGAATATATAACGTCGTAACTAAAATCCGGATTTTTTTTCTTAAATTCTTCCAAAATATTATTGAATTCACCGCTAGTTAAATCCTTAACGTCTTTCCCGTCCAATTGTTCCTTTAACGACTCCGGACATTGGTTATGAAGCTGCTCAAAAGCAGTTTCCAAACGTTCGTTTAGAGGCGGGATTAAATCGCTGGAATCGTAAAAAAAAGACAGATAGAAAGTTGCGAATCTCGCGAGGGAGTCTAGAAGTCTATCGTCGATATTATTCGTCGCGATTTCGTATAATATTTTGCGCGCGCGTTCATTCTTAAAAGAATAAATTGCCATTATATGCCAAGAATTATCAAACGTCGTTCTTATAGAATACCGAGGAGGAAAAATGAGCCATATGTTCATTTTATGAAATATGGAACGTATATTGTTAGTTACAATAGGTTGCTCATCTCCAAGGAATCCCCTTCCTGTCGTTAAAATAGCGTTCTCATATGTATAACTAGAATTGAATAGCATTCCCAATTTCTTTGAATTCTTTTTCCTATATTGATCGCCTATTTCCGAATCTTCATAAATAGTTCCATTAAGTATGTTTTCTCGATTCTCGTAAAGGATCGCTAACGAATAGATCGTCAATAAATCAAGCGAGATTTCACTGGCATAGGGTATCGTTATGTTTTTATTCGATTTTGAAATCTCTTGAACTAAGGTTAGATCCTCCCAAAAAGCGAGATAGTCGTCTGTTCCCAAAACTCGCGCCATCGCTTTTTTAACTTCGCTGTAGAGCGGTTGATAAAACCCTTCTTCATAACGTTCATAATAATTGTCGACACGTCGACCTTCAGTTACAAGGGAAGTTTCCTTCGATAATCGTTTTCTTCGAACGTCGAAGACCTTGCGTAACCTCTCGGATTCGGCAAAATATATATCTATAGGTTCTTTGCCAACGTAGTCTTCGACGTCGTCTTCTATCTCGTCTCCCAAGTCTCCGTCTGCGACGACGACTTCGTCGATTGGACGATTCAGCGCGTATTCGCCAGTCCCTTCCGACCTTTGCCGAGACTTATCGCCGATGAATTTACAATAAAGGCATAACGCGAGCGCGATGAAAACGGCGATTGCTATCGACGCGAATCCCCATCTTATTTTCATCGGCAACCTCCTTCAAACGCCTAAGTCGTTGGTAAAACGAAAAAACAAACTCGCGGAATATCGGAATTCGAATCGTCGACGCTGCGTCTGTCGTTTCAGGAACGGCTCATCTTCTACTTTTGGATAACCGTCCATTTAACGCGTCAGCATCAGCCATTAAATAGGCGCGGACGCCAGCGATATTAAACTTGCGAATATGGAACCTACCATGAAAACCCAAGAACCGTTGTTCTTGACGATCTGTCTTAAAGAGACGCCGAACAGAGCCAAACCGCAATGCGCCGAAGCAAACCATAGCCAAAACGCAAGACGCGTCATAACCTCATTGGCGTCCATGTAGTTCCAAAAACATGAAAAAAACAATATCGACAAAAGCGAAAAGAGAAGCTCGCTCCATAACGACGTCTTGATTCTTCTCAATTTCTTTATTTCCATACTTGAAAACGGTTTATGACGCCTTTATTTGAAAACGCCTCGTCTGAAGCGCCCTAAGCTGGGCTCCATCTCTCCGGCTATCGCATTTTAGCGTCGGCGAAAGCCTAAGTCAACAATCGACGCGCCTCTGAAAGCGATCGTCGACCGATATTCCGGCGAAACCGTCGCGCCGCGCGCTCCTCCGAGGGCTCTCAGCGCAAACCGCAAAAAGAAAAAGAGGCGAACGACGTCGCCTCATGAAGTAAAAAGATCGTTTAACGCTCGCCCTGCTCAGAAATTCGCCGGGGGATTGTAACCGGGCGCGACGTAGTCGGCGACGATAATCGAATGGAGCCCGCCTCGGGGCGTGAACTCCGCCGTGAGTCTCAGGCAACGCGGCTTCATGACGGAGACGAGATCGTCGAGAATCGTGTTCGTGAGGCGTTCGTAGAAAACGCCCTCGTTTCGGTACGATTGAAGATAGAACTTCAAACTCTTGAGTTCGACGCAAAGCTTGTCGGGGATGAACTTGAACGTCAGCGTCCCGTAGTCGGGCTGACCCGTCTTCGGGCAGAGCGACGTGAACTCGGGGCAGACGTGCGTGATAATATAATCCCGCTCCGGGCAAGGGTTGTCGAAGAGTTCGAAAATATCGGGAGACGGTTTCTTAATGACGTCCGGCATGGCTGTTCTTTCTGCGTATCTGGTTCAACGGCGGGGCGGAAAAGCGCGAGGAGCCGCCCGTATCTCATTCCATCGCTAGGACTTCCCTAGCGAGCGCGCGATAATCTTCGGCGCCGTTCGATTTGGGATCGTAGTCGAAAATCGACTGACCGTAGCTCGGCGCCTCCGCAAGGCGGATATTGCGGCGAATGTTCGTGTCGAAGACGACGACGTTCCGCCACGCCGCGGGACGCTGTTCGTCAGAGCCGAAAAACGCTTTCACATCGTCGCGCACGTCGTTCGCAAGCGTCGTGTGCCCGTCGAAAAGGCACAGGACGACGCCTGAAACGCGCAGTTTCCCGTTGAGACGCTTTGCGACGAGCTCGATCGTCTCGAGCAGCTTGCTCAGACCGTGGAGCGCAAGGAAATGCGGCTGGAGCGGAATGATTACCTCTTCCGCGGCGACGAGCGCGTTGAGCGTCAGCACCCCGAGAGACGGCGGGCAGTCGATGATAATGTAATCAAACTCCACCGTGTCTTCCGCGATCTTGTCGGCGAGAATCTTTTCGCGTCCGAGCGTGCTCGCAAGCTCGAAGTCGGCGGCGGCAAGGTCGAGATGCGCCGGGACGAGCCACAAATTCTCGCCCGCCTGACGGCGAACCGAGTCGAGAGAAAGATCCTTGACCAGCACGTCGTAAACGGACGCAAACCCCTTCTCAAAGGTCAGTCCGAGATGAAGAGACGCGTGCGCCTGAGGATCGAGGTCGATCAGCAAGACCCGTTTCCCCGACGCCGCCAGCGCCGCGCTGAGATTCACCGAGGTCGTCGTCTTGCCGACCCCGCCCTTTTGATTCATAATTGCTATCGTTCGCATAGTCGCCTTCCTTTCGCGACGCTCCAATTCGTTTTCCAACGTTCCTCTCGCGTCCGCCCGCGACCGTCTCGATCGCCGCGTCCGCCCTTCGTCGCGTGAATCCCGTAAAATATACACGGATTCCCGACGCGGCGCAAGAGCGCTCCTGCACGACGACGTGCGAAAACGCGTCAATTCGCCCTTCCCCGTCTTCACTCGCTCGGCGCGACCGCGTCTTAACCCCTTGCGTACGTTCGACCGACGGCTCGACGGCGGGCGCCTCGCGCCGACCCGTATCTCAAGAAAAAACAACACCCGCGCGAACCGCCGAAAAGCGGAACGCGCGGGGCGTTGAGATGCGTTTAATCCGTCTCGACCGACCCGTCGCAAAACGGATCGGCGTCAATTCTAGACCCGTTGACGGGAATCAGTTCGCCGCGGCAGGCGCGCAGGGCTCGCACGCCGGCGTGCAGGGCTCGCAAACCTGAGCGCAGGGACGGCAGACGTTAATCTGAACCGGAACCTGGTAGGTGCAGACGCGAGGAACGCAGCGCGTAACCGTGTACGGAACCTTCGTCGAAACGAGCTGATAGCAGCAAACGTTCTTCGTATACTGGACCGGCTTCATGACCGTGTTGTAGACGGTGCGGGTGCGGCATTCCGGAACGACCTTGCAGACCTTGTAGTTCACGACCTGGGTAACCTGCTCGGGGACGCAGCGCGCGACCTTGTAGCAGACGGTGCGAACTTGCTGCTGCGGGACGCAGCGCGTCACGTTGTACGTGCAAGTCTTCGTTTCGGGAACGATGCGGCAAACCTGCTTATAGACGGTGCGGCAGCACTGTTCGGGAACGCAGCGCGTGACGTTGTACGTGCAGACGCGGGTTTCCGGAACGATACGGCAGACGTTGTAGCACACGGTCCTCGTGCGGCATTGCGGGACGCAGCGCGTGACGTTGTACGTGCAGGTCTTCGTCTCGGGGACGCATTCGTAGACCTTGCGGACGCGAGTGCAGGTACGCTGCTGAGGAACGAGCTTGCAAACGTTGTAGGTGTAGCAACGCGTTTCAGGAACGATCTTGCAAACGTTGTAGCACACGGTGCGCGTACGCTGCTGCGGGACGCAGCGCGTGACGTTGTACGTGCAGGTCTTCGTCTCGGGAACGCAGCGATAGCACGTCTTGTTGACGGTGCGCGTGCAGGTCTGCGGGACGCAGCGCGTCACGTTGTACGTGCAGACTTTCGTCTCGGGAACGAGCTTGCAGACGTTGTAGGAGACGGTGCGGGTGCAGGTCTGAGGAACCATGCGCGTGCAGGCGACTTCCTTCATGCAGGTCTGGGGAACCCAAACTTTGCGCGTGCAGGTCGTCGGGGGGCACTGAACCGCGCAAACCTTGTAGGTCTGGCGAGCGCAAGGATCGCAAGGATCGCAGGTCGCGACGCGACGGTAGACGACCTTGCCGGGAACCGTGTAGGTCTGATCCTGCCAGCTGCCGGTGCAAACCGGAACCTGCTTCGTGTAGGTCTGCGGAACCATCGTCGTGTAAGGAACTTCCTTCGTGACCGTTTGGGTCGTCGGACGGCAGACGGTGTACGTGCGCTGACGCTGTTCCGTAACCGGAACCATGACCGTGTAGTTGACCTGCTGCGGAACCGTATACGCCTCGAGGCGATTCACCGTATAGGTGCGCGTGCGCTGTTCCGTGACCGGAACCATGACCGTGTACGGGACTTCCTTCTGGCATTGCTGGATCACGCGGCGATTAACCGTGCAAGTTCCGGTGCGCTGTTCCGTCGTCGGAACCATGACCGTGTAGCAAACGGTCTCGGGAACTTCTTTGCAGACGAGACGGTTGACCGTGTACGTGCGGGTCTTCTGTTCCGTGACCGGAACCATGACCGTGTACGGGACTTCCTTCTGACACTGCTCGACGACGCGCTTGTTCACCGTATAGGTGCGCTGACGCTGCTCGACGACCGGCTTCATGACCGTGTACGTAACCTGCTGGGGAACCGTTTCCCAAACGCGCTTGTTGACCGTATACGTGCGAGTCTTCTGCTCCGTGACCGGAACCATAACCGTGTATGGAACCTGCTTCTGAACCGTGTCGTACACGACCTTGTTGACCGTGCGCGTCACCGTCTTCTGGGCGTCTTCCCAAACGGTGCGATTTACGGTGTACGTAATCTGACGCGCTTGTCTTTCGGGAACGTATCTCGTGCAGGTAACCTGACGGGTCACCGGCACTTTCTGCACGGCGTTACGATAGCAGACAACCTGTTCTCTCTCAAAGACGACCTTGCGGCACGTCTTCATGACAGTGTTGCTCTGCGCGCTGAACTCGCAAGCGCTGGGACGCGTCGCTACGTAAGAGCACGCGCCGCAATACGCCGCGAGCGCCTGCTGCGCGGAGAACGCGGTCAGCGCAGCGACCGTCAGGACGACCGCGCTAAAAAACTTTTTCATCTCAACCTCCATTAAACAAACGGACTAAACCGTCTCCATCCTTAGTCGTAACGCGCAAGCGAATCGCTCGACTCACAAAACGTGCGCCGAATGATTTCATGATGGTCCGGAGACGCGACGAGTCGACGGTTGACCGACTCGGCTGCCGGGCGCGACCCCGCCCGGCTACGCCGGATACGGAGAGACTTCTCGCGCCTATTATTCTTTCTTCGCCACTTATCGGCAAGCGGAATCGATTCTCTTGAGCGTTTTTCCTTGCCCGGGTAAACTTGATAAAAAGCGCGACCGGAGGAACGACGTCGATTCCGCAATCAGGGGGGGAACCAAAATACTCGCGATTCTACGGGGCGAAACGACGATGGAGCGTCGGAAAATCGTTTGCGCAAGACGCCCGACGCCTATCGGTTGTCAAACGCAAACAAACTCCCAAACTTCCTACATTATAACAAGCCAGGAAAGATAGGGCAGATATTACGGATAAAAATTTGCAGAATTTCGCCCACTTTACAAATTTCACTCTACCTTGTGTCGATTATGCAGATTATTCCGATTTTAACTAAGTTTTCAAATTTCAAATTTCTAACCCCTTAACAAATTAAACCGGATTTGGCAATAACCTACAAAAATACTAAGCCTTGTTTTTTTCGCAAGTTAAGGTATAAAAGCGGACGAGCGTCGCGGCGCCGTCGCGTTGACGCGACGTTAGAAGCCATAAATATAAGGAAGGTACGGAAGACGATATGATTTCTTCGCTAGACTGCGTCGTTTGCTTGCAGCGTCAATGTCTTGAGGCGGCGCGATTTGCGTCGTCTGACCCAGAGGTCCAACGTAAGATTCTCGAAGAAACGATGAGAACGTATCTCGAACTCGGGCTGACGACGTCGCCGCCCGTCGCGGGTTCGATCGTCCATAGAAACGTTCGAAAGATCACGGGAAACGCCGACCCGTACTACCAAGAAAAGAAACGTTTTAACCGACTCGCGCTTGAGCGTTGGGACGTCTTCAAGAAGTGGATTCGCGACTCTTCCGACCCGTTTGAAACGACGATTCGACTCGCGATCGCGGGCAACTCGATCGACTTTGCGCTCGAAGATATTTCGGAAGAGCGCGTGACGCGCATGATCAATCAGGCGACGACGCAACGACTCGTCGGCGATCTGAACGCTCTGCGCAAAGCGTTTGAAGAATCCCCGTCGATTCTCTATCTCACGGACAACGCGGGAGAGATCGTTTACGACAAGCTCCTCGTCGAGCTTTTGATTTCGCCGGAATTTCGTCGAAACGTAACGGTCGTGACGCGCGGCGCTCCGATCATTAACGACGCGCTCCTCGAAGACGCGCGGGAGGTCGGTCTGACCGATATCGTCCCCGTCATAACGAACGGCGGCGACGGACTCGGCACGATTTTTGACCTGACCTCGGACGAATTTAAAGAACGGTTTACGTCCGCCGATCTCGTCGTCGCCAAAGGGCTCGCGAACCTAGAATCGTTGTGGCGCACGCCCCCGGAGTTTACTCCGAAAAAGATCGCGTTTCTCTTCAAGGCAAAATGCCGCTTCATCGCCGAGGCGGTCGGCGCCGAGACGGGCGACCTCTGCGTCCAGATTCGCTAGCGTCGCGGCCGCCGGACCGCATGACCCTTGAGCGCGACGTCTGATTCTTTAAACAAAGCGTTCCGTATTCGGCAAGCGACCAACGGGAGCGAGTACCGAACCAACCGCGCGGAAGCGCGAAACGTCCGCCGCGACGTCGCGGCCGAGTCTCGTTAGGCGCGACGTCTGATTCTTCAAACCAAGCGTTCCGTATTCGGCAAGCGACCAACGGGAGCGATTGCCGAACAAACCGCGCGGAAGCGCGAAACGTCCGCCGCGACGTCGCGGCCGCCGAAAAGAAAAAGGCGCCGCGATACCGAAGAACGCGACGCCTTTTCCACAGGAGAACAAGAGCGTCCGATGGGAGTCGAACCCACAATTGGAGCTTGGGAAGCTACCGTGTTGCCGCTACACTACGGACGCGAAAAAAGAACGATAAGGCGCTGCGCGCGCCCGTTCAACCCCAGATTCTACCGCGATTTTGTCATAAGGCAAGCCCTTTTCTCATTTTCTTTCTTTATAAAAGGCGCGCGCCCCGCTCCTTGTCGAACTTACCGTTGGAGTTACAATTACGCTATAGCGTCGTCGATCGCGTGATCGGCGCGCTTTTTTAATACCGCCCTATGGCGATTTGAGCGCCTGAAAGAACCGTCGCCCACATGACCCCAAGCAATCGTATCCCGCCGACGCCGAGCATCCAGCGTCTTCCGAGCTACCTTCGCGTCCTTAGGGAGGCGAGAGCGCGCGGAGAACGTTCCGCGTCGGCGGCAAAAATCGCCGAGGAATTAGGGCGGCAGAGCGTGCAAGTACGCAAAGACCTCGCGATTACGGGCGTGCTGGGACGTCCGAAGGTCGGGTTTAAGATCGACGAGTTGATCGGCGCGATCCAAAGCTTTCTCGGATGGGATCAGAAGACGACCGCTTATCTTTTCGGGGTCGGAAACTTAGGAACGGCGATTTTGAACTATCCGGGCTTCGTCGCGAACGGGCTGGAAATCGTGGAGGTTTTCGACGCCAATCCGAAGTTGATCGGGAAGAAAATCTGCGGTCGAACGGTCCGCGCCCCGTACGAGGCGCCGACGCTCGCGCGAGAGTTTCGAGAAGCGTTTGGAAAAAGCGTCGACATGGGGATCGTCACCGCGCCCGGCGCCGCGGCGCAGTCTGTCGCGGACGTCCTTGTCGAATCCGAGATTCACGCCGTCTGGAATTTCGCGCCCGTCACGCTCGACCTCCCCAAATCAGTTCTCTGCGAAAACGTCAAACTCTCCGAAAGCTTCGCCGTCCTCACGAGGCGAATGAAAGAGCGCGAAGAAGAAAAAGCCGGCGGAAAAAAATCGCGCTGAGTTCCCGCTGAAAGCGGGTTTTGTTATGAACTACAGTTCATGCGCGTGTTTCCGCTTCCCGAAAGTTCGCTTGAGTCTGGCGTAGCGCTAGCGGCCGACGGGAGCGGGCGTCTGACAGCGCGCGGCGGCGCGAACTCTCGGCGACTAGATCGCCGCCCGCTTGGAGACGTTCGTCGTCTCGCGCTTCAAGGATCGACGTCACGGCTAGACGTTGGGGTTTGCTTTCATCCAATCTTCAAACTCGACGACGCTCACGCCGGCTCTTTTCGCCGCTTGTTCGACGGAAATAATTCCGTCGCGAACAAGTCCGGCAAACGCCCCAAATCTTCCTTCTTCCCTTCCCTCTTCCTTCGCGTCGTCGAGTTCAGACGCCTCGTCATGCATCTGTTTCTCGCGATACCACGCCTCCTGACGTATGCGTTCGTCGGCTTGGAAATCGAGAAGAATAAGCCCCGCGTCTCGCGCTTCTGGGATCGTCGCGTTGTTTATGATCGTCATGAGTTCCTCCTTCGATTCGACATTAATGAGGTTGAGCCAATCTTCCATCGGCAGATTCTTTGGAAATCGCTCGAGCTTTCTAAGTTCAAAAACGTGAATTGCAAACTTTTGGGTAAAAAGACGGCGCCGTTTCCCGTAAGTGACGCGCACCGGCGTGTGATAATCTTCGTCTTTGTCGTCGAAGAGGTTGAAGTCAAGAATATTGACGCAGATCGTAGACCTCAGTTTCTTATATTGTTCGCCCTCCTTTAAGTCTTGCGTAAAGAGTTTCGACCAATAGAAGAGCGAACGCTCACGGAAGGACTTCTCGCCGCGAACCTGCATTTCGACGTTGACGATTCTGTCGTCGACTTTAAGTCGCAGATCGAGCCTGCTAAACTTTTGACGCCAATATTCCGGCGCGATTTCGACGTTAAGAATCTCGACGTGTTGAATCGCGTCTCGTGGTATTTCGAGTAGATCGGAAACCAGCGCCTTCGTAAGCGCGATATTCTTCTGTTCCCCGAAGACCCGTTTAAAAACGACGTCAAGCTTTAATTTGACAAAATACCCTTCGTCCAACGAGCGTCCTCCTTTCTCAAGCGAAACGTCAGTCTCCGCGACGATTCAACGCGCCGCGACGGAACCTCAAAGTCGTTGGAATATAGTTTACGACGTCCTTTTCTAAAATCAACCCAAACCAAGCGTCAAAGAGAGACGCCGATAAAGCGCGCGGACTCCCGATTTTTCTAGAAATTCGTAAAAACGACGCATAACGTCGCCGCAAAATCAGATGATAGAGACGGAAACTGCAAACGCGGAAACTGGAGTTCGAAGAAAACGACAACGGCTTGTCGTTCAATGAATTAACAACCATTTTCTTGGAACAACGCTTCCTCGACGACTGATTATACATCAAGACGGCGGGGCGTTCAAGTTCTTGGAAGTACCTTCCGGAAAAAAACGTTGCGTAACAACGTGGAGAAAACTACCAATGAAGAAAACCCTTAAAACAAGAACGTCGGGCGGGAAAACGTTCAAACGATATGCGCTTGAATGGCTGGAAGAAGCAAGGCTGGAACTCAGCGAAGCCAGCTTGGCGAAGTATCGTAACGTCGTCAACCTTTATCTTCTGCCTAGTCTTGGCGAGAAGCGTCTGAAAGACTTTAACCGATTCAATATCGGCGAGTTTTCTTCGACGCTTTTAACGACCGGCGGCGCTAAACGCCGAGGATTGCAACCTTCGACGGTCAATACGGTTCTCACGGTTTTGAAAAGGATATTAGATTACGCGTCGCAAAAGACGAACTGTCCGACCGTCAGTTTCCGAAAAATGCGCGTCAACGTTCGAAAACCGACCGCGGACGTTCTAAGACGTTCGGAACAGAAACGGCTTTGGGATTTTTTAACAGCCGATTGCTCGCCTTGTTCGGTGGGGATTCTCCTTTGCCTTACCTACGGACTGCGAATCGGCGAAATCTGCGGATTTCGATGGGGCGATATCAATCTGGAGCAAGGGACGCTCTCCATAAGGAGAACGCTAACTCGTAAACAGACCTTCGCTAAGAACGGTAAAAAAACTACCGTTTCAATTTCGCCGCTGAAAAGCGCGTATTCAGAGCGAAAGATTCCCCTTTCCCCCAACGACGTCAAACTTCTATCCCAGAGAAAACTCCCTGACGACGCCTACGTTCTTACGGGAAACGCAACCAGCCCTATGGAGCCGCGAACCCTTTCCAATCGTTTCAAAAAGACGTTACGAACCTGCGGCGTCCGCGAGGTAAATTTCCATACCCTCCGTCATTCCTTCGCAACGCGTTGGATTGAATTTGAAAACGACGTAAAAGCGCTCAGTGAAATCCTCGGTCATTCCAGCGTCAACGTGACCATGAACTATTACGTTCACCCGTCGATGGAAAGCAAGAGGCGACGCGTCGCCCATTTCTCAAAACGCGTCTTTTCTGATCGGAAACGATAACTTAAGTCTTTTTCACGACTAAGAAAACGAGCTCGTGGAAGCGTTGTTCTAAGAAAATTGTCGGTTCGTTTCAAAGAAAAAACCTGTAAATAGTTGGGAAAAATCCATTTATATTGTTTCCTCGATCAATTGTTCCAATAAAAAGCCGGACGCCGCCGCGAGAGTCGATCGGCGGAACAGACGTCCGAAAGGAACGCCAGATACGTCTAACGAGACGACCTAACCAATATTAGGGAAAAGGGACAGATTGATGAGCCTTCTAAAAGGTTTTTTCTTTCCAAGAGTGGGTAAACAGACGGGCAAACTTTCGCTCGACTCCCTTCCCTGTTCGATTATTAGTTCGAACTGGCGTCTGCCCGACGTTAAGCAACCGACGTTTCTCGTCAACGGCAAAGGAGCGAAACTTGAGAGTCTCTCTCAAAAGTTCGTCGAAAAAATCTCGGAGAAAAAGGGCGAGAATCAAGCGTTGACTTTCGCGGGCGAGATGGTCAACACGCCGGAAGAATCTCGTCCTTTTCGTGTGTTGACTCAAATTCAACTCGGCTACGTCGTCGCGACGGACGTTCTCCTGCGCCGCGAGGGGTCCGACCTGTATGTGAAATATACGTTGCGCGCTCGGACGACGCTCGCCTATTTACGCTTCCTTTGGCTCAGTTTTATCTTCCTGATTCTTCTTGCGCTATTCCTTGCGGGATATCTGAAAGCGACGAACGCTCGCGAGACTTGGGCGAAAGATTACGCCGACAAACACGCGGCGCTAATCTATCCGAGCGATCCCGACGCCGCAGCGTTTCTTACAAGGCGCGTTCTGAACGGGTATTACGAAACCGATTGGGTCGAATTCCGAAAAGATTACGCCCAAAATAAGAAACTCGTCCAAACGGCGGGGGAGTATTTCAACGAATACGGTTATCCCGGTCCGATTAACGAGCTCAAGTATTTTGCGAACATTACGACGTCACGGGAAGTCTCCGACGCTTATCGAATTCAAGAAACGTTGAAACAATGGCGCGAAAACGATCTAGTACGCGCCGTCGTCCTCGAGGAAGAGGATTATTACGATCGCTTTCCCGAATATTTAATCGATTATTACTTGAAGGCAATTCCGGGCGATCTCTTCTTCCAAATCTATCTCTACAAACAGGAAGAGGTCGAAGTACAGTTTTCCACCGGCGGCGGTCTCTTTGGCATGAGACCAAGCAATCACTCTGAACATGTGCTTCAAGCCCATTTTACGCATTGGGTGAACGAGGCTGAAATAAGAAAAACGCTTTTCAAATATTACGAAGTCGAAGGTCTTCCGGAGATGGAGGAGATTCAGGAGATTTTCGACAAGCACACAAAGTGGAATCCTCCCATGTCGACGCTGGCGCTCTTTCGCGCCGATCCTCGAGGCGCGCTCTTCAATTTCACGCTCCCCGTTATGTTCGCCGCGGCGCTCCTCGGAGCTTTAATCTGGCGTTCGCCCCTGTCTTGGCTGCGACTCCCCTGCCAACTTCTCGGCTGGACGTTTCCGGACGACTTCAACAACGCGTCGGTCGCCAACTTAGCGCGAGTCATGCAAATTACCAAAGAAGCGCTCGGCCTTTACGACATGTCGCATGTTACGGAACTGAGCGATAAATAATCATTACGTGCAGAATAGAAAAGCGGATCGAGAACCGTCGCCATGAGTCAAAGTCCTCCTATCGTCCTTGAACTAACCTCCATCCCCGATTTCCTCAAAGGGGTTCCGCTCGCCGGGCTTGGGTTCTCGTCCCGTCTCAAGGACGTCCTCGCGCAATGGGTTCAGTTCACTGGGACGTTATGGACGTGGAAGAACGCCGCGACGTTCGCGATTCGCTACGTCGCCGACTCGGGACGCATTCGCGTCTGGATTCTCGCGGCTCCCGACGATTCCTGTCAAACAGAAACGCTACTCGACGACCTGCGCGCGTTATGCCGCGCCCACGATTTGCCGATCGAGCGCGTCGACGACGACTCGATTCTCAGCACGCCGGGCGGAGCCGTTTGTCCTTGGGAAAATTCCGCAGTCCTTGAGGTTCGGCAGTTTGAAACGGATCGGTTATGGAAGATTCCCCAAGAACTCTTAGTTGATCCCGAATACTCCGAACTCGAAAGGTATCACGAAGACGACCAGAGAAGCCGCGTCCCCTTTCCTTGGCAGGCGCCCGGCGGCGCGTTTCTACTGCCGATGGAAAAGCTCGTTTCGCTCGCGGTTCCGGCAAGTCTGTCCGTCTATTTGCGCCCGACGGAACTAACCGACGAGGAGTATCGCTATATCTCGACAATCGCCAAAGCCGCCGAATCGACGTCGAATCAGTCGCGCCAGAGTTACGGACAAGCGACGGGGACGCGCTATTCCGATCCGATGGCGGGACTGGTCGGGCGAATCTTCTCGTACAACGCGCGCCGACTTGCCGACAAACCCTTTCTCGTTTCGGTCGGCTGCGCGGCGTCGGATGCTCGAATTGACGCGGCGCAAAGCCTCGCCGGAATGTTGGAGTCGATTCTGTACGAACCTCCCTTCGACATGGAACGATCGGCGCAGGACGACCTCAAGCTCCCCTCCGCAGCGGAAACGATCCGTCCTTCCTCCGGCGATCGACTCGGCGAGGAGTTGAGACGCCAGTATTCGACTCTTCAATTTCGTGCGTTCGACGGCGATCCGCGATCAAGAATCCCCTATCTTGTCGACGCGAGGGGCGCCGCGACTTTCTTCCGACTCCCGATTAACGTCTCCGGGGGCGTTCCCGGCGCGCCCGTCAAACAGCGACCGCCCGATTTTCACCCCGGTCCGAGAAGCGATACGGTCGATCCAGAGACGGAGATCGCGCTGGGAGACCTCCATCAGGAAGGCAAGGCGAAAATCGACAGAGACGATTTATGCAAACACGCGCTCGTGACGGGCTTTACCGGAAGCGGCAAGACGGAAACGGTTCTCGGGCTTGTCGACCAACTCCAAAAGGCAGGAATTCCGACCCTCACGCTCGAGTCCGCGAAACGGGAATATCGCGGACTGCTCGGCGTCCACGCTTTTAAAGACAGCCCGGAGCCGATTTGGGTCTTTACCGTCGGAAACGAGACGTGCGCGCCCTTTCGCTTGAACCCGTTCGAGCTCCTGCCTGGCGTACGCGTCGAGCAGCATATCAATCGACTCCAAACGTGCGTCGAGGCGGCGCTCCCTCAGATCGGGCCGCTCGCCTCGATGATCGGCGAGGCGCTCGTCGACGTCTACGAGGAGCGAGGATGGCGTCTTACGGACGTCGCGCCCGAGATTGGCGAGCCGATGTTCCTAACCTTTCCCGAGATGGGCGACTTTGCTCGCCGCATGAGCGAGATTCCGGGAGAGCGTAACTACCAAGGCGAGGTTCTCAGCAACGTGACCGCCGCCGTTACCGGGCGAATCAAGCCGCTGACGGTCGGTTCCAAAGGCTTGATCTTCCGCCCGGAACGTCGCTATAAGCCCGGCGAAATCCGGCGAGAATCGGCGATTACGAGAATCTTTAGTCGCGCGACCATTCTTGAGCTTGAGGAACTTAGCCTTGAGGACAAGGCGTTTTTCGTCATGGTCGTTCTGACGTTCCTGCGCGAACACCGCAGTCGGCGCCCTGCGACCGACGGGAAATTAAAACACGTTACAATCGTCGAGGAGGCGCACAACGTCCTCGAAAACGTCGAATCGACCGGACAGAACGAGGACGGTTCCGGCGATTCGCGCTATAAGGCGGTTCAGGCGTTTTCACTCATGCTTTCGGAAATTCGCGCGCTTGGCGAAGGACTGATTATCGTCGATCAAAGTCCGGAAAAACTCGCGCCCGACGCGATGCGCAACACGAATCTACATATAGCGCACCAACTGCGCGACTCCGTCGACCGAGACGCGATCGCGCGCGCCATGATTATGGACGAAGAGCAGCGCGATTATCTCGGAAAGCTCGAACCCGGCCGCGCCGCGCTCTTTTATACCGGACTTCAAAAAGCGACGTTCGTAACGATTCCGAAATATCGACCGTCCGCCGACGTCAAGGATCAGAGCGCTTATCCCGGATCAGGATTCCGAGTCGCCGACGACGCGGAGGTTCGGGGGCATATGAACGCCGTGACGCGCGAATATCGCGTCGGTCCTTTTGACGAAGCGTGCGTCTCCTGCTCGCGCCGCGCCGATTGCAACGGCAGAAATCCGATCCTCCGCGCCAACGTCGACGCGTCCTTTGGAGAAGCGTACTCCGAAACGCGAAACGCGAATATTCGCGACGAAACGACGTTGCGTCGATACGCGGAAATCGCGGGCGACCTTGCAAGATCGGCGTTTGGCGTTCCCGACCGCGATCAAATCTGGTGCGCCTTCGTTCATCTATGGCATGGCGCGAATAAGAATCGCAAACGCAGTTTTCCGCAATCCCTTCGAACGACGCTGGCTCCGTATATCGACGAACTCGCCGAACGAGCCAAGGAGGGCGACGCCGATGAGCCAACGTAAACGACAAGCCGTAAAAAGGCTTGGTTATTGCTGTTTTTACCTCGAAGACGAAATAGAACTGTTAAGCAAAGGAGAAATCATGCGAATTGAAGAATTTGGCAAAAGACCTGAAAACGGCCCCGCTTCGAGGGAATTCGACTCAGGCGAAAAGGAGAAGAAAACCAACGAACTTGACACGTCGTCAAGGGTTCCCAATGAAATCGGTTCCGACTATCTCAAGCAGAAGAATGTGGAAACTTCAAAAAACAACTGGGAGACGGATCCCCATAATACGGAAAGAACGTCCGAGAAGGAGACAAAGCCCGACGGAAACTCCCCCTTCGACGATTTTTGACGCTATCGGGATTTTACAAAAACCAGCAAAACTCGCGCGAATCGCTAGGCGCGAGAAACGGCTTTTGCGTTCTGAAACGCCAACCAACTTGTATTCTAGCGAACGTTTCAAATCCTAACAAAATAAGGACTCTGATTCAAAATGAAAAAAATCTCTCTCATCGCTTTATCACTACTCGTTATCTCGTTTATCGGATACTGTAAAACAAACGCCCAAGAAAAACCGAACGTAACGGGCGCGTCTGGGGTTGAAAATCCGAACCCCGATCAGATTCCGGAAAACAGTCGTCCCAGACCAATCACCTCAAATCCGTCTAAACCCGTCGATCCAAACGCGCCTAAAGATTACTGGATTGAAGACGCCCTTCGAGACATTCCTTATGTTACGGACGATGGGAAAAAGAGGTCTATTGTGGCGCAACGTCGCATACAGGTAGTAAAGCCCCTTAGCGATGAGATTCAGTTCAATGTAAATTTATTGTTAGAGCAGATTTCCTATTTAAGAGAAGCAGCGAAAGAAATCAACAAAGAAGGAATCAATCCAACTGCAGACCTAGTTGAAGGACTGACTTTAAATATGCTAGGAGTGGGGGTAGAAGCAGGCATAAACAGGATCGCTTCTGGACTTAGGCAGTACGAGGAAAAACTAAAAGAATTGCCGAACGAAATAGAGTGGAGAGACGAGTTTCTAGAAAAAATAGATAAATCGCGAAAGATAATGACCTATATCCTTTGCAAAGGCGACTGCTCCAAACTAGACTCCGCGCTTCGCGACGTCAATTCGTCGCCAATTGATATTCTTGATTTTATGGAAAGAGAGTTAGTTCCATATGTGAAGAATTATCCTAATACGGTGTTATATCAAAATTTCCAGCAATCTCTCAGAGATTACAACGAACTAATCGCCGATTCAGAAATAACGTCAAAATTTCCTGAAGTCGCTACTCGCGGTTTTTTGGATAAGCTTAAGGATGTAGGAGAAGACTATGGCGTTGAAATCGCCAAGGCGTCTATAAACCAAGCGTACTTTAGAACGGAAGGCGTCGCCGCGGGAACGAAAGAAACTCTCGTGTTTAACGGCGTAGAGTTGCCTTTCATCTGGGTTCCCGGCAAGATAGTAAAAATGCCCAAAAGGGTTTATTACGAGGGCAAGGATAATAGCTATACTCATGAACGTCGAAAAGAACACATCATTGTCCCTCAACACTCCACAGACGTTAAAGGATTTTGGATTTTGGAAACGCCAGTGACCAGAGAAATGTACGATGCAATCCTTTCTTACTATGCTGAAAACAAAGGCGTAGAATTGGGAGAGAGAATTAAAGGATACAATGAGGCGATAAACAAGGAAGTCAAGAGAAAAGTCGAAGAAGGCGAGTTAGGAGAACAAGCGCTGAAATATCAATTGCTTGATAAAGACAAAGTTCTTGCAAGTTTGAACGGAGAATCCGCCAATCCTTTATCAATGGTTATTAGCGCGCTAAATTTAAGAAAAGAAAACGGAGTTTATGGCTTTGAATTTCGTCTTCCCTCAGATGAAGAATATTTCTGTATTCAACACCCGTACGACGACGTCAACAGCAGTACGGTTAAATGCTGCGAATATTTTGAATTATGTCCAATAAAATCGTCTGATGGGGAATTCTACGCTTGGGATCACAACCCTCGATACGACGAACCCCTTTACGTTGACTACCACGATTCTAATTCTGATGTGCGATGGGATATGAACAAACGACCTAGAATGTTCCGTTTAGTATTACGTCAAATATCTGACGATGACTCTTTTGACGACGTCTCTTCGTTTGAGAAGGATGAGGACGGGATTGACTTTGGGTTTTAACGACGTCTTCCAATGAGGTCTGGGGACGTCCCCTCAATTGAAAAGAACAATGTGATTGAGTTTGGCGATGTCCCTAGTTAACGCCTATAATTCTGACGCTTCCGTCATTAAGTCCGTCCAGATCCAAACAAGGACTGAACGGACTTTTTATCGTATTCTCTCGAACAAATCGCGCGTCCATCCAGTTCGTCGAAAATCGATTCGTCCCGCGCAGTCGCCACAATGAGAGTCCGCGTCAATCGCCTTGTGGACCTAACCTAACCGCCCAAGGCGTCGCCGCCGTCAATTGCGAACGCAGTGCGTTCGCAATTCGAAACGCGGTGCAAAACTTCGTCATTTGTGGGAAATACCGGGCAAAAAAGAACGTCGTTCGCCGCCCGCGTTATTTCTTTTCCCCGTCCTTTTCCTTGAACAGTTTCCCGCCGAGATTGTCGAGCGAGTCGGAATACGTCAGGTTTTCGACTTCAAATTTCCTCGTATCGAGTCGAATTTTCCCGTTCATGAATTCGGCGATCTTCGTTCTAGGCGCGCCGGAATACGCTTGCCGTTCGAGGGTCGCCGGGGAATTTTCGGCGCCGGCGAGCGTAACGAGGTTTTTCGACGCGGCGTAGCCTAGCGATTCGCAGTATCCCGAAATATCGTCCATTCGGAACGTCACGTCGCCCTGCGCTTCAAGCTCGACGTCTTCCTTCATCCCTTTACCCCCGCCCGCGCTGCGATACATCGCGCGGCGGCAGTAGAAGGTCAGCGCGCCTTTGGGGACGTTTGTCGGGTCCCCGAGCGTAACGGGGCTCGCCGGACTGTCGACGTCGCAAACAAGCGCGTTTACGCCCCCGTTGATTTCCGCCGATCCGTTGTTAATCGACCCCGTCGCCCCGTTAAACCGCGCGCTCACGCGTATCCATTGTTTATGTTCGCCTTGCGACGCGCCGTTCGTTCCTGAAACGCTCGTCGCGGCGTTCTCCGTCCCTGAGTTAAGGGCGGCCCCTTGCGCCGCTTCGCTCAAGCCGGCGACGCCTTTGTCAGAGAGAATCGTCGCCTTAAGTTCGCCCTGACTTTCGATCGTGAAAACGCCCGTATCCGCCGCGACGCGGACGCCGTCGCACGTCGCCTCGTAATAACCGTTGTACGCGCCGGCGTTTGCAGCAGGCTCCGAAGTCGTCGAACGCGACGCGAAATTCATCCGAGCGGGACGCTCTAACCCCGCGCCAAGACATTCGACATAATCGACTCCCGACATGGAATCGTCGTTAAACTTCAAATTTTGCAGATTCACGCCTCGTTTCAGCGCCACGCGCGTTTCGGCGCAGCGAATCGAAGCGTCGGTCGTCTGAACGACCACGTCGTCCGCGTCGTTCGCGAGAAAACGCATTCTCTGGCCGTCGAAAACCATCGCCTTCGTCCACGTGATCGAAATCGGATCCGCCAACGACCCCGCGGAGGCAAGATCAAACGTCGCGTTCTTCGCGCCGCCGGACGTAGAAGCGGCCGTCCCCGCGCCGCCCCGTTTTTCCTGCGACGGCAGAATCGTCACGGAACCCGCGCCGTTCGCCTGAAACGCGTTTTGCGCGACGTCGATCTCGACGTTGCGACCGCGAAACGTCAACTCGTTCGCATGAAATCGCGCGCCGTCGTTCTCTGAACTCAGATAGAGCTTCATCGCGTCCGTCAGCGGATTCTCCGCGACGATCATGTCCGCATAGAGAGAGGCGCGTTCGTTGTTGTTCGCGTCGCGATCCACAAACGAAACGGAACCCCGCGTCGTTCCTCGAACGACGCGCAGTCCTACGCGCTTTCCTCCCTGCGATTCGGCGCCGGTCGCTTCCCTTGGAACAAGTTCGCAACTGACGTCTAACCGATCGCAATTAAGCGTAAAATACCCGTCGCTCTCCGGCGTCGCGGGACCGTGGAGATTCAGATTTCCGGTCGGCTCGGCGTTCGCGAATGTTTTACGCCCCTCCGCCTCGGTCGGCGCCGTCGACACGGCGGCGTTCTGGTCGCTGAAGCGTACGACGACGGAATCGCCGACCGTAATCTTTCCGCGCGCCGTCTCCATCACGACGTCTTTTGCGAACTTCGCGCAGATCGGCGCAAATCCGACGTCAAACTTCCCGCTCGCGTCTCCTTTTTCCGCCGCCGCGTCGGCTCGACCGTTCTTAGAAAACGCGGCGCGCGGGCTGAACTTCTCCGCGACTCGGAACCAAAAATTCAATTCCGTCGCATAGAACGCGCCGAGATTTTCGACGACGCATCGCGACGCGCCGGACGACGTCAAAAGATACGCGCCCTTGATCTTCTCCTCCACCGGCTCAAGTTGCAGTCCGCTTTCCCAAAACGCCTGAATTTCGACCCGTTCGTTCTTATTCGTCCGCATATGCGACCTCAACGACCCGTTCCCCTTTGTTTCAAGGAGTTTCAGGCCCGTTTCCTTGTCGAAGTTCACGTGAATCGTGGGCGAAGTGAGCGTCGACGTGACCGGTTCGCCCGTGTCGCGATCGTATTCCACGACAGAAACGCTTACGGGAGCCGGCGTGCCAACGTCGGACGCGTCCGTCTTGAGACGGTTGAAGAGTTTGAAAGAACCGAGATTGTCGTCGTAATACGCCTGCATCGCTGTAAACGTGAAGACGCGGGGGGGCGCGCCCTCGTCGGCCGAGATCTGCGTATATTCGGCGGTTATCGGCTCCTCGTCTCCCTCTACGAGAACTTGGGTCGCCTTAAGACGCGCCAACGCTCCCGAAGGTCTGCGGCTATTGAGCGCTCGAAACGCGTCGGTGGATTTCATCTGAAGTTCTTTGATCAGAGGATCTTGGAAATAAAGAGAAAACGCTTGTCCCTTAAAAACGCAAACGCGTTCCGACTGACGCCACGCGATCGCCGTGACGTTGTCGTCAAACCGCACGCACCATTGTCCTGGCTCATGCGACGTCGGCTCGAAATGAAGGCCGCCGCGACATCCGACGTCGAGCCGGTCAAGCTTTGTCGATTCGGACTCGCCAAACGCGTCGCCGAGCGCCGTCAGGTCCAAATGAATATAGTCTTTGAGTTTATTAATCTCTATTCGGCGGATCGAACAACCGACGCCAAGGTTGCCGTCTTCGACGATTTCGTCGATCTGCGCCATGACGCGCGCCCGTTCGATACTCTCAAGCTCCTCCTGATCGACAGGTTCCCGCACATGCTCCGACTCGGATTCTCGCGCGTCGTTCTTCTTCGCGCGACGTTCGAAGGTCTCGGGGGTCTCATAGTCGATTGTCAAGCCTTCGCCCGTCCCGGAATGCGGTCCAAACCGAAACGAAACGTCCGCCGCCGTCCGAAACTGACGCGCGTTGAACGCGACGTCGCGCGTTTGAACGTAGAACGCGGGGTTATGCTCGTCCGTCTCGTCCCCGCCGCGCACGACGACCTGTCCGTTGAGGTTGCCGCCCTCGAGGAGGGAGAGGTTCAAGTTCTCCTTACGGAGACGGTCATAGTCCAGCAGAGAAACGCTAAAGTTCAGAATGATCTGATCGGAAACCTCAAAGACCAACGCGCGTTTCGCGCGAGATTCAAGCGATTCAAACTGCCGTTCTGCTTCTTGCGTCGAGGAAGCGGCGTCGGCCTTCTCGTCTGACGGGCGCGACGATTGCGACTCGTCAGGATTAATGCGGCGCGCTCGAGGAAGATAAACCGCCGAGCATTTGTTAAGCGACATCTGACGGCCGTTGTCCGAAAGATTCGGTTCGCCTTTGAAAAGAAAATAAAGCGACGCTTCGGGAAAACGGATTAAATTCGCGTCGCGACGCCAATCGTCCGGTTCGGGAAAAACCGTGAGCAACTCCGGCGCCTTGCGTTCCAAAACGCACTGCGGCGCGTCTCCGTCCTGCTCCAGATTATAATGTTGAACCGCAATTGGAATCCGCGGTCCGACAGGACCGCTTTGCGAAAAAAGCACATGCCAGACGACGCAAAAAAGGACGAGTAGCGCGACGGAAACAATAAAGACCGCCGTCTGTGAAAAATATTTCGCCATACGTCCCCCCAAAAGCTCAGATGCGACTTTTTCGCCGCTGCAAAACCGTTTGAGTATAGAGACGTCGGCGTCGCAAGTCAAGACCAACGCCAAGGCGCGGGACGACGTCCCGCGTCAGGCGTTCGCTTATCAGAAAAACGATATTGAAATTAAGCGTTAAAAGAATCGATTTCCGCGCGGGTCGCAAGAGACGGTTGAGCGCCGGGACGCGTCACGCTAATCGCCGCCGCTTTCGTCGCGAATTCGGCGGCGTCTTCTGGAGAACGTCCTTCCGCAAGCGCCACGGCAAAGGCGCCGGTCCACGCGTCGCCGGCGGCGGTCGAATCGACGGCGTTCGCGGGCCGCGGAGGACACGTCGACCGTTTGCCGTCGCTCGACGCCATGACGGCGCCCGCCGCGCCAAGCGTGACAATCGCGAGCTTGACGCCCGCGGCGAGAAGTTTCTCCGCCGCGACAAACGCGCTCGCCTCGTCCGTTACGGCGATTCCCGTGAGCGCGGAGGCTTCAAGTTCGTTCGGCTTGACGATTGTCGTAAGCTTGAGAAGCGACTCCGGCAACGGCGCGGACGGCGCCGGCGCGGGATCGAGAATAAAAGGAACGCCAGCGTCGGCGGCGAGCTGCGCGGCGCGTTCGACGGTCGGAATCGGCGTTTCGAGCTGGCAGACGACGACGTCCGCGTTTTGAATCGCGTCCGACGCCGCTTCGACGTCTTCCGGACTGAGCGCAAAGTTCGCGCCCGACGCGACTGAAATCGAATTCTGCCCCGTCGCGTCGACCATAATGAGCGCGACTCCCGTGGCGTTCGCCGGGTCGCGGACGATTTTACTGACGTCGATCCCGTCGCGTTCATAGCCTTTGATCGCCTCTTCGCCGAGAGAGTCCGCGCCGACCCGGGCGACGAACGTAACCGCCCCGCCCGCTCGCGCCGCCGCGACCGCCTGATTCGCCCCTTTGCCCCCCGGCGCCGACGCGAAAACGCCGCCTACGACCGTTTCGCCCGGCGCGGGAATCTTCTCTGAACGGATCGTCATGTCCGTGTTCGCGCTGCCAACCACTACTATCTTCGCCATTGTCGCTTTCTCCGTTCTCGTATTATGTCGCTATTTGCACAAAGACGGATCCGCCCTTCGACGAACCCGTCTTTGTTCATTGTATCGCGTCGAATTTCAAAATTCAACGTTTTTCTTCCGGACGGTACCAGAGAGAACGCCAATAGAGTTCGTCGAGTTCATATGGGTTGTAACTCGCCTCCGGGTCGGCGTCGACGGGAAGCAGTCCGTAGCGAATGAGCTCGCGCAGGTAGGGCCATCGAACGACGTAGCGCGTCGGGCAGTCTTTCCCGTTGTTCGGGCTCGGCGTAATCATATCCGGACGGTTGTCTTCCTCGATGATATAACGTCGACCGCGCTCGATCGCTTTGAGAATCGTCTGGTAATCCGGATCGTCGACGCTTTCAAAGACAGGCTTGCCCGACTTCGCTTCGCAGACGCCGAGCCCTCCCGCCGCTTTGCTCAGCGGCGCGCGAACCGCTTTCGACTGCTCGGGATAGGAGAGGTCGAAAATTTCAAACCGGCTGAAGCGCCCGTTTGCCTGCGATAGGTCGTGAGGAAGGAACATGTCTTTCGCTTCCCGAGGATTGCGCGGCGAGTAGTTGTCGACGTAGATGTCGTACGTTCCAAAGCTCTTTTTGGGATCAGGCGGCGTGTGGCAGACGTCGCAGCGTCGCGAGATCGTCTCCTGCATCGCTTTCGTCTCGGGCCAAGCCTGTTCGTTATGAACCGGCTCGTTCTGGAGATAATACCCGACGCCTCCGGAGAATTCGCCGGCGTATGTCCCGATATAATTCGCGCCCGCGTCGATCCAATAGGAAATCATGTCGCGATCATGCTTCTCCATCTCGACGCCGCCGTGATGGTCGTCGATCATTTTGAGGAGTTTCGCGGAACCGGAACCGATCTCGTAAGGTTCGAAGTTGCTCATCGCGCGGTTGCGGTTGTCGCCAAAGAGTTGAAGCCACGACATCTGCGCGTAACCGATCGTATACAAGGGCGCCCAGTGCCCCGAGATATTGAACCCGCCTTCCTCCCGGTCGGGATTGTGACATTCTAGACAATATTTGTCGAGAATCGGCTGAATATCGCGGGTAAAGCTGAAGACTTCGGGGATTCCTTCGATCAGTTCGATCTCGTTCGGCGCGTTCTCCATGAGTTTGAGAAGGCGATTTTTCTCGTCGGCGCCCGCCGTCTCCGTGCGTTCCTCATGGCAGCCGACGCACGAGAGCTTTTCGCCGGGCATTACGGACGTGAAGGAGTGCATTCTCTTGACGCAGCGTCCTTCTCCGTCCATCGCGAGGAAGAAAATCGGACGGTTCGCCGGAACGCGGAAATAAGCGGAGCCGTCTTCGTTGACGGGAACTTTGCCGAGGAGCCGTTCCAGCGTAAAAGTGCCGTAAAAGCTCATCATGTCCATACCGCCCGAATAGTGGATCGGCTTGGGAAGCGTTTCGTAAATAAGAAGTTCCTTAATCGTTCCCGGCGCGACGTTCGCCATTTTGCGACCGTGATAGACGTTCGCAAGCGCAATCGTCCCCTTGTCGTCGGTCGGATCGGTCGAGTCGGAAAGGATTGGCTCGCGGTCGCGCGGCGCGAGCGGACGCGGCTCGTTAATCCAGAACCCGGCGTCCTTGAGCTCTTTCGGAAGCTCGTAAAGCGTCGCCTCGTGTCCGTCGGCGTCGAGCAGCACGATTTTCTCATGCGACGCCGCCATGAATCGCTCCTCGCTGAACGCCCAAGGGTCGGAATAGTTAAACGTCGACGTGATTCGTTTCGCGCCGTTCGGATCGTCGGGGCCAAAACGGGGATCGACGACCGTTACGTACCCGTAATGCTCCGGATACCCGTGCCCTGGCGAGAAAGAGCAGACGATTTTGCCCCCGTCGGAATCGGGAATCGGCTTCGGGCCCAGCATGCTCGTTCCAGGCGTTTGGTTGCCGTAGAAAACCATCTGTCGCGTCCCGTCCTGCCCCATCGTCCAAAGATGGTGATAGTGCGTCTGCGAACGATCGACGTATTCCCAGCGCATGTAGATGATCTGTCCGTTCGCGAGAGGCCACGGCGTGTTGTCCTGCTCGATATTGCACGATAGTTCGCGAAGCGTCCCGTCGGGGAAGCGTTTATAGAGCGTCCCGACCTGCGTCAACCAGCATTCGACGTACCGTTTCGCGCGCGTCGAGCAGAAGACGATCGAATCGTCGGGAAGCCACGTCGGCTCGTAGTCGTCCCAGCCGGGCTGCGCAAAGTCGCGATCATACCCCATCGGCGCGGCGGAGACGCGCTTTTCGTTCGATCCCGAGGGAGTCGCGCCGGGCGGAAGTTTGCGGTCGCCGTCTTCCCCTTCCCCCGTGAGTCGCGTCAGTCCCGTTCCGTCAGACTGAATCGTATAGAGGCTAAAATGATATTTATCCTTGGGAAGGTAGGAGAAGAGAATCGTCTTGCCGTCGTAATGAACCTGCGGATCGCGAATATTCCCTTCGGGATCCTCAAAAATCATGCGCGTTTTGCCCGTTTTGACGTTGAGCGCGTAGAGACCGCCTCCGGAACCGAGCGGGAACGGATATCGGCACGAATTGTCGGCGTAATAACCGAAATTGGCGTACCAGTGCGGATCGGAGGCAGGTTTACGGGTGCAGAAAATAATCTCGTCGGGCATCCCGGCTTCTTGGAACGCTTCGATCGTCATGTCGGCGGCGGCTGAGGCCGCTTCGGGAGAGACGCGCGCGGCGAGTTCCTCGTCGGTCGGTCGTTTTTCGAAAACGGCGATTTCCGCCGCGCCCCAGTTGAGACCGCCTTCGTATCCCGACAGGAACTTAATTCTCAGCGACGAAATTTCTCGCGGCGCAAATTCGACGAACTGCGGACCGTGTTTCGCCTCGAAGGTTCCTTTCGCGATCGGTTCTTTGTCTTCGTCGAGGTAGACCTCGTAATCGCGGAAACATTCCTCGATCATCGCCGAGCCGGTGCGCCCGTAGTAGACGACGGTCGAAACGACGCGCGGTTCCTCCCAATCGAGACAAAACTCCGCGACTCCTTTGCAGGCGTCGCCGCGAACCGCCCACGCGTTTCCGCGATCAGAATGAGAAAGGGGGGCGGCGACGCGGCCGTCGACCGCGCAGGTCGCCGCGTAGTCGCCGCTATATTCCGAATCCGCCTCGACGCTTGCCTCAAACGCGAGATTCGGATTCTCCGGCTTGACCGACTCTGCGGATCGAGCGACGGCGGCAAAAACCATGGAAGAAACAATCAGCGCCGCGGTAAATAAACGGTTTGATTTCATGGTCGTTCCTATTGGGTTTGAGGGAAAGGAGCGCTGCAAAAAGAGCGTCAGTAATTCGGCGTTGGCGCGCGGAAGTCTTCGACTTTAATCTGCTTGAACCACTCTATCGTTTTGGCGAGTCCTTCATGGAGCGAAATCTTCGGTTCCCATCCGAGTTTTTCGTGCGCCAGCTTGATATCCGGTTGACGGCGGCATGGGTCGTCGGCCGGAAGCGATTTATAAACGAAATTCTCCTTCTGCCCGAGCGTCTTATAGACTAGCTTGCCGAGCTCGAGGATCGTAAACTCGTCGGGATTGCCAATATTGACGGGACCGCTGAAATCCGAGTCGTTTTCCATGAGCCTCACGAGGCCGTCGACGAGATCGGAGTAGTAGCAAAACGAGCGCGTCTGGCTGCCGTCTCCGAAAATTGTTATCGGCTCGCCGGCAAGCGCCTGACGTATGAAGTTCGAGACGACGCGTCCGTCGTAAGGATGCATTCTCGGCCCGTACGTGTTGAAAATCCGCGCGATACGAATCTTCACGCCGTACATTCTGGAAAAGTCCATGAAAAGCGTTTCGGCGGCGCGTTTTCCTTCGTCGTAGCATGCGCGAGGTCCTATCGCGTTGACCGCGCCGCGATAGTCTTCGCGCTGAGGATGAACTTCGGGATTGCCGTAAACTTCGCTGGTCGACGCCTGGAGAATCGTGGCGCGGCATTCTCGAGCGAGCGTCAAGAGATTAATCGCGCCAAGGAGAGACGTTTTCATCGTCTTGATCGGGTTATATTGATAATGACCCGGCGCGGCGGGGCAGGCGAGATTGTAGATTTCGTCCACTTCAAGAGCAATCGGAACGGTCACGTCGTGGCGGATCAATTCAAAATTTGGGCGCGCCAAAAGATGTTCGACGTTCGTTTTCTGACTCGTAAAGAAGTTGTCTAAGCAGATGACGTCATGTCCTCTGTCGAGTAGCAACTCGCACAAATGCGACCCCAAAAAACCCGCGCCCCCCGCTACTAAAACCCGTTTAATACACGCCATTCTTCATTCCCTTTCGATATAGACAAACGCGCCTGCGGCGTTTCGTCACATCATTATAGTAAAAAAGCGCCGCTTTTCATCTGGCGTCGCAAAAAAAGCGCAAAAAGGGGATTCGGTCGTCAAACCGAATCCCCTTTCGCTATGCTTTAACGCGCGTTAGACGCGTCGCCGAGTTTCGCGTTCAGTTCTCGAAAAGGTCGTTGATGAACTCGTCGTTGAAGATCGAGTCGGCGAGATCCGTCTCGAGTTCGTCGTCGTTCTCCGCCATGTCGGCGAAGACCGCGTCGATCGCGACGGAAGAGGTCGTCGTAGACGGAGCCGCGAGCGTGTCGATCACGATCGACGCGGCGCTCGTTTGAGCGGAGTCGACCGTAATCTCGTCGTTCGTCGTCTGGAACACGACCGCGGAATCGTCGCGCTTGCCGCCGCTGACGAGGAGCGCGGGCGAAACCGGAACAGGCCCGTAGACGGCGACCGGCTCAATCTCGGAGAAGACCGGTTCGGCCGCGACTTCGAGCGTCGCGCCGGATCCGGAGGCGACGTTCACGACGATCGAGTTCAGCGCGACGCCTTCCTGGTTGTCGACGTACAGAATCGGCGTGTAAACGCCCGACTTCGTGTACAGGTGCGACAGCGTCTGGCTCATGCTCAAGCCCGTGACGGACGTCACGCCGGAACCGTCGTTCCAGTCGATCGCCCACCACGCGTACGGCTCGATATTCGATTCGATCACGATGTTCGCGACGTGGTAGGAGCCAAGCGCGTTCTCGTTGATCGACACGTTGTACGACGGAGTCGGCGCGGCGATTTCGTATTCGACGACGCTAGACCACGCGGATTCGTTCTTCGTCGAGGACGTCAGCGCCTTGATGCGCGCCTGAACGACGTCGCCAACCTTGAAGTTCGCGTCGACGAGCGTGCCGAACGTGCCGGTGAGCGAGCCGGTCGACTGCCACTTAGAGGTTCCCTTGACGCGGTATTCGACGACGTATTCCTTCGCAGGATCGTCCGTCGTCCACGCGACGACCATATCGCCGGACGAGGCGACGCCAATCGTCGTAATCGTCGGGGTCGCGTAGTTGGTCGCGGAAGGATCGGAGACGACGAATTCGAACGTCTTCTCGACGGACGCGCCGCCTTCGTCGGTCGCGCGGATTGTCGCCGTGTAGTCGCCCGCGGGCAGTTCGCCCGTAACGACGACCTTATCGCCGTCAATCGCGAGGACGCCAGAGTCGTCGGCGACGAGTTCGTATGTGAACGAATCGTCTTCGTCGGCGTCGACCGCCTTCAGGGTCGCGATCGTAGCGCCAGGCTGAATCGCGGAGTTGACGTCGTCGCTGAGCGTGATCTCGACGTCGGTCGGAGCGGTGTTGCCCTGCTCTTCGTAGGCGCCGATATCGACGGACTTGCCGATAACGCGCGTCAGACCGGCGTGGTCAAGCGTGAGCTCGCCGTTTTCGCCGCGCGCGAGCGCGGTCGATCCGGAATCGATCATCGCGGAACCGATCGCGAGCGTGAGATCCCAGTTCTTCCACGCGGTCGTCGCCGTCGCCTTCGTCGGCTTCTCGAAGCTCTTGAAGCCAGGATCGGCGGACTTGACGCCCGTTCCCGTGACCTTGACGTTCGAGACGCCGACGTTCGAATAACGGAACGTCGCGGCGCTCGTGCCAAAGATCGTCGTGTAGTAGACGTCGGCGTTCTTCGGCGCGACGTTGTCATACACGATCGAGTTGTCGACGTTCAAGACGTGGTTCGCCCAGACGCCCGCGCCGACTTCCGTCGCCACGTTGCCCGTGATCGTCGTATTGACGAGGTTCGTCGCCATATCCGTGTCGCTCGAGAGCAGGTCGGTCGCGTTAATCTGCTGGTAGACGCCCGCGCCGCGCGCCGCGACGTTGCCGATAATCGTCGAGTTCACAATCGTCGCGTCGGAGTAGGTTCCAACGCCGCCGCCGTAGTAGCGCGCCGTGTTGCCGGCGATCGTCGAATCCTCGACGTACATCGTTCCACGGTTGTAGACGCCGCCGTAGTAGGTCGCGGAGTTGTTCGAGATCGTCGAACCGATCACGCGCGCGTCGCCCGCGTTGTAGAAACCGCCGCCGTACGACGCTTCGTTGCCGTCGATCGTGACGTTCGTGAGCGTCAGGGTCGCGTAGTTGCAAAGACCGCCGCCGATGTAGTTCGGATCGTCGCTGAGACGCGGGTTGACCGAGTAACCGCCGGTGATCGTAATATTCTCAAGCTCGACTTCCGCCTGCTGACCCGCCGTCGTCGTGCCGACCGCGACGACAGAGCCGACGAAGCCGTTCGACGCCAGCGTGAGACCGCCTTCCGTTTCGGAGACGATCTTGATGCTGTCGTTAATCTCGAGGGTCGAGCCAAGTTCGATCTTGGTCACGCTCGGGTCGACCGTAACCGTATCCTGACCGAGTCTGACCGCGTAGTCGATCGCTTCGCGGATCGAAATGACGCCGTCGGTGAGGTCGTAAACGTCCTTATCCGTATTGACGACCGTCGAAGGCTCCTCGAACGGGAATTCATAGGCGCCCATGTCGACGCTGTCGAGCGAGGTGCAGATACGTTCGTTTCCGGCGAAGTCGGTCGCCAGCGCAACCGAGCCGGTCGCGTCGACCGCCCAAGAGTCGTTGCCGGAGTTGACCGCCGCAGAATCGCTCACGAGCGAAAGATCGACCGCGCTCGCGTTCTTAAGCGCTCCGTTCTCAAAGACCGGAGCCGTAACGAAGCCCGCGTCGCCCGTCTTCGACTGAACCATCGTCGGCATGACGTTCGAGCCAGCCGTAACGCCGATCAGCGAGTAGTAGACGTTCGTCGCCTTCGTCGCGTAAAGATCGACGCCCTTCGTCGCGTAGTTCGACGCGACGATCGTGTTGTACAGCGAAGTCGCGCCAGACGTCGAGAGACCGCCGCCGTTCGCGCCCGCCGCGTTGCCCGCGACCGTCGTGTTGCGCAGTCTCAGCGTACCCGCCGAAACGATCGCGCCGCCGTTCGCGCCCGCGCTGTTCTTCCAGACGACCGAGTTCGAGACGCTCGTCGTCGCGCCGGCGATCGAGTCGATCGCGCCGCCGTCGACCGCCGCGACGTTCGACTCAAAGTTCGACGTCGTCGCGTTGAACGTTCCGCCGTTGTAAACCGCGCCGCCGTTGTTCGCGACGTTGCCCGTGAAGTTCGCGCCCGTAAGCGTCGTCTTCGCGCCCACGCCGTTGTACAGCGCGCCGCCGTCGCCGTCCGCCTCGTTCGCCGAGAACGTTATCGCGACTTCGGAGTTGAACGTTCCGAGGTTGTAGATCGCGCCGCCGTCTTCCGTCGCAGAGTTGTTCGCGAAGTTCGACGTGGAGTCGACCACGACCGCAGACCGCGTCGAGTTGTAAATCGCGCCGCCGCGCGTCGCGCTGTTGCCCGTGAAGCTCGCGCCGTCAAGTTCGACCAAGTACGCCGCGTTCGTCGACGACGCGCTGTTGTAAACCGCGCCGCCAAAGCCCTGCGCCGTGTTGTTCGAGAACTCGGCGTTCGTCAGGACGAGTTCGCCGTAGTTGTCGATCGCGCCCGCGTCGTGCGACGCCGTGTTGCCGGCAAACGTCACGTCCGCCAGTCTCGCGGAGCCTTGGTAGTTGACGATCGCGCCGCCGTATTGCGAGGAGTTGCCGCTGAAGTTCGCGTCTGTGACTTCAAGCGTTCCGGCGTTGTAAATCGCGCCCGCGCGCTCTGTCGCGACGTTGCTCGCGAATTCGGCGTCGCTAATCGTCGCCGAACCTTCGTTGTAAATCGCCGCGCCCGCGTCGCTCGCCTTATTGCCCGCGAAGTTCGCGGAACTCAGGACGATCGTGCCGACGTTCTCGATCGCGCCGCCCGTTTCGGCGGAGTTGTTCGTGAAGGAGACGTTCGCGGCGTCAAGCGTCGCGCCGTCCGCGTTGTAAATCGCGCCGCCGTTCGTCGCGTTGTTCGCCGTGAACGCCATGTTCGTGAGAACGAGGTTCGTCGCCGCGTTGTAAATCGCCGCGCCCTTGTCGGCGGCGCCGTTGGCGACCGTCAGACCGCGAATAACGATCTCGTCGCCGTGCGCGACCATGAAGGCGCGTCCGCCGTTCGCGTCGATCGTGATATTCGTATCGTCGCCGGCAATCTCCATGTTGCGGTCGACCGTAAGCTCGCCGCCGACCAGCGTAATCGTGGAGCCATGGACGTTCGACGCGAACGTGATCGTCGAGCCGAGCGTTTCGGAGAGCAGCGCGGAATGATCGCCGTCGAAGGTCAACGTGCTGCCGGAGACCAACGGGTACGCGACGTTCGCCTGGAGCGCGACGGTCTCGCCGTCCGCGTTGACAAACGTGATCGCGCCGTCCGCGTAGGTCGCGACGGTTCCGTCGACCACGCCAAGCTCTTCATACGCCGCAAGCGTGAACGTATCGCCGTTCGCAAGAGGTCGCGTCGCCGTAATCGTGGACTCGCCCGTCTCGCTCACGCGTCCGATCGCTTCGCGGAGCGACGTGACGCCGTCGTAGCTGTTGACGACGTCGTCCGCCGTCGTGACGACCAGGCTCGGACGTTCCGCAACGGAGAAGCCCGTCGTGAAGACGTTGTTGTTTTCGTTCGTCTCCGTGATCGCGTCGCCGGAATCGACCGTGAACGTAACGACATACTGACCCGCGTCGAAGACGCCGAGGTTCCACATGTCGGACACGACTTGGCGAGGCGCAAGCTCCTGACCCTGCGGCAGGAAGCCGTTGACCTCTTCGCCGTACGTCCTCGAGTAGGTCTTTTCAGACCCTTCGACGACGTCGCCCTTCTCGTCAAGTTTCGCGACCGTGATCGTGTAATTGAAGGAGTTGAAGACCGTCGTCTGACCGTAGTTGCCAAACGCGTAGTCGAAGCAGACGTCCCAGCCTTCGGCGAATTCGCCCGTGGGATCGCCGTCGATCGTCGTGAACCATCCGGAAAGCGCAGGACGCGTCGTCGGGAAGGTCAGATCGGGAGCGACGACTCGCTGGTACTCGACCGCGCCCATGTCGACCGCGAAGATCACGCCGTCCTTTTCAACGCCGACGATTCTCGTCGCGCCGTTGACGTCCTTCGTAATCGCGGAGCCGTCTGCGTAAACCGCAAGCTCGTTCGAGCCCGTGTTGATCGCCGGCGACGTGACGTTAAGCGCGTAGTTCGACGCGAATTTCGGATTGACCGGCGCGTCCGTCGTGCCGACGAACGACTTCGTCGCGGTCAGCGCGCCTTCCGTAACGACGTCCTCGCCGTTGCCGACAAGGCTGTTCGTCGCGGTCGCGGTCGCGCCGGAAACGAGCGCGATATCGACGCCGCCGTTCGTCGCTTTGTTCGTCGCGACGATCGTGTTGGCGAGAGAAACCGTCGCGTTTTCCGCGTAGACGCCGCCGCCGACTTGCGCCGTGTTCTTCGCAATCGTGTCGTTCACGAGGCTGATCGAAGCGGAGCCTTCGGAACCCGCGTACGCGTAAACCGCGCCGCCGCTCGTCGCTTTGTTCTCGACGAGCTTCGAGTTCGTGATCGTGACCGCGCCGGAATTACGCGCGATCGAGAGCGCGACCGCGCCGCCGTTGCGCGCCGCCGTGTTCTTCTCGAAGACCGCGTTCGCAATCGTCGCGTTCGAGTTCAGGACGAAGACCGCGCCGCCGTTCAGACCCGATTCGTTCTCCGTAAAGGTCGTGCCGTCGATCGTCAGCGCGCCGACCGAGTAGATCGCGCCGCCGAAGAACGCCGCTTTGTCGCCTTCGAACTTGCCGCCGTTCACGTTCAGAGCGCCGGTGCTGTAGATCGCGCCGCCAAGACCTTCGCGGAGAATCTTGTCAGAATCGACCGAGCCGTCGCTGATCGCTTCGTTGGAGACGAAGTTGACGTCCTTAAGCGTGAGCGTTCCGTAGTTGCCGATCGCGCCGCCCGTGATCGCCGCGCCGTTCGCCAGCGTCAGCGTCGAAATCGTCGCGTTGACGTTCGCGTTGACCACGAAGATTCGAGACTGACCGTCGGCGTCGATCGTGATATTACCTTCGTTAAAGGCGTTGATCGTCATGTCTTTGGCGATCGTGATCTCAGAGCCGTCGAGCGTGATCATCGTCGGATTGTCAACCAGAGCGTCGACGAACACGATCTCGTTGTCGGTATAACGGGTAATAATCGTCGAACCGTCTTCGTTGAAGGTTACGCTGTCGCCGTCATGGAGATCGACGGAACCGACGATCGTTCTCTGGGCGACGCCCATCGCAAGCGTTCCGTCGATCGTGTCGATCGTCGCGCCTTCGACGAACGGAATCACGGCGCCGTCGCCGCCTTCATTAACGAACGCAGAGCCGACGTAAGTCAGGTTCGCGTCGCCGACGACGAACTCGCCGCCTGCAGGCAGGAAGTAGTGTGAACCGCTTTCCGCGACGATCGCGCCATTCTTGAAGGTTCCGGCGATTCCGGCCGCCGGGCACGAAACCGCGTCGCCGTCTTTGATCACAACCGCGACGCCGTCGGCGTCGGTCGCGACGAACTGACGATACGTGATCTTTTCCGTTCTGTAGAGGATCGACTCAGGCGTAAGGTCTTCAAGGAGCGTCTGCGAGCCGTCGGGCGCGACGACGACGTCGACGTAAACGCCGAGGTCGGTGTCGGAGTAAGGCTCGCCGATGTTGTCGAGGTACTCGATCTTGGATTCCGGCTTGACGACGTACTGCGAGCCGTCGGCGGTCGTAATCGTGAGCGAGTACGAGGAACTCGTTCTCGCGTAAGGCTCGACCGTTCCGTCGGGATACGTGAAGGTCGCGGTCTTCGCGTCGTAGGTCACGTATGTGTTGCGGTAGTTGAAGGAATCGCCGTCTTTGAGTTCCGTTTCGACGTCGTTAAGGGTCGCGACGTTGTAGTCGACCGTCGCGACGCCGTCGTTCACCGAGACAATGTTCATGTCCTTGTCGACATACGTCTCCAACCCCACGAGGACGCGGTAGGAGTACGAGACCGGACCCGCGTAAACTTCGACCGCCTCGCGGAGCGTGACCTCGTCGTCGAGAGGATTGTACGGACCGTCGGCGTTCGTCGTAACGACCGTGCACGGAATCTCGTGAACTTCGAAGCTCGTCGTGTAGACGTTGTTCGGTTCCGCTTCGGAGCCGTCTTCTTCGCCGTATTCCACGACTTCGTTGTTGACGTCGAGCGTGATCGTCAGCGTATAGACGCCGACCGGCAGTTCGCCGAGGTTCTGACGCGCGTAGGAGACCGCGTCGCCCGCGCTAATCCAGTTTTCCTCGTCGAGCCAATCGAAGTACAGCGAGCCTGCGACGTAACGGTAGGTGATCGTCTGGTTGTAGGCGGAGCCGTCGGCCTTCACGCCGTCGATCGTGAACGCGACGTCAAACTTGTCCGTCACGGACAGGTCGCCGTTGTTCAGGATCGAGAAGTCGAGGATGACGTCCTCGCCATAGTAGTAGTAATCGACGTCGACGCCGTTGAACGCGCCGTACCAGAAGTTGACCGGGCTGTCGGAGAACATGAGGTCCGCCGCCGCGACCGTCTGGGACTCGAACGCGCCGAGGTCGATCGCGTAAACTTCGCCGCCGATCGCAAGCCCGACGTAGCGCGCGTTGCCCGCAAGGTCGTATTCGCCGACTTTCGTCGCGAGTTCGTTAGAACCGCCGTTGACCGCCGGAGAGTTCGCCTTGAGCGTGTAGTCGCCGTTCGCCGCGTCGTTGAAGAGCGGATCCGTTCCGATGAAGGAACGATAATCGGAGACGAGCCAATCTTGACCGAACGCCTTCTCGCCGGTCGAGGTCGCGTTCTGGAGCAGCGAGGAGCGCAGCGTAATCGTCGCCGACTTCGCCGCGTAAATATCGACGCCCTGTCCTTCTTCGCCGACCGCGTTGCCCGCGATCACGCTGTTGTCGATCGTCGCGCTCTTCTCAACATAGAGACCGCCGCCGTTCGCCGCGCTGTTGCCCGCGACCGTAACGTTCACAAGGGCAAGCTTGGTCGCGTAAATCGCGCCTGCGGCGCCCGCCGCTTTGTTGTTCGCGACAAGCGAGTTGACGAGCTCGAGGAAGTTCGCGCGAATCGCGCCGACGTCGCCGCCCGCCGTGTTGCCGGTGATCGTCGCGTTCTTAAGAAGCGCCGAACCGCCCACGCTGACCGCGCCGACGTTGCCGCCCGCCGTGTTGCCGGTAATCGTCGCGGCGCCGGAGACGGAGAAGTCGCCCGACGTACGGATCGCGCCGCCGTCCCCTAGCGCCTCGTTGCCGGAAATCGTCGCGTTTCCGTTAATCGTGAACGCGCCCTTGACAAACGCCGCGCCGTAGTTCGCGCCGACATGCATCGTCTCGCTCGTCGCCGTCGTTTCTTCGGAAACGAGATTACCTTCCTCGTCGTACGTGCGCGTCGTCGTCGTCGTTTCGACCGTGACCGCGCCGTTCGCCTTGTTGCCGGTAAGCGTAAGCTCGCCCGTCGTCAACGCGCCGTTGACGTAGACCGCGCCGCCCTGAGCGGCCGTGTTGTCCGCGAAGTTCGCCGCGCCCGTGATCGTCGCGTCGCCCTTATCGACATACAGCGCGCCCGCCTTGCCGGAGACCGTCGTCGTCGTGACGACCGTCGTGACGTTTCCGTCTTCCGTCGTCTCCGTCGAGACCTTCGCGACCGTCGCCGCCTTGTTGCCCGTCGCTTCAACCGAACCGTTGACCGTGAACGATTCCTTCGCGAAGATCGCGCCGTAATTCGCGCCCGCTTCGTTGTTGGAAATCACAACCGTCGCGGGTTCGTCTTCCGTGCCGATCAGGATCGTCGTCGCGCGAATCGCGCCGACTTCGCCGCCCGCCTTGTTGTCGGCAATCGTCGCGGAACCGCCGACGACGGCGTCGCCGCCGACGAATCCTGCGCCGTAGGAAGCCCCCGCCGTATTGCCGGTAATCGTCGCGGAGCCGGCGACGTCGAGGGCGCCGGTCAATCTAAACGCGCCGTAGGAGGTCGCCGCAGTGTTGTTCGTCACGACGAAGGCGCCGCCGACCGTGGCGTTCGCCGCCGAAGCCGCGCCGTAACCCGCGTCGGCCGTGTTCGTGTCGAACGTCGCGTCGCCCGTGACGTCGAGATCGCCGGTCAGTCTGATCGCGCCGTAGGAGCCGCTCGCGGAGTTGTTCGTCGCCGTCAACGCGCCGCCGACGGTAGCGTTCGCCGCCGTCAACGCGCCGATCGAGGCGCCGGCCGTGTTCGCGTCGAACGTCGCGTCGCCCGTGACGTTGAGATCGCCGGTCAGTCTGATCGCGCCGGTTTCGCCCGCGGCGGAGTTGCCGCGCGCGACAAGCGCGCCGTCGACCGTCATGGAATCGCCATAAACGGCGCCGACAGAGGCGAGCGCCGAGTTGCTCGTAATCGTCGCGTTTCCGTTGACGGTAATCGCGCCCTTGACGTACGCCGCGCCGTAGCTCGCGCTAGTATGCTTCGTCTCGCTCGTCGTCGTCGTCTCTTCAGAGACCAACTCGCCGTTCTCGTCATACGTGCGCGTCGTGACCGCCGTATCGACGGTAACCGAGCCGGTCGCCTTGTTGTTCGACAGCGTCAGTTCGCCCGTCGTCAACGCGCCGCCGACGTAGACCGCGCCGTAGGCCGAAGCTTCGTTGTTCGAGAAGTTCGCCGCGCCGGTAATCGTCGCGTCGCCTTCCTTAACGTACAGGGCGCCGGCGCCGCCGGAGTACGTCGTCGTCGTGACGACCGTCTTGACGTTTCCGTCTTCCGTCGTCTCCGTCGTGACCTTCGCGACCGTCGCAGCCTTGTTGCCCGTCGCTTCGACGGAGCCGTTGACCGTGAAGGACTCGACGGCATAAATCGCGCCGTAGCTCGTGCCGGCTTCGTTATCGGCGATTACGACCGTCGCGGGCTCTTCTTCCGTTCCGATCTGGAACGACTTCGCGGAGATCGCGCCGTAGGCGCCCGCCGCCTTATTATTCGAAATCGTCGCGTCGCCCTTGATCGTGACGGCGCCAGAGACAAGACCTGCGCCATAGTACGATCCCGAAGCGTTGCCGGTAATCGTCGCGTCGCCGCCGACCTCGAGCTCGCTCGCCTTGAACGCGCCGTAGTAGCCCGCCGCCGCGTTGTTCGTCGCCGTGAACGCGCCGCCGACCGTAACGGTCGTCGCTTCCAAAGCGCCCGTTCGACCTTCCGTCGACTTGTTCGCGTCGAACGTCGCGTCGCCCGTGACGTTGAGAGCGCCAGTCAGTTTAAACGCGCCGTTATCGCCGACGGCGGAGTTGTTCGTGACCGTGAGCGCGCCGCCGACCGTCGCTGACGTCGCCGACATAGCGCCGACTTTGCCGCCCGCCGTGTTCTTATCGAACGTCGCGTCGCCGTCGGTCTTAAGATCGCCGGTCAGTTTGATCGCGCCGAAGTCGCCAGCCGCCGTGTTGTTGGAAACCGTCAACGCGCCGCCGACAAGTTCGCCGTCCTCGTTCGTCGTTCCGACGACCGTGAGAGAAACCGCCTGAACCGCGCCGACAGCGTCGAGCGCCGAGTTGTTCGTAATCGTCGCGTTTCCGTTGACCGTGACCGCGCCCTTAACGTACGCCGCGCCGTAATTCGCGCCGACGTGAGTCGTTTCGCTCGTCGTCGTCGTTTCTTCGGAAACGAGGTTACCTTCTTCGTCGTACGTGCGCGTCGTCGTCGCCGTTTCTACCGTGACCGCGCCGTTCGCCTTGTTGTTGTTAAGCGTAAGCTCGCCAGTCGTCAGCTTGCCGCCGACGTAGACCGCGCCAGCTTCCGCCGCTTCATTATCCGAGAAGTTCGCCGCGCCCGTGATCGTCGCGTCGCCAATCCCGACAAACAGCGCGCCCGCCTTGCCGGAGACCGTCGTCGTCGTAACGACCGTCGTGACGTTTCCGTCTTCCGTCGTCTCCGTCGTGACCGTCGCGCGCGTCGCCGCTTTATTGTTCGTCGCTTCGACGGAGCCGTTCACCGTGAAGGAATCGCCCACGTAGATCGCGCCGTAATTCGAACCGGCTTCGTTGCCGCTAATCACGACCGTGACAGGCTCCTCGCCCGTACCGATCAGGAGCGAATTCGCCAAAATCGCGCCGACTTCGCCGTCTGCCTTATTGTTCGTAATCGTCGCGTCGCCGCCAATCGTAACGTCGCCCGCAAGGATCGCGCCAACGTCGGCGCCCGCCGCGTTCTCCGTGATCGTCGCAGAACCGTCGATCGTCAAGTCGCCGCCGACCCCGATCGCGCCGACGCCGTCCGTCGCCGTGTTCTTCGAGATCGTCGCGTTTCCAGAGATCATGACGTCTTCCCCGACAAAACCCGCGCCGTAGTACGCGCCCGACGTGTTGCCCGTGATCGTCGCGTCGCCGCCGACCGAAAGGGCGCCCGACAAATCGAACGCGCCGTAATCGTCCGTCGAAGAGTTGTTCGTCGCCGTGAACGCGCCGCCAATCGTCGCGTTGACCGCGCCGAGCGCGCCGACGGAACCGCCTGCAACGTTCGAGTCGAACGTCGCGGAACCGTCGACCTTAAGGTCGCCGTCGAGCTTAATCGCGCCGAAATCGCTGATCGCGGAGTTCGCGTTGACGAGGAGATCGCCGCCAACGACCGTCAACGAACCCGCTTCGACCGCGCCGACGCCGCCCTGCGCCGAGTTGTTCGTAATCGTCGCGTTTCCGTTGACCGTGACCGCGCCCTTAACGTACGCCGCGCCGTAATTCGCGCCGACGTGAGTCGTTTCGCTCGTCGTCGTCGTTTCTTCGGAAACGAGGTTACCTTCTTCGTCGTACGTGCGCGTCGTCGTCGCCGTTTCTACCGTGACCGCGCCGTTCGCCTTGTTGTTGTTAAGCGTAAGCTCGCCCGTCGTCAACTTGCCGCCGACGTAAACC
The DNA here is from genome assembly GCA_946408825.1 of uncultured Planctomycetaceae bacterium. GTDB lineage: Bacteria > Planctomycetota > Planctomycetia > Pirellulales > Thermoguttaceae > RUG369. The sequence continues at coordinate 122,644 of CAMJTU010000004.1, forward strand.
GCGCCGGCTTCCGCAGCCGTGTTGTCCGAGAAGTTTGCCGCGCCCGTAATCGTCGCGTCGCCCTTCTCGACATACAGCGCGCCCGCCTTGCCGGAGACTGTCGTCGTCGTGACGACCGTCGTGACGTTTCCGTCTTCCGTCGTCTCCGACGTGACCGTCGCGCGCGTCGCCGCCTTATTGTTCGTCGCTTCGACGGAGCCGTTCACTGTGAAGGAGTTGGTCACGTAGATCGCGCCGTAGTCCGCGCCGGCTTCGTTGCCGCTGATCACGACCGCGACAGGCTCCTCGCCCGTTCCGATCAGGATCGAATCCGCAATGATCGCGCCGACGTCGCCGCCCGCCGTGTTCTTCGTAATCGTCGCGTCGCCGCCAATCGTCACGTCGCCTGCGGCGATCGCGCCGAAGTCGGAGCCTGCCGCGTTCTCCGTGATCGTCGCGGAGCCGTTAATCGTCACGTCGCCGCCGACCGCTAACGCGCCGACGTTGTCCGTCGCCGTGTTCTTCGAGATCGTCGCGTTTCCGCCGACCGTAACGTCTTCTCCGACGTAGCCCGCGCCGTAGTTCGCGCCCGCCGTGTTGCCGGTAATCGTCGCGTCGCTCGCGACGTTCAGAGCGCCGCTCAGTTTGAACGCGCCGTAGTCGCCGGTCGCTTCGTTGTTCGTCGCCGTGAACGCGCCGCCGATCGTCGCGTTGACCGCGCCGAGCGCGCCGACCGCGCCGCCCGTCCCGTTCTGATCAAACGTCGCGTCGCCGCCAGTCTTAAGATCGCCTGTCAGCTTGAACGCGCCGAAGTCGCCCTTCGCTCCGTTGTTCGTAACCGTCAAGGCGCCGCCAACCGTAGCGTTTACGGCTTCGAGCGCGCCGACCGTTCCGACCGCGCCGTTGTCGTCGAACGTCGCGTCGCCGTCGGTCTTGAGATTTCCGTTCAACTTAATCGCGCCGTAATCGCCGACCGCGCTGTTCGCGTTGACGAGGAGAGCGCCGCCGACAAGCTCGCCTTCTTCGTTCGTCGCGCCGACGACCGTGAGAGAGGCAGCTTCCATCGCGCCGACGTTTCCTTGCGCCTTGTTGTTCGTAAACGTCGCGTTTCCGTTGACCGTGACCGCGCCCTTGACGTACGCCGCGCCGTAGTTCGCGCCGTCGTACGACGTCTTGGACGTGGTCGTCGTTTCCTCGGAAACAAGCGCGCCGTCTGCGTCGTAGGTTCTAACGACGACGACCGTCTCGACCGTAACCTCGCCGTTCGCCTTATTGTTCGAGAACGTCAGGTCGCCCGTCTTCAGCTCGCCGCCGACGTAGACCGCGCCCGCGCTCGACGCCGTGTTGTTCGTGAAGCTCGCCGCGCCCGTAACCGTCGCGTCGCCCTCCTTAACATAGAGCGCGCCGCCGACGCCGGTAATCGTCGTCGTCGTGGTGGTCGTCGTCGTAACGACGGTTCCGTCCGCGCTCGTTTCAACTGTCGTGTCGACCTCAACGACCGGCTGCGTCGCCGCTTCGTTCCCGTACGCGTTGACGGAACCGTTGACCGTGAAGCCGTTTTCCGCGTAGATTGCGCCGTAGTTCGCGCCCGCCTTGTTGCTGGAAATCTCGACCGCGACAGGCTCCTCGCCCGTTCCAATCAGAACCGTCTTCGCGGCGACCGCGCCGACGTCTCCGCCCGCCTTATTGCCGGTAATCGTCGCGCCGCCGCCAATCGTAAGTTCGTCCGCCGCCAGCGCGCCGACGGAGCCGCCCGCTTCGTTGTTCGTAATCGTCGCGGAACCGCCGATTGTCGTCGCCGCCGCCGAGAAGAGCGCGCCGACCGAATCGCCAGCCTTATTCTTATCGATCAGAGCGTCGCCGTCGATCGCGATGGAATCAGCTTCGACAGCGCCGTACGAACCGGTCGTCGCGACGTTGTTCGTAATCGTCGCGGAACCGCCAATCTTAAGCGCGCCGTCGACAAGACCCGCGCCGTAAGAGCCGTTCGCCGTGTTCGCGTCGATCGTCGCGTCTCCCGTGACGACGGCGTCGCCGTCAATCTTGAACGCGCCGAAATCGCCAGACGCCGTGTTGCCCGTCGCCGTCAACGCCCCGCCGACCGTAAGATCGTCGGAAAGATAAATTGCGCCGAAGAATTCGCCGGCGGAGTTGTTCGTCGCCGTAAGCGAGCCGCCGATCGTCGCGGAACCCGCGTCGAGCGCGCCGGAATCGCCGCCCGCCGTGTTCGCGTCAAACGTCGCGTCGCCCGTGACCGTGAGATTGTTCAAGACGCGGAACGCGCCGAAATCGGTTCCCGCCGTGTTGCGACTCGCGACAAGGGCGCCGCCGACAGAAACGTTCGAGGCGTGAAGCGCGCCGATCTTGCCGACTGCGGCGTTATCGGTAAACGTCGCGTTACCGTCGGTTTCAAGGTTGCCGCTAAGTTCGATTGCGCCGTAATCGCCGCCCGCCTTATTGCCGACGACGGTCAGAGCGCCGCCGACCAGCGCGCCTTCTTCGTTCGTTTGACCGACGACCTTGATCGAACGCGCCGCGATCGCGCCGACGGAACCGAGCGCCTCGTTGTCCGAAATCGTCGCGTTTCCATTGACGGTAATCGCGCCCTTGACGTACGCCGCGCCGTTGTCGCCGCCGGCGAAGTTCGACGTGACCGTCAGATCGCCGCCGACGCTCATGTTCTTCGCGATGAGCGCGCCGACGTCGTTACCCGCCTTGTTGCCGGTAATTTCCGCCGCGCCGCCGACCGTAACGCCGCCGCCGACATAAGCCGCGCCGTAATCCGCGCCGACCGATTCCGTTTCCGTCGTGTTTTCAATCGTCTCTTCCGACGCGACGGAGCCGTCTTCCGCGTAAGTAACCGCGACGACGGTCGTTTCGACGGTCTCGCGTCCGTTCGCTTCGTTCGCGTTGAGCGTCAGTTTGCCGCCGACGTTAAGATCGCCGGAGACGTAGATCGCGCCGTTTTGAGACGCGACGTTGTCGGAAAGCGTCGCGTCGCCGGAAATCTTCGCGGAGCCGGCGTCGACGTGAATCGCCGCCGTGCGTCCGTAGACGGTCGTCGTCTTGACCGTCTTGACGAGCTTTCTGCCCGACTCGTCCGTCTCTTCCGAGGTCGTCACGACGACCTGAGGAACCGCGCCCGCGACGTTGCCCGTCGCGACAAGCGCGCCAAAGACGGCGAGATCGCCCGACGCGAGGAAGATCGCGCCGTAGTCCGCGCCGGACTGGTTGCCCGTTACGGTAAGGTTCGCGGGAGCGCTTTCGGAACCGACGGTCATCTTGCTCGCGGAAATCGCGCCGACTTCGCCGTTCGCGGAGTTGTTCGAGACGGTCGCTTCGCCGCCAATCGCAATCTCGCCGGCGGCGTTGATCGCGCCGACGCCGCTCGACGTCGCTTTATTGCCGGAAATTGTCGCGGCGCCGTCTATCGTGATCGCCTTGAACGTATTGATCGCGCCGACGCCTTCCGCCGCCGTATTGTTCGTAATCGTCGCGTCGCCGCCGACGGAAATCGCGCCTCCGACGTTCGCCGCGCCAAAATTCGTAGCCGTGTTGCCGGAGAACGTCGCGTCGCCCTTGACGTCGAGAGCGCCGATAAGTTCAAACGCGCCGAAGTCGCCGCCCGCGACGTTGTCGTTCGCCGTCAACGAACCGCCGACCGTCAACGAATCTGCTGCTAGACCGCCGACGTCGCCCGTCGTCGCCTTGTTGCCCGAAATCGTCGCGTTTCCGACGACCGTAACCGCGTCGTCGACGTAGATCGCGCCGAAGCTGCCGCCCGCCGTGTTGTTGTTCGCCGTCAGCGAGCCGCCGACGTTAAGCGTTCCTTCAATGTACGCGGCGCCGTAGTCGCCGCTCGCGCGGTTGTTCGAGAAGGAAGCGTCGCCGCCAATCGTGACGTTCTTCGAGAAAATCGCGCCGAAGCTGCCCTCTGTCGAGTTGCCGTCGAACGTCGCGGATCCCGTAACATTGAGACCGAGCGGAATATACGCGCCGCCGTAATCGCCTTGAGCGGAGTTGTTCGAAACAGTCGCGTTTCCGCCGATCGTCGCGCTGTTCGCGGAAAGACCGCCATACGCGCCGCCCGCCGCGTTGCCGTTGATCGTCGCGTCGCCGTCGACCGTAAGGACGCCGTTGACGAAGAGCGCGCCGTACGCGCCCGCCGCCGTGTTGTCGTTCGCCGTAAGCGAACCGCCGACCGACAGGTCTTTAACCGCAAGCGCGCCGACTTCGCCCGTCGTCGCCTTGTTGCCCGACGCGTCGAGCGAACCGCCGACGTTGACCGCGTCGTTCACGTAGCCCGCGCCGTAGAAGCCGCCCGCCGTGTTGTTCGAAGCCGTCAGGTCGCCCGCGACGCCGAACTTCTGCGCGTAGATCGCGCCGTAATCGCCGGCGGCGGAGTTGCCCGTTAGCGTCGCGGAGCCGTCGACCGTAAGCGTTCCGGCGACATAGACCGCGCCGTAGTTGTTGAGGACTTCCGTCGCGTATTCTTCATTCTTGACCGCCGCGTTGTTCGTCGCGACGAGATCGCCCGTAACCGTCACGTCGCCCTCGGCGTACAGCGCGCCTGCGCGCTCCGCTTTGTTGCCGTCGAACGTGACCGCGACCGTCGAGTCGGATTCCGGATCCGCCGCGAACGTGATCGCGTCGCGCGCGTAGATCGCGCCGCCTTGGACGTCGCGCGTCGTGAAGCTCGTCGCTTCCGCGACGTTGCCCGTGAACGAACTCGCGATTACCGTCGTCGGAACGAGCGTGTAGATCGCGCCCGCGCGCTCCGCGACGTTCTCGTTGAACGCGCTGTTCGCGACCGTCAGCGTTCCTTCGATCGCGGCGATCGCGCCGCCCGCGTACGCCTCGTTGTCGAGGAACGTCGCGCCTTTAATCGTCGTGTCGCCCATCGAGTAAATCGCGCCGCCGAACTCCGTCGTGCCGTTGAGTTCGCGCTCGCTCGAGCTTTCCGGCAAAACGCCGTTATACGCGAAGCGTCCGCCTTCGACTTGGAGCGTTCCGTAGTTGACGATCGCGCCGCCGAGACCCGCGTTGAGGGTGTCGCCGCCCGTCGTCGTCTTGCGCCATATCGCGTTGTTGTAGTCGAAGTTGACGTTCTGGAACGTCGCGTCGCCTTCGTTGAAGACCGCGCCGCCCAGATCCGCAAGACCGCTCTGGAACGTGAGGTCGGAGACCGTAATCGTCGCGTTCTCTTCGACGTTCATAATGCGCGTCGCGTTGTCGCCGTCGACGACGATTTCACGATCCTCGCCGAAAACGTTAAGGTTGCGCGGAATATAGAGGTTTTCGCCCGTATCCGCGCGCGGTCCGAGGTTCGCCATTCCGGTAACCTCGAGCGGTCCGAGCGTCGGATTGAGCGTAATCGTCGAACCCTTAAGGTCTTCGGCGAAGGTCACGTTCGCGTCGAGAGTACGGGTCGTCTTCACGACGCCGTCTTGAACGAGAATCGTCGAGCCGTCGGCGAGCTTGATCGACTCTTCGACGCGCGCGTTGCGGGTCGAGAGCGTTCCGATCGCGAGGCTTTCGAACGCGAGGCTCGCGCCGCTGGAGTATTCGACGACCGTGCCGTCCTCGAAGAGGAACGCGCCGTTCGGATACGTCGCGTTCTGGACGTAGGTGAACTTGACGTTCGAGATATCGAACTCCATGCCGTCCTCAAGGACGACGTCGCCGCCGGTCAGGTGCAGGACGTTGTAAGTGTAACGCGAGCCTTCCTGATCGTTGAGTTCCGAACCGTCGACATAGTGGATGTACTGGTTCGTCTGAAGCTCGAAGTTGGCTTCGGAGCCGTCGGGATACGTGATGGAGCCGGTCGAGAGATCCGCCTTCTGCCCGTTCGCGTACGCGAAGTATCCGCCGTTGAGCTGATAATGATAGTAAATCTTACGACCGTTGAGGAGGAACTCGTCGCCCTCTTGGAGGTCGTACGGAACGCCGTCCTTATAGACGACGTCGACCTTCTGGACGAGCCATCCGTCGACGACGGTCAAGACTTCGCCGCCTTCGGTCGTGAACTGGGTTCCGTCGGGCACGAGCGAGGTCGTGACATACTCGTAAGAGGCGGCGTTGTCGATCGCTTCGCGGAGCGACGTTTCGCCGTCGGTCGCGTCGACGACGTCGTCCGCCGTCGTAACCACGACGCTCGGAAGCTCTTTGACGACGAAGGTCGAGGTGTACAGGTTATTGTTCGGTCCTTCGTAGCCGTCTTCTTCGCCCCATTCGTAGATCGTTCCGACGCCTTCGACGTCGAGCGCGACCGTGACCGTATAGGTTCCGGCGGGGAGGATTCCGAAGTTCGAGACGAGTCGCTGTTCCGACCCGATCGAGATCCAATCTTCCTGGTTGAGCCAGCTGAGGACGTCGAACTCGTTGGCGTAGGACACGGCGTCCTGCGTCATGCGGTAGACTTCCGCGCCCGACTCGTCGACGCCGACGAGCGTGACGTTATAGCTGAAGTTGTCGACGACCGTCGCGTCTCCAACATTCTTAACGTTGAAGTTGATGCAGACGTCCTGATCCGCGAGGAAGTACGCGAGTTCGATAACTTCGCCGTCGACGACGACCTGCGTCTGCCAGTAATCGACCGAATCTTCGACGATCGCAAGGTCTGGCGCGACGATCGTCTGGAATTCGTACGCGCCCATATCGACCGTGCGAACCACGCCGCCGATCGTCAGACCGACAAAGCGCGCTTCGCCCGCAAGATCGGTCTCCGCGCCGCCGACAAGGTTGTTCGATCCCGTGTTGACCGCGAGAGACTGCGCCGTCAGGCGATAGTTCGCGTCGAGCTGCGGGTTGACGCCGAGGAGCGAACGATACGCTTCCACGAGCGTGTACGCGACGTCGCCGACCTGCGCGATATTCGAGAGGAGCGAGCTGCGCAGCGTCGTCGTCGCGCCCGTCGCCGTGAAGAGATCGTAACCGGTTCCGGTCGCGACGTTGTTCGCCAAAATCGTGTTGTCGATCGTCGCGGTTCCCGCGTTGTAGAGACCCGCGCCGTCCGCCGCCTTGTTCGACGCGATCGTCGCGTTCACAAACTGAGACGCGCCCGCGCCGTAGACCGCGCCGCCGAGTCCGCCCGCAACGTTTTCCGCCATGAGCGTGTTCGACACGTTCAAAGCGCCGCCCGCGTAAATCGCGCCCGCGTCGCCCGCCGCCTTGTTGCCGACAAGAATGCCGTAGGCGATCGTAATAGGACCGTTCGCGTAGATCGCGCCCGCCGCGCCGTCCGTCGACTCGTTGTTGCGAACCTCGGCGTTCGTGAGCGAAACGGAGTCGTCCGCGTAGATCGCGCCGCCGTCGCCCTTCGCAACGTTGCCCGTCGCGCTGAATTCGCCGAGCACCGCGAAGGAGCCGACCTTGAACGCGCCGCCCTTCCCGACCGTCGCCGCGTTGTTCGTAACCGTCGCGGAGCCGTTGATCTGGACAAGACCCGCGGCGTTGATCGCGCCGCCTTCTTCCGCCGTGTTGCCCGAAACGATCGCGTCGCCGCCGATATTGACCGCGCCGCCCGCGTTAATCGCGCCGCCGGTCGTCGCCGTGTTGTCCGTAAGCGTCGCGCCGCCCGTAATCGCGACGTCGCCGCCCGCGACGATTCCGCCGCCTTGGTTGTTGGAAACGGTCGCGTCGCCGCTGATCACGACCTTGCCGCCCGCGTCGATTCCGCCGAGGACGTTGCCGGAAATGAGCGCGTAATCGCCAATCGTCAGGTCGCTAGCGACATGAAGCGCGGAGCCTTCGCCCGCCGTCGTGTTGTCGACGAGTTCGAGCGAGGAGACCGTCGCGGTCAGTCCGAAGTACGCGGCGCCGTAATTGCCGGTCGCGGCGTTGTTCGCAAAGCGCGTCGCGCCGAGGTTCGCTTCCGCCGTGACGCCGAGCGCGCCGACGTTCGCCGCCGTGTTGTTTTCAAACGTCGAAGCGCCCGTAACCGTCAGACGCCCGTTGACGTAAACCGCGCCGTAATCGCCGGTCGCGGCGTTGTCCGTCGCGACAAGATCGCCGTTGAACGTAACCGGAGTGTCGGCGTAAACCGCGCCGCCGTCGGTCGCGGAGTTGTTCGTAAACGTCGCCGCAGGATCGCCGGCTTCGTTCGCGTTGAAGGTCAATCCGGAACCGTCTTCGGAGTAGATCGCGCCGCCTTGGTTCGTCGCGACGTTATTGTCGAACGTCGGGGAAACGAGCGTCATCGCGCCGGCGTTGTAGATCGCGCCGCCGTCCGTCGCCGTCGAGCCGGTAAAGGTCGCGCCTTCGAGATTGACGGTTCCCGAGTTGCTGTAGATCGCGCCGCCCTTTTCCGTCGCCGCGGTCGAATCAAAGGTCGCCGTCGTCACGTTGGCGGTCGCCCCGGAGTGAACGGCGAGCGCGCCGCCGTCTGTCGCGGCGGTCTCGGAGAAGGAAACGTCGTCGATCTGGACGTTCGCGCCGTTCGTCGCGAAAACCGCGCCGCCCATGCCGTTGGCGGACGTTCTCGTGAACTGGTCGTTCGCGATCGTCGCAGAACCGCCGTTGATATGGATCGCGCCGCCGTTTTCAGCGGAGGTCCCTTGGAAGTCGACGTACTGGACCGCGAGCGTTCCGCCGCCGTTGTAGATCGGACCCAGAAGCGCAGAGTCGCCGATGAAGCTCGTGAAGACGGTCTGCGTCGTATCTTCGTCGTACGTTCCGACGATGGACGCGTCGCCCAAGTTGTAGATCAGCGCGCCTTCCGTCGCGAAGTTGCCCGAGAAGGAAGAGGTCAGAACGGTGAGCTTCGCGTTTTCGGCGTTGAAGATCAGGTTGCCCTTCTCCATCTTGTTGTTCGCGAAGGTCACGTTCTGGAGCGTGAGTTCGCCTTCGTTCTCGAAGATCGAACCGGCTTGCGTAGAGGTCGCGTCGACGAACTTGAAGTTCATAACGGTCGCGTCGCCGTCTTTCGTAATCTTGAAGAGGCACGGATCGTCGGAACTGCTCGTGATCGTAAGGTCGAGCAGGTTGCCGTCCGGGTCGACGCAGTCGAGCGTGAACGTCTTGTCGAGCGTGAGAGGACCGTCGACGAGTACGAAGGTCGCGCCGTCGAGATTAGGATCGAAGACGACCGCGTTCGATTCGCGGGAAACGCGCTGCATGAGCGCTAGGCCCGCCTTATAGGTGTAGGATTCGCCGTTCCAGAGAACCTCGGTTCCGGCGGCGATCTTGCCGACGTTCTGCGTGAGGGTCTTGTAGACGAATTTGCCGTTCTGGTAAACGACCTCGTAATCGTTGGATAGGGTGACTTCCGTTCCTTCGTTGAGAATATACACGGTTCCCGTCGCGTCGACGTATTCGTCGGTCGCGAAGACGTACGTCTCGCCGCCGATTTCAATTTCGGCGTTGTCCGCAAGCGTAACGGTCGTAACTTCCGTCACGACGAAGCGGTCTTGCGCGTAGTTGTAAACGGCCGTCGAACCGTCGCCGAGCGTGACGACGTCGCCGTCGCGCACGATCGCGACGTCGTTCGTCGCGACGCGGCGGAAGACGCCGTTGACAATCGCGACTTCCGTCCCGTCTTCAAGCGTGAAGACGCCCAAGCTCTGAACCGCGTCGCGATCGTAACGATGGGTCACCTCGGTATGAGTCCAGACGCCGTCGACGAGTTCGTATTCGACGCCGTCGATCGTCGCGACCGTCCCGTTAGGAACGTCGACCATCTGGCTGTCCGCGTTGAGATAGACGTTCTGAACGTACGTGACGACTGTCGTCACGGTTTCCGTCCACGAGACGGTTTCGCCGTCGGCTAGCGCGTAAGGATTCGCCGCCGCGTCGAGCCAATCGACGCCGTTATAGGTATAGTCCACGCCGCCGCGGGTAATCGTCGTTCCCGCGGGAACCGAAATCTCGTCGCCGTTGGCGTCGACAAAGATTCCGTTTGTCTCGTCCCAGGTCGCCGCGATCTCGACTTCAGTATCGACGGTGAACTGCTCGCCGGGATAGACTTGGTAAGTCGAGGAGGAGTCGACGTAGAACTTGCCGTTTTGGACGACGTAGGTAATTCCGTTCGCTTCGAACGTGTCGCCGTCCTGGAGCGCGATTTCACGATAATAGTAGCTTCCTGCGTAGATTTCGACCGCTTCGCGGAGCGAAATGAGACCGTCGTAAGGATCGACGACGTCAAGATCCGTCGTCACGACGATCGAATCGTTGATTGAAACCGGCGATTCGACGACGTCGAAGTACGAAGTCGTCTTGAAGAAGTTGTTGTTCTCGCGAAGTTCGGCGATCTGCTCCGCTGAGTCGATCGCGTAACCGAAGAGATAGTAACCCTCTTCGTACTGTTCCGCCATGTCGCCGTTGGCGATCAAACCGGAGACAAGCGATTCAATGGAACCAAGTTCGACGTTTTCGAGAATAACGTAGCTCGTCGAGCCGTCGTAATCGAACGTCTGGACGTCGCCGGTCGCAAGATTCGTGCAAGTAATCGTCGCGGCGCCGCCGGGAAGCGTTCCGGAATCGACAAAGTCGACCTGAATCTTCATGATCGGAACGCCGTTTTCTTGCGTCGATTGGGCGTACATTTCCGCCTTCTTCGTGTAGGCGTCGTACTTCCACAGGTAGACGGTCGTCTCGAAGCTGTCGCCGATCTTCGCGCCTTCGTTGATGAAGGAGAGGTTCAGATAGAGCGTTTCGTCGACGAGGAACGGCGCGATCGAGCCGGTCTGGTCGTCGATCGCGCGCGAAACGACGATCGAGTTTTCCCAGTTGTTGACGACGTCGGAACCCGCCGAAGTCGGAACGTAGCCGGTCAATTCAGGCACGGCGAGGAGTTCGTAAGCGCCCGCGTCGACGGTCGTTCCGCTAACGCGCGTCTGACCCGCAAGATCGGTCGGGAACGTCGTAAAGTAGCGGCTCATGCCAAGGTCGTCATAGCTGCTCGCCCGGACGGAACCGTTCGTATAGTCACGATCGCTGGAGAGGTAAGTAACGCCCAAATCAACCGCGAGCGAGTCGGCGGAAAGACGCAAATTCCAGTACTTCCAAAGTTCAGGCGACCATTCGGCAAGGTCATAGTCGCGGTAAGCCACAAAGCCGGGATCATAGGTCGTGACGGTCGATTGAACCGACGTGCCGTTAGACTTGCCGATGACGCTACGCCCGTCTGCGTTAGCCGTGTCGGCGCCGCCGCGCTGCGCAAGGAGGCTAGAGTTACGAGCTTCGTTGCCAATGAGAGAACTGTATGCGTTAGTCGAGTTCCCAACTTCCGTATAGACGTCGGGGCCATACTTCGCGACGTTGTCGCCGACGATCGAATTGTACATATTAATCCGACCCGCGTTTTCGATACCGCCGCCGGAATAGTCCGCCGTGTTGCCGGCAATCGTGACGTTCACAAGCGTCGCGACGCCGCCGCCTTCGTTATAGAGACCGCCGCCGATCGCGTTTTCCGAAGTCACGATATTGCCGACGATCGACGTATTGACAAGGTACAGCCAACCGTCGTGCTGCGCCTCATTCTCATACTCGCCGCCCTGGTTGTAGACGCCGCCGCCCGCCTTATACGCGCGGTTTCCGGCGATAATCGAGTCGCCGATCGTCAGCCAGCCGTAGTGGTTGTAGACGCCGCCGCCGTTGTTCGTCTGACCGACCTGGTCATACGTCTCGCCCTTGGTATAGTCCGCGTCCACCGCGCCGCTCTGAATCGCGCGCTTCGTCGCGCTCGATTCGTAGCGTTCCTCGCCGATAAATTTATCAAGCGTCGTCGCGGCGATCGTCACATAGTACTGTCCAATGCTGCCGTACGCGGAATATCCCGCGCCCGGAGTCGTCGGATCGCCGTATCCCGTGCCTTCGACGCTGAAGTAATACGTCTCGCCTACTTCGAGATTATCGAGTTCGAAATGCGCGAAGACGGATTCCGTCGGGTTGCAAGTATAGAGATGATTCCCTTCCGCGTCGTAAACTTTGACGAGAAGGTCGAGGTTCGTGTAATTGCGGCTCGTCGCGAACCAGTTGGCGTCAGTGCGAGAGAAATCGGCGCCCGTTCCGACAACGTCGACGACGCAGGTCGTGTCCGTCGCGACGAAGTAGAAGAAGTCGACGTCCTTCTCGTCCGAGATAATCCCGTCCGCGACAAGATTGCCCGCATTCAGATAAGAACTGGACAGAACCGACGCCTCGCTAATCGTGTCGCCGTAGTCGTCTTCCTTGAATCCAAGACGCCCGGCGATAATCGCGATATCGTCTTGAGAGTTCGTCGCGCCTCGATACTCGCCTTTGCTCCACTGCGTGATCGCCGAGCCGTAAGGCGACCCCATGAGCGGTCCCCAGAGAGAGGAGCCGCCATAGTACTCGGCGTCGTTGAGACCGTCGTGATTAAGCCCCATCGTGTGCCCGACCTCGTGCGAAACCGCTTCCGCAATGCCCTTCGCGTTGCGAGGTCCGCCCGTCGAGTTCGGGAATACGTAGCAATCTTGTTTCTGCGTGCCGAACGATCCGACGAAAGCGACGCCGCCGCGACCGTTCCCCGTGCCGCCGATCACGACGCGAATCGCGTTCGTCGCCGCTTCAAAGACGGACTGGTCCGTCGTAACCGTCACGTTGTAAGGCGCATAGTCTTCTGTAACGCGCAGATAGACTTCGTTAATAACCTCAAGTTCCTCTGCTGAGAACGTCGTTGGATCGCCGTCGAAATCGAGCGCCGGGTGAAGCTCGCCGCTCCATCCCGTGTCGCCGTCTTGGAGACCGCCGAAGTATAGATAGATAACGTTAGAAGTCTCGGCGACGCCTCCCGTAATCGTGAACCCGTACATTTCGATCGTCGTATTGTCGACATAGACCGTACGGAATTTCTCGTTCGCGTTGATCGTAATACCGGGCTGGTCGTTTGTCGTATCCCACGCGTTCATCGCGTTGAGGACGAAGCGCTTCGGAGAGTAAGGCCGACCTGTAATCGTCGTAGAACGCGTAAAGAGAAGCGTGTCCTGAAGGTTGAGCGTCGAGCCGGCAAGCGATTCGTTGAAGGTCAGCGTGTTGCCAAGATACTGTCTTCCGTTTTCCAAACGTCGATTGGCGTAAACGAACGCCTCTTGCCAGTTGAGAACGTTGTCGACCGCCGTGGAATACGTCAGGTCTTTGACGTCGACCTGTTCGGCGTCAATTAGGAAATTCTCGTAGCTTTCATGCATCGAGAGGGTGTATTTACCCAAGCTGCCGTAGTCGGAAAAGCCGGTTGTCGACGGGTTGCCTTCTCCGACGCCGGTGACGCGGATGTAATAGGTCTCGCCCGCTTCAAGTTCAGGAGTGACAAAGTGCGAGAAGGTCGTGAAGACGGAGTCGTCGACCGCCTGATAACCTTCCTTGAGTTTTCCGCCGTCGTAAACCTTTTTACCAAACTGGTCGACGACGTAGAAGTAATAGTCTGAATCGCGCAGGACAATCGACTCGCCGAACGACAGCTTCATAATATTGCCGTCCATATCGAGGAGAACGATCTCGCCCGTCGAATCGAGAAGCTCGACCTTGAGGTTCAGGTTTGTATAGTCGTAGGATCTGGCGTAATACTTTCCGGCGAACGCGGCGTTTTCCGTGTCGGCGTGACGTCTTGTGTTCCACGAGAAGTCGGAGTCGATGAAGCGGTCGTCTGCGCCGTCGCCGCTCACGTCGACGACGTATGTTCCGCCGTAAGATTTGAAGGAGTAGACGTCGTAATCGTCGCGCGTCTCGATGTAGCTCACGACGTTGTACGTGCCGGCGGTCGCGCTCGGCGTATTAATGTCGATCCCGACGTAGTGGTCTTCAAGATTAGCCGCCGTCGAAATCGTGTCGCCGACCGCGTCGGGGCGGAACCCGACGACAGACGCGATAATCGCGATATCGTCCTGCAAATTCGTCGCGCCGACGTATTCGCCCTTACTCCACTGCGTGATCGCGGAACTGTAACCGGTTCCCATGATGGGACCCCAAGTCGTGTTGCCGCTGTATTCGCCGCTGTAGTACTCGTTGTGTTCGTAACCGTCGTGGCTCAGACCGAGGGAGTGACCGACCTCGTGCGCCGCCGCTTCCGCCATGTTCTTCGCGCTCAAACTCAAAGAGAACGGATAAACGTAGTTGTCCGCTTTCCCCGCTCCGTAAGAGCCGACGCCGGAAAGACCGCCCGCCGTGCTACTGTAACCGCCGATAACGCAACGAATTCCACGTTGCGCCGCCGCCCAAACGGACGCGCTCGTCGTCACGTTGACGTTGAAAGGCGCGTAATCTTCCGCGACGCGGCGCCAGACCTCTTCGATCATCTTGAGTTCCGCCGCGCTGAAGCCCGTAGAATTGTCAAGCGTGAACTCGGGGTGCGTCAGACCGTCCCAGCCGTTTCCTTCGACGCCGCCGAAATAGAGGTAAATAACGTCGTCCGTGTTCCCCGGCATACTTTCGAGGGAAAGGACGTCGTTTTGATTAATCGCGACCGACGATAGATTCGCGCTGTATTGCTGCAACCAAGAGAAACCGAGAATTCTCGACGTGTACGTGTTGTTCCGCGTGTTGCCGTTACCGTAGAAGCAGAAGCCCTCGGGGAAGTTGATCGCGCCTTGAACCGCGCCGTTATTGTCAAGATACGTATACGGGGCGTGGACAAGCGTAAGATTGGAACCTGAACCGCTCAGAAGGTAGGTGTGATACGTGTCATAGACGTCGCCCTGCTCCGAGGCTTCTTCGACGTAGTGGGTAAGCGTCCGAGGATTGTTTTCGGTATTGTTGTAGCGCGAGTCGGTGACCCGCTGTTCCTTGGCGCTCATCGTCGGGTTCGAGCAGATAAGCCCGACGGTCGTCGCCGCTCCGTTCGACTCGCCATTGCTGTAAACGACGCGCGAATCGCGATTGTAGACGTATCCCCAAACGGAAACGTACTCTCGTTGCCTATAATTCGGGTTGTCGCTTCGGGTCGTCAATACTTCCATCGTCACGGCGTTGCCCTTGCGGAGGACGCTCAGCATCTCTTGGAGCATCGTGTCGCTCGCCGCCGTATAGCCGCCGACTCTGCCGAAATCGATCGTCTGGAAGAACCCGCCGCCTTCGATCGTGTTCGTAAGAGCCGAGTAGTTGGCGCCGAAGCAGTCTTTGTCGTTTCCAGAGAAGAAGTAATCGAGGATGCTCGCGGCGGTAATCCCGTAGTCCCTCGCCGTCCCGGCGTTCGTGTTGATAAAGCCGTTCATAAAGTATGCGGCGACCGCGTCTTCGACGCTGTCATAGTAGACGGTCGACCCGTCCTCAAGCGTCATATTCGTCGAGAAGCCCGCCTGCTGCGCCCAGCCGGTGTATGCCAGCATGTTCGCGACCGTGCCGACCCAACCCGCGTATCCGACGCTCTCAGCGTCGTAGATAAGGTTCCCGTTATTAAGCCCGCTAGCCCAATATGTGGCGGGATCGTAGCCCCAGTAATCGTACCGGGTTTTCATTACGGCGTGAACGCTGTTGCGGACGGCGTTGTAGTCGTCGCCGTCGCCGTGCGGATTGTTAATCGTTCGATACGCGCTTGTCGCCGTCGAGTTGGAAATCCCCGCCTGTTCCAGTTCTTCGGGGGTCGAAACGCGGTCGACGGCGTAGGAAGTCGTCGCTTCGCCCGTCGTTTCGTCGATCTTCGTCGTCTGGTTGACGATCACGAGTGAATCGCCGAGCGTGATCTTCGCGTCCTTCGTGCCGACGACGGAATCGCCGACATAGTCGATATTAGAGTAATTGTAGATAACCGCGCCGTCGAGCGTCACGTCGCCTTTCAGGACGGTGAACGCGTTCGAATTGACCGTCTCGATCGTCAGAGCGTCGGTTCCGCGACCGATAACGGTCAGCTTGCCGTAATTCTCCGAGTCGATATTGACCGTAACGGCGGTCGATTCGAGGTTCAGAGTGTAATTATCCGAATCGGTCCGCAGAACGACGAGATCGTCGGAAGTCGTCTGCGCCGCCTGATTGACCGCGGACTGGAGCGAAGCGGCGGTCAGGTCGGTAATTTCGATCACGTTGATCTTGTTGAAGTCCTCGGGAAGCGAAAGGTTCGCGTAGGAGGCGCGGATATCCTGATACTCGGCGGAGCCGATCGGATTGACGGACAGGAGCTGACGCTCTTCAAGAGCTTCGAGACCGAGCTTTCGCGCGGCGAGAAGACTTCGAGCGCTCTTCGCGCGACGGTTCCCCTCGTCGCTTCTACGTCCGCGAACTTCCTTATTCTCACGGTTGCCTTCGCCGTTGCGCGATTCGCCGCTAAAACGATTGAATAAACGCATCATAAACTCCTGAACGAATAATTCCCGCGTCGTTCATGCCGCGCCGCCCAAAAATCTATGGGCGAGCCGACGATCTGCGGAGATGGTTATGTTATAGAACCGCGTGAAACTGCATGACCTCGGGCTAGTCGGAGAGCGACTCCTGCTAGGCTGGTTCCTAAATCATAGCGTTTCCTTTTCCGCCGCGCCCGTATCCGACGTCGCGAAGCCTTCCTCTTCCGCTTCCATTATTAATTACGTATACACGCGGAATCGAACGGCGAAACAGCCGTCTCGCTCCTTCGCCGCTCGGAAAGCCCCTCGACGATTGTCATCGGGGGGAATCCGACCAGTTCGGAAAGACGCCTGCGGAAACACGGTTTGACGTTTTTAATCCTCAGAAGGCGCAAAGGACGCGCAAGTTCCTCAAAGTCTCCCCCGAGAATCCTGCATGACCCGATTTTAAAAAACACTTCCCCTGAGAATAAAAACGGATAATCCGGACTATATTTCAGTTTACCAGAGTCCCCAAAATTTGGCAATAAAAAAGAGATAATTTTGAAAATTTTTGGCAAGGCGAAATCAGAAATATGCCGATTAATCGTCCTTTCGACCCTCTTTGGTCGTTACAAACGATACAATATGCAGAATAACAATATTAGTCAAAATAGACACTCAAAGAAATCGAGCCGTTTCGCAAAAGATTTTTAAATTGGAAAAACTTTTTGCGTCGTTCGGATAACACGGATTTCATCACATGCAATTGTTCGCGGTCTTCCCTCCTGTGACGTCGCAACAATCCTGAACTCGCCGTCGGAACGTCCACGACGGGGTCTTTTCTTCGTTTTACGCCTATCCTTGATTGGAACTGGCTTCGCTTTCGGCGGATCTCGCGGCGTTTGCTTCTTCGTGAATCGGGTCGAGATCGAATTCGACGCGAAGCCATCCGTCGCGCGCTTCGACCTTCTTCGGCTTAAGCGAACCGCGATTCTCAAGCGCCGCAATCGTATCGACCGGGAGCGGCGAAAAAACGTATTCCTCGTTAATCGTCGTCTCGAGACGCTTGATGAAGATACGGCGGAAGGTGTAGAACCTCGCGGAGACGGGGTCGCCGTCCTGATAGCCGCCGGGCAAAACCTCTAATTCGTCGCGAACGAAAACAAAGCGGTCGTCGCGGATTTCGAGACGATAAACCATTCTGACTTCAATGGGCCCCCACTCTTTGCCGTCGACGTCGCAAGAGGAGACGCGCAGAACCGTCGTGATCGTGTCGTTTTCGAAGCGCGTCGAGAAGGGCTGGACTTCGTCGAAACGAACGAAGACCTTCTGCGCGTGATCGTCGGGGTCGAGTTCGCGCACGCCCTGCGGCTCGTAAGGAACGAGGAGTTTCTTAACGTCCTCAGGATCGACGCCGGGGAAGCGCAAAATCACGTTGTCAAGCGTGTCGTAGCCCGGTCCAAAGAGCGCGCCGGCGAGCGCGATCGTCGCGGCGTTATTCGGCGCGGATTCATGGAAGCGCACGACTAGATCCGGCTCGGAAACGGACTTCTTCTCCGTTGAGACGGGGCGGAACGGACGCAGAGAATCAAGCCGCGGGAGAATCGAGTTGGAACTCGCCGAAATGATCGCGCTGTTGCGAAGATTCGGGGCAAGCGTCGTCAACGCGCTTCCGCGCACGCCGCGCAGCAATCCCGGTTCGGCGGTTTTCGCGGCGCCACGCTCTACGATCTCGTCCGAACTCGACGCTCCTCGACTCACGTCGTTACATGAAGCGGCGTCGTCCCCCGGCGCGCTGAACTGCAAACCGCGGCCAAGGACGCATTCGATGTAGAAACGATCCTCGGAGGTGCGCGATTTCAGATTCTGGATCATCGAGTTTGCGGAACCGATATCCATGTGCTCGATGCGGCGATTCATCTCGAGAATCTGCGCGTTCGCTTGCTCGTCTAACTCTCGAGCGACTCGCGCCTTAATGCGTTCGGCCCCGTCGCGTTCAGACGCCGGCAGTTCCTGCGACACCTTGTTCTGAATGATCTTGCCGCCGAAAAGCGTGATGCGGTCCGTATTGACGCCGCGAAGCGTCGTTTTCATATTCGCGTTCGCAAGGGCGGCGCTCGTCGATATTCTCCCGTCCGGATTGAGAAACATCGGCTTGCTGGCGACGACGGAACCGAGGTTGTCGGTATGGACGAAAACGCCTCTATTCGCGCCGACCGTCCGCGTTAAGACGTTCGCGTTGAGAACAAGCGCCATTTGCGCGCGCGTCGGGCTGGGCTTGACGTCGAGAACGGTATGGCCGTTCAGAGATCCCGCGCCTTGCGCCTGCGTCCCGCGAATATTCTCGTTCACGCCGAAAGATTCCGACACGTTCCGATAGGTAAACGCCGAAAGGAATTTCTCGCTCGCTTCCAAATAGAAGTTCGAGCCGGAAAAAACGTCGTGGAGATAACCCGTCAGCCGCGAAACGGCAGGCGATTCCGACTGATAATAACGCATCTCGCCGATAGCGCGGACGATTTTATCGATCGAACCGCCCTCTTCGCCGTAAAAATACGCGCGCACCCCTTCGTCAAGCGCGTCGCAATAGAACTCGAAACACGCCTGTTTCTCGCGCTCCAGCTCTTCGTCGGAAGATTCGGTCGTCTCTTCTTCTTGGTCGCCCGTCGCGACCGGGGCTTCCAAGGTCCCGGGGTCGGCGGCTTCAAAAACCGCGAGATAATAATCCATAAGAACGGCGAGACTCCTCTCGCGCTCTACGTTCTGTTTCGAAGAACGCGCATAGTCCGCCAGCGCGTCCCTCACAGACGCGAGACGCCCGCGGAAGATCGTCGGGGCCTCTTCCGAATATCTGATAAGCGCGGGAATCTGAAGCGACTCCACAAGCGCTTTCGCGTCTTCATGCCCTGCGGTTTCAGAGTATTTGACGTAATCGCGAAGCTGCGAAACCAACTGCTCGCGCGCGGCGCCGGTTCGCGCCCCGTATCTGGGCGAATAATCCTTTTTCGCCGCCGCAAGGTATTTGGAAACCGCAGAAACAATCCTATTCGTCTCGTTCTGTTTGAGCTGCTTCTCCACCGACGCGAGCGATTCTGTCGACGACGTCTTAATCGTGACGATTCCCGGACGCGACGGCGCCTGATCAGACTGTTCCTCGTGAACGTTCCTTTCCGGAACGGGAGTCTCAGATTGCGCGCGCGACACGTCGGGGACGCTCGCGATTAACGATCCCATAAGAATCGACACGCTCAGAAAACGCGTCGCGGCTTTGAGGTTTCTAATCATGGCAAACAGGCGTTTAACGTGGTGGCGACTCGGAGACTCACGGAAGTTTCCGAAACGACGGAAGAGGGCGCGTTCTCCTTTCTCTAACGAAGACGCGTCCCCGCTTCCAGGCGTCGGTCTGCTCCTCATTTTTTATTTATGCAAAAATGAGAGCGACGACGACTTTTTCTTTCTCTCTTTCGGAAGAATAAGTTGCGCTCTTCTCTTTTTCTTGCCAAAAATTGCGTCTTGGCGCGTCGAGTCGTCGAGTCGTTCCTATTGGTTAAAAAAGACAATTTGCGAAAAATAGGCGCTATAATTTCTCTCCTAGGACGAATTTCATCAGACCATAGGACAAAAAATATGAAAAAAGGGGAAAATCGGTCTTCCTTAAAGGCGTTATCTTCGTTACGCTCGCAGATGGACAATGAAAACGGACGTTTCGCCCCCAGCGACGTCCGCCGCCATGACGCGGTCAACGCGTCGCGGCCTCGACCTCGAGTTCGACGACAATAGGACCGACGACGAACGGACGCCGCCGGGGTCGAATCGAGTCATGACCCCTGAGAATGGAGCTTAAGGGAATGGGAACGGAAATTCATCGGCTGGCGCTCGTCGACCCGTCGGCAAAGATCGGAGAGGACGTGCAGATCGGACCGTTCTGCATCGTTGAAGAGGGCGCTGTCGTCGGCGACGGGACGATTCTCGAAGCGCGCGTTTCAATTAAGAAGGGCGCGATCATCGGGAAGAACAACCATATTTTCGAAGGCTCTTGCCTTGGCGGACTGCCGCAATGCGTCGGTCTTCAGGAAGAGAACTGCGGAGGATTGATCGTCGGCTCCGGCAACGTCATCCGCGAAAACGTCACGATTCATCGTTCAATGTATCCGGACGAGTCGACGATCGTCGGCAACGACTGCATGCTTATGGCGAACGTCCATATCGCGCACGACTGCCACGTCGCCGACGAAGTCATTATGGCGAACAACGCGATGCTCGCGGGGCACTGCACGGTCGGAAGGCGCGCGAACGTCTCCGGCGCGGCCGGCGCGCATCAGTTCGTTCGTATTGGCGCGCTCGCGATGGTCGGGGGTCAGGCGCACCTTGTGCGCGACGTGCCGCCTTTCGTTACGGTCGACGGCCTTTCAAGCCAAGTCGTCGGACTCAACCTCGTCGGACTCAAAAGGGCCGGCTACACCTCGGAAGATCGCAAAACGCTCAAAGAAGTCTATCGCATTATATACAAGAGCGGTTTGAATTGGAACGAGATCGTCGATAAAATCGAGAAAGATTATCCGGAAGGAGTCGGACTCGAAATGGCGCGGTTCCTCGCGACGACTCAGCGTGGAATCACGATGGAACGCGCGTGTCTTCCAACCGTCGCGGAAGCGCGACAAGCGGCGAAAGAGGCAAGCGAACGCGAAAACGCGGCGGTCGCGCGCGAGTCGGAATCGATTCTACTTCGGATCGTCGACGAAAACGGCGAGTCCCTAGCGCCGCCGCCGTCAAAGCGTCGCGTCGGATAACGAGAACGACGTTGCAATTCGTGAAATAAAACGCCCGCCCCTCCATATTCGGCGGGCGTTTTTGCGTTATAAATCGGCAAAGAATCGCTGTTCGTCGTTTTAGGAACGCGTTTTTTGTACGTCGACGATTGTTTCAGTTCACGTTTCTGGGTATGATGAAGGGAAGGAACGTTCCGTTCGCGTCCCTGCGCATGTCGTCTTGTCGTTCGTTGTAAAAGTCGAGTTCTTATGCCTCTGAAACGAGAACTAGAAGAAAATCCATACGCGGCGCCTCTCGACGAGGACTGGCTCAAAACCGCGTGGCAATATCGCGATCATTTTGAGGAAGAGGCCGAGTTTCAAGACGCGCTCGAGCTGTGGCCGCGCTGTCCGAACTGCGGAAAACGGCGCGTGACAAGGTGCCCTGTCTGCAAAACGTCGGGCGACCTCTTTGCGCTCGCGGATCAAGAGTATTACGACCACGACGCCAAGCCCCTCGAACCGCCGACGCGTCGCGCCTGCGCCTGCGGAGACTCGCGGCGTCACGCCTGCGCGGGACGCGCGAACGACGACGAAAACGACGCGGTTTTCGACGTCGAAATCGTCGAGTCGGAGGAAGAACGCGCGCGGCGACGGCTCGAACGCCGTCACGTCTGGGCGACGCTGGGACGGCGCCAAGATCACGCCTCGCAAGACGCGGCTGAACCCGAGAAAACGCCCGCGCTCCTATGTCACGTTTGCTCCGAAGCGTTCACGCCCGTCTTCCCGAGATTCTGCGAATGGTGCGACTACGACTTTGGCGAAGGCGAAGAATACGAAGTCGACGGCTCGATCTCAAGGGAAGTCGAAGATTTCATCCGGCGCAGCAAGCAAGACGAAGACGCCGCGTTCGAACCGAACTCCAATCGCGTCCTCTGGACCTTCGTCGCGCTCGCCCTCGCGCTCTGCGCGTTTTTACTCTACACGGTCTTCATCTTCTAACGAAAAATCGAACGCTTGAACAAAGAAAGTTAGGGTCGAACAAACGCCGAAGAATTATATAAGCCGGATAGAACGATTTTAACGCTCGCCTTTACGGAAAAACAAGCGGAAAAACAAGCGGAAAAACAAGCGGAAAAACAAGAGATAACACGTTATGATACAATTAGTAACGATGTTTCAAATCAAACAAAAAAACAGCGAATAACAAGCGAAAAAACAACAGACGTCAAGAGGCGTATCCGCGCCTTACTCTATGGAAAAGGCGAAGCGAAAACAGACGAACTCGCCAAGCGTTTGGGGCTAAGCGCGGCGAGAACGAGATCGTTACTCGCAGAAATGGTCGCGGCGGGCGTCGTCAGTCCGATCGGAAACGGCAGAGCGAGACGTTATTGCCTTGCTAAAAAGTGAACCGCAGGTCGTTTCGACAAAAAACTTCGAGAGCTTTAAACTATGGACGCTATGGACAAACGACGCTTCTTTCCGCTTGACCGTCAAGCGCTCTCAAAGGAACCGTTCATGCAGCAGGCGGCGCGAGAATTAATCGCGCTCGCGAAAAAAAACGGCTCGCGTACCCTCGACATGAGCCAAATTGTCTGCGTCGTTCCCGCAAGCCGCGCTAAACGAACGCTGACCGCCTACCTTGTGGATTTCGTCGAAAAAGAAATCAAAGGCGAAAATCCGGCGTTTGACGCGGATTGGATTCCGCCCGACGTCCTACTCCTCGGCGAAACGCCGGAAAAGCTCTACGAGCCCGCGAAAATCTACGGGACGCCCCTTCAAATTGCAAACGACATAACGCGAACCTACTGCGAAAGTCGCGCTCTCAGAACGTTCCTAACCGACCCCCGGTATTCTTTCGACGCAAACGTTCTCTTTCCCGCGCCCAAGGACCAAGCCAAGGCGAGACACGCCGCGCTCGTCGCCGATCCTAAAGACGCGCTCAAACTCGCGCAAACCTTCCTAAATCTCGACCAAAGCCTCGCCAACGAACTCAAAAATTCGCGCGACGTAGCCAAAGAATGCAGCAAACAGGGCTTTGTCAACGAAGCTCGGCGCTGGGAAGCGGTCGGGAAACTCCGCGAACTCTATCTGAAAGAAATTCAACGTTGCAACCGGTTCGACCGTAACGACGCCCGTAAAAAGGCGATCGATTCCCGTCAAATCGGCGGCTCCGACTACGACCTCGCCAACGGCGTTCCAAGACGGTATTTCGTGATCGGCGCCGTCGACCTCAACCGTCAGCAGAAGAAATTCTTCGACGCGCTCGGCGAACGCGTTCAGTTTTGGGTTTACGCGCCCGTCGCTCCGCCAAAAGAGAAAAAAACGGATTTTGACGTCGAGTTTGAAACGAGTTACTCCAAATTCTTTGACGAGTACGGTTGCGTTCTCCCCGAACGATGGAGCCTTGAACCCGACGTCGCGCCCAAACTGACTCTTCCGATCCCCGACGAAAACGTCTTTCTCGTCGACTCCCCGGAAGATCAGGGAAAAGCGGTCGCGCTTCTTACGCGTGAGTTATCCGCTAAATTTAAAAATAAAAAGCCGTCGTCAGCCGACGACTACGACCCGATTTCAGCCGAAAGTCTGACGATTGGCGCGCCTGACCTTGAAGTCGTTCCGTTTGTCGAAGAACGCATGAAAGAAATTGGCTACGCCACGATTCACGGCGAAGGAACGCCCGTCGTTCAAAATCGCGTCTTTCGCGTTATCGAACTCTTCGCGCGGTACCTAGAAACGCGTTCCTTCGACGTCTTCGGCGAACTTTTAAGGCGTCCCGACGTCGAACTCTGGCTCCGGCGCGTATGGGATCGTTACGAACTCCCCGTCGCGTCGGAGGAAAAGGCGCCTGACTCCGAGGAGGCGCGTCAACGCGAACTCGACGACGCGCTCGCCGCGGACGAAGACGCCGCGAGCGCGGAAGAGGCGGAGTCTGGCGGCGACCTCCCAAACGCGACGACCGTCGACTCCCAAAATCACGTTCGTCTGATCGAAGAGTTCGACGAATACCGCGCGAGATTTCTCCCCACGCGCGTCGGAGGCCGATGGTTCAAGGTAATCGACGAGAACGACAGAAATAACAACCGATATTTCCTCCAACTCAGAAAAGCGGCGCATATTATCGACGAAGCGCTCGCGCCCTTTTTCGGCGAAAAGAACGCGCCAAGACTCTATAACACCCTCGCAAGTCGCGACAAACGCGATTCGTTCGACGCGGAAAAGGGCGACGTCGACGCGCTCAAGATCGACCAAAACATTACGGGCAGACTGCTCGTCGACAGGGTCGCCTATTCGACGCGCCAGCAGAAACGTCCTCTCGCGGAATGGGCGGAGCCGATCATGACGCTCGTCGACGCCGTCTATCCGAGCGACGTCGTTCGACCCGATTTTGACGAAGAGTCGCAAATTGAGGGGTTCTCCAAACTCTTCCGCAACGCGCTCGACGACCTCTATCGCGCGCCGTCAAAGGACGTAAAAGGAAACGCGCTGGAAGACGTCGAGGTTACGGGCGCGTTCGCGATTCGTATTCTTCTGAACGAAATTCGCGGCAAGAGCGTCGCGCCGACGCCGAACCAGCAAGTCGTGGAAATACAAGGATGGCTCGATCTGCTCTTTGACGACGCGCCGGCCTGCGTTCTCACGGGCTTCAACGAGCGCGTCGTCCCCTCGACGATCTCCGGCGATTTGTTTCTCCCGAACGACACGCGCAAAGCGCTCGGCCTTTCCGACGCTTCGCGAATCTTCGCGCGCGACGCGTATATCGCCCACACGCTCGCCTGTTCCCGCGACGCGTTTTTCGTCGTCTTGGAAAAAAGAACGCTCCAAAAAGATCCGCGTATTCCAAGCCGATTCCTCTTTGCCGTCGACGACGGCGACGTTCCGGCGCGCGTCGTTCGATATTTCGGGGACGACGCGCTTAAGAACTTTAAAGACCTTGAACGGCGGCACATGAACGCCGCCGGGAACGAGTTTATTCCTTTCCGTCCTACCGCGACGGAAGAAACGGCGAAAAACGCGTCGACGCCTTCAAGCGCGCAAACCTCCGCAGACCTGACGCGTCCTCCCGTTTTGACGCTCCCCGACAATTCGCCCTACTCATGGCCAAAGCCCCGGAACGATGAGAAAAGTAGCGACGCGTTCGCCATGAACGTCACGGACTTCGAGAAATTTCTCCACAGTCCTTACCGTTATTTCTTGGAAAAGGCGCGCAGGCTCGTTCCGGCTCCGAGCGCTTCTAACGAACTCGACGCGGCGGAGTTCGGAACGCTCGCCCATGAAGTTCTCAGCGAATTTGGACGCGACGAGAGCGTCAAAGACTCGACGGACGAACGCCAAATCTACAGTTGGCTCTCCAAACGTCTCGACGAACACGCCGCAAAGGCGACGAACGACTACACGTCGCCTTTTGTCCGCGTCCAGATCGAAAATCTCCGCGCGCGCCTTCGTTCCTTCGCGGCGTGGCAGGCGAAATGGCGCGAATCAGGCTACAGGATAATAGAGTTCGAACAGAACTACAACGTCGACGTTAAAGAACTCCGTCTCGGTCAAACGACAGATTCAAGGATCGCCGCGACAAAAATCGTAGGACGCGTCGACCGCGTCGACTATAACGAAAACGAACGTCGTTTTTTCGTTTTCGATTATAAAACGTTCGACGACGCTAAGTCAGGATCCAAAAAAGAAATAGAAATCCCCATATCGCACAGTTCGGGCGCGTTTCTCTTAACGAGTCGTCTCGGTTCGACTCTCGACCAAAAACACCGTAGAAACGTCCGCGACGGGGAGTCGAATTGCCCGTCGAGTTTTAGTCAAACCTACCCTAACGAGGATCTTGACGCGATTTTTAAAAAACGCTGGTTCAACCTTCAGTTGCCGTTGTACCGCCATTTTCTAGCCCAAAAAGCCGCTGAAAAAAACGCTGCGATCTTCCTCGGCTACATTGTCCTAACCCCGACCAAAGTCCACGCGCTCGGAGCGCCGTGGACGAGCGACGAACTGCGCGGCGCCGACTATATGTGTCGTTGGGTCGTCGAGCAGATCTGGAGAATCTGCGACAAGGGGTTGGTCGATCCTCGTGAAACGCTCGACGGATTCCTTCCTGTTCTCGACGGCGCCAAACAAAAATATGACGACTTTGCGCCGATTACGCTCAGCTATCTCGACGCGAACTAAAAAACCGTTCCGTCAAGCCCTTGCAATTCAAGTCGCGTTTGTTTAGAATAGCCTGAAAGCTATAACGACCGTTTCGCGCTTAAGGCGCGTGTTGTCTCACGTTGCGCGAGCGTCGGATTCTTATCAGCAATACAGACGACGGCGACGTCCTGCGCCGTCGGCGAAAGGGTTGTTCTCCATGCCACAAGTTGTTTACGGCGTTATTTTTCACTGGCTCGGCGGCCTCGCCTCCGGCTCTTTCTACGTTCCTTATAAAGCGGTGCGCAAATGGTCTTGGGAGGTCTACTGGCTTGCCGGCGGTTTCTTCTCGTGGATCATCGCCCCGTGGATCATGGCGTTGCTCCTCTCCGAAGGCGTCGTTCCGTCGATCATGCAGGCGTTCCACGAAGCGCCTGAAGTCGTTCGCTGGGCGTATCTCTTTGGCGTTCTTTGGGGAATCGGCGGACTGACCTTCGGTCTTACGATGCGTTATCTCGGAATGTCCCTCGGCATGGCGGTCGCCCTCGGATTGTGTACCGTTATCGGGACGCTCATGCCCGATATATTTGCGGGCACGATCGACGACAATATCAAAACGCAGCCCCCTTACTGCGTGATTCTTCTCGGTTTAGGCGTCTGCTTGCTCGGCGTTATTCTCGCAGGAGTCGCGGGCATGTCGAAAGAGCGCGAACTTCCGGAAGAAGAGAAAAAGGAAGCGATTAAAGAGTTTAGCTTCGTCAAAGGCGTTCTCATCGCGCTCGTTTCCGGTCTCTTTAGCGCGTGCATGGCTTTCGGACTCCAGACTGCCGAGCCGATCGCGAACAACTCCATGATAACGACGCTCCACCGATTGACGCCCAAATCTTCCGACGCCGGCGTCGTCGCCAAGGTCGACGAACTCATTGCGCAAAGCCAAGAACTCTTCGCGCAGAGCAGGGCGGAAGGAGACAAGACGGTCAAAGCCAATCTGAGAAAAGAGTCGTCAAACGCGCTCAAAGAAGCCGTCAAGATTCTTAAGCCCACGCTTGCGGAAGCAGATTTGGCTGATCTCAAAGCGCGCGAACTCTTTGTCGGACTGCCGAAACTCTGCGTCGTCCTCCTCGGCGGATTCACGACGAACTTCATCTGGTGCTTGCTCCTTATGCTCAAAAACAGCACGCTGTACCAGTTCTTCACGACCACGATCAAAGACCCCGACAAGAAGGGCGAAACGGTCAAGATCAACTACGCGTGGAACCTCTTCTTCGCCGCGCTCGCGGGAACGACTTGGTACTTCCAGTTCTTCTTCTATTCGATGGGCGAGACGCGAATGGGCGAATACCAGTTCTCGAGCTGGACGCTCCACATGGCGTCGATCATCATCTTCAGTTCGCTGTGGGGTCTGTGTCTCCGTGAATGGAAGGGCACGAGCCGCTTCACGAAGTTCATCCTCGGAGTCGCGATCTTCACGCTCATATACTCCACGATCGTCGTCGGCTACGGCAATCTCATGAAGCAGGTCAAGGCGGAAGGAATCGAAGGCGGCGAAGCGGCCGCGATCCAGTCGATCCAGGAAGGCGCCGGCGACGTCTTAGAAGAGGTTGGAGAAGCTCTCGAGGATATCGTCGACTAGTCGAATCGTTTTCCCTCGAGAATCTCCGTTAGAAAGTTGCGCGTAATCGCTTTTCTACGCGCTCAAGCGCGCCGTCCCGATCCAGTTCGGGACGGCGTTTTTTGGGACGCTCGTTCGTCGCGTCGCTTAGCGAAACTTGGACGACGCGACTTCGGGGCGCCCTTCGCGCGGACGTGGCAAAGCGTCCGATTAACCCGAAACGCATGGAACGCGTTATGATGAAAAAAATCTATCGATCAAGCTCTCTGTTAGCGCTGCTCGTCGTGTTGACGTCCGTCTTCGCCAATCGCGCCGACGCGATTGATCTCTTCGTCTCAAGCGGGCGTTTCTCCATCGGATTTTCCGATCGGAGCGCGCCGCCTCCGCCGCCGGTCGTCGTGCCCGTCGCGCCTCCCGTGGTCGTCGCGCCCGCGCCGGATCTCTACTATCGTTCAGACGACGTCTTCCTTGAAGCGTCTGGGCCGGATCTTATCGTCGCGCCCCCGCCGCGCGCCGTCGTCTACGGTCCCGAGTATCGAACCGCGCCATACCTCGCCGCCGTACCCGAGCCGCTCGTCGTCGTTCGCCCGCGTCCCGTTCCGCCTCCCGTCGTCGATACGTATCCGCCCCGTCCGTACCCGCCGCGCGCCTATCCTTATCCGCCGCGTCCATACGGTCCCGGTCCGCGACCTCGTTACGCTCCGGCGCCTCCGCCGCACGGTCCCAACTTCTATGGAGGCATGACGCCCTTGGGCCCCGGTCCGGCGCCCGCGTTTGGTCCTCGCGGTCCCAGGCTATAATCGCGTTTTAAAAAGGACGGATTTTTTAAAAAATTTTCTTCATTTTTCGCTCAAGTTTTTCATAACAAGAAATGACGGCGCGAGCGTCTGCGCCCGACGACCTAAACGTTGAAAAACAAGTCTTATGACTCTTGGACGCAAGGAGAGCAGATATGAAGAAATTGTCCCCTCGTCGTTTCGCCGCGATCGTCTCGGCGGCGTTCCTTGGACTCGTGATTTTCGCCTTTCCGTCGCGTCAGGCGAACGCGGGAGGATTCTCCTTCTCGCTCAATACCGGCTCGACGGCGATTGGAATTGGCGTCGGAGACGGAGGCTCGGGGCTTTACGTCGGTTCGTATCCTGCAATCGGATATGTCGAGCCTGCCCCTATGCCGGCGCCCCGTTTCGCCCCGCCTCCGCGTCCTATGCCGGCGCCCCGCTTCGCGCCCCCTGCGCCGACGCATAGAGGCGGCGCGCCTATGCCCTCGCACGGCATGAGATCGGCGCCCGCGCCCAAACGTTACCCGTCCTCGGCCTACGCTCGCGATTTCGGCCCGGCGCCTCGCGACTTTGGCCCCGCGCCGACGCCGGGACGAAGCCCTATGCCCGGCGGACCTAGAACGCAGCCCGGCGGTCCAAGACGATGAATCGTCAGCCCAGAAACAAAGTGATGGAAAGCGCGCGATCCTCTGTGGTCGCGCGTTTTTTTTTGCGGCTCACACAAAATCACACAGAAAAATTTTTATGAAATTTTTTATTTCCGTGTTGTTTTTTTAATAAATAGCATACCAAGAACCAGAGGCGTTTGGAGACGACAAGTCCGCGTCTCGCTCAAACGTTGAGAAACCGCAAAAAGACCGTTTCTCTTTCATACGGTTCCTTCCAACGCGTCGCGGTTTTGACGCTTCGTCTTACGTTAGACTGTCGGCGAACCTCTTCGTACTACTCGACTTGAATCGTTTGTGAAAGGGCTCTGATATGAACAAGTTAAATCGTTATGTTAATGTTCCGTTGATAGTCGTCGCGATAGTCTTTGGAGTCGTATTCTTCGCACGACCGCAGCGGCAGGCGAGCGCGGCAGATCTTCAGTTTAACCTTAACAGCAGCGGAGCCGCGATTGGAATCAGCGACGGAAACGGAAGCTACGCGTACTACGCGACCCAGGTCTACAATCCGGCGCCCGCGGTAGTTGTCAATCCGCGGCCATATCCGGCGCCGCAGCGACGTCTCCCGCCGCCGCCGCCGCGACATTATGTTCCCCGTTACCTGCCGCCACAGCCGCCGCAGCCGCCGCTCCTCCCGGAGCCGCCGCTTCCGCCGCTTCCTCCGGCTCCCCCTCTCCCTCCGTACGCGCCGCTCCCCTACGGGTTCTATTAACCCCGGCGGATCTCCCTTCCGACGTGCGCTTGTCGTCGTTAAAGCGCCGTCAAATACGAAATCGCGTCGTTTGCATGAACGGCGCAATTTCGCTTTTTACGCAAATAGAAAATAATTTGAGAAAAATTTACTTTTTGACGTCATTTTTTTCCTCAAGCGCATACAAAGGTTTAGACGCAAGCGAACGATATTGAATCCGCTTCGTCTGAACGTCGAGAAATCGTCGACGACGATTTCCCTTTCATCCAGTTCCTTTCAGGGCGCCGCGGTCCCGACGAATCGTTCGTCTGCCAACGCGACGTCGAGTTTCCGTCAACTTGTTTCGCTTAGTCGTTTTGAAAGGGCTTAATCATGAAAAAGACAGTTCCAGTTTTCAACCGTCGTCTGACTGCAGCCGTGGCAGTTTTCACTCTAGGAGTCGTCCTGTTCGCTCTTCCGCCGCGACAGGCTAACGCGGCGAATTTCCAGTTCGCCCTCAATACGGGAAGCGTCGGCGTCGGAATCGGAGTCGGCGACCCGGGCTATGTGGCGTATCCGAGCCCCGTCGTGGTCGTCGGTCCGCGGTATCTCCCGCCTCCGCCGCCTCCGCGATTCTATCCTCGTCCGTACCCCGGACCGTATCCGCGTCCGTATCCTCCCTATCCTCGACCGTACCCCGGACCGCATCCGCGTCCGTATCCAGGGCCCCATCCGGGCCCCCATCCTGGGCCGCACCCCGGGCCTCATCCGGGCGGCCCGCACCCCGGCGCGCCTAGGTTCTAGCAGCGTCGAGGCGTAACGCCTGAACAAATCGAGATTGCGCCGTTCCTATGGGAACGGCGCTTTTTTTATGTCCACATCTCACGCTTTTAACCCTTACAACGCGAATATTAGAAAAATACCGCTCTTGCTATGGAGAAAAATAAAATGTATTCTTTGATTCCCTCGACGTCGGGGTCTGAAAGGTCCGATTCCAAGACGAGACGCGCCGTGTTATTGCGGAACGTCTGCCGGCGTATGGACGCGTTCGTCGCAATAGGAGTCGAAGAGGATGGAACAGACGATCAAAACCGAAATGAAAAGTAAAAACGTGACGCGGCGCGTCTTTCTCGCGACGGCGTTTGCAGCGCTGGCGACCTCATGCGGCTGCAAATCGTGGAACGAAAACCCGAATAACAAGCGGTTCTGGTTCCCGACGCTCTGTCCGCCTTCGCGTGAAGAACAAGAACTGCGCGCCATGAATTTTCCCGAGGGAGGCGATCCGTACGTCGACGCGGAAGTCGGCCCGCGTTCCCTCGCGGCTCGTCCTCGAGGATGGGATATGCCGCGTCCGAGAACTTCGACGTCCGCTTGGGAGGTCTCCGACCGCGACACGTTTGGCTCGCTCAGCCCCGACGACTAATCCCGTCGGTTTCCGCCCCCTGTGAATTAAGGGACGCTTAGCGCAAGCGTCCCTTTTTCTATCGAATTATTTCAACGACAATTAATCTGAAAATTCACGTATTTTCTTCAAAAAACCAAAAGGTCTGAAAATTCTCTTTTCTTTTAACGTCCAAAATGCTATAATGCCCAATAGAAACGGTTAGCGCGCCCGTAAAACTCCCCCTGTTTTATTGTGTTGAGAAGGGCGTCGTAAAAGCGTCGCGTTCGCAATTGACGCGATCAGACGTTTTACCAGACTGAACTTAGCATGAAAAGGAGCGTTTACAATGAAACGCGTCGCTGGAATATCTTCGAAGAAATCGGGCTTTACGTTGCTCGAACTTCTCATCGTTATGGCGATTCTTATCGTCGTCATCGGAATGCTCGGCACGACGGTTTGGGGTCAGTATCGTAAAGCGTTAATCCGGACGGCGACCGTCCAAGTCCAAGATAAGCTCACCAACGCGCTTGAACTCTTCTATTTGGATTTCAAACGTTACCCTGACCAGAACTACGAAGGACTCTACATCCTCGCCGATATCGACAATCCGAACGCGCCGCAACAGCAACAACCGCAGCAACAGCAGGGCATGCAAGGTCAACAGGGCATGCAGTCGCCCAACGGCATGATGGACGGAATGTACGGCGCGACCGGCGGCATGGGCGGCGATATGAACTCCGGAATGTACGGAACAAACGGCAATATGGGCGGCGACATGTCTGGCATGGGCGGCGACATGTCCGGAATGGGCGGCATGAACGGCATGGGCGGCGACATGTCCGGAATGGGCGGTATGACCGGCATGGGCGGCGACATGTCTGGAATGGGCGGCAATATGAACGGCATGGGCGGCGACATGTCCGGAATGGGCGGTATGTCCGGCATGGGCGGCGACATGTCCGGAATGGGCGGCAATATGAACGGCATGCAGCAGCCGCAACAACAAGTTTACAAACGTCCCAAGATCGTCGAGCCGTACATCAAAGAACAAGACCTTAAAGATCCGTGGAATCAGCCGTATCGTTACGAATGGCCGACGACGAAGGGCGACGGTAAAAAGCCGGCGGTCTGGTCCTGCGGTCCCGATAAGGAAGACAACAACGGCGACGGCGACGACGTCATTAACTGGGATCCCGAGGATACTTCCGGTTTGCAGCGTATACAGAACAACCAGATGCCGAACAACCCCAACGGCATGATGCAACCCGGAATGACGAATCCCGACGGGAGCATGACGCAACCCGGCATGACAAATCCCGGAATGAACGATCCTAATATGATGAATCCCGGAATGAACGACCCCAATATGATGAATCCCGGGATGACAAATCCCGGAATGAACGATCCTAATATGATGAATCCCGGAATGAACGATCCTAGTATGATGAATCCCGGGATGAATCCTGGGGGAATGAATCCGGGCGGGATGAATCCCGGGATGAATCCTGGGGGAATGAACCCGGGCGGGATGAACCCGGGAATGAACCCGGGAATGAACCCCGGCGGCGGGATGAATCCCGGAATGAACCCCGGCGGCGGGATAATGTGATCCCGTTGCGATTGTCCGTTCAAAACGGCAAAAACCTCTTCCGTTATGGAAACGTTGTAAAGACGCGGCGCGGGCGTTTCCCGAGCCGCGCCTGTTTTATATGCGGAGTCCGTTCAATTCGCTCCTTGTCGATCATGAAAAGACCTTCGTTTACGCTCCTTGAGCTGCTGCTCGTTCTGGCGCTGATTTCGGCGATCTCCAGTCTTGGGGTCGCCGGATACAAGCGTCAATACGAGCGTTCTCGGTTCAAAAGCGGAGTCGTCGGAATTCAGATCGATCTGAACCGTACGCGGCTCCTCGCGATGAGGTCTGGTCAATCGTATATTTTCCGCTTCGTGCCGGGAACCGGCTTTTACGAAATCGCGCCCCTTGAAACGCTCCAAGAGGCGATATACCGTATGACCGACGACGCAAGTTCGCAGAGCGACGCGCTCGGCGGCTCCCTGTATTCAGACGACGAAGCGGCGTTCGCGACGTCTTTGAACCCGTATTCCTTCGACGCGACGAACGAGTTCGGAGTCGAGAGCGCTTCCGACGATCTTTTCTCGCGAGAAAACGTCCTGGCAGACCTCGAACAGGCGGGGCGCGCGCCGTCGAACGGCGTCGTCGGGGCGAACGCCTCGCCGCTAGGCGGATCTTTGACCGGCGCGGGCGCCTACGGCTCTGAAATGGGGGGCGACCTCGGGTATCTCTCGGGAGTCGCGTCCGACGGATTGGGGACGGGCGGTCAGTTTGCGTTCGACGCGACCGGCGCTTTCAATACGTTCGCCGACGCCGATCAACTTGAAAGCATTACGATTCGCGAGATGAACTCCGAGGAACGGCAAATCGGCGCGACTCCCAACACGCTCGCGTGGCGCGTCAACCTCGACGGGCTGATCGTTCGAAAAGAAGCGGAAGGGGGAGTCGTCTTTACCTTTTCGCGACTCTCCGACTCGACGCCGACCAATCTCCAGAAAAAGCGTCCTCACGGCGCCGACGACGCGCAAAGCGCGCAGGGCGCGTTCGCGGACTCCGTCGGCGAAGACCTCGGATCGAGGCTGGGAGGAAGTCTCAGTTCGCCCCCGACGAGCGTCGACGCGGTCGGAAACGCGTCGTACGACGAAGACGCGGACGACGCGACGCGGTCAAGCCTATGGTCTGAGCCGATCATATTCTTTCCGAACGGTCGAACGTCCACCGTCGTCGTAGGACTCGCGAGCGTTGGGAAATATTCGTATTATTCGGAAATCGGCGTTCGAGGAATGACGGGCTATGCGCGCATCTCCGCGATTTCGTCAGTTCCGGCGGGTTCGTTCCCCGACGAAAGCGTTCTAACGGAAGAGCAATATTTCCGGCTCGCCAATCCCGGCGTCGCGAATCCGGAGACGACGACGGAAATCGCAGGCGGCGCGCTCGGCGGCGACTCCAACGCGTTTAGCGACGCGTTCGACCCCGGCGGCGGCGCGCTTGGGCTTGAACAGAACGCGGCGCCCGTCGACGACGGTTTTTCAGCGCTCGACGCCGCGGCGCCTTCTGGATTCACGCCGAATTACGGATCGTCGGAACGGCGTTCGGGCTACTCTTTCGGAAACGGTTCGGAGCCTAGCCTCGGATTCGGCGCAGGCGGATTCGACGCGGGGAGCGAAGCGCCCGACTCGAGCGCGTTTAACGCGGTTGATCTTGGCCTTGGCGCCTCGCCGACGCCTAGGAACGCTTCGGGGCTGGGCGGAGACGCGACAAACGGCGGTTTTTCAAGCGGCGACGACTCGTTAGGCTTGGGGAGCGTACAAACGGCGACTCCGACCACGCCGACGCAAAACGCAAACGGCGCGGGAACGAACGGCGCGGGAACGAACGGCGAGAGACGAAGGCGCGGCGGCGACGCGGGAGGCGGCGAATGAAAAAGCGGCGCGGCGCGTTTACGCTCCTTGAAATTCTCGTCGTTCTAGCCGTTCTCGGAATGGGGTTGGCGCTCGTTAGCGCCATGATGCGCAATTCCGCGCAGTATTCCGAACGCGTCGAGGAAGACTCCGCGGTCCAGCTCGTCTG
Organism: uncultured Planctomycetaceae bacterium; assembly: GCA_946408825.1. Classification (GTDB taxonomy): domain Bacteria; phylum Planctomycetota; class Planctomycetia; order Pirellulales; family Thermoguttaceae; genus RUG369. The sequence goes on from CAMJTU010000004.1 coordinate 157,462, forward strand.
CGACAACATGATGAGTTCGATCCTCTCCGGGGGCATGACCGCGACGATCGGGGTCGAACTTCCGATTCCCGACGCGCCGCGCTGGACGGTGACGACGGAACTCCTCGACGGTCCGATTCCCAGCGTCGTCGCGGTGCGAATCACGGCGCGGCGATACGACCAGCCTCAAACGGAGTCGCCGACGAATCCCGGCGCCTTGACCGTCGCGCGAACGCCGACGCCGGGGCGCGTCTTCGTGCTGAAAGAATGGGCGCGCCGCGCCGACGTCCACACCCGCGTCGTCTCCGTCGCGGCGGACGGTTCGACGGCGGCGGTCGACGGAACGGGCGAAACGGTCGCGGGCGACCTCAACGCGCAGGCAGACGCGGGACTCGGCGGCGCTCTCGGAGGCGTCCCGACGGATCTTGCGTCTCCTGAATCCTCCGGCAGTCTCTTCGATTCGTTCGACGCCGCGCAAGGATTGAACAATCCGGGCATGACGCCGAACGTCGACGCGCTCGGCGGAGGATTGGGCGGCCCCGGAAGCGTCGACCAACTCGGCGGCGCCGGGCTTTTATAACGGTTGCGAATCATTTTGACAGAGGCGAGGAATGCGTCGTCGTTTTCAAGTTTCGATCTTCCACAAGCGTTCCGTAACGCGTCGGCGCGACGCGTTTACGCTGCTGGAGATTTTGATCGTGCTTGTGCTCATGGCGGTCTTGCTCGTCGGTCTCTCGTCGATAGTCCGTCTTTTCTCACGGCATTACACGGCTAACGAACGTCGAGTCGGGCGCGCGCAACTCGCAAGATCGATCTCTCAAATGCTCAGCGACGACCTTGGCGCCGCGATTCAAGACCCCATCGTCGCCGTCGACAACGATCCGACGCGCCAATTCGTCCGCCATTTCGGGCTGCGCGGCGATTCGCGCTCGCTCCAGATCGACGTCGTTCAACCCAACGCTTTCGCCCCTATCGCCGACTCCGAGGAAAACCGGCGCGTGATGACGGGCGGCGACAAGAATTCCAATACGCGGCAGGTTCCGGAACTTAAAACGATCTTCTACGAGTTCGTTCCTATCAACGAAACGCAGAAGCTCCCCGGCGAATCAGACGAAGAAACGACGACGACCGCGGCGTCCGAGAACGACGGCGCAGATCTCGGTTCGACGCTCGGCGGCTCCCTTTCAAGCGTCGCCGGCGAACAGATTCCGGGATTCGAAACGGCGGAATTAGAATCAAGCGAACTCTACTGGGACGGAATCCGGCCGTTGGCGCAGAAATTCGGTCTTTCACGCCGCGAATTGGACTATGAGACGCCCGAAGAAAACGACGGCGAGTCAGACGAGACCGCGAATAACGCCAGTCTTTACGCCGCGCAAGAGGGCGAGACCGTTTCCCAACTCTCCGGATCGCTCTCCGCGCCCCCCGACGCGGCCCTTTCGACGCTCGCAGGCGGCGCCGCCGCGCCAAGCGCCGCGCTTTCCGACCTTATTGGAGCGCAAACCGAGTCGTTCGAGTTCAAACCGCCGATGACGGCGGCGCAGATCGCGATGGACAGCGACGACGGAACGACGTGGGCGCCCGAAGTCCTAGACTGCCGATTCCGATACTTCGACGGCGCCAACTGGCTCGACGCGTGGGACAGCCTCGAAATGAACGGTCTGCCCGTCGCGATTAAAGTCGAACTCAAACTCGCGCCTCTCGACGACGTCGACTATTATCGCGCGTCGCCTCTTCTGCTGTCGCTCCCCTTCGCGCCGTCGGTCGCCCAGCTGACCAAGTTGGCGGCGCAGGCGAAGTCGGAAGCGCGAGACGGCGGCGCCGACGTCAGCCGCCTCGCGGGAATGCTCTCCGGAGCGCCGGGCGCGTCGAATTCAAACGAGCCGATCGACGTCTTTAACTCGTATCGCCCGCCGACGTCGGTTCTCGCCGCGCTGCAGGGAACGCCCCTTTCGACGAAGAACGTCGCGCCCTTCTCGCAAACGACGCAGTCAAGCGCGCTCGCGGATCAAACGGAGCGTCCCGTCGACGGTTCCGACGAACTCGCGACGGAAGACGAGGTCGACGCGGCGTCGCTAGACCTCGGACTAAACGGCTCTCTCGCCGGCGGTCTTACGGAAACGCCGGATTCGGGAGTTAGCGACGGTTCCGGCAAAGGTTTTCTCCAGCAGGCGCAGGAACTTGCCGCAAGCGGCGCCGTGTACGACGAATCGGGCGTCTGCGTCGACTTTTCAAACGACGGAACGTATGTGACGCTCGAGCAGATCGCGAAGGAAATCGGCGTCTCCGAACCGGGATATTACGAAGTCGTCGCGTATCTGCCGACAACGCCCTTCTCACGCGCGAAAACAATCGAGCGTCGTCAACCGACGAGAGCGCGAAGCGGAATGGTCGCGACCAACGCGGGACGCGGCGCGAACAACGCGGGCGGACGACGCAATCCGAGCGCCAACCCCTACGCGACGGGAACGACAAGGGCGCCTCGCAACCGTCAGGCCAACGAGCGTTCCGTCGCCGAACGACGTCCGCGTGAGAATCAAGCGAACGAACGCGCCGCCGCCAACCGAACGGCGGCCCAGCGCGGCGCGCCGAGCGAGCGCGCCGTCGGCGAACGGCGAACGAACGCGCGCGCCCAGCGTGAACGCGGCGGGACCGAACGCGTCGCCGCAAATCGCGCGGCGCGAGAACGCTTCGGAATCAACGGAGGAACGGGAACGGGCGGCCTTGTTTCCGACTCCGAAGGACTGCCGATCGGCGCGGAAGTCACGGGACTCGTTTCCGACGAAACGGGGCCGATTCGCGGCGCCGGGACGGAACTCGATCCCAACGCGCCTATTATCGGGGGCGCCTCAGGCGTCGCAAATTCGGTCGGCGGCGCTCTCGGAGGCGCGGATCCAAACGGCGCGATCAATCTCGGCGCGTTCGATCCCTTTTCGATCGTCGAACAAACGGCGAGCGACGTCCCCTTTTCCGACTCGGCGTTCGCCGACGTCGACGCGGCAAACGCCAATTTCGCGCCGGGGTTAATCGCCGATCCATCGGGCGCAGACGCGACTCAAACGCCTAATCCGTCGGTTCAGGCGCGCCCGTCGGGACAGAAACAAACGTGGATTCGCGGCAATAAGAAGTAAATCGAAGATTTGAACGGACGCCTAGGCGGAGGAGACGCGGCATGAGAGAGAGCGAATATCGGCGAAACGATAAGAAACCGCAGGGAAAGTTTATCGTTCGACGCGACGAGACGCTGAGCGCCGTTTTCGGCGTTCTCATTTTCGTCGCGCTGGGAATTGGGTTCGGCAAGATCGTCGGCGTCGATTCGGCGAACGACCGCGCCATCCAGAACTACCGACTCAATCAGATTCCGCGTCAGATGGAGGAGCGTCTCGCCAAACTGCGCGAGCGCGACCTTCCGGAAGAACGTATTAACGAAGAGGCGAAGCGCATTTACGCCGCGCTCTATAAAGACGCGATGAAGGCGCGTCCGACGCTCTCCGCGAACGACCGAAGCCGCTGGGCGACGATCCGCGCCCTCGTCGAAAAAGACGCCCGCGTCTACCGCTTCACGCCCGTAATGAAAGAGTCCGAGAAGGAAGCGCGCGCGCAGGAACTCGCCGCCGACGCGCCCGGGGAAGCGCCGGGGTTCCGTTATCTCCCGAGCGAGATTCTCGTCAACTGCGAGGCGGAATGTCCCGAGAGATTTGACTCGACGAAAATCCAAGGGAAGCGTTACGCCAAAAAACTCGTGCCCTACGCGATCGACAAGACGTGGGAAACGCCGGGCTGGGACTCGATCGACGTCGTCAAGCACGGACTTCCGGACGAGAAATGGGATCCGTCGAACCCGGCGTCGGGCTACCTCTATTCGAGCAAACCGCCCCTTCTGCCGACCGTCATGGCGGCGCCCTACTGGGTTCTCAACCGCGTCTTCGGTCTGTCGCTCAAGAAAGACCCTTTCCTGACGACGCGGATTCTGCTCGTTTTGTACAACCTCCTGCCGCTGGGAATCGCGTTCTGCTGCCTAGCGAGGATAATCAACCTGCTCGGCAAGTCTAACTGGAGCAAGATTTTCGCGTTCGCGGCGGCGATCTTTGGGTTCTTTACGCTGACCTACGTCGCGACGCTCAACAACCACGTTCCGGGCTTCGTTTCGATCTCGATCGCGCTTTGGGCGGCGTGCGAGATTCTATGCCTTAAGCGCGACGGGTGGTTCCGCTTCTTCTGCGCGGGCTTCTTCGGGGCGTTCGCGGTCGCGTGCGATCTTCCGTCGCTGGCGTTCGCGGGGCTTCTCTGTCTCGCGCTGCTTATTAAACGTCCGGGAAAAACGCTCTTTGTCGCGATTCCCTCGGGACTCGTCGTCGCGGCGGCGTTCTTCGCGACGAACTACGTCGCGCACAATACGTTCGTCCCCGCCTACGCGCACAAACGCGACCACGTCGCGCTTGAACAGACGCTAAGCGCCGGTAAAGAAAACGACGAAGCGCTCGTCGCCGCCGCGGAACTTTTCGACGACAAAGACTGGTACGTTTACGTCTACTACCCCGCAGGTCGTCCGCGCGTTCCGTCGAGCGCCATGATCAGCCACTGGGCGAACCGCAGCGGAATCGATCGCGGCGAGCCGTCGAAAGCGCGGTACGCGTTCCACTCGACGGTAGGGCTTCGCGGCGTCTTCTCGCTGACCCCGATCTGGCTGCTGAGTTTATTCGGAATCTTAATCTGGCTCTTTGCCAACGATAAGATTTCCCAGCCGGAATCGCCCGTCGAGTGTGAAGGACCCGACGATTCCCAAATCGAGAAAGCGCACAGGGCGATTCGGGGCTTCGCCAGAACGCTCGCTTTGATTGCGGCGACGCTGACCGTCGTCTTCTTCGTCTTCTTCCTCACCCGCGACCAAGGCGACCGCAATTACGGCGGAATCTGCTGCTGCCCGCGCTGGTTCTTCCCCCTCGCGCCGATTCTGATCCCGTGTATGCTCCCCGCGCTGGAAGTCGTCAGAGAGTCGAAAATCCGACGCGCTATCGCGTATCTGCTCCTCTTCTGGTCCGTCGTCTCGGCGTTCTATCCGACGTGGAGCCCTTGGGTTTCCCCATGGCTATACCAGCTCGCGGTCGACGGCGGCTTCTTCCAACCGTACTGACCGCGCCGCCGCTTCTTGACGCTTCGCGCCGTCGCGTTAGACTAGAAAAGCGACGGCGCGGGGGAAGCGCCGCGCAACCGCGCACCTGCGCGCTCGGAGAAACTCATGGCGAAATCGGATAAGAAAAAAGACGATAAGAAGAAGGACGACGGAATCGAACGCGTCGTTAGCGACAACCGCGAGGCGCGTTTTCGCTACGAGATTCTCAAAGAACTCGAATGCGGAATCGCGCTCGTCGGAAGCGAAGTCAAAAGTCTTCGGTGCGGAACCGTCTCTCTTAAAGAATCTTACGCGAAAGTCCGCAAAGACGAGGTCTATCTCGTCAACTGCGACATTCCGCAGTATATCGAAGCAAATCGCTTTAATCACAAGTCGAAACGCGACCGCAAACTCTTGATGCATCGCCGCGAAATCGAGAAATTCGCGAAAAAAGCGCAGGAACAGGGGATGACGCTCGTGCCGCTTAAGCTCTATTTCCGGGGCGGGCGCGCCAAGCTGCTCCTCGGGCTCTGTCGGGGTCTAAAACTCCACGACAAACGCCAGCAGCTCAAGGATCGCGACATGAAGATGGACGCGCGCCGCGCGTTCTTGGCGCGGCGCAAGTGATCCAACGCGTTTCCAAAGGCTCCGCGGACGATTCGCGGCTCGACGCGGTTCGAGAGCGCGTCGAACAGTTTTCTTACGCGGCGGCGCGACGCGCGCTTCTAGCGTGGTTCAAGTCGCATGGACGCCGTTTCCCATGGCGCGACGATCCGTCTCCCTACCGCGTCTGGATCAGCGAGATCATGCTCCAGCAGACGACGACGCAGACTGTCTCGGGCTATTTCGAGCGTTTTCTCGCGCGGTTCCCCGACCCTAGCGCGCTCGCGGCCGCGTCGGAAGAAGAGGTTCTGGCGCTCTGGGAAGGACTCGGATATTATCGCCGCGCCCGCGCGCTCCGCGAGGCGGCGATCGTTATGACGCGGCGTTTCGACGGGCGCGTCCCCGGCCGTTACGACGACGTCCTTTCTCTGCCCGGCGTCGGGCGGTACTGCGCCGGCGCGATTCTTTCTTTTGGCTACGACAAGCGCGCCCCGATTCTCGAAGCGAACACGACGCGGCTCCACGCGCGTCTCGTCGCGCTCGGCGTCGAACCGACGACGAGCGCCGCGCAGAAGCTCCTATGGCAGACGGCGGAGAACTGGCTCCCCGGCGAAACGCCGCGAAGAAAGAAGGGCGTCTATCGGGAAATCAACGGCGCCCTCACCGATTTAGGGCGTCTCGTCTGTCAGCCGACGGCGCCGAAATGCGACGAATGTCCTCTCGCGCGATTCTGCGCCGCCTACGGTTTGGGCGTTCAAGACGCGCTTCCCGTCCAGAAGGAGAAACAGGCGCCGATTCAAAGGACGGACGTCGCGTTCTGGATCTCGCGCGGCGATCTGAAGACGTCGCGCGTCCCGTCGCTCCCCGGCGTCCCCGAATCTCCGACCGACGTCCTGATCATGCGCCGCCCGCCGTGGGCGCTCTGGGCGGGACTCTGGGATTTCCCGAGGCTCGAAGTCGTCGACCCGCGTTTTCAGCAAAAAGAAGACTGGCGGTTCGACCCGGAGCTCGCCGACCGACTTTCCCTTTTTCTAGAAACGGAAGTCGGCGCCCCCGCGGACTCTTACCGTCCCGGCGCCGCGCTTAAAGTCTTTCGTCATTCGGTCACGCGGTATCGAGTAACGCTTTCGCTATGCCGCCTAGAAAACGCCGACCCCGCGCTCGCGCCCAGCGCCGCCCCCTCTCTTTTCGACGTCCTCCCGGCGACCGATCCGCCCCTTGCGTCGCCCCCCGAAAATCTCGCCCCTTCCCCCGACGCCGAGCGCCTCAAAAACAAGCCCCTCGCCCTCGAATGGCTCTGGGTTCCGATCTCCGAACTCAAAAACCGCCCCCTCAGTTCGACGGGGCGCAAAATCGCTAGGTTTATCGAAAATTGGCGCTACGAAGGACGACGTTAGTTCGGCGCGAAGTTGCGAAAACAGGCTTGGACAGCGCGCCGAGCGCCGACTTTATATCCGCGTCGTCTAAGCGCCGTCATTGGCGGTTTTTATTCGTCCTATTGTTTCAAATCGCGCGAAATGATATAATATCCATGTGCGTTGCAAATAATTTGTCAATATTTCCTTTGCATTACGTATGATCTAGATTAGGAGGAGTCGCTATGAATGTAAATGTAACTCTTCGCGTCGACGAAAACCTGAAGAAGGAAGCGGAGACGCTCTTTTCCGAATTGGGCTTAAATTTAACGTCGGCGTTTAACATTTTTTTGAGACAGTCTGTTCGCGAGCGTCAGATTCCTTTTCGAGTGACCAAAAACGTTCCGAACGCCGCGACGCTCGCCGCGATAGAGGCGTCCGAAAAGGGCGAAGAACTCTATGGTCCGTATGACAGCGTTTCCGATCTGATGGAGGCGCTTAATGCTGAAGATTGAGTTTACCAGCCAGTTCAAAAAAGACTTCAAACTCGCGGTTAAAAGAGGCTGTGATCCAAAAAGATTGGAGACGGTAATCACATTACTTGCCAACGAGCAGCCGTTGCCCGAGAAGTATCGAGATCACGCGCTGACAAATTCCCGTAATTATAAAGGCGTGCGAGAATGCCACGTCGAGCCGGATTGGCTCCTTGTTTATAAGGTTCTAAAAAAGACGTTGATTCTGCGGTTGATACGCACTGGCAGTCACAGCGATCTGTTTTAGGGGAATTCAAGCTAAGAAACGCCTCGGCTGGAAACTCCTTTGAAGTCTTTTTATTCTTCGTAGCGCTTGTCTTGAAAAATCACGTTTAAAACGAAATCTTGAATTTAAGTAAAGAATTTCAGACTTATGTTAAGAAAACAAGGCGGACATGTCATAATGTACGCGAGCTGTGTCAGTTTCTATCAAAGTATCCTGTTAAGGAGAAAACGATGGCCGTAACATACAAGAAACTATGGCATATCCTTATTGATCGCAACATGAAAAAGAAAGATCTGGAGTCGTTGTCGTGGGTTACGCACTATCAGATGTGTAAGCTGGCAAACGACAAGGATGTTACGACGGACGTGATCGGAGCGATATGCGCCGCGCTTGGCGTGGAAAGCAATGAAATTATGGATTTCATTCCCGATGGGAAGTAATATTGCGCTCAATTGCGGAGCAATTATCCTGTCGTCAGATCATAGACCGCAAACGAGCGACGAAATGAGAGAGGCGTTGTCTTATGGCGAAGAAAAAAGCTGAAGAGAAGATCAATCTGGACTCGATCCTGTTCAAATGCCGAGATATCCTAAGAGCGGCGCGAAACTCCGGTTCTTTTTTTGAAAAGCGCGACATGATGCTCACGCTTGTTTTCCTGCGCTTCATCGGAGAAAAGTTCGAAGACGGCGTTGAAAATCTGCGTCAAGAACTTGTCGCTCAGGGCCTTGACCCGGACGACGAAGAGATATTCAAAGCGTTTTTTGACGACGCGACTTTTACCGACGGCACATATAACCTGCCCAAGGAGGCTCGTTGGTCCACAATTATCAACACTCCGGCGACGGGCTTGAACGTCGCTCTCGATACCGCGCTACATAGCATTGCTTCCAGCAGTCCCCAACTGAAAGGATGCTTTATCGAGGGCACGTTTACCGCGCGAAATCTTGCGCCTATTGATATCAAAAAGATTGTCGACGAGGTCAACAAGATCAGCCACAAGGCGTTCGGTGAAGAAAAAGACTTGATTGGTCGCGTATATGAGTATTTCCTCAAGGAATTCGCTGTCAACGCGACCAAGGAAGAGGGCGAATACTATACGCCTCATGACGTCGTACAACTGATTGCTGCTATGATTGAGCCGTTCGACGGCACGTTGTTTGATCCCTGCTGCGGTTCCGGCGGCATGTTCATCCAGAGCGCGGAGTTGGTCAAAGCGAAACGCGGCGATATCAGCCGAATCAACGTATATGGACAGGAAAAAGAACCGGCGACCTATCGCCTCGCAAAGATGAATCTAGCCCTGCGCGGTATCAGTCACAATCTTGGAGGCGAAGCCGATTCTTCTTTCACTCACGATCTGCATAAAGGGCTGTACTTCAACTACATTATGGCCAACCCGCCGTTCAATCTGAAAGGCTGGTATAACGACAATCTGAAAAATGATTCCCGCTGGGCGGACTATGCGACGCCGCCGGAAAGTAACGCGAACTACGCTTGGATTCTTCACATCCTGTCGCACTTGAAGCCGCTGGACGGCGTGGCAGGTTTTCTACTGGCTAATGGAGCTTTGGGAGATAGCGATACGCTTACTATTCGGCAGAAATTAATTCAGAATGACAAAGTCGAAGCTATTATCATTCTTCCTCGAGAACTGTTTATCACTACGGATATCAGCGTTACGCTCTGGATTCTGAATCAAAACAAGAAGGGCGGAAACTACCACGGCAGGATGTTGCGCAACCGCGAGCATGAGATTCTTTTCATGGATCTGCGCACTTGGACTGAAAATCCTGTTAAAAACGAGAATAAAAAGAAAGTCCGCTTGGTCGCGGAACAGATCGAGCGGGCGGCAAATATCTATCATACATGGCAGCGCGAGGGAACAAACGGCGCTAATTACGCCTTGCCAGAGCTTTACCGTAGCGTCAGCATGGACGAAATAATGAAACAGGGTTGGAGTTTGATTCCGAGTAAGTACATCGAATTCCTCGACCATGATCTAGAGATAGATTTTTCCGCGGAAATGAGCCGAATCCAAGAAGAGATGCGGGGAATTTTGGCTACAGAAAAGAAATCGCAGGAAATGCTGAGAGACGCTTTCAGAGGGATTGGATATGGCATTGACTAAATACGCCTTGGGAGAATTGCTTGTTCGGAACAGCGAGTGTAACAAGCAACTTAAGTACGGCGTGCCAGACGTCCGAGGAGTTCTTAATACTAAAGGAATCTCAGCTACAAAGGTCAACGTCGATGATCGCGACTTGGGTAAATTCCTCGTTGTAAGGCCTGGAGGTTTTATTTTTAACCATAGAGTACATGACAAATTAGGGTTGGGATATAACACGTCAAATGACGTCTATATCTTTACAAATGATTATGTGGCTTTCTACGTAAAGACGGAAGTAAAAGAAAAGGTGTTGCTTCCAGATTACCTTTATATTTGGTATCTCAGACCAGAGTTTGATCGTTATATGTTATTTAAAACATATGGAAGCGCAACGCTCTTCTTCAACTGGGACAACATGTGCGAACTGGAGATAGAGCTTCCAGACGTAAATGTGCAACAGAAATACGTCGACGTGTATAAAGCCATGGTCGCCAACCAGCGGAGCTATGAGCGCGGACTGGAGGATTTGAAACTTGTCTGTGATGGATATATCGAAGATCTGAGACGAAAGTTACCATGCGAGAAGATCGGGGACTTCATTGGGCAAAGCAAAGAAAAGAATACAACGGGTGCAATTACTCTTGAGCAGGGAATAAACATTGATAAGCAGTTTATTACTCCGCAAAGATCCAACGACAATCTCTTTGGGAGACAAATTGTTCGAACAGGGCAAATATCTTACTGTACGCAACTAAACAATGCGAATGTCGCAGTTGCCTTAAGAACAGGGCCGGACTGTATTGTATCCTCTGTATATGATGTTATTTATGTCAAAGATAAAACCAAGCTGCTCCCAGAATATCTTATGATGTGGTTATCAAGAAGTGAGTTTGGTCGATATGTTTATTGGGCATCTCAAGGTACTTCCTATGAATTTTTGAGCTACGAGAATCTTGCAGGATATATGATTCCCGTTCCGGACATAAGGGTTCAGGCCAGTATCGTTAATATCTATAACGTACTTGTACAGCGCAAAGAAATCTGTAACAGATTAAAGTCCCAAATCAAAGATATCTGTCCGATCCTGATTAAGGGATCATTAGAAGAAGGGACCCTTAGCAATGGCTAAACTGCACAGCTACAATGGCCGCTATTGCGAGTCTGAATATGAGAATGCTTTTCTTACCTTCTTGGAGGCGGAGGGGTGGCAGTATCTCGCCGGAAACAGTATTGTCCGCAATTCCCGACGGGAAGTGCTGTACGCGGACGATCTTGAACAATTTCTAAGCAAGATGAATCCGGATCTAATCGCCGACGAAGCGCGCCAAATCATGGACACAATACGGCTCGTTGGCGCTGAAAGCGACTTTGCCACGCTGCACAAGGTCTATGGTTGGATGGTCGACGGCGTTCAATTCACGCCGCAAAGCGGCATGGCGCGTATGGTTTCGCTGATTGATTTTGACGAACCGGAAAACAATATCTTTCGGGCTGTCAATCAGTTTACGGTGGAATATACCAACAACGGGCAGGTTGAAAAACGGCGCCCGGACGTCTTGCTCTACGTCAATGGAATGCCTTTGTGCGTAATAGAGTTGAAGAATCCGGCTGACGCCAACGCGACGATTTACGACGCTTGGGAACAAATCAATATCCGCTACTGGCGCGACATTCCCCATCTGCTTCACTACTGCCCGCTGGCTTGTATTTCCGACGGCGTCAAAACTCGGCTGGGAACGGTTCGGACTCCTTATGAGCATTTTTACGCTTGGCGGCGAGTGAACGACGAAGATAAAGTATCTACGCTTCCTTTTGAAGAAACGCAGACGATGATCAAGGGCGTTTATAGCCCGGCTCGTTTCCTTGAAATATTCCGAGATTACATATACTTCCAAGACAGCGACTATGACGGCGAGGAGGTGGAAATCGTCTGTCGGTATCCGCAGTTTTTCTCGGCGCGTCTGCTGAAACGCAGTATCGTAAAATCTGTCGTTGAAAAGAGCGGCAAAGGCGGCACCTATTTTGGCGCGACTGGATGCGGCAAGACCTATACGATGGCTTTTCTTGCCCGTCAGCTCGCTTTGCGTTGCGCCGACGTTCCTGAAATTGGTTCTCCCACGATCGTAATGATTGTAGACCGTGACGATTTGCAGAAGCAGGGGGCTCGGCTCTTTACGAAAAGCAAAGAGTTTTTAAACCTCGGCGAAGTAAGCGTCATTCCAAATCGCAAGAAGTTGCGCGAAGAATTAGGCGCGCGCAAAAGCGGCGGCTTTTATATCTGTACAATTCAGAAATTCTGCGATCGAACGGACGATAAGATAGGATTGATCAACAACCGCGGCAATATCATTTGTTTCTCCGACGAGGCGCACAGAACGCAGCTTGAACATTCAAAGACTATTAAATTCAGCAAGGACGCCGACGATAACATGCGGGCAATGATTTCCAAGCCCTACGCTAAGGTGCTGCGAGAGGCGTTTCCTCGAGCGACTTTTGTGGGATTTACGGGAACGCCTATAGAGGAAACATACCAGACTTTCGGCGATGAAATTGACCGATATACCATGGATCAGGCTGTCGCCGACGGTCAGACGGTTCCCATCAAGTATCATCCGCGTATAGCGAAGGTTCTTCTGGATCAGGAAAAAGTTAAGCAAATCGAGGCTTATTACAAGAAATGCGCGGAAGACGGCGCGACGAAAGAAGATATTGAAGCCAGCAAGAAAGCGATGAGTTCTATGGAGATTATCTTGGGCGAGCCGTCTCGTTTGAAACGTCTTGCCGTAGATATCCACGACCATTACGTTTCCTCCTGCGCCAACGACCCGGATCGGGTGCAGAAAGCTATGGTTGTTTGTTCCAACAGAAAAATCGCTTATGAGTTGCTGAAGCAGTTTCAGTCAAAGTACCCGGAATGGTTTATTGAGAAGAAAGCGCCCGACGGGATTCCAGTATCCGACGAAAAACTTCGAAAACTGAAGCCTATGCCCTTCATGGCTATGGTGGCTAGCGTTGGAAGCAACGACCCGAAGGAAATGTATAATTACCTTGGCGGCGTAAAGAACGATCAGCGCTCAGACGATCTTGACGCGATGTTTAAGGAGGAAAAATCCAACTTCTCCATTGTTATTGTCGTGGATATGTGGATAACGGGATTTAGCGTAGACTCCCTCACCTATATGTACAATGACAAACCGCTTCAGAAACATATGTTGATTCAGACGATAAGCCGAGTTAACAGATTACATGCAGGTAAAGATTACGGTTTGATCGTTGATTACATCGGTATTCGCGACAATATGCGCGAGGCGATGAAAATCTATGGAGGCGACAATTCCGTCGCGCCTACTTCAGACGACGTAGAACAAGCTACCGAAGCGTTTCGGGAAGAGCTATCTGTTCTGCAAAACCTATTTACAGGATACGATTTAACGCCTTTCCTTAATCCTAACGAGGACCCTATAGAACGATACAAGCTTCTTGCAAAAGCGGCTGAGTATGTGTTTATTTCCACGCAAGTGTTGCAATCGGAGAGCAACAACGGAAAACGCGTTCAAAAGGTGTCTTTTAAAACATACTTCTTAAAGACCGTTAAGAGAATGCGCGCTGCGTACGATATCTGCCAGCCGTCTGGAGAACTGGGAGAAGACGAGTCCGCCCTAGCGCAATGCTTCATGGCGATTGCCGGTTTTGTTCGGAAAATGAGCGGAACCAGCGAAGTAGACGCCGACGTCATGAATCGCTATGTGGCGAAAATGGTAGAGGAAGCATTGAGATACAACAAAGTTGAAAGCGTTTTGGAGGAAGGAGAAGAGGAGGATATCTTTAGCCCTGAATACTTCGAGAAACTGTCTGACGTCAAAATGCCGGCGTCTAAACTGGAACTGTTGGTGAAAATGCTACGCAAGCAGATCACAGAATACAGAAAAACCAATCAGATGGCCGCCAAACGTTTCCAAGAAATGCTCGAAGAAACAATCAAACAGTATCATGAACGTCGTAAACATCTCTCAGCAGAGGAAGCGGGAGAGGCGCAGGAACAGACGTCGGAAGAAATCATTCGTAACGCGACGGAACAGGCGCTACGGGTTCTAAAGGAAATGAACGCCGACCGCGAGAGTTTCCGTAAGGTTGGCCTAACCTTTGAGGAGAAAGCGTTCTACGATATTTTGATGGCCCTGCGCGACGAATACAACTTTGCGTACGGCGAGGACAAAGTTGTCGACGGCGTTACCGTCAATGAAAAATGCAAGTCGTTGGCGAAAAAAATCAAAGAAATAATTGATACCAAATCCTCGTTCGCGGACTGGCTCAACAATCAGATTGTTCGCGATCAACTAAAGTTCGATATCAAAGTCTGCTTGGTAAAAAACGGCTATCCTCCTCAGTATAGCCCGGAAGTCTTCCGAAAGGTAATGGAGCAAGTGGAAAACTTCGAGGAGAATAGCGACTATTCCGCTCGATCTTCAGAAACGTCCGAGGACGCGTAGCGGCGCTTGCGCGACTTAGGGTTCGTTGTTAAGGTCTGGGGGTTACGCCGTCAGACTTCACGCTGGAAAGAATCAACGAGGCTAGGAGACTGGAGCGAGTTTTGTGAATATCGCCGGATTAAAACAGGTTCTGGGTTTGTACGTTTCTGGAAAATATTGTTTGTGAGATCAGGAGGAAATATTGTGCCCCAAAAAGTAGTGCAGTATCGTCTCTTATTATCGTGTCCTGGAGATATCAAAGATGAAATCAATATCATTGAAGAAAGTGTCGACCAGTTTAACAAGTTTTATTCCGATACTTTGGGTATAGAGATAGCGACCAAGTATTGGAAAAAAGACTCGTATGCACAGTCGGGAGGAACCCCCCAAGCGCTGCTAAACAAGCAATTGGTTAATGACTGTGACGCTGCTGTTGCAATTCTTTGGACTAGATTTGGAACACCAACTGATGAATATGGATCTGGAACAGAAGAAGAAATCGAAATAATGCTTTCATCGGATAAGCAAGTATTCATGTATTTTTCCGATGTTCCCCTTCCACCCTCACAACAAGATTCTGACGAATACAAACGAGTACTTGATTTTAAGGAAAAATATAGTGATAGGGGTATCTATTTTTCATATTCATCAACTGAAGAATTTAAAAAACTATTCTTCGCGCATTTATCGCAGTACTTTTTAAGTGAAAAACGTATTTCAGAAATAAAAGAGGAACGTCAATCTGTATTAAAATTAGTGGGTATTGACGCGCATAAACGTATTGACGACGTTGCCCATCTAATAGATTTTGTTCCTAACGTTGATATGATGAAGGAACAATATATTGATAAACTCACCGTCTTGTTTCGCGAAGTTTCAGAGATAAATCTTGAAAAACGGATTGAACTTAAAAACAATAATTCAAAGTTTGAAGCTTTAGTTTATAAACCTTTAGAAATTACAGAAGGTGAACGTAAAATTGTTAAGTGCGTCGCGAAAAAAATAGGAATCCTAATTAATGAAAGTTTTTTTAATCTAGGAAACCTCTCGCAGAGTACTTTATTCAAGGGTATAAATAGAAGTTTGGAACTCTTGGGAACAAAACAAGAAAAAGAAAAATACCAGAAATTTGAAGAATTATTAGATACAATTTACAAATGGTCAGAGTGGATGCCAATAGAAACAGCCTTTGCCGGAAAAAAATGCGTGTTGCTTGCTCTGCAAAACAGTGGAACCGCAATTGACGAAGATATTGAGATATCATTAAAAATTCCGAGTGAATGTCTTATAACTCTGGATAATTTTCCAGAATTGAATAATGAAGAAAAAGGATATATGTTAAACAAATGTGATATAGAAAAGATGTTTGGAATTAACAGTACTCCATATTATTCAAATTACAGCGTTTCTATTGTCAATGAGAGGTCTTTTCCGCGGCTCCGTTCAAGCAGTGTTATACTCAATGGCACGCCAGACTACAGCGACGACTATACGAACGAACTTAAAAGCGTCTTTTGTTATGATGTATTTGAAGATGGAAACTGTTTCATAATCAAGTTGAAATTCGATTACGTTAAGCATAATACAACCGTTGCATTTCCCTCCGTGATCTTTATTAAAGAGGCGTTTGGTAGCATCGACTATTCGATCACCTCAAAAAACGTGCCCAATATCATACGTGGCTCTCTTGAATTGAAGTGATGCTTGGGCTGTATACGAGTATATGTTCGAGAGTTAAAAGCGGCAACCTTAATAAAACGATTATTTCATTGTTAGGCTCAACAAGGTTCGGAAAAGCTCCTTTTTTAGATTCAAGACTTTACTTGATAATTGTGTCGTCTAAATTAGCTGAATCAACAATTAACAAACATGTGAATAGTTCGTGCATTTTGAGAATTTTGTAGGTTACTTCCTCAAGACAAATGTTTGATCCCATAATTCTGGGTTCGGTCTGCCTGTTGGAGGCGGTCGATAAAATATGGTAGAATACGGTCGGTGTTTGCGCCGAACGTTTCCTTCTTCACTTCTGCAACGGACCGATTTCGCCCCTTAGGAAAAACGCGACGATGATTTATACGTTAAAGCTCTTTGACACGGCCCTTCTGAAATTTACCGTCGTTGAAAACCTCGCGGATCCCGTCGTCCGTATCGTTTGGCTCGATGAAAAACGCAAGCGCCTGCTCCCCCTTGATATGGACTCTAACGAAGACGGATTGGCGCGCTGGCTCAAACGCCGAGCGATTCCTAAAAATCGCGCGTTTGTCAACGCTTTTCTCGCAAAATGCGGTCTGAGCGCCAACCGTCCGATGGACGTTATTTCCGTGTGCAAGGGGTTGTCGTTGAACGATTCCTATTGGATTTCAGACGAAAACGAAACCAAAACGTTCGATCAGGTCAATCTTTACGAGAATCGTTTTAGCGCCATATTGGCAAGCGTCGCCTTTACCGGATACGGTTCGTCCGTTCGTTCTTCATTTGCGTCGTCGCCTGAGTTTACGACAAACGGCGCGCTTCCTAAATGTTGGCGCAGGGTGAACGGGAAGGTTTTTCTCTATAAAGGGGCGACCTCCGGCGCGTCTAATACCGGTTGCGAACCGTATTCGGAAAAATACGCTTATCTTGTGGGCAAACGCCTCGGGTTCGACGTCATACCATATAAAACGGCTCGATGGAAAGGACGTCTATGTTCCGTTTGCGAACTATTTACCAGTAAGGACGTCGCCTATATTCCAGCCGGTAGATTTGTGCGCACAGGCGGCATGAAAGCTGTTCGGCAATACTACGAAACGCTAGGCGACGAGTTCGTTCAATCGCTAAACGAAACGATCGTCTTTGACGCGCTGATTTGCAATACGGACAGGCATTTTGGCAACTTCGGCGTGTTGACGGACAGCCGCGCCAACCGAATCGTTAAGCCCGCGCCCCTATTTGATCACGGAAACTCGCTGTTCAACTACGCGGGGAACGAATACTGGCGCTCGGAAGCGGCGCTGGACGAATACGCCGCGACGCTCTTGCCATGCGCCTACGAAAACTTTTTTCAAACGGCGAAAAGCGCGCTAACCCCTAAAATCGCGGAAAAGTTGCGTAAAGCGCTCGATTTTAAATTCCAAGACGAAGGAACGATCCGCTATCCCAAAGACCGAATCGCTCTATTGGAAAAACAAATCCGCAAACGAGCCGCGCGTATTCTGAAGGGACGATAAGCCCGCTTGGGGCGTTCGACTCGGTTTTAATCGGCGCGGCGTCGAGAAGATTTGCAACGCCCTGAGGACGGAAAACCTTCCGATTCCAGAGTATACGATCCATCCCGACGATATCATTCATAATTTAAATTCTCCGGACCGACGGATCGGATCGTTAAGGACGCGAATCGGAAGTCAGGCAAGGCGACTAAAAAGGTGACTGATAAGGCGACTGATAAGGCGACTAACAAGGCGTCGGATAAGGCGACTTATGTAACTGATAAATCGATAGATAAAACAACAGATAAGGCGTCTAATAAGGTGACTAATAGGGTGACTGAAAAGTTGACTGAAAAGTTGACAGATAAGTTGTCAGATAAGGCGACTGATAAGACTGATGTAACTGATAAGTCGATAGATAAGATAACAGATAAGGCGTCCGACAAATTGACAGATAGGTTGACAGATAGATTGACAGATAAGGAACGGAGAGTCCTCGAACTGCTTTAAGAATATCCGGGATTTTCGTCGCGGCGCTTGCGTTTGGCGCCGCTATTTGCAACAATAATAACAAGCTTTGTGTCGATTGATTCGAGGTGAAACAAATGGGGAAAATTGAAGCGACTCCGATACAAACGGAAGACGAACTGGCATTTGTCGTTTTCTGTATTGAGAATCTCGCGCTTAGGCATGGAACAGACGGCGCGTCCGTTTATGCGGCGATAAACGATAGGAGCCGTATTTTGCATAGCTATATCGTTCCAGGATACGACTTCCTTCACACTCAGGACAAAGATTATATCTTGGAAGATATCGAAGACGTCATGCGGGAGCAGGGGGTAAGCCTATGAAGGTATACCATGGATCTCGCGTTGTTGTGGAAAAACCGGATACAAAACATTCGCGCAAACGGGTGGATTTTGGACCGGGATTCTATGTCACGCCGCTGTTTGAACAGGCGAAGAGTCTATGCAGAAGATTCTTGAACATGGGGCAAGACGCGTATGTATCCCGATACGAGTTAGACGACGCCGCGTTTAAAGCGGACGATGTAAAAACTCTAGTATTTGAAGCGTATACGGAGGAATGGCTTGATTTCGTTTTTGATTGTCGCAGAGGGCTAGATAAATCTGATTATGACGTTGTGACGGGGGGCGTGGCAAACGATAAAGTATTTGATACAGTCGAGTTGTATTTTCAGGACATGATATCAAAAGACGAGGCTCTTAAAAGACTGAAATATGAGAAACCGAATTCTCAGATTTGCATTCGTACGCAAAGAGTCGTCGACGCCTATCTTCATTTTGAGGGGAGTGAGAAACTATGAGGGCAAATCCGATCCTTTTGCAAAGAAAATACGCCCGGGTGATCGCGCTCTTTGCCCAAAAGAGCGGTTTATCTTTGGACGCCGCGCTGGATTTCTTTTATCGCTCGAAGGAATATGAACTATTGCGGGAGGGAGTCGCTGATCTACATTGCATGAGCGACGATTATCTGGCGGAAGATTTAAAAGAAGAATACGACGGCGCCAGATTGCGGAACGGCTAGCCGCAAACAGAGCGTCTCTGGCGTAATACTTGAAGCGTCAAAATGCGTAACTCCTGATGTTTTTTTTCTTAGGCGTTTTTTCTTCTCAATTTGCTTGACAGGCGGGCGTCCGATCCGTATACTCTTAGTCGCGCGATTACAAGGTTTGCGACGCGCTTTACGACGTCCCTTTATTTCATCGCATAGGAGCTTCATCATGAAAATTCAAGCGCTCTTTTTATCCGCCGCGTTACTTTTAAACGGCGTTATGCTATTCGCTCAAGAATCGACGGAAAACGCGCCGCAAAAGGCGGAAGCGACGGCGACTCGAACCGTTCCCCAGCCGCGATACGTGGACAGGCCGCGCAACGCGATCGGAATCGGCGCGGGGATCACGAAACTCTTTCGCTTGACCGACGGTCCCGTTCCGCTCTTTGGCGAGAACCTCGAAAACGCCGATTTCCCAGAAGGCTCGTGGGAACTCAACGATCAGAAGGAACTCTGCGCCAATAAAGACGCGGTTATCTGGACGAAAGAAAAATATTCCGCGTTTCTCTGCTCGTTCGATTTCAACCTCTCCGAAGGCGCCAACGGAGGGTTCCTCTTCCAGTGTTCCGATAAGGACAATTGGATCCCCAACACGCTCGAGATTCAGCTCCTCGACGACGCGGGCAAAGAGCCGAACTATCATTCGTGCGGCGCGTTCTACGGGTTCCAAGCGCCCTATGTGAACGCGACAAAGAAGCCGGGCGAATGGAACACAATGTCGATCGTTTGCGAAGGGCGGCTCGTCTCGGTCGCTCTCAACGGCAAACTCGTAAACCGCATCGACACGGCGGAATGGTTCAACCCCGCCGTCGGTCCCGACGGAACGGAAATCGAAGAGAAGTTCCGAGGCAAAACGCTCGCGTCCTTTGAACCTTACGGCTATATCGGGTTCCAAGGGCTTCACGGAAACGCGCCGATCAAAATTCGCAACGTCCAGTTTTCGCCGATTCGCAACGCCGACACGACGCAAGAAGGCTGGCGTTCCTGCTTCGGCGACAAGCTTGAGAACGCCGACTACGATCCCAACGTCTGGTCGATCGACGAAGACGGAATCCTCCGCGCGAACAAAGACGAAATGATCTGGCTCAAAGACGAGTATAAGAACTTCAAACTCGACTTTGAGTTCAGAACGACCAAAGACGCCAACAGCGGCGTCGTCATCCAGGCGACCGACCGCGCGAACTGGATTCCCAACTCCCTTGAAGTTCAGATTTACGATTCCTTCGGAAAGGCCGCCGACCTCGGTTCTTGCGGCGCAATCTACGGACGTCGCGCGCCCGACTTCAACGTCTGCAAAGCGCCCGGCGAATGGAACCATATGACGATTTCCGTCCTCGGGCCCGATATTTACGTCGTCCTCAACGATCAGCTCACGACCCACATGCTCAAATCCCACTGGAAGAAAGCAGACGAAAACCCGGACGGCTCCAAGCCGTTCGACTGGCTGATCAACAAGGCACCCGCCGAGACGCCCCTCGTCGGTTCAGTCGGATTCCAGGGACTCCATGAAAAGAATCCCGTCGAATATCGCAATATCATGATCTGGGGAAAGCCCATAGCGAAGCCCGAAACCGACGAGAACAAATAAATAAAGTCGCGACGTCTCTCGAAATACGTCTATTTCGACGGGGCGTCGCGAGTTGACGTCTTTTAGGTTTCGCAACTTTTTTCTGTTTTTCTCTTTGTGTTCATTGAAACAGGAACGCGTTTCCGTATAATTCGGGAAAGTTGTTAAACGCCGCGCCCTCGCCGATATGGACAAGGCGTCGCGCGGCGCGATCCCCCCTTTTTGAAAGGTCAAAAATGAGACTTTCCACACTCTCTCTTATGGTCGCGTTCCTTCTCGTCGGCGCGACGGCGTTCGCCCAGCCTCCTCAGGGCGGTCGTCCCGACGGTCCTCGTCCGAATCAGATGCGCGGTCCTCGCGGCGGATTCTTTGGCGGATTCATGGGAATGCGTCCCGACGGTCAGAAGCCCCTCTTCGGCGAGAACCTTGAAGACGCCGATTTCCCGGAAGGCGTCTGGTATCTCAACGACGACAAAGAACTCTGCGCCAATAAGGACGCGGTCATCTGGACCAAGGCCAAGTATTCCGCGTTCGTCTGCTCCTTCGAGTTCAACCTCTCCGAACACACGAACAGCGGATTCTTGATTCAGTGCTCCGACAAGGACAACTGGATTCCGAACACGATCGAAATTCAGCTCC
>CAMJTU010000005.1 GCA_946408825.1 uncultured Planctomycetaceae bacterium
GTCTTGACGATCATCGACTTTTAGGTGGGAAAGTGCAAGACGATGGAATCTCTGTAAAAATCGGGGTCGATCTTCGGCGGCTCGGCGGGTTCGTCCTCCTCTTCCGGAACGCCCTCCAACGGTTGATCCGCCTCGATTTCCCGCGTGACGCATAGGACTTTGACGCAGACCTCGTCCGCGTCCCGCGGCGCTTGTTGGCAAAGGGCGAATAGGGTAAAGCCGGGCGCGCCGAAATCGCGCAAACGCCGATCGACCCTCTCGACATAATAACGCGTCGCGATCGACGACCACACGTTGCGGATAAAATTCTCGTCTTTAGAAAGGAACGTAAAGTCGATTGAATCGCCGTCTTTTGCGTTTTGTAAAATCGACGCGCGAGCCTTGAAGAGGCCCCAGTAGCGCAAGTTCCCTACGAGACGGGGGAGCGTCTCGCTCGTCCAATACCCGCTATAGAGCCAAGGAGATCCCGCTTGGAATTTGTAGTTCTGAGCAAGCGCGAGAAGCGTTCCGCAAGTTACGAGCTGGGAGCCGTACTCGTTGAGATGAAAACCGTCGCTCGTCGTTGAAATTTCCTCGTCGTTGAACCGCGCCGATCGGCTCGCCTTGGCGTAAAGAATACCGTATCCGAGAGTTTCGCAGTTCTTAGCCTTCATCGCCTTGCCCGTTTCCTGCTGGACAAAGTAAACGGCGTCGGCGATCTTGCCGGGATAGACGGGGCGGTTTTCCCAAATCTGATTCGAGGAAACGACGCGGCATCCGGGGACGCGTTTCTGCAGGTCGTCGACGAGCCCCGCGACGTTTTCCCTCAGTTGCGCGGCGACGTCGACGATTTTCAAGCCCTCAGCCGCGTCCTTCCCCAGAGACGCGTAGCCGAGCGCGTTCGAATTGGGGCTGAAATCGAACGTTTGGAACGTCGGTTTGCGCGCGTCGTTGAACCCGAGGAAGAGGACGATCAGATCCGCGCCCTTATCGAGTTCGTCCTTGATAAAGACGCCGTCGACGTCGGTCGGCTCGTTTTTGCTATAGGAGTCGGCGATTAACGCGCGCCAGTCTGCGAAGGTCGCGCCCCTCTTGCCGAGCGGAACGATCTCGACGTCGAGTTCCGCTTCCGCCATGACCTTGCGCAACTCGTTCGTGAAGCCGTAAGGTTGAAGCGCCGAATCGACGACGGTTTCGTCGCCGATCAGGAGAACGCGTTGGGGCGCGATCTTCGACTCGTCTTGAACGGACCGACCGGAGCGGATCAGCGTCGCGGACGCGGCGTCGACGAAAAGCGCGAGCGTCGCGACGATCGCGCTAACGAATAAAGCGAACTTAAAAGCCTTCATATGTTACTCCTGATGCGTTACTCCGGACGACGCAACGTTCCAATCATGACGGAACGCGTTAACGCTTGACGTCTCTACGTCGTCGCCGTCGTCTGGGACTTCCTATCTAAGCTAAACTCAAAGCAGACGTTATCGTTCCAATCGATCTTCCAGCGAACGTCCTTCTTCGTCGAGAAGGGTGAAGCCGACGATCCAGTCCCATTGGGTTCGGTCGACGCGGGCGACCAGAATATTGCGCCCCTCTTTAACGCGCGTCGGGACGGCGACTTCGCGCTTTTCGGGGTCGTCGACGTCGAGTTCTCCGAAGAAAACGGATTTGCCGTTGAGGTAGACGCGCTCGACGACATGCGTTTTGCGTCCTCCGACGCCGAGCTTGAGCGTCGCCGCCTGATCTTTGGGACTCTCGAAGACGCGGACGACGTAGGCGCCGGCGAAGGGGTCGTTCGTCGTGTTTGACGCCAAGTTGAACCAGTTCGAGTCGGGGTCCGGCCCGTCGTAAGGGCATGAGGCGAGGGGCGACGAAATCGACGACGCGGTCTGCCATACGTCCGCGGGATTGGGCGTTTCGAACTGATACGAGCCGTCCGAATCGTCGCGGCGCGGGAAGTAAAGCCAGCGATCGAACGCGCCCGAGCCCATGCCGCCTTCTTGACGGTTCCATGTCGCCGGATTATGACCGGCAAGCGCCGCGTAGTCGACGCTCGTAATCGCTTTCTCTTCGGGGAAGTCGTCCAAACCGGAAAACTCCTTTTCCAAGGGGAAGACCCCGGAGACCGCGCATTTTCCCGATGGGAAGAAGCGAACCGATTTCCGAACGGAGCCTATGGCGATCGCGATTTCGGCGGGGAAATCTTCCGGTTTTCCGTAAAAAATCAAATGATAATTTCCGCGCTTCACGCCGTTTTTGTCGGAGAACTCCTTCGTGTGATAGCGATCATATCCGCTGAATTGAAGATTCCCGCAAGCGACGATTTCAATTTTGGGCGTCTGACTGACGCGGAATTGTCCTGGATCGACGCCGTAACCGTCGGGGTTTTTCAGGGGCTGATCCGCTTTGATTCCCCGTGTGAAACATCGGAGTTCGATGTAATACTTGTCTACGGCGCCCTCGTCGTTCTCAGAAAAAGGTCGGAATTCGGCGGACAGGGTAAAGCCGGGCGATCGGAAATCTCGGAGCCGTCGATCGACTCTGTTTTCGTAATATCGCCGCGCGATTTCTTCCCATTCGTCGAAGGGCGGGTCGGGCGCGATTTTTTCGGCGACGTCGTCCCAGTACGCGTTCCTCGCGCGCTTCGACGCGTCGCTAAAGGTTCGATCCGGATCGAGCGCGAGGAGCGTCGCCCACGCCATGAGCTGCGAGCCGTATTCGTTGAAGGGAAAACCGTCCTTTGCGAGTCGAATTTCCTCGTCGCTGAACCGCGCGGCGTCGACGGCGTCGCGAAAAATTTGATCGTTGACGATACGGTCGCACTCTTCTTGCGTCGCCAAACCGATCTGATTGCGAACGAAACTCAGCGCGCTCGAGCCCCAATAGGAATGGTTTTCCGCGTATAAGTCCGCGACGACGACGCGACAGCCGGGAAGGCGCTTTTTCAGGTCGTCGACGAGCCCCGAGACGTCGTTTCGGAACGGCTCGCCGACTCTGTTCGCCCACTGACGGGCCGCCGAGGAGAGCGTCGCCGAGTGATTGCCGATTTGAAAGTACAAGCGCCAATCGAATCCCCGAAAGGTCGGTTTGAGCGCGTCGTTGATCCCGAGGAAGAGAACGACGACGTCCGCGCCTTTGTCAAGCTCGTCTTTGACGAAGACGCCGTCGACGTCGGTCGGCTCGTTCTTCTCGCGGGAGTCGGCGATCAGCGCGCGCCAATCGGCGAAGGTCGCGTCCCTCTTGCCGAGCGGGACGAACTCGACGTCGCGCCCCTCGTCCGCCATGACGTTGCGCAGCTCGTTCGTAAAGCCGTAAGGTTCGACCGCCGAATCGACGACGGTCTCGTCCCCGATCAGCAGAACGCGTTGAGCGGCGCCGGCGTCGTCGACCCGCGCGACGAGCGCGGCGAGGAGGACGGCGAGGCATACGGCGAATCGAACGGTTTTCATCATCATATCGCAAGCTCTCTTTCTGGGAGTTGGGAAACGCGCGCGGCGTTTGAGCGTCGCCGGGCTACTCGACGATCAGCGTCTGTTCCGCGAAGGAGGAGGCGCCCTTCTCGATATCGAACGCTCTGAAGACGAGCCGATAGGTTCCGGGCGTCTTCGGCGCGTCGAACTCGAAGGAGACGGCGTCGGTTCGTTCGGAGACGGTCGCTTCCTTGACGAACGAGTCGTAGCTCGCCTCCTCCGGGATATCCGGCGTTTCTCGCACGAGGAACTCGACGGGGCGGGTTCCGAAGGGATCGTCGTTCGGATTGTCGACGAAGGGGTGGCGTTTGCGCGGGAGCCGCGCGGGCGGGGCGACGAAATCGTCGTAAATCCAGTTCCCCTCCTTGCGCGCCGTTTCGTTGTCGCGGTTCGGGATAAACCCGTAGGGGCTCATGACGGGCGGGGAGGCGAGTTCGTAGCGCGCGAGGAGCCGATTCTCGAAGCGGGTCGCCGCGACGTAGGACTTGTAGCCGTCCTCGGGGACGACGGCGAGGCGTTCGTCGTAAAGCGCGAGCGTCGCGCGTCCGGCGAAGAGGGCGCCGTCGTCTTCCGTTCGGGCGAACGTCGCGTTGAGGCGCGTCGCTTCGCCCGCCTTGACCTTCTTGGGCGCGTCGAGGGAGACGGCGCGTTCGGCGGAGACATTCTGAACGCCGACGAGATAGAAGGCGGTCTCCGCCTTGTCGCCGCCGACGACGGTAACGACGAGCGTGAAGCAGGGCGCGTCGTTCTTGTCGAAGGGACAGCGCCAGACGGCGTTTCCTTCGCGGAGTTCGACCGTCTCCGGGTCGGTCTTCGTGCCGTTTCTTCCGATCTTGTAGAAGGACGCGACGGCGTTTCGTTTGTTCGAGGAGCTAACGACGATCTGCGCCTCTTCGTCCTTTACATAACAGATCGGTTTGTTGAACGTAACTTCAAACGAAGGCTTGACGTTCGTCTCTTTAACGGCGTTTCTTTCGCGCTCCCGCTTCGCCAATTCCGCGAAATACGCCTTCTTCGCGGCTTCTTCCGCCTTCTTTTGGCGAGTCGCTTCGTCGTCGTCGGGGCGTTCGGAGACGAAGATCGTCGAGTTGGAGGACGCCATGAAGATAGGTTCGTCGGGATCGCGATCCTCTTCGCCGACGGGGCAGAAGAAGACGAGGTCGTCTTTATCGGCGTTTTTCCCGCAGGTGAAGCGATATTCGCCGCGCTCCGCGTCTTCTGGAATCTGGAACGAGCCGGAGAAAGCGCCCGTCTCGTCGCAGACGACGTTGAAATCGGCGACGGGCGGTCTTTTCACAATCGGTCCGCCGCGAGGATTTCCCTTATAGGAGACGACAACGCGCCTAGGAACTTTCGGATCGAACGTATTAAAGCCAGGTTGCGGGACGATTTGCGCGGAGAACTCGACCGTTTCGCCCGGCGCGTAGATCGGGCGGTCCGTCGACAGAACGAGTTTTTCGCCGAAGCCGACCCGAGGCGTAAACTTATAGATCGCCTTCGGAATCCTTGACTCTAGGGAGTCGAAAACGCTCGCGGATCGGTCGCTTTCGTCCGCCGCCTCGTCTTGGACGAACGCGAGGAGCCGGAAGAAACCGCCGGTATTCTGGGGCGTGACGAACGCGCCGTTCTCGTCCGTCTTGACCGTCGTCGTCTTCGAGTCGTGGCTCGGCGTCGCGCCCGTATAGGCGGCGAAAAGCTCGACGTCGCGATTGGCGAGCGGTTTGCCCGTCTGAAGGTCGCTCACGACGACGCGGTCGCCCTGAACGTCGTCGCCGGAGACGCGCCCCGTTTGATAATCGAACGCGTAGCGATTGACGAACGCGAGCGCGTAAGCGCCGATTTCTTCGTTATCCGCGTCGGCGACTCGAATTAGGTACGCGCCGGGCTTCTCCATCGCGAAAGTCAGGCGCGTCCGCGACGTTACGCCGACCTGACCGCCGCTGAGGACGGCGGCGTCGGTCGAGGCGCGCGCTTCCTTCGCGAAGGAGGAGATTTCCTCGCCTCGCTCGAGTTTTTCCCTCACGCTTTCGCAAACAAAATCGGCGAAGAAGAGATCTTGATTTCGGTAGAAGCCCGGTTCCATCGCGCGCGCAATGAAAGGCGCAAGGTCGAGCTGGTAGAAGGTCGTCTTCAGGTTGCGCGCCTTTCTCGAAACGACGCCAAGCGTCACGCTCATCCCGTCGACGCGGGTATCCTTGGCGTCGACGTCGACCTCGCCCGGTTCGTCAAGTTTCTTGAGGACATAATAAGGCCAGTAGGGATTCTCGCGGAATTCCTCAGGGATATATCCTAAAGCGCGAATCTTATTTTCATCCTTCTCGTAGGTCTTCGCCGTCTTCGCGCGGTTCCAGTATTCGACCGCCAGATCGTATTTTCCGCGAAGCTGATATTCCGTCGCGAGAGCGCTGAGCGCCTTGTAGTTTTCTTCTTGCTCTAGCGAACGCTTAAGTATCGCGATGAAATTTTCTGAAGGGGCGAGCTTTCGGCGCTTCGGCTGGAATAGTTCCGAGGCTTCGCCCGATAACTGCGCAGTATGCACCAATTGGGGATTCGGACGGGGGTAGACGATCGTTTCGTCGTCGCCGAGGGTTGGAACTTCGTCGATCGCGGCGGCGAGACGCTTCGTTTCCGAGACGACCCTCGTCGGAAGCGCTTCTGGCGAAACTCCCTCAAAGGGAGCGTTTAATAAGGCTCGCAAGATTTTCGACTGATGGAGGACGCCCCCGACGCCGAGCCGATCTTGCAGCCTAGAGCCGAGAATCGCGAGAAAGCGCGCGAAACTGTATTCGCCGGTTTGCAGATCCCGGTCGGCGTCGAGCAGAAGCTCCGCGTAGGCGTAAAGTTCGCCGTCGTTTTCGGCGTTTTCGAAGAACGGACAAAGATTCGAAGGCAATGGAACGTCGTTCCACTTCATCACGGGAGACGCGTAGGGCTGGTCGGCTTTGCGGAAGGGAGGAAGGGCGTCGAGGTCGGTCTTCGCGTTAAGGTCGGCGGAGAACTCTTCATCGAATTTGCCGTACAAAGCGCTGAAGAACGCCCCGAAGTATGAGGACGGCGAGATCGTCTTGTCGGCGGTTTTCGGGGTCGTTCCTTCGGCGTCGATCGCTTTGACGAGATTCTTTGAGAGCGCCCTTAGGACGAGAACGCGGTCGCGCTCTTCGGAGTAAAGCGTTCCTTCCAACTGCGCGTTCTTCGGATAGAAGACGCGTCTTGGCGCGTCGTCGGGGGCGTCGCCGGGCTTGAACGTCTTAGGAAGCCCTTCCCAGATCGTCTTGGCGTAGACGAGGGAGACCTCCCACGAGTCGGGGCGCGCTTCCCGCGCGGCGTCGATCAGTTTCTCAATGACGTCGGGCGCAAACTGCGTATCCGGCTCGACGAGTTTTAACGGGTCGATTCCCGGCGCAGGAAGGAGTTTCATGCGATAAAGGCGCCCCAACGAACTGAGCGTCGCGACGGTCTCGTTCAAAACTCGGGCGTACGCAAGGTCGTCCATACGGTCGCCGAAGCGTTCGAGGAGGCAGTAGAGGACGGGGAGGGAGCCGATCGGCGGCCAGTCGCGAACTTCGTCGAGGACGTCCGTCGGCGAATGGTTTTCCAGCGCGGCGGCGATTCCCGGCTGGATTTCGTCGAGGGACGCGCGCGCCATGTTGTCGGCGAGTTTGACGCCGAAGAGGAGCCGCCCGGTCATCGGGGCGGACGAGTCGCCCGCGAAAACGTCGAGACGCGCGCGCAAGGCGCGGTTCTTCAGCGCGACGTCCTCTTCCGAAAGGTCGAACGCCTGCGCGACGGTCTTGATTTCGTCGGCGTTAAGGTCGCGACGGGGCGCTTCCAGCGCCGGATCGACGAACGTTTTAAGCGCGGCGACTTGCTCTTGGGTCAGACGTCCTTCTTCCCCGACGTAGGGTCGTTCTTCCTCGGAATACTTACGCGCCTCGGGTTCTTTCCCGAGCGCCGCGAAGAGCTTCGCGGCGGCGTCGCGAACGGTCTGGGCGAATTCTTCGCGCGTTTTTTCGGACGTTTGCTCGAAGACGTCGCGTTCTTCCGGGCTCATGGCGGCGAGCGCCAGCCGGCGCGCTTCCTCGTATTGAGCGGACGCGGGCGCGGGGAGCGTTAAGCAGAAGAGAACGGCGCAAACAACCGCGATTCTAAACGTTTTTGTCATGGTTACCTCGATCGACGGACGGGGAATCTAACGGACTCAAACGGCAGGGCCGACGTTAAACGCCGTTTCAGAATCGTCAGACTCCGCTTCGGCGAAAATCATGTTTGATTCCTATCGCGACGTTCTATCCATAGAGAGTCGCGTCGGGGCGTATTCCCGAAAAAACAAAAAACAAAAATCAAAAAAAGCGACCTAGGACGTCTTGGTTTAAAAAGACTCCAAAAACGCGAGTTTTTTACGCGCGAAAATTTCTTAGGAAAACGCGTCGCAACCCGGCAAAACTTGGCGTTTCAAATCGAATACGCGGCTGTTTTGCCCGCAATTTGCGCAAGAGGATCGACGTCGGCGCCGCTTCTATTGGAGCGCGTCGATATACGCCAAACGCCTCTTAGAACGCTTCTCCGCGTTCTGGAACGCGTCGCGGAACTTCTTCTTGGCGTCGGAAAGCACGGCTTTTTTCTCGTCGGTATCGGCGGCGCCTTCCAACTCTTTGAAGAGCCGGTCGAGCCGATCGACGACCTCCGCGTCGTTGTCGGCGTCGAGCGCCCATTGGAGCGACTCGTCGAGCGCGGCGTTTGCGTCCTCGACCGCGTTGGACTTCGTCGCTTTGGCGGCGCGCGCCTGAAGGAGATAGCCCCCGACGACGTCGCGGATTTCTTCGCGCTCCGACAATCGCTCAAGGCGCTCGATCTCGCCCGCTTCCGCCAAGACTTTGCACGAGTCGTCTAAGAAGTAATTCGGCGCGGCGTTTCCCGAAATTCCGCCGGGAAGCAGATCGACGGCGGAAAGGCGGTATTCGTACGCGTCGAACGTCGCGCGTTTGACGTCGTCGCGCAATTTTTGGATCGCCTCGGACGCGTCGTTTGCGGGGACGCGCAGCGCGAGATTCTTAAGGTCGTTGATTCGCCGCTGATAGAAGTTCGAGAGTTCGTCGCGCGGGACGTCGAGGAGCGCCCTGTCGTAGACGAACTCCTCGCCGGAACTCGTCGGAAGACTGACTTTTTCCGGTTCATACTCGACGTCAAGCGCTTTGTCGGCGGAGCGTCTTTTGGAACGGTAGAATCCCCGGCGCATCGTTCGCTTCGCTTCGTCGCCGAGCGCTTTGTCGAACGTCGCGATGGGGTTGACGAAAGAGGCGACGTCTTTCGAGACGATCGCGTCGACCGACTCGCCGTCTTCGATCGCGATCTTTTCAAGCTCCGGAATGAGGCTTTTGATCAAGTCGTTATCCTTCTGGCGAATCGCGGCGCCGATTTTCGCCTTGAGGAGATACGCGTTGGCGAGATGGACGAGGCGGAACTGTTCCCGCTCGTCCCAATTCTTCGCCTCAAGCTCCTTTTTGAGAAGCTCGAGATTGGCGACGTCGCCGCCGAGCTGGAAGGTCTGAGCGCAAATTTCCAGCGATTGATAGCGTTCGGAGAATTCCGCGTCGTCCGCGAGCGCCATGTGGAAGTTGGCGCGCGAGAGCTCCTCGTCGAGACGACGAACCTGTTCTTCGTCCTCCGGGGCGGCGCCGAGTCGGCCGATCTTCTCCCGAATTTCGGCGCGGCGCTGACGGTAATACTCCGCGTTCCGACCGCCGAGGACCGGCTCGACCTCGACCGCCGCCGCGGCGCCCTTAGAGAAGGGGAGTCGCGCTCTCAGCCCCGGGGAAACGTACGCCGCGACGCCGATCGCGAAGACAAGCGCGAGCGTTCCGAGAATATACAAAACGGCTTCTTTTTTCATGTCAAAACTCTATGCGTTAGGCGTCGGCTACGACGCGTTTTTTCGTTATTGGAAGACGTAAATTTTCCCCGGGTCGAGCGGCTCGATAATGAGGACGGGGCTTTCGTCGTCGATCGCCCGAACCTTTTCAGGGTCGAGCGACGGGCTAAGATACCACGAAGAACTCGCCGTCAGCCCGACCGCCGGAATCTTGACGTAGACCCGCCCGTTATCGACGGCGACTCCGGCGTCGACGTCCTTGTACGTTCCGACCCCGGTCGTATAGACGACGCGCAAATTGTCGGCGTTTTTCGCGATTCCGTCGGGCAAATCGAACGCGTAGGGGAAGTTCGGCTTGGGAATATGGCGCTTGTCGAGGAACGCGCCGGATTTGCGCGCGAATCGCGGTTTGCCGTCTCGGTCGAGAACCTCGTTTCCTTCGGAGTCGACGAATTGATCGACCGGCTCAGGTCTTCCTTGGGACGGATCGACGGGCGCGAGCCCTCCTTCCGATTTAGGCGTTTCCGGATTCCTGTGGATATACCACAAATCCTTAACGACGAACGAGTTCTCGCCCTTGCGGTCGAATAGCTTCACGGCGCGGACGCGCGAAACGAACGATTTTGTTATCGGTTCCGGCGGGTTGTTTCCGGACAGGATGATCCCGTTCTTCCCGTAGCCGTCGTACAGTTCGAGGCCGTCGCGTTTAAAGGGCGGCTCTTCGTCGAGCGGCTCCAAGAGGAAGTAGACCGGCTCGCCGCGCCAGTCGACGGCGTTGTAATCGCAGCCGTAATACTGCGCGCCGTCGAGGTCGAGGAGCGGGGCGCCGGCGTCGTTGTAGAGCGCGAAAAGGTATGTCTGAAGACCGACTTTTCGGGGTTCGATTTTGACGCCGCTTTGGGGATCGGCAAAGGCGCCGAGGGAGACGTCGACGACGACGGGCGTCACCGTCGAGGCGCGGAACGCTTTCCGTCCGTCGGGGATCGTTAGCTGAGCGCCGTCGGCGTCCGTAAAGGGTCTCAAAAGACCTTCATGCGGCTCCGGCATTGCGACGACGGGCGCGGTGAACGCAGGTCCCGCGACGACCGGGTAGAAACCGATCCGCGACGTTTTGTTCGCGTTTGAATCGAAGAGGGTCTCGACGCTTCTTTCGTTCCCAGCGACGGACGCGGCGTCCTCCGACGTTTTAGGGCGCGGAACGCAGAGCGGGTCGGAATATCGGCCCGCGAGAAGCTCCCCGTAGGACAGAGGTTCCAAAAACCCGGTTTTCGCCGAGGGGGCGCGGACGGCGAGCGTCAGGTAGATCAGGCGCCGCTGAATCTCGAGGGGGACGGCGTCGCAGTCGACGTCGAGCGTGTTGAGAAGCGCGTTGTAGACGTCCGCGTCGCGGAGCTCCGTCGCGCGCGAGCCGTTCGCGGTCGCCGCCGCTTCCTCGACGGCGGCGAGGGGGAGCGTTCCTTCCGCCAACGGCAAAGCCGCGGGGCGCAACGCGTTGTTTTCCAAAGAGGTCTCGTCGATCGGACGGTAGCCGTAGAGCGTTTCGTCGATGAAATCGCCGCGCTTTTGCGCGCTCAGCGTCGAGTTCCACAGCGCGGTCTTGACGACGGATTCGAGCCGTTTGCCGCGACTTTGCAGGAAGAGATTCAACGGAAGCGACGGAGTGGCGAGGCGGCTTTGCGCGGCGACGTAAACGTACCGGTTGGCGGCGATTTCGTCGTAGCTCGGTCGCGATTCCTTGATCTTTTCCAGAATCTCAAACGTCGGTTCAAAACAGTTTTTCGGCGTGAAGGATCGGACAAACTGCCGGAGAAGCGTATCGTAGAGTTTTTTCTCCGACTCGACGGAATCGTTGACGCCGGCGGCGAACCGTTTCGTCATCGCGAACGCTTTTTCCGTCTCCTTGACGGCTTTGTCGACGTCTTGCCACTGCGGATTGTTCATCACGTCCTGCGACGGATGGCACAAAGGATCGACCTTGAGGTTTTGGCGCGTTTGTTCGACGTATTTCTCGTAGTCCTTCCTGTTTTTGAGCTTCGGAAGATTCTCGAAGATCGGGCGTCCCGTCGCGTCGAGCTTCTGAGGCGTCCCCGCCTGACGGTCTTCCTGCGCCCTGAACGCGCAACTGGTCGCGACGAACGCGACGACGACGAGAAGGACGGGCGCCAGCGCGATAAGACCCGGTTTCTTTCCTTTATAACACGCGGCGGCGTTGAAAACGGATCCAACGGCAAAGAGGAGCGCGACGCCGTAAACGAACGGGACAAGACGCGCGTCGTCGCTCGGGAAGATTGAACTCAGCCCCGCGAGAATCGCGATCATGAGAACGATTGAGGCCGCCGTTGCGACGAGGCGTCCGGCGGGAGTCGACGCGCCCCACAGAACGAGACCGAAGAGCAGCGCCGCGTAAGGCGCGACATGGACGAGGGCAAAGCGGGGGGAAGCGTCGGGCGCGCCGCTGGTAAAGCCGGTAAAGAGGAACGCTCCAAGGCATAGAACGAGGGCGACGACCAGCGCGGCGAGCGCGTTGACGAGCCAATACCGTCCGAAGCCGACGTTAAAACGCTCCTTGACGGGCGCGCCTTTCATCTTGAGGTCGGCGAAAAGCCCTGAGCCGAGCGTCGCGCAGTAGAGGACGAAAAGAGAAATAACGATATGAGCGTTCAAGGCGAGAAACTTGCCCGATTCCGATTTTTGCGCGTAAGCGAGTCCGAGCGACGTCTGGAGAAACGCGCAGACCAGAACGACCGCCGCGACTTCGAATAGGATCGACGCGGGGGATCGGAAAATGATCGCCGTCTGAGCGAGCGCGTGACGCAGGAGCGCCCAGGACGCGGAAGGCTTGACGGTTTTGAGCTTCGGATTTCGCGGGTCGAGGAAGCGATTCTCGCCGGACGCGCGTCCTTCGTTCTCGATCGATTCGTCCGCGCTCGCCAAGGGCGCGTTGAGATTGCGGTACCCGAAACGATTTCCAAGGGGCGCGAGCGCCATGGCGACGACGCCTACCGCAAAGCACGGGAGATCGACTTCCGCGCCGGGCAAGAACGACGACGCGACGATTCCGCAGACCATCGCCGAAAAGAACGCGAGGAAGATCGCCGAGATCTGACGCGAGACGCGCCCCGTCCAGAAAATTCCCCAGCAGAACGCGGCGCCCATTCCCGCCCCTTGGAGGAAGGCGCTCAGGCCGTAGCCCGAGTTCGTCTCGAAAAAGGACGCGAACGTCGTCGTCAACCGCAGTTCGCGCGTCAGGTCGACGCAGAGCGTGACGAGGAAAAAGAAAACGCCGAGCGCGAGCGTCGACAGGAGCGCGTACCCGAACTTCCCGGCGGCGGCGACGCGCCAGTCGGGGGACGTCCGACGCAACGTCTCCATCGTGTTCGCCTCGCGTTCTCGCGCGAACGCCGTCGCGCAAAGCGCCGTGAGGTTGAGCCACGTCGCGACGATTCCGCCCATAACGAACCTACTTAACTCGAAACCGTCGACGTAATACCAGCGGTTGAACCTCGCGAAGAAGGGAACGAGGAGCCCCGCGATAAGGAACGTCAGCGTTTGCCAACGCGTTTCTAGGAATTCTTTATAGAAAATGGCGCCGAACTTTTTCATTGAAAATCTCCGCTTGCGCTCGGTTTTCCGGTCTTTAAGATCGTGGAAGGAGCCGCGTTCCGCGTTATCGTTTTCGCATGTAAGCGACAAAAACGTCCTCGAGCGACGGGATCGAGACTTCCGTCCCTAGAAGCCGAGCGCCGAGAGACGCGCGCAACCGCTCGTCGAAATTGCGGGAAAGTTTTCGTCCGAGAATCCGGTAACGCAATCCGTAGCGTTCCATCCCGACGTATTCCCCTTCAAAGATAGAGGCGAAAAGGGGCTCAAACGCGGCTCCGTCGGCGGTTTCGCCGGAGATCGTCGCGTCGACGACGCGCGTCGCCTGTCTGATGTTTTCGATAGAATCCATCAGAACGAACTTTCCATTTTTCAGGAACGCGACATGATCCGCGACGCGTTCGACTTCCGCCGTCTGATGACTTGAGAGCAGGATCGTTTTGCCCATCGCGCCCAGTTCGGCGACGTCGGCGAGAATCTGACGGCGAACGAGCGCGTCTAAACCGGACGTCGGCTCGTCGAGTACGAGCACGTCGGGATCGCGCGCAAGTTCCAGCGCCAAGGACGTCTTCGCCTTCAGTCCTTTGGAGAGCGTTCTGATCCGATCTTTCTCGTTAAGGCCTAATTCCTCGCAGCGTTCGGCGTACTTCTGAAGGTATCCTTTCCGGTTGAACGCCGCCGCGAATCTGCCGATCTGCCCGACCGTCATGTACTCGTAGAGCGTCGGCGATTCCGGAATGAAGCCGATTCTTTCGCGAATATCCTTCGAACGCTTGATCGGATTCTGCTCGAAAACGCGTATCAGTCCCGAAGTCGGCGCCGTTTCCCCGAGAACCATGCGGATCGTCGTCGTCTTGCCCGCGCCGTTTTCGCCCAAAAGCGCGAAAACAGAACCGGGCTTAATCGCAAAGGAAACGCCGTCGAGAACCGTTTTTGACCCGAATTTTTTGACGACGTCTTGAAAATCGACGACGTTCGCGGAAGGTTGATCCAGGTTCGCCGGATCGTAACCGTTCTTCATCGTATCTTCACTCATTTTTGTCGTTCTCCGTCCCAGGTTGAGAATTATTCGTTTGAGCAGTCGTCGTGGCGACTCTTTCGAGCGCGATTTCGAACATCTCTCTCATTTTTTCAAGAGACAGCCCCCCGGATTTTCCGTCGTTGAGCGTGTCTTCGAGCCGCTTAACGAAAAATTCCTGCCGGAATTTTTCGCATCGACGTTTAGCTCCCTCTACGACGAGAAAGCCGACGCCGCGAGTGGGCGAGAGCAATCCTTCGTCGGTGAGATGGCGATACGCTTTAAACACCGTCAGGTGATTGATCGTCGCCGCCCTAGCGACTTCAAGCACCGCGGGAATTATCTTTCCCTCCGGGAACTCGCCGGTTGCGATCGCGAACCGAGTCTTTTGTTCGATCTGCTCGAAAAGAGGAATAGAACTATCGTAATCTAGTTTGTACATGTCGTTACCTTGCGTCGTTGTACAAGACGTGTGTGGTATTTTATCCCACAGTATAATAGCGCCGACGTCCCGTGTCAAGCGCGGGGCAATCTGCTTTCAAAAAAGAAACAAAAAAATTCGCGTCGCTCGAGTTTTCGCCAAGTCTTACGACTTCTTTGTCGAAGAAAAACAACGGGATACGAATACCTGCAAACTCTAGGACGACGTTGTTTTCGACTTCAAAACCGGCGGCGAAATCCTCCCGGACGACGCGAATATTGTCGGAACGGCGCGATCTGCGCCAATATGTCGCTATTCGACGGTTATGTCTCCCTTAACAAAGGTCGTACATTCTTTTTCACGGTCGAACGCTCTAAAAACGATTCGGTAGGTTCCGGGCGTCTTGGGCGCGTCGAACTCGAAGGAGAGGGAGTCGACGCGTTCCTCGGCCGTCGTCGTTTGGATAACCGAATCGGGACTCGCGGACGCGGGAATCTTCGGGACTTCTTCGAGGACGAACTCGGAACGAACGGGCCTCTTAAGTTTTCTCCTTTCTTCGACGTTGTAGTCGATATCGACGTCCCACGGAAGCGGGAGCGCTTCGTCGACGTAATACTCGTAGCAGAATCGAGAGGGCCGCTGCGGCGCCCTGTCTGCGATCGACTTGCGTTCGTCGCGGCGTTTCGGCGGCGCCGTCGGTCTCATGAGTTTGATAGGCGAGGCGTCTTGGCTCATGAGAAAACGGCTTTCGGGCTGAACTTCCGCGAGGTAGTTCGAGAAGTCGTCGCTGGGCGCGAGGTCGCGTTTGGCGTCGTAGAGGACGAGGGACGCGCGTCCGCCGAAGAGCGGGTCGCCGTCTTCGAGGGGCGCGAACTTCGCGGTCAGCCGGACTTTTTCGCCCGGTTTGACTTTCTCGGGAAATTCAAGCGCGGCCTCGCGGACGAACTGTTTATTCCGGGCGCCGACGAGATAGTAGGAGGTCTGCGCTTTATTGTCGTAAGAGGCGTTGACGGTAAGGATGAAGTAACGCGCGTCGGCGTCGGAGAGGCTGCAGGAGAAGGAGCCGACGCCGTCGCGAAGTTCGACGCTCTTGACTTCGGGGTCGTCGGGCGCGACGTATCCCCCTTGCTGACCGACGGCGCCGCTCCCGTTCTTCTCGATCACGACGCTTGCGTCGGGGATCGAGGAGCGAACGGCGAAGTTGGCGACGTCGCTCGCCTTGGAAGAGTAGACGGGGCTTTCAAACTCCAGCTCGACGAACGGCGCGGGGGACGGGAAGACCGGCTTGGCCGTCGGCGTCGCGGCGGGCGTCGGCTCCGCGTCGCCGGCGCGAGTTGAAACGAAGAGCGTCGATATATGTTCGTCGAAGACGGCGGGTTTACCGTCGGAACCCGTTTTGAAATGACCTTCCGCAAAGACGTATTCTCCCGGCTCCGCGTCTTCCGGAATCTTGAAGGAGCCGGAAAATCCGCCGGTTTTATCGACCTCGACTTCAACGCTGGCGATCTCGCGCGGAGGGTCTTGCTTCCGCTCTTTTCTCATCATCCCCATTCCCCCCGACCGTCCGTCCGATTCCGGCGGAAGAGGGCGCTGTTTCTGGTAGACCCTGATCCCTTGCGGAACTCCGGGATCGAAATAATAGCCCGAACCGTACGTGGTCTGACCGACGAATTCGACCGTGTCGCCGGGCGCGTAGACGGGCTGGTTCGTCGCGAGAACCAGCGTGTTGCGATGGCTCTGTTGAGTCAGAATCAGCGCGTCGTTTGCGAAATGGGGCGCGTACGAGTTCTGACGCGAGTCGAAGAAGCTGACGGAACGGTCGTCCTCGTCGTCGAACGCGAACGCGACGAGTCGATCCCAGCGGTCTAAACGGCTTTTCGGCTTAAGGTAGCCCGACGCGTCGGTCGAGACGATCGCCGATTCGGCGCCCTCGGGGATGGTTCTTTTGATAAAAAGCAGCTCTAGCTCGCGATTTGCGTAGGGCTTGCCGGTCAGGACGTCGGTTACGACGAGGCGATTGTACTGGAACGCGAAGGCGTAGCGATTGGCGAACGCGAGCGCGTACGCAGCGTTCTTCTCGGCGACTTCGTCGTTTTCGGCGTCCGCGTCGACGACGCGGATAAGGTACGCGCCGGATTTCTCAACGTTAAAGGTCAGGTTGGAGCGGACCGGCGCGTACTCGCGCCCCTCGACGACGGCGACGGGCGCGACCGACGATTGAACTTCCGTCGCGAAGGACGAAATCGGCGTCTCGCTACGGAATAGTTCTTGAACGCCTTCGGCGACGAGATTCACGAAAAGTTCTCCGCCATGCGGCGCGTCCGTGAACGCGGGCTCGCGCGTTTTGGCGAGGAAGGGGGCGAGGTCGATCTGATAGAAGGTCGTTTTGAGCGCGCGCGTATTGCGCGAAAAGACGGTCGTGGAGACGCGCAAGCCTTCCGACTCGGAACCGTCGGTCGCGATGCGAATCGCCGGCGTGTTTTCGAGTTCGGCGATTACGAGATCGAGGCGATTGGCGACGGCTTCGCGAAAATGCGACTCGTTGTCGCCAAGGTCGGAGTCTGATTCGGCGCCCCTTCCGATTCCGTCGACGTTAACCGTTTCGCGATTGCCGTACGTAAACGTGTCGAAGAGCGACTTCGCCTGCTCGACGATAGAGTAAACTTTCGCCGTTTTAGCGCGTTTCCATAGCTCGAGCGCCTTGTCGTAGTTTCCGCGAGCCTCGTATTCCGACGCGAGTGCGGCGAGCGCGTCGCCGTTCTCTTCAAGCTCGATCGAACGTTTGAGGAACGCGATAAAGTCGCAGGATTCCGGCAGAACGATCCGCTGTTCCGGCTTAATCAACCGCGCGATCGTCGTTTCGACGTCGTACTCGTTGTTGTTCGAGACGGCGAAACCTGTCTTAACTTTATGGAAGAGATACGTTTCCGAGTCTTCCATGAACGGGACGTCGGCAATGAGCCGGTCGAGCTTCTCGACCTCTTGACGCGCCTCCGTCTCCTGTTCGATTTTTCTTGGGTTTTGCGCGTATGCCGCGAGTCTTTGACGCGTTGAAGAAAGGCGTCCGAGTCCGACTTTGATTCCTAAACGCCGCTGCGTTTCACGCCCGAGCTTCGCGAGGAACGCCGCTTCAAAGGAGACGACTTTCGCGTCGAGGTCGGCTCCGGAGAGCGCGAACGCGTCGCCGAGCGGCGCTTTTTCATCGTCGGTCGCGACATGGCGCGGGTCGTTAAGAAAAGGCGCCGCGAAGGCTTTGACGGCGGCGATTTGCGCCTTGTCGAGACGCCCCTTTGCGCCGACAAGAGACTGATCGCCCGAGTTATAATCGCGCGCTTTCTCTTCCTTTCCGAGCGGTTCGAGAACGCGTTCGACGGCGAATCGAATCGCTTTTTCGCGCTCCTCGGCGATATGATCCTCGGGCGATTCGAGAATGAAACTCTCTTCGCCCTTGAAAGCGTTGGGATCTTGGCGGAATTCCTCCGGGGGCGCCGGAGGTTCTTGACCGAGCGCCAAAGGCGAAAGAAACGCCGCGAAGAGGGCGGACGTCGCTATTCTTAAAAGGGTTTTGTTCATCTTTAGTTTCCTCTATGCGTTCTTCAATCGACGTCGAATAGAACAAAAGGCGCGAGCGCGGTTATTTGAGCGCGTCGATATAGACTAACCGCCGTTTCGAGCGGGTTTTTGCGTTTTTAAAGGCGTCGCGGAATTTCGCTTTCGCGGCGTCGACTTTTTGGCGTCCGTCCTCGGTCTTTGCGAGCTGAGCAAGAAGCGACTCGACGCGTTGGACGACGAGCGCGTCGTCCGGTTCGGTCGTCGCCCATTGAACCGCCTCGTCGACCGTCGCGTCGGCGTCGGCGGACGCGTTCGTCTCGGACGCTCTCTTCATCCGCGCTTGGAGAATGAAGTTTTCGACGACGGGGCGGTAGTCGTCGCGTTCCGCGAGCCGCTGAAGGCGTTCGACCTCGCCGAGTTCCGTCAGTTTTTGACACGCCGTTCGGAGAACGTCGCTCGGCGCTTCGCCGGAAACTGTTATGAACGGCTTGTCGGACGGGAGCATGTCGACGGCGAGCGCGTAGTTTTCGTAGGCGTCGGCGAACGCCGTTTCGACCTTTTCGCGCAGCGCCTTGACGGGCTCGGCGTCGGAGTCGGCGGGGACGCGCATAAGCAGGTTCTGAAGTTCGGCGATTCGCGTCTTGTAGAAGGCCGTCGTCTCGTCCTTCGGGACGTCGAGGAGCGTTTGGTCGTAAGAGAGTTCGCTTCCGCCGACCGGGATCGTCGCGTTTTTCGGCGAATATTTTGGGGTAAGAGATTCGTCGTTGAGGCGGAGCTGGGAGCGATAGAACGCGCGACGCATCGCGATTTTCGCTTTATTGCCCAACTCCTGGCTGTAATTTGCGATTGGATCGAGATAGTCTTTGAGATTTGACCGAACGCGTCCGCCGGAACTGCCGCAATCTTCCATGACGAGCGCTTCAAGTTCGGGAACGAGCGATTCCAACTTCCGGTCGTCCTTCCCGTCGATCGCCCTGGCGATTTCCGTCCTGATTCGATACGTCTTCGGAACGAACGCGAGGTTTCCAAGCCAAAGGTTGTCTTTTTCCTTCGCCTCTTTCCAGTTTGCGTCCTCGACTTCCTTTTGCAGCGCGATCAGCCCCGCGACGTCCCTCTTATTCATGAGGAATTTGGAGTAGTCATGGAGCGGTTTGGCTCGCTGCTGGTAAGGCGTGTCGGCTGCGAACAAAAGGTTGCGATCGACGGTCGCCATCCTTTCTTCCAGCGCTTGTCGCGCGGCGTCGTTCGAGCCGTCTTGGAACTTGGCAAGTTCCGTCGAAAGTCTGCCTTTCAGCCGCATGTAGAAGAGATAATCGCGCCCTTCTGGAACCTGACCGTCGACGAGACCTTCGATCGAGTTGAAAAACGAATCGTCGAGGTTGTAGGGCTCGGACTTCGCGTCGCCTTTTTTCTTCGGCTTGTCGCGAGGCGTGGTCTCGGGCGCGGACGGAGTTTCGACGCCGATTGCCGAACCTCGCGTTTGAAAAATCGGGGACAGGGAAACCGCGTATATAATCGCGCCGACCAGAACGACGGTTCCTAGGGCGTAAATCAAGATTGTCTTTTGCATGGCTCTGCTCGTAATATGTCGTAATGTGTCGTCATGTGATTATTCCGGGACCGCCGCCCAGCCGTCGCGTTGCGTCGGCGCGACAAAAAGGACGGGGAAATCGTCTCCGGTCGGCCTTGTTTCGGC
This sequence comes from uncultured Planctomycetaceae bacterium, assembly GCA_946408825.1. GTDB lineage: Bacteria > Planctomycetota > Planctomycetia > Pirellulales > Thermoguttaceae > RUG369. The sequence goes on from CAMJTU010000005.1 coordinate 19,603, forward strand.
GGTCGGAGGATCGAGGAACCACGAGTAGCCCGCCGCCAGTCCGACCGCGCGGATTTGACTGTAGACGCGTCCGTTTTCCACGAGGAAGACGCCGTCCTTCGGCTCCTTGTAGACGCCCGTTTCCGGCGCGAAGACGATCTTCAACTTCTTGCTCTCTTCGGCGATCGGTTCCGGGAGGTCGAAGACGTACGGGTAGTTGGGGACGGAAACGTGTCGCCTGTCGAGGAAGACGCCGCTTTTTTGCGCGTATTTCGGCTTCCCGTCCTTGTCCAGAACTTCTTTGCCGGTCGCGTCGACGAAGACGTTCTTCGGGGGCGTCGGACCGCCTGTTTTCGGCTCGAAGAGGAGCCACAAGTCTTTGACGGTAAAGACGTTCTCCCCGTCGCGATCGAAGAGCTTTACGGCGCGGACGCGGGCGACGTAGGATTTGTCGCCGTCCTCGTAGAAGTCGGGGAAGATTTCCGGCAGTCCGCCTTTGGAGTAGCCGCTGAACAGCTCGTAGCCGTCGCAGTCAAAGGGCGGCTTCTCGTCGCAGGGCGCGATCGTGAAGAAGAGCGGCTCGCCGCGCGAATCGACGGCGTTATAGCGGCATCCGTAATATTGCGCGCCGGAAACGTCGAGGAGCGGCGTTCCGTCGTCGCTAAAGAGACTCAGAAGCAATTCTTGGACCGTCGCTTGATTTACGGGGCGAGGAACTCCGTCGGGACCGACCCTGCGGACTTGTTTCGCGACGTCGTTAGGCGGGAACGTCACGTTAGTTCGAACGAACTTGCCGGTCGATTGACAGAAGAACGCCTTTCGTCCGTCGCTCGTCGAGAGCTGGTTTTTATCGGCGTCGAGATAAGGTTCGAGCGCGCTCGTCGACCTGAGCGCCGTCGGCGCCGGGTCCTGCTGTTTCGTTATGACCGGATAGAGCCCCGCCGGGCGCGTTTCTTCGCCGATCTTCTCGTCGAGACGCGCTTCCAGGTAGTCGCCCTTGGAGGGATCATGCGCTTTTTTACCGCCTTTCGTCAGGATTCCGAGCGCGTCGGGAAACCGTTCGTCGGCGATAATCGCGCCGTAGGATTCCGGATAATAGAACGAGAGCGCGTTCGGTCCGCCCTTCTCGCGAACGGCGAGCGCGAGGAAGAGGAGCCGTCGCTGGATTTCAAGGGGAACGCGGGAATAGTCCTTGTCTAACGCGCGCAGGAAAGTATTGTACGCGGTTATCCGCGTCGCGTCGCGCCCCGGCGGCTGGTCGAGACTGACCGTCTTCGGCTCTCCTCCGCCGACTTCGAACACGTAAGGCAGAGCGGGCGACGCCCAGCCGCCGTTTGCTTCGACGGCGTCGGCGTCGGGCCCGTTTAGCCTGAAATCGATAGTCGTACGTTGGCGTTCCGCTTCAACCTGACAGGCGTTCCACAGCGCGAGATTCCAGCTTAGGGGGAACTTCATGCGGAGCGCTTCCAACGTCGTTTTCTCGGTAAAGGGCGCGACGATCGGGTGTTTCGCGCCGTAGTAGACGTATTTGTTCGCTGCGAACTCGTCGTAGGTCGGGCGTTTTTGCGGCAGTTCGGCGAGGAACTCGAGGAACGGCAGGTAGGACTTCGGTTCGCCTGTCGACCTGAGCGCCGTCATGGACACGTCATACAGGCCCCTTTCCGCCGTCGCCTCGTCCTTAGGACCCGCCATGAACATTTTCGTCGCGGCGCTCGTCAACAGGACGCTTTTCGCCGCGTCGTTAATCGAGAGCCACGGCTCCGTGTTCGCGTAAGCCTGAGGGAACAACTCGAGGTCGTAGACGCCCATTTCCGCGCGCGTCTTTTCGTGGAGCGCGCGACCTTCCGCAGAGCTTGCAGCAGACGCATAATTGCCAAGCCTCGATCTAATAGACGCCTGGTATAAGCCATATTCCGCCGTGTTTGCCGGAGACGGCAGATTGGCGAAGATCGCGCGCGCCGGGAGCTTCTCGGGCAACCCTTGCGGGTTGAGATCGACGCCGAGCAGGGGGGCGAGCAGGGGAAAGAGGAACGTCGCCGCCAGCGCGATCGGCGGGACGAGCGTCATGGGGACGTCTTTCCGTTCCTTGAGGCTCTTGGCGACGACGGGGATCGACGCGAGCGCGAAGAACGCGCCGACGACGAAGAAGAACGTCTTCGCGCCGAACGTCGCGAACTTGTTGTGGAATATCAGCCCGGCGCCGACGAGCGCCGCGGCGATTACAAGCGTCGTTTTTCCGACGACGACGAGCCGTCCGCCCGGCGTCGCCGCGCTCCATAGCGCCGCGCCGACCCCGAGCGTCGCCGCCGCGAGCGCCAGCGACCAGAATTCGGGTCTAGCGACGAACAATCCCGAGACGAAACCGTAATCGCGGAATATTTCAAGACGCGTCGACACGAAGAAGAAGCGCGCGAAAAAACAGCCGACGAGCGCGAAGCCGACAGCGACGAGCGCGTTGGCGAGCCAGTATCGCCATAGCCCGACGCAAAATCGCGATTTGAGGGGCGCGCCTCGACGTTTCGCGTCGAGGAAAAGCCCGGAGACGAGGGAAACGAAGTAGGCGGAGTAGAGAATCTGGACGGCGCTTCCCGCGACAAACTCGGACCATTGGGAGCGCGCCGCGATAGAGACGACGAACGTCATAAGGAAGACGACGATTCCCATCTCAAAGAGGAGGGACGCGGGGGAGCGGAAGAAGAGCGCCGCCTCTCTGAGAACGTGCGCGACGATCGCGGGGAACGTCCAAGGTTTGGAACTCGCCGCCGCGCGGCGTTTGAAAGCGTCGAAGACGCCGACGTCGATCGCGTCTTCGGAGAGTTTCGCCGATTCGTCAAAGATCGTCGCCTTGGGGACGTCGCGATACCCGAATCGGTTCCGAATTGGCGCGAACGCGAGCGCGAGGAGTCCGCAGACGAGACAGAAGCCGTTGACGAACTCCGCGCTTGCGATTTCTTGCCCGCCAATCAGATTCGCGCGCGACGCGATCGCGATCGCGGCGCACGCCAGCGCGCTGACGACCGTCAGGAAGATCGCCGTCGCCTGACGGTCGACGCGTCCGGTCCAGAAAACGCCCCAGCAGAACGCGACGCCGAGCCCTGAGCCGTGAACGAGCGTCATGAGGTCGATCCCGCCGTCCGACTGGAAGTAGGAGCGGAGCGTCGTCGTAAAAGCAAGCCTGTGATATTCGTCCAGATAGAGCGTGACGCCGAAGACGATCGCGGCGATAAACGCCGTCGACGCGAAAACGTAGCAAAATTTGGCGAACGCGACGACGTTCCATTGGGGCGCGATTCTACGCAACGTCTCCATATAGCCGTTTTCGCGCTCGCGAGCGAACGCCGTCGCGGATAGAATCGTCGCGTTGAGCCACAGAGCGATTATCCCCGCCGTGATGAAAGTCCGAAGTTGGCCGGAGCCGACGTCCGCGACCGGATAGGCGGAGAAAAGAAAGGGCGCCGCGAAGTAATAACACGCGCCGACGAGCATGAAGATCAGCGTTTCCCAACGCGTCTCGAGAAATTCCTTATAAAAAACCGCTATGAACCTTTTCATCGATCGCCTCCGCGTCTCTTCTTTCGTTGGATTTGAGAAAGTGGGGTACGACAATCGCCGTCAACGTCTTTGCATGTACGCGACGAAGACGTCTTCTAGCGACGGAGTCGAAACGTCCGCGTCTAACAGCCGATCTTCAAGGGACGCTTGCAAGCGTTCTTTGAAATTACGAGAAAGACCGCGACCGAGCAAGCGATATGTCGCTCCGTAACGTTCCACGCCGACGAGTTCTTCGTCGAAGAGCGTCGCGAAAAGCGCGTTGAAGGAGTCGTCGTTTGGCGCGTCGGCAATCGACGCTTCGACGACGCGGGTCGTCTGTTTAAGATGTTCTATAGAATCCATAAGGACGAATTTTCCGTCCTTTAGAAAAGCGACGTGATCTGCGACTCGCTCGATCTCCGCCGTTTGATGACTCGAGAGTAAGACGGATTTTCCCAGCGCGCCGAGTTCGGCGATATTGGCGAGAATATGACGCCGGACGAGCGGATCCATTCCCGAAGTAGGCTCGTCGAGGACGAGTATTTCCGGATCGCGCGCAAGCTCTAACGCAAGCGACGCCTTCGCTTTCATCCCTTTGGAAAGCGTCTTAATCCGGCTCTTTGGATTGAGTTCTAACTCTTCGCAGAGTTCCGCGTAACGCCGCAAGTAACCCCGACGGTTAAACGCGGACGCGAATCGACCGATCTGCTCGACCGTCATGTACTCGTAAAGCGTCGGCGTCTCGGGAATTACCCCAATTCTCTCGCGGACTTCTTTAAAGTCTTTTAACGGATCGCGGTCGAAAACGCGAACAACGCCGTTCGTCGGCGCGGTTTCGCCGAGAATCATGCGAATCGTCGTCGTCTTACCGGCGCCGTTTTCGCCCAGAAGCGCGAAAACGGAACCCGGTTCGATCGAAAAGGAGACGCCGTTCAAGACCGTTTTAGAGCCGAACTTTTTAACGACGTCTTGTAGCTCGACGACTTTTGCGGCAGGCGGGTCTAACGATGAAGGATCATACGTCGTCGATCTTGGCGAAATTGCGCCCATTCTTCTTGTTCCTCTTTTATGTCGACAATCTTAAATTTCGCGTTCGCTTTATCGACCGCGGCGTCGACGATGCTCTTCATTTCTTCGAAAGAAAGCCCGCCGAGCGCGCCGGCTTCGAGCGTTTCTTCGAGTTGTCGCTTGAGATAGTTGCGTTGATACCGTTGGCACTTCGTTTTAGCGCCTTTCGTAACGACGAATCCCATGCCACGAACAGGGGCGATGATTCCTTCCCCAACGAGATTGCGGTATGCCTTAACGACCGTCTGGTGGTTGATAGCCGCGACCTTGGCGATATCCCTGATCGACGGAATGCGTTTTCCTTCGGGGAAAGCGCCGGACGCGATGCAGAGTTTCGTCTTCTGCTCGATTTGCTCGAAGAGGGGAACCGAACTGTTAGCGTTGATCTTGTACATGTTATTCCTTTACAATCTGAAATAGGAATGGTTTGCCAAAAAACGAGCTTACCACTCCTGTGTCACAGTATAGCCCGGCGTCCGAACAGGGTCAATAGTTCGGAGGGCGAGTTTCTAAAATTTCCTAAAAAAACGAATTTCCTCGGACTATTCGTCTCGTCTTCAGAAGAAGAAAGGACGGAAAACGACGCGGCGTCTTGAGCGAGCGAACGCCTGACGATCGCCGTGACATGTCGTTTCTTAGTCGCGGACGTCGTTCATTTTAATCGCTTTATGATGAAACGAAGCGTTTTTTATCGTTTTTTTCGAACGTTTTTTTAAAAAAAAACGTTATCACGTCGTCGTTTGCGCGTTAGGGGGAATATCGGACGAATTGTCAAAGACAAAGCGTTCCGCGATTTCCTTCAAATTCAGACCACTTGCGACGGCGTTATCCCCTTTAGACAAGACGACTTAACGCCGACGGTTTGTACGCTTTTTGGTCTGACGCCGGCTTAAAAAGTCGAAGAAAGTCAAAAGGTCGAGGCGTTACTTATCGTCCGTTCGTTCTTTGACGGAATATTCTCTCGATCTGCGCAGGTTTTGCGAGACGACAAGTTCGGCGATGAAGCCGATCGAAAGAACCTGAGCGCCGAATAGGAGCAACGCCGCGGAATAGACGACCGCAGGACGCCCTGAAAGCGTATAGCTCGCCAATCCGAGGAACGGAATCCGCGCCAGAACCCAGCGCGTCGCGAGCCACAGAAGCGTAAGCGCGCCGATTCCGAAGGAGCACATGCCGACCGTTCCGAGAAAATGCTGCGGACGCGTCCCGTAACTCGTGACGAACTTGACGGAAAGCAGATCGAGAAAGCCCTTGATGAAACGCGTAAACCCGTATTTGGAATGTCCGAACTTTCGCGCGCGATGGTTGACGACCTTTTCGCCGACCTTCCAGCCTCTCGCGCCCGCGAGCGCGGGAATAAATCGGTGCAATTCGCCGTAGAGCGTGATTTCGTCGAAGATTTCGCGGCGATAGCATTTCATGCCGCAGTTGTGATCGTGGAGATTGACGCCCGTCAGGCGGCTGACCATCTTGTTGAAAACGTGGCTCGGTATCACTTTGTGCCACGGGTCGTGGCGGGTCTTTTTCCAGCCGCTGACGCAGTCGTATCCTTCGTTCATAAGTCGCAGAAAATCGGGAATTTCATGCGGATCGTCTTGCAGATCCGCGTCCATCGTCATCACGATCGGACTCGTCGCGGCGTGAAGCCCTGCGTCGAGCGCCGCCGCCTTGCCGAAGTTGCGACGGAACCGAATCCCTCGAACGCGCGGATCCTTTTGAGCGAGTTCGGCGATAATCGACCAACTGGAGTCGGTCGATCCGTCGTCGATCATGACGAGTTCCAGATTCAACCCTAACGAACGAACGACCTCGTCGATTTCGCCATACAGAGTACGGAGGCTTTCTTCTTCGTTGAAAACGGGAACGACAACGGTTAGATCTGTCATAATGATTCCATGGGAGAATTTAACGATGAAACTAAAATTGAAACGATTTACGACGCTTCGTCAGGATTGTACAATTAACATAGCGGCTTGAAAAGAACCTGCCGCACGTTCCATCCGTTTTAGAGGAGTAATTCCGTGACTAACTCGATAAAAACAGCGCTCTCCGGCGTTTTATTCTTCTTTCTATTTTTTGTCGGAACGTCGCGTTCCGCCGACTATTACGTCGATTCTCTTAATGGCGACGACGCAAACGCGGGGACGACGCCCGCGACCGCGTGGAAATCGCTCGAGCGCGTCGACGCGGCGCCCCTTGCCGCAGGAGACTCCGTTCTTTTCCGGCGCGGGCGCGTTTGGCGCGGAACGCTGAGGACGAAGTCCGGCGAAGAAGGACGCCCCGTCCGCTACGGCGCTTACGGAAAGGGACCGAAGCCGAGAATCCTCAGTTCCACCGACCTAAGCGATCCGAAACTTTGGACTCGCGTCGGCGACGGTCTCTGGGCGACGCTTGAGAATAAGCTTCGCGACGCGAAGAATCCCGCGCCGGAAACGGCGGAATTCGCCTCAGGGGATTGGTTTGTCTACACGGAAGACGACGCCGAGGGCGAGGCGTCGCGCGAGGTCTTTCCTGAACTTGACGACGCCGAAGGTTGGCGCGTTTCCTGCGTCGCCTCGGGTTCCCACGGATCTTTTTTCCAATTCACGACGCAAGGGTTTCCCGTTCGCGGCGCCCGTTACGTCGCGCTACGGTTCCGCGCGCGTTCTTCCGAGCCCTTTACGATCCCGGCGACCGCGCCCTCGCTTTTCATGAGCGACGCGCCGTGGTCGAGTTACGGAGACACTGTCTCTTCCGACCTTGAGATAACAAACGAATGGCGCGAGTTTGACGCCGTGTTCCACACGAACGTCGACGCGGAGGACGGGCGCGTGACTTTCTTCCTCGGAGGCGCGATTCCCGACGGCGCGACCTTCGACTTCGTCGTCGAGGGCGCTCGGGAACTGACGTCCGCTTCCGTCGAACTTGGAAAGGACGTCGGCAACCTTGTCTTTACGGAGCCGGGCGCGGTCAAACAGTCGGAAGACCCCGAGACGAAGCGGTTCGCGCCGACCTACGACCGCCGCGAGTACTGCGGTTTCAAAAAATGGACTCTCGACGCTCTCGAAGAAAACGGCGACTTCTGGTACGATATCGCGTCGCGCCGTGTTTTTCTCAAGTCCGACGCGAACCCAGGCAAGAAATACGCGTCGATTGAGGCCGTTTTGCGTCCGCACTGCTGCGAGATTGTCGGGAACGACGTCGTCGTTGAGAATCTCGCGCTGACGCATACCGGCGCGCATGGAGTTTCCGTCGACGACGCGGAGCGCGTCGTGATTCGCGACTGCGATTTCGACTGGATCGGAGGCGGCGACCTTTACGGGGGCGGCGGCGAGGGCAAACGCGTTCGCTTCGGCAACGGGGTGCAATTCTGGAACAAATCGATCGACTGTCTTGTCGAACGGTGCAAATTCTCGCGGGTTTACGACACGGCGACGACGGCGCAAGGACCGGATCAGTCCGTTTCGCGCAACCTCGCGATCCGCGACTGCGTCATGTGGCGCTGCGAGCAGGCGTTTGAAATCTGGTTTTCAGACGATGAGACGATTCTCGAAGGGTGCGTCTTCGAACGCAATCTCTGCGTCGACTGCGGACGCGGCTGGAGCCACGTTCAGCGTCCGGATAAGATCGCGACCCCGATTCTCGGCTACGGGCTGACCTGCGCGAAGGTCGACGTGACGATCCGTGAAAACGTCTTCTGCGACTCCTCCGAATACTTCATTAAATTCTGGCACGACCGCGTCGGGGAGTATCATATCGACGACAACGTCTACTGGGTCTGGAAAGATCGGGAGCATTTTCAGGGCGACAAGTATTTCGGATTCGACGCGTCGCACGGCAAGCCGCTCATGACGTGGGACGAATACCGCGCCGCAACAGGGCAAGACGCCCATTCCCGCTGGCTCGAACCGAAGTTCCGCGATTACGATAAGGACGATTTCGCGCTCCTGAACCGCGACGAACTAAAAGCGGGACCGTCCCCGCGAAGAATGTAACGTGAAACGTTTTAGCGCCGTCGACGGCGGAGGGCGGCGCGCTTAAAAGAAAACGGGACGTTCCGAAGCGTTCGGAGCGTCCCGTCTGTCGTTTTGAAGGCGTTTGGCGCGTTATTTCGCGGCGTCGAGGCGGAAGACTCGGACGTCTTGCGCGTCGATCTTGCCTTTAAGAATCCAGTTGGACGCGGCGCCGTCGAATCGTTGTTCCGTCAGCTCTTCGTAGATTTCGGCGCCTGATTTTTGAAGCGCGGCGACGAGCTCGGGCGCGAGCGTTATCGCGTAATCTTTCGTCTCGTCGGAGTCGTTGAAGAGCGTCAGATAGATCGCGTCGCCGTCGCGCAGCGGGTTCGACGCGACGCTCGCGCCGGGAAGCGCGCCGAATCGTTCGACATACAGTTTCGCGTCGTTTGTCTCCGCGCAAGGCTCCGGCTCCCAGCCCGCCTCGGCGACGCGCGTCACGATCGGCATGTACCGCTTGAAGAGCGGTCGATCGCGTTCGTAAAGCTCCGGATTCTCAAAATAATGGCGCGTCGACGCGTCCGCGCTGAAGTAGGAGGGGAACATTCCGTAGGCGAGCGCGCGCTTCATGTAACGCTCCGAACACTCCTTCGTGAACTGCGAAAAGTCCGTGTTCATGAGGAAACAGTACGGTTTGCCCGCGCTCAGGACGCGTCTGAACATGAGTTCGTCGTCCGTCATTGGACGCCAGCCGCCGCCCCAGTTCCAGTTCGTCTCCGTCCCGAGAACGTCGAGTCGCGGCGCGAGCCAGAAGTGAAGACTCGGCGTCGCGTTTGCCATAATCAGCCGCCCGCGCGCGTGAACGTCTTCTGAGATTTTACGAACGTACTCGTAGGCGACGAGTCCGCGGAAGATCGCGGGTCGGCGCGTTTCCGCGTCGAAGGTCAGCGGCGTCGTCATTCCCGAGAAATACTCGCGGGTAAAGTCGAGTTCCGCCGTGACGTACCCTTCGCTCGAATCGACGTATTCCCCGTCGATTCCCGGTCGCGCCTCGAAGTCGAGGAATTCTTCGCGCGTTTTCGGAAGTTTATCTTCCGCGAGCGGCTCGCCGAACTGCCGGTTCGCGATCTCGTCGTTCCACTTCGTCTCGAAGCTCGCGATCGGTTCGATTCCCTCGTTCTCCGGCGTCGAGAGTTTGCCCGACCTCGCCAACTCGACGAGTCCCGGCGCGTCGTTCATGCTCCAGACGATTCCGTCGCACCACGGCGTGTCGAGGAGCTTCCCCGTAAAAGCGCCGTCGACGTCGCGCATCCCAGTCGTGAAGAGGGAACGCGCCTCGTCGGTCAGCCACGCGGGGGAACCGTCCGCGCGCCGCTCGTTTTTAAGCGCGATCTCCTTGGCGGCGTCGAGCGCTTTCTCGCGCGATTTCGGCGACGTTTCCGATTTTTGGATTTGGAACCACCACGTCATCGGCTCCGTATAGCGGAACGAGGTCATGCCGCGCGCGTCGTCCTCCGCCGTTTCGTCGACGCCTTCCTTGAAGACGAACCCGAAATCCTGCCAGTCGCGCACCTTCGAGATTTTCGCGAACGCCATCCAGTTCCCTTGACGCTGCGCTCTGACCTTGACCGCCTCCGGGAACGCGCGGCGCCACGCGTCGAACGCGGCGCGGAACGGAGTCGAACCGAAAGGCGTGTTCGGAGTCGAATCGGCGCGGTAGTCGGCGAGCGAGGTCGGAACGAGGTCGCCGCCGTCGGAGAGGCGCCAGCATAGCGGAAGGAGTCGGAGTTCGATTTCGGGCTTCTCCTTCGTGAGCGCGAGGTCGTACGCGACATAAAGCTCGCGGGTCGCGCCGTTGGCGGCGATGCGATAGAACGCGGGATAATCCGGATCGAGCGCGATTCCAAACGCGGCGCCCCAGCGGACTCCGTCCTCCGTCTCGATGCGTTCGGCGACGACCCCAAAGGGATATTTCGACGTCTCGCCGGCGCCGACGTCGGGGAGCTTCCGCGTCGTTCGGCGTTCGTCGGAACTCAGCTCGCGATATCCGCGCGGATCGTCGAACCAGACCCAGCGCGCGCCGGGGCGCGGCTCGGGGATCGGGAGCGCGTAGTAGAAGGTGAAGACGCAATCGTAGAACTCTTCCAGTTCTTCGAAGTTCGTCCTTTCGCCGTCAGCGTTGTGATAGTCAATGCTCACATGGACGGGCTGCAGGCGGAGATTGAGAACCGTTTCGTCGACGCCGGCGGGGAGTCGATTGGTCGATTTTCGAACTTCAAATCTGCCGATCTGGTAGACGGCGTTTTCGTCCGCGTCGGGCGCTCCGATGAAATTGGACGTATTATTCGCGCGTAAGGGATAACGGACGAAGAGTTGCGGCGCGTCGGGCGAGCGTTCGATTTCCGTTACGGGCGCGAAGTCAAAGAACGCGGCGTCTTCGTTCGAATCGCACTCGTAGAGCGCGAAGTCCTTGAAATAGACGACGCCGGTATGTCCGCGAAACATGCCGTAGACCGTGAGCGATTTGACCGGTCTATCGGGGAAGATCACGATTTTTCCCTCCGACCAGTCCGAGTCGCCGATCGGGAAGGGATGAATCTGTCCCCAAAGGGGCGTATCGTCGTCGTAAATCAGGTCGACGTAGAGGGAGTATCCGGCGTCTCTATTTCCGGAGACGTTCTCCGCCTTGCTCTTGCCGACGATAATAATCGGCTTCGCTTGCTTCTGTTTGAGATCGTACCAATAGGAAACTCCGGCGCCCGGCTTATCGAACTCCGCGACCTCGCAGCGGAACGTCGCGCCGAGCGTTTCGTAGCCCGACTCGTATTTTCGCGGGCCCTGCGTCGGCTGGACGGGCCATACCCCGCGGATCGAGTCGAGCGACAGCGGCTTTCTTACGACCGACGCCTGAATCTGCTTCGGACCGGTCGCAGGCGAGGTTTGTTCCGCCGCGCCGGTCGTTCCAAGGGACGCCGAGAAGGTCGTCAGCGCCGCGATAAAGAACGCGGCGCAAATCGTTTGCGTTTTCATATCGTTATTCCGTCGTTGTGTTTGTCAAGAGGATGAGACGATTCTAAGACGCTCAGTTTCGCCAACTTGCGCCGAGGAGCGCGTCGAGCTGGAGATCGTCGACGCGCTCGCCCTTCTTGATTGCGTCGCGGGTCGCGTTTTCACGACGCTGGAAGTATTCGTAACGCTTCTCCTGATCGATTTCGACGTCGGCGACGGGCTGGAAGTCGGATTCTTCGCCGCGTCCTTGGACGGCGAGCCGCTCCTTGCCGCGCTTAATGATTGCGAGCGCCTCTTGATAATCCGCGCTGTTTTGCGCTTCGGCGGCGCCCCAGCGGTTGAGGCACGGACTCGTTTCGGGTCGGTCAAGGAGAACGGAAGCCGCTAGGTCGAGACCGCGGCGCCCGGTGAGTTCCTCAAGACGCTTCGTCTCCTCTTGCGTTAGCGGCGAGCGTCCGTACGCGTTGCCGCGATACGCGGAGCCGAACGTCGGATAATACGGCGCGTTGATATCGATCCACGTCACGACGCGGAGGAACGCCTCGGGGTCGGTTTCTTTATCGACGTACACGCCGAGTTCTTTGCGTTTAGCGTCGATTTCCGGGTTCTCGTGCCCCTTGAGTAAAACGTCCGCGAGCTTGCTCTTTGTACTGCCCCACGTATACGCCGGGAAGGTGTTGTGCGGGCCCGCGCCGGGGACGCGGACGTAGCCCTTCGTGCGGAGCTGCCAGTACGACGTGTTGAACGCGAGGTTGCGGTCGCCCGAAAGCGCGAGTTTTTCGCCCGCGGGCTTACCGAAGTCGTGACAGGCGACGCAGTATTTGTCGAAGACAGGCTGAACTTCTTCGTAATAGCTGAAGAGTCGCGGCTCGCCGAACCACGGCTTGAGGGGCTGCGGCGTTCCGGAGTTGGCGGCGCCGGCGAGCGTCCCGGAGGCGGGCGCGTCGACGCGGCTCTCATGACAGCCGACGCAGGCGTTCGTCTCGCCCGGTCGCGCCATAATGCCGCTGCGCATCGACTGGATCAGCATCTGATTTTCGTCGAGGAGCTGGAAGTAGACGAACTTCTCGGCGGGGACGGCGAAGGAGACGCTTCCGTCTTCCGCGACGGGAACGGTTCCGAGGATGCGCTTGTTGTTGAAGTCGTCCCACGCCATGCCGGGCGCCTGCGTGCCGCTTCCCTGCCAGTCGGGGTTCGTCCAGAAGCGTTTTTCAGGCGACTCGACGACGCGCAGATACTTGACGGCGCCGGGTTTCACGTCCTGCATTCCGAAGCCTTCGTAGACGTTCGAAACGTAGAAGTAGCCGTTCGGGTCGTCGCGGTCGAGGCGTTCGGCGACGGTCTGGGGACGGTCGGTCGGGACGATCGGCTGCGGGTCGAAGCAGCCGGGGTCGTCGGTATGGACGAGGGTCGCGCCGCCGTCGGGGTCGAGGACGTAGATTCCCATGTTCTCGCCGACGCCCGTCTGACCCGCGGCGAGGATATAGTCGTCGTCGAGCGGGAAGGGGTCTTCGTATTTACGCGGGGATTTTGAGAACGTGTCGTAACGGTAGGCTTCGAGGAACGGGTCGTTAGCGGGCGCGTCGGAGACCCAGTCGATCGTCTCGGGGGGCCACGTCTGGAGGACGGGCTTGCGCCCGTCGACGCCGAGTCTGCGGTCGATCAGGGCGACGGCGCCCCAAGGTCGGTCGTGGCAGGAGCCGAGGACGCAGACGAACTTCGAGTCGTCGTCGGGGAGCGGGCGCGCGTCGATGACGCCGCCGGGGGACGCCGTGTTGTTGCCCCAGTAGATTTCATGCTTCGTGCCGTCGGGGTTGGTGACCCAGACGCCCTGCGCGTCGCCGAAGTTGCGGTCGACGTATTCCCAGCGGTCGTAGATAATGCGCCCGTCGGAGAGGATCGCGGAATGTCCTTCAAAGAGCGTGCTCTTGCCGATCTGCTCGACGTTGGAACCGTCCGCGTTCATCTTGTGGAGATTGCACATGATGTGGCGGTTGCACATGCAGTATTTCGGCTCTCGCGTCGAGGAAAAGACGATTTCGCCCGTCGGAAGATAGACCGGGTCGATATCGGAAGCGCCTTTGACGAAGGTCAGCTGACGGTAGCCGTCGATTTTTTGGAGGTCGTCGACGGTCATGTCGGCGCGGAGGACGATTGTCGGACGTTTATAGTCGAGGGTGATTTCGGCGATGTGATAGTCGTCGTCGTAGGAGCGACGGACTGAGAAAAGAACTTTGTCGGCGTCGTAGGAGAGACACGGGTCGCGGACGATTCCGTCGGGGACTTCGAGGAGCGTCTGCGTTCTGTCTTCTTCGGGGAACCAGACGACGAGCGAGGAGCCGGCGATTACGGGGAAACTTCCTTCATTGATTTCGCCGCGCTGGAAGATCGTCGCCGTGTTGTGGTGATCGGGGCGATACTGCTGGCGCTTGACGTAAAGAATCGCGTCGGGAAGCTGCTCGAAGGCTTCTCGTTTTCGCGCCTCTTCGCGCTCTTTCTTCTCGCGTTCGGCGCGTTCGTAATATTCGCGGCGAAGCGTCGAACCTTCTTCGTCGAGCGTCCCCGGAATCGAGAACGCGTCGCAGCGGATGTGCGCCCAGCCGCCCGTCTCAAGGTCGACGACGCGGATCACGGCGCGCCGCCCTGCGTAGGGGGAGACGTCCCATTTGACGGCGCGGAGTTTCTGGTTGTCGTCGCCCTTGGCGCTCAGAACCGGCTCGACGGCGCCGTCGTCCTTAATGAGCGCGAGTTCGACGCGCTCCCCTTCGCGACTCCCGCCGCCCCCGACGAGGAACGTCAGTTCGCCCGCGTCGAGCTTGAAGACGGGCGATTCGATCACGCAGATCGTATCGTCCGTCGGATTGTCGTTCGCGGAGGATTCGAGCGTCGTGAGATAATATTTGCCGCTCTTGTCGTAAGGGCCGCCGCCGGCGTGAAATTCGAGGTCGCGCGAGCCGATCGGCTTCGTATTCGCGCCTTCGACGATCGTCCAGCCGTCGAGGTCGCCCGACTCAAAGTCGAAGATTAACGGATTCTGTCCGTAGCCGAATTTTACGAACGCCAGCGTCAAAAGAACGCCGAAAAGAAGCCGCGCGACGCGCGATAATCCGAAACGATAACAACGACGATTCATCTCTTTCGACTCCTGCTCATGTTTCAACCTGCGACCCGCCGACGTCGACGCGTCCGCGCTTTCCATATTGTCCGATTTCGACGAGCGTTTTGCAAGACCTTGGGGCGGCGATTTGAAGAGGTTGCGTGTAAATTTCTCCCGCGCTTGTTCGTCGGAAGCGCGCGACGCGAAAATCTATCTGTTGAAACCGCGATCGACGCGACGGCGCCTTCGGCATGCTCTTTCATTCTCTTGACCTTGATCTTCTTGACGCCCCCGATTTGCGACGTTATACTCGACACAGTGGAGGGTTAATCCTATGGCTAGGAAGAAGTCGAACGTCAACCGCGAGTACAAGGATCGCCTTTTTAAATTTCTTTTCGGCTCGCCTTCGCGCAGGTCGTGGGCGCTGGACCTATACAACGCAATGAACGGCTCGCATTATGCGGACGAGAACGCGCTTGTGTTCACGACGATCGAGGACGTCGTCTATATGGGAATGAAAAACGACGTTTCGTTCCTAATCGACTCCACGATGTGTTTTTTGGAACAGCAGTCGACGTACAATCGGAACATGCCGGCGCGCTTTTTTGCGTACTCCGGGATGATTTACGCGAAACTTATGAACGAATCGCCCGATTTCGATCCGTACGCGCTTGATCTCCAGCGTCTTCCCGACCCTATGTTCGTCTGTCTCTGCAACGCGCCCAACTGGCGTGAAGAGAGGAAAACGTTGAGGTTGTCCGACGCTTTTGGGAAGAATTCGCGGAAACGATTGGAACTTCTGGTTGACGTCGTCAATATTAACTACGGTCGCAATAAGGAACTTCTTGAGGCGTGTCCGCCGCTGAAGGATTATTCGTTCTTCGTGTCGCGGGTACGTTATTATCTTAAACGCGGCATGACGCTCGAACAGGCGGTAGACGCCTCTTTGAACGATATGTCAAACGACGCGGTGATCAAACCGGCGCTTCTTGCGAATCAAGCGGAGGTTAAACGTATGTGCTTGTTAGAATATGACGAAGAGAAAACGCTGAGGGGACGATACGAAAAAGGCAAATCCGACGGTATAAAAAAGGGGATCAAAATCGGCGAAGCGAAGGGGCGTGAGGAAGGTCGTGAGGAAGGACTTGAGAAAGGACTTTCGTGGCTTGCGAATTTCGTGAAGAGCGGCGTTCTTACGATTGGACAGGCGTCGAGTCAAGCGGGGATGACGGAATCCGAGTTCGCCGCGAAGACGGGACTTAAGCTCTAACGCCGTTTTGGCGAACGTCGACGGCTTGTCCCGTCTTAACCTTCAACGAAACAGAACGATATGAAATCGTTACTCCGGGCTGACAAGGTCGTAATCGCCGTTTCTTTGTTGGTCGCTTTCGTTTACGTCGTGCAGTCCTAGCGCGAGCGATCGTATTTCAGTCGGGCTCTTGCGTGGCGACGGGTGGAAACTTACGCGGTCTCTAATAGGCGCGTCGGGTATTCTGACGACGGAACTTTTATCTTTCCCGACGATATCGCGTCGAAGGAGAATGCGAATCATGTCCAAAAAGAAAACCGTTAGCGACGGCGCCGATGATATAAGCATTAACATTTTCTATTCCGTCAAGGGTTCCAAAAAGACGCGACGCCTTTCGTTGACCCCGAAGGAGTATTTCTGGCGGCTGACGAAGCGGGAGACAAAGATCATTACGTCCACTGCGTCGAGAGAGAATGGGACGCCCGGGATTATATCAAAGACAGCCCTAAATCTGACGTTGTTTTCTGCGTATCCGTCGTTAGAAACTTTTTCGCAAAGGAAAGTCAGTTTGTTTTTGAGTTCTATTTTGGCGCTCAGCGCCTAACTTTTCGACAGAAGTATTCTATCGACGCGGAAATTCCCGACTTTTGCGCCGTTTTTTCGAGAGACGAGGACGAACTGTACGATATTGCGCGAGTCGACGGCGATTTCAATAAGATAGACAAAGAGAACCAAGTAAGGTTCTATCGCGTTCTCGCGAGGAACGACGACAAAAAGATCATAGAAATCGAACGAAAAGTAAGATGGGAAAAGTTGCTCAAGTAACGACGTTCGAATAAAATAAAGAAGTCGACCTCGGTCCTAAGTCGATTGGTTTCGACATTTACAACCGAGGTCGACCTTTAACGACGCGTTTCCGCGTTTCTAATCACGCTTCTTCTTCTTCCTGTTCTTCAAGTTCCGCTTCGTATTTCTCGCGATCGACTTCGTCGAGGAGTCTGCGGGAACGTTCGATCGGATTCTTCACGATATCCGTGTAGATATTGACGTCGTCGACGACTTGGAAATCGTACATTCCGACGCAGAGGAAGTCGGCGCCCCCTTCGAGCGCGAATTTGAATCCCTCGTTAGGATGAACCGCGCCCGCCGCGAGCGTCTTGAACGCGATCCACGGTTCAGGTCGGGACGCGAAAAATTCGCGCGTTTCGTCCGGCTTGCGGCAGTAGATGTTGTCGTGTTCCGTCGCCGCCTGAGCGGACCAATAGGTGAGCGGATGATACGTCTTCATCCAGAAATCGGGAACGATTCCCTTGTCGAGGATCGCCTTTAACGTTTCGATTCGGTGGGCGCCGAGTCCGAAAGGAATCTTCGCGTCGCGTATCAAGTTGACGATCTTTTCGATTTGGTCGAAGTTACCTTCGCGAACGAGCCGGTCGCACGTCTCGCCCTGGGGATAAACGGCGACGGAACCGCAGTCGATCGTGCGTTTGACGACGTCAAGATCGTCGGTGCATTGCGAGATAAGCTGCATCTTGCCGTCGGTCCATTTCCAGTAATTCTCCATCATCTTGCCCTGGTTCCAGTCGCCTAGAAACGCGTTGATTCCGCATTCTTCGGCGATCATGAACGTTTCGACGCATTTCGCTTCGGTATGATAGGCTTTGATGAGGTCGGAGACATAGATCAGATCGCGAGAGTGCGCGTAGCCGCCGATCAGGTTGCCGCCGAGGATCATTCGGCTGATCGTCAGGTCGCAGATTTTCGCGAGCGGAACCTTCTCGTTCAGTTTCGCGCGAGGCTTGACGTTGAAAGACGTTCGCGTCGCGCCCGAGACGGCGTCGGCTTTCGGCGCCGCAGGTTGCGCAGGGTCGTCCGGAACGGCGTTTTCCGCCGCGCTGACAAGGCAGCGTTCTTCGTGACTTCGGAATCCGACGACCGACGCGGCCGCAGTTAAACCGACGGCGGCTGTCGTTTTAAGCGCTTCTCGGCGTGAGATGGCGTTTGGACAATCCTTTTTGTCTTTTTTCATAGCGTCCCTTTCCGCGTCGCATTAACGAACGCGTTTCTAAATAGACGGAGTTTTTTTGTAGTCTTGCGAAGCGTCTGAACGAAGTTTTTTTCATACGCCCAAGACGATTATACCAGAAAGAAGCCGTCGACGCCATACTTTTTGTCCCAAGACGTCTTGACTTGACATATTTGTCCTTCTGGTTCATATCCTTCTAACTCAGCTTTTACTGTATGTAGCATAGAGTTAAGCGCGACTCCGTATAAACAAACGGCAGGTTCGGGAACGGCGTTAAATAACGTCGATCTTTCGGGAGACTTTCGCGAAGAACGACGTTTTTTAAAAGTTTGAGGCGTAGAGATAGAATCAGACGTCCCAAGAGAGAGAGACAGGCGTCTTATCTGCTTAGAACCGAACGAGTTACCATGCGGTTTCCATTAGACCGACGATTTGTTCGGCGATTTTTTCAATCGCTTCCTGCTGCGCCGTCGTCGAGGATTGACCCATTTCGGGGACGAGGTAACTGTTCGCTTCGACGACGACTCCGTCGTTCATGCTCACGGGCGGAATCTGCGTTTCGCCCATGATTTTATTGCTATGGAGGTCTTTCCAAACCGCCGTGACGGAGAGACGGATATTCTTTTCACGCGTGTCGTCGTAGCGGTTGTATGCGGCGATCGACTGCGTTTCCGACGTCAGACGCACCGCGAGCAGCGAATCGGCGTTTTCGGCGAGTCCGATACGATACGGGGTTTGTTCCGTGATCTTCTTGCAGATCGCTTCCGTGAGACGTTCGCCGAAGGCGGTTCGATACGTGTCGGCGTCGACCATCTGGACGTAGACCGTTTTGATCTCGCGATTATAGAGCCCGTGGGGGCCGACTTGATATCCTTGAAGACAGCCGCAACCTGAAAACGCCACGAGCGTCGCGAGCATAATCGCCGCCGTCAAGACGACGTTTACGCAAACGCGTCGCGTCGCGCCGTCGCGTTCAGAATGTAATTTGCTTGCTGTTTTCATGGAAAAACGGTTTGATCCAAAGGAATGACGATTCGGCGTTTTTTCTACTTAAGGAGGCGTCCGGAAGGAGATTCCGCCGTCTGGGTTTTGGGGACGTCGTCGGAATCGCGCCGAGCGAGCGCCTCGTCTGTGCTTCGATCGTGAGTTCCGATATCGTTGAGGCGATCGTCGCGCCGCGCGATTTGCGAAAGTTTCGCGTCCGGCGCTTCCTCGAAATACTCGTTCTGCGATTTCGGCAGGAAAGGCACGACGGGGCGAATCCACGCGAGTTCGTCCGCTTCCGCCGGTTTCGATTCGATCTTTTCGTACGCCTGCGCCGCGATCGACGCATATTCCGTATTCGGATGTTCGCGAACCAGACGGTTATAGTAGTTTCTCGCAGACGCGTAGTTTCCGCGTCGCTCGTAGTACTGTCCGAGCGTGTAGAGGCGTTTCGCCTGTTCCTCTTTGATGTTCTCCAGTTCCTCGTAGACGACGTCCATATTGCCGCGGCCGCTCTTGAGGATCGTTTCCGCGAGACGGCCCGCTTCTTCGAGCGGTCCCGCGTCGTAATATTCGCCCTGATAAGAGCGATGCAGCGCGATCATGCGGAGTCGAACCGCGTCTTCCGCGTATTTGCTCCCCGGATACAGCTCGTAAAGCTGCCGATAATACTGCGCGGCGTTGTCGTAAGAACCGTCGCCCTGTTTGACGCCGCGCCGCATATAGGCGTTTGCGAGCGCGAAGAGCGCGGCGGGCGCGAGTCCTCGGTCAGACGCGTCGTTGAGAAAGATCGTTTCATACGCCTTTTTCGCCGCGGCGAAGGTCCGGAAGACCGGCTTGCCCTTCTCGCCGTCGCTTTCCTTTTCATTCTCGGAACATTCGATCCAGTAGTTTCCGATGTAGAAAAGGCGCTTCATCGCGACGTCTTTGTAGATCGTGCTGGCATAGGTCGAAACGAGCGCGCGATAGCATGAGACGGCGCGGCTGAAGTCTTTGTAGAAGAACCAGCATTCCCCGGCGAAGAAGAGCCCGTCTTCCTCGATGAGCGTGCCGCTTTTAGGGGCGCTGAAGGGATTCTTTTTCGCTTCCCGCGGTCGCAGCGCGGGACCAGGCCAACGCTCCGCCGCTTTCTCGTAGAGCTGCGCGGCTTCCTTGAGCGTCTTACGGTCCTTCGACTTCTCGTATTCCTTCTGTTTGAGACACGCGCGGCGCATATACTCTAACGCCGCCTGTTCGTCGGGGCCCATTCCGAACCAACTGCGAATCGTGTCGAGCTTGATCGCGTATTTCGACCAATCGACGGGCGTCGGCGTTTCCTTCTCCCACTCTTCGAGTTCGCGATTTGAGCGTTCGGAGTCTACCATCATGGAGAAGGCGTCGTCGGTTACGCGGCGCATGAAGTTTTTGTCGTCGTCCTGTTCCTTGACGCGGGCGAAGGGGCCGTTTTCGTCGTCGAGGACGGAATTGTCGATCGGCTGGAGATACCGGGGCGTCTTTGCGTTTTCGCGACTCTTTTTCTTCTGCTTTTTGAGCCACGCCTGATATTTTTCGTCGACCGCGTGTTCTTTCTCCTCGACGTCGGCGATCGATTCGCGTTTCGGCGCGGCTTGCGAGAACTCTTCGACGTGTTCAAGGGAGCCCGTCGGTTCGGCGACGTTGGCGCCGTTTCGCGCGAGTTCGGGGAGCTCGCTCTCCTGGGGGGGCGCGACGACGTCGTCGGCGATCGTTGGGAACTCGCCGAGCGTGGGGAAATCGTCCGTCGGCTCCTGACCTCGGAACGTGACGCTTACGTCATAGCCGGGGCGCGGAGCGGGAAGAGCCGGGACATAGGCGGGACCCGGCGCGTAGATATATCGACCGGGCGGGGGCGGCGCCGGCGGTCCGGGCGGAGGCGCGGGAACGTAGTAGACAGGGGTTGGCGGACAAGGATCGTCGCAGACGCAAAGTTGGCAACCGACCGCGCCGAACACGACGACAAACGTCGCGGCGAGTAGAATCGCGGTCTTAGTAACGGATGGTCTTCTCATTTGGACGTCCCTGTCCCCGAGTTTGTGCTAATTCGGCGTTTTGCCGTTGATTTTCAATTTACGCTTCGCTGAGTTCGAGCGTTTTGACGTCGTCCCGAGTCGGGGCGCCGTCTTCGCCCGTCGCGTATCGGAGCCAGTTTGCCGTTCGCAGCGGTCTCCGAACGATCCTCATAATATAGCGGTTCATGAGTTCGCGCAGATCGCGTCGGGCGCCGGGATCCAGCGTCTCGAGCTTTTCGAGCGTTTCTGAATCGAGCGATTCGCGGACGATTTCGGCGTTGCGTCCGATTTGATCGAGCGTCGTGGCGGGCGCGTTTCTCGCGCGTTCATACTGGTCTTCGAGGTTCTGCTCGAACGCGACGTTGTAAAGGAGCATATTCCTCGCGGCGTCGCGCGCCGTCTCAAGCGCTTTGAGCGCGCCGATCGTCGTGGAGACCAGCCCGAGCGTTCTTCTCCGCGCGAGGCAGTTCCGGCAGACGACGCCGCCTCGGTCGTTTTCGAACCAAATTTTACGCGCTAGGTTGTCGACCCGATCTAGGGGCAACTCCTGACCGCATTCGACGCAGTTCCGAACAGACGGAAACTCTCCGAACGAATCGAGGAGATACGCTTCGTAGGCGAAAACGCGCGAGCCGACGCGTCCTCTTTTGGCGAGGGACGCGAGCGTTAGGTCGGTCAAACGCCATAGTTTCGGCGCCGGATCGTAATCCTCGGTCATGGCGTCGAGAAGCTCCGCGACGTAATATCCGGCATATAGTCCGCGAAGATTGCGCGAATTGGGGCGAAATCTCCGCGCGAGCTTCGCCTCCGTGAAGAGGTCGAGCGCGTCGGAACTCTTCCTGATAAAGGTTAGCTTAATAGAGGCTAGGAGGTCAAGAGAAGTTTCGAAGGGATTTTTGAGTCTCCTTGCGCCCTTGGCGAGTCCGCGAACCTTGCCCAAATCGCGCGTAAAGACCGTGAGAACTAAGCTCGTCTCCATAAAATCGACCGTTTTGAGAACGATCGCGTCAGTCTTTTCAATACTCATTGGTTAAAGCTCGTAACGAATCAGGCAACAGGAAAAAGGGCGTCGACGCCTTGAACGACGCCGCGATTATGGCGAAAAAGGGCGACGCGTCAAAGAGGAAAAAGAATCTCGACGATCGACGGCGCCGCGATAGGACGTCAAGAAAAAGAAAAACCGAAAGGGACGCGCGTCTCTTTCGGTTAAGGGTGGGAGAGGAGATTCGAACCCCCGACCTTCGGAGCCACAATCCGATGCTCTATCCAGCTGAGCTACTCCCACCGTCGCAACGCGATTACGCGCCGAAAACTCGGCGATCGCAAACGACTAACGCTATTCTATATGCTAATCGTTCAGCGTCAAGGACGCCGATTGCTCTTTTTTGGAAAATCCCCGGCGCATAAAGGCGGCGAAGTTACGGACGGAGACGGTTCCAGAAGGGGCGCCGACTCCGTCCGTCGGGAAAAATCACAGCTCGATCTGGGTCGCGACGAGGCTCTTCCCGCAGTATTTTTCGCGGAGCTTCGGCTTCTCAATCTTGCCCGTGGGATTGCGCGGCACCTCCGCGAAGATGAATTTGCGCGGACGCTTGTAGCGAGGCAGGTCGTTGCAGAATTTGACGAGGTCTTCCTCGGTCGTCTTGCGGTCCGGCTTGAGTTCGACGATCGCGGCGGCGATTTCGCCCAGGCGCGGGTCGGGGAGTCCGATGACGGCGACGTCCTTAATGTCGTCGTGACGGCGCAGGAAGTCTTCGATCTGGACGGGGTACAGGTTCTCGCCCCCCGTGATGATGACGTCCTTCTTGCGGTCGACGAGGAAGATGAACCCGTCTTCGTCTTCGCACGCCATGTCGCCCGTGAAGAGCCAGCCGTCGGCGAGCGTCGCCTTGGTCGCTTCCGGGTCGTGATAGTATTCCTTCATGACGCCGGGTCCGAAGACGGCGAGTTCGCCGACTTCGCCCTGCTGAACCGGCTTATGATTCTCGTCGACGATTTGCGCCTTCCAGCCATAGCCCGGTTTGCCGATCGCGCCGACCTTGTGAATGTTTTCGACGCCCAGATGGACGCAGCCCGGTCCGATCGATTCGCTCAGCCCGTAGTTCGTGTCGTATTCATGGAGCGGGAAATACGTCTTCCAGCGTTTGATGAGGCTCGGCGGCACCGGCTGGGCGCCGATGTGCATGAGACGCCATTGCGAGAGGATGTAGTCGCTGAGATCGACCTCTTTCGATTCGATCGCGTCGAGGATATCCTGCGCCCACGGAACGAGGAGCCAGACGATCGTGCAACGTTCTTCCGAGATCGCATGAAGGATCGTTTTGGGCTTGATTCCGCGCAGCAACACGGCCTTGCCGCCGACGAGGAAACTGCCGAACCAGTGCATCTTCGCGCCGGTGTGATAGAGGGGCGGAATGCAGAGGAAGACGTCCTGGCGCGTCTGCGAATGGTGGTTCTGCTCCGTGAAGCAGGACGCGGTCAGGCTGCGGTGCGGGTGCAGGATCGCCTTCGGGAAGCCCGTCGTTCCGGAGGAGAAGTAGATCGCGGCGTCGTCTTCGCTCGTGAGCTTGACGTCGGGCGTCTCGTTGGAGGCGTACATCGTGAGGCTATGGAGCGGTTCCGCGAAGGAGGGACAGTTTTCGCCGACGAAGAAGAGCGATTTGATATCGGTCAGCTGGTCGCAGATCGACTCGATTCGTCCGATGAATTCGGGCCCGAAGACGAGATAGCTCGAATCGGAGAGCCCGAGGCAGTATTTGATTTCGTCCGCAGCGTAGCGGAAGTTCAGCGGCACGGCGACCGCGCCCGCCTTGAGAATCCCGAAGTAGATCGGGAGCCATTCGAGGCAGTTCATGAGCAGAATCGCGACCTTGTCTCCCTTCTTGACCCCGCGGCTCAGGAGCAGATTCGCGAAGCGGTTGGAGAGTTCGTTGAACTTCTTCCACGTCGTGGAGCGGCGCAGTCCGATCGGATGGCTCGGCGGCTCGATGAGATCGAAGTCTTTCCACGTGACGCGGCGCGGCGCGTTCTCCGTCTCGGGCGAGAGTTCGACGAGGCTGACGTCGGAACCGTAAAGGAGCGCGTTTCGCTCGAGAATTTCGGTGATGGGGGTCAGTTCGGTAATAGGAGGAAGTTCGCTCTGCATTATACGCGCCTTCGTAAAAGCCGACCTTCGCGGGCGGCGAAAATAGGTAACCGGTTAAATCGCAAAAACAACGGGTCGTTTCGGCGCGTCGCGCCAAAAGGACCGCGTTATTATACGCCTTTCGCGCGTCGGACGCAAGGCGCTTCGGGACGCGCGAAGCGTCGGCGGGTCGCGACTTGACGGCGGCGCCGTCGCGGCGTAGAATGACCGCGTTCGCGTCGGGCGGAGACGCGGCGAGACGCGCGGGCGCGCGGGAACAATATAGGAGCGAAACGCGATGAGTCGTTTGGATCGTCATACGGAGAAAACGAACGTGACGCGCCTTCTCGAGGCGGCGGGGATTCCTTTTCGAACGTTCGAGTACGAGGTCGACGAGAACGACCTTTCGGGGATGCATATCGCGGAACAGGCGCATGTCGATCCGGCGTGCATGTTCAAGACGCTCGTCATGAAGGGGGAGCGGAACGGGCATTTCGTCTGCTGTCTGCCGGTGAACGACGAGCTCGACCTCAAGAAGGTCGCGAAGGCGTTCGACGACAAGAAGTGCGATCTGATCCCGATGAAGACGCTCCGCGATCTGACGGGCTACGTTCGCGGCGGATGCTCGCCGATCGGGATGAAGAAAAAATTCCCGACCTTTATCGACGAGACGGCGATTCTTTTCGACGAAATCTACATAAACGCGGGGATGCGCGGGCTGATGGTGATCGTGGAGCCCAGCGCGCTGATCGAATACGTCGGCGCGAAAGCGGTCGATCTGGTTAAGGATTGAACGGGGAAGGGCGGAGAAGGGCGAAAACGGCGTCGGCGCGAGGCTTGTCTTGAGGCGCCGCTAAAAACCGGCGGGCGCCTGTCGTATCGCGTTCAAAACGCGGTCTGTATCGTTTTTCTTCTAACCGTTTCATTTGGTCGTCTCAAGCGATTTCTTGGAAAAGTGTAAAAACGCCCCGTGATTTCTCATGGAAAAGTGCATGGAAAAGTGTAAAATTTGATTTTTCTCCAGATTTATGCAACGCCGGCGTCGCGAATAGAGGGAAGACGACGCCCCCAAGAAAAATTTACAAACAGCTTGAGGCGTTTTATAAAAATCGTCCCGCCACGACGCGGACGACTGTCGGCGCGCGTCAGGTCGGCAAGATTACCTATTTCCAAATCTACATGCCCATGTTTCTACAAAAGCAAGAACTGCTGGAGGAAATCACTTTTGAAACGGACTTCTCCTACCTTGGAGATTTGAAGTAGAAAAACCTGACGCGCGCCTTTTGCGCGTCGGCGCGTCACGCTTGACGGCGGCGCCGTCACAAGACTTGAAAAGGACTGACTGAAGACTTAAAATGAAGTCGTCAGGCAAGGTTTCGGTTTGGTTCGTTTGGAACTCCTTGGCGCGCGTTGGTTGGGCTTCTGAAAACGCTAACCGAGGCGCATTCTTTTCATGCGTCAGCTTTTAGCGGACCTTGGTCAACTATTCTTCAGGAAACTGGGGAAAACGCCAGATACAAGGATGAACAATTTTGATTCTCATACCGCGCTTTTGGGAAACGAGGGACGGCACACGATCTTTTCTTTTGGCTGTCAAAGACTTAAATTTGTCGGTCTATACTCGTTGGAGTATTACGATAGCGTTAAGAGTTGGGACGCCGCTTATCTCGCTGTTATGGTAAAATATTCTCACGACGAGGCGCAAGTTGAGAAATATATCGACCTAGAGCCTGTTTTAGAACATTTGTTAATCGACAAGAAACAGTTTTTAGCTCCTATTCAGAAAGTGGAGGTTGCGCCCACGACGTTGCGGGAGGATGGTATTCGCCTCATGGCGCGGACTAACGCTAGAGAGCGAACAGGCGCCCGCCGAAGGCGGGTTTTATTATGAGCTTCCGCTCATGCGTGTTTTTTCGCTCACGTTGTTTGCTTACGTCAAATGTAGCGCGATGATTTTACACGTCTGTTGAAGCGCCCGCCGAGGGCGGATTTTGTGAAACGTCGAAATTCTGTCAAATTATTGAGAGACGCCGATGGAATTTTCCTACTTTAAACTCGAAATCTTCATTCCCGAGACGCATTTGCGGGCGCTACAACGGGCGTTGCGGGAGGTCGACGCCGGGCATATCGGGCGATACGACAGCTGTCTCTCGTACAGCCCCGTAACGGGGACGTGGCGACCTCTGGAGGGCGCTTCCCCGTTTCTCGGCGAAATCGACGAGTTCAGCGAGGAGCCCGAGCTTAAGGTCGAAGTTCTGTGCCGCGCCGAACGACTCGACGAAACGATTCGCGCCGTCAAGAACGTCCACCCCTATGAAGAGCCCGTGATCAACGCGATCCCGGTTTGGAAAACGGGACTCGATTGACGAAATCGCCGTCGCTCGCTTCTCGTTGTTCCGTCGAGTCGACGGCGTCTTTACATCGCGTCCTAACGCGTATAATTTAAGCCGTCGTTATTGGGCGCGAGCCTCCGGCTTTCCCGTCGGTCGCGCGTCCCTCTTTAGAAATGGTGATAGTCATGCCTATTTACGAATATGAATGCAAAAAGTGCGGCGCGGTCTTTGAAGCGCTGATCCGTGGTTCCGACGTTCCGAAATGCTCTTCGTGCGGTTCGGAGGACGTCGGACGACTCATGAGCGCCCCGGCTTCCTCTCATTCCGAATCCTCGAGCGCGGGCTCCGGCGGCGGTCATAGTCATTCTTGCGGCTGTGGATGCGGCTGCGGATGCGGACGCCATTGAGACGCGCAATCTCGCCGTTTTTTTCTCTCGTCTAATAGAAAACCAGCCGCTCGGCGCGCGCCGGACGGCTGGTTTTCTTATCGGTCGATCGGACGCTTCTTTTAAGCGCGTCGCCGCCCGGTCGTTAGAAGTCTTCGTCGTCGTCAAATTCGCTCTTCGGTCTCGGGAAGAGTTTGCACAGGAAGATTCCGCCGAAGTAGAGGAAGATTAGGCAGGAGAGCATGAAGAGCATGCTCCACGGGTCGGGGGGCGTGATGAGCATCGCAAGGCACGCGACGCTAAAGATCGCGATTCGCCACTTTTCCATGTAAATCTTAATCGAGAAGATGCGAAGCCGCTCCAGCACGAACATCGCTAGCGGCAACTGGAACGCGACGCCAAACGCGACGGGAATCAATAGCGCGAAGTTCAGCCACTCGCTGATTCGCGTGTCCGGCTCAATGTCCATCCCCGCGTTGAAGCGGAATAGGAATTGCAGCATAAACTGGAAGACGACGAAGAACGCCAGCGCGAACCCCAATAGGAACAGAAACACGCTCAGCGGCAGGAAACGGTAGACGTATTTCTTCTCGCTCGGATAGAGCCCCGCGCCGACGAATCGCCAGAAGAAGTAGAAAACGCCCGGGCTGCCCAAGACGATCCCAAGGAAGAGCGCCGTCTTGAGGAAGATGACGAACGACTCCTGTACGGAAAGCGCGCGCGTCTTGGAACGCGAGTCGTCTCCGAGTTTCTCCCAGAGCAGGATCATCGTCGGCTCGTTGTCGCCGCCCGAAGGATTCAAACGCGTTTCCGTGACGAGTTCGTCTTTATAGGCGCCGAAGTTGTCGACCTTGCCGAGTCTTACGCGGCGTTGGCGCTCAATTTCAGGGAGCGACGTTCCGACGAACGCTTGAACGCCGGCGCTGCGGAGCGTCTGGAGGTCCTTCGGGAAGATGTAGAAAGGACGCGCGGTCATATGGAGCTTCGCCGGCGCCGCGGCAATGTCGGGATCGTAGCCGAGATCGCGCAATTCGCGCGCCTTGCGCTGGAGCTGACGTTGCGACTGAAGAATATGGAAACTCTCCAACGACTTTTTCAGCGGTCGCTGAACGTAATCCACCGCCATCGTCGTGAGCGAAGGACAGAACCCCAATGGAATCACGGCGACGACCAGCCCGATCGCGACGCACATAATCGCGCCGATCATGCAGGCGCGAAGCTCGTCGAGATGCTCCAAGAAGGACATCGACGACTGATCAAATAAATCCTCGTCTTTTTTAGTGCGCGGCATTTCTCGATCCCGTCTCGAAAGAACTTTGTCATGAGGCAGGAGCCGTGATCGGATCGAACGACGAACCCCGCGAACTTCTCTTTCGAAGGATTGTCCGTTCGTGACGACGCTTGCCAGAGATTTTTCTCACGCCTGATAATATAACCCCGTTTATCTATTTTGACAAGTTGGAAATTTATGCCGACGACGACTTCTTGACCTGTTAGAATCCGTATATTCGGAATTCTTTTCAAAGACCTTTGGAGAAAGCGCGCGATTATTGTCGCCAAGGCGATAGTTTTTCTTGGTTCTTTCTCGCTTTGCGTCGTCCCCTTTTAGGAAAACCGGCGCGCGGTACAATACCTTGAAGCGTTCGTCGAATTATCAGATGAAGAGGAATTCCGTTTATGATACCCTATCGGCAGTACGAGAGGTTGAGGAGGTTTGCGATCGTCGTCGCATGGCTCTATTTCCTCTTCATGGCTTTCATGTTGCTCCAGCCGAAGCCGCCGACAGAGTTCATTCCCGACGAAGCTTTTTCGATTCTTCACTTTCTCGCGTTTTTCGCGCTCGGCGTTTTTGTAGGAACGGCTCGCGCCAACTGGTCGTACTGGCTTTGGTTTGCGCTTATATGCGTTTGGAGCGTCGGCACAGAGGTCGTTCAGCCGTACGTCGGGCGCTGCTATGAACTGCAAGACGTCGTTCAAGACGTCGTCGGCGCCGCCGCCGGACTTGGCGCGGCGCGTCTTGTGAAACGTTATTGGATCGCGCCCCCCGGGGCGTCGCGCGACGGCGCCGCCGCAATTCTGTTCCGGCCTCCGTTTTCGCTTAAGAGCGACGCGCCGCTGGATTTTGCGAAGCGTCAGATTCTCCTCATTCGCCGGTCCGAAAAAGTCGCTTGCCCCGGAACGCTTTGTTTTCCCGGGGGCGGAATTGAAAAGGGGGAGCGTCCGGAGGACGCGGCGAGGCGCGAATTCCTCGAAGAGGTCGGAGTCGCGATCCGCGTCGGCGCGAAAATCGCCGAGATCAGGACGCCTTCCGACGCGACCCTGCATCTGTTCGTCGCCGAACTCGAAAAACCTCTGGCTGGCGATCCCGAGATCAAACTTCAACCTTCCGAAGCTTCCGGATACGAATGGCGGACGCTTACGGAACTCCTCGACGACCCTGATTTTCTGCCGAATAATCTCGAGGTCGTCCGCAAGATCGTCGAGGGGAAAATTCAAATCCCGCGCTGAGAGGTTTTGCCGATTGTGACGAAAAAGCAGACGTTAGCGATAGCGCCTGCTTTTTACGTTATCTGGTTGTTTAAAGCGTCAAAAGTAAGAATATTTCTCTTTTTTCTCTAAATTTACTCTGTTAATTTGGAATCGTCTGGATAGAATGAAGAAAATAGTCGAAATAAGCTCTTTTTACGGAT
The DNA here is from genome assembly GCA_946408825.1 of uncultured Planctomycetaceae bacterium. Taxonomy (GTDB): domain Bacteria; phylum Planctomycetota; class Planctomycetia; order Pirellulales; family Thermoguttaceae; genus RUG369. Next base: position 49,038 of record CAMJTU010000005.1, read on the forward strand.
TTTGCGATTCGTCTAGCGACGCTTATTGACTTCGAGAAGTGTTCTCCGCTCGCGTCTTCTCGTTCGACGGTCGGCGCGTTTCCCGGATAATGTATACGTTTGAGAGGTTTTCAATGAAACGACAACGCCTTTTTACTGCGCTTCTTCTCGCGGGCGTCTTTTGCGGCGCCGCATACGCGGATGAAGACGCGACAACCCCCATACCGGACGCCAACGACTCCGCGCTCGTCGAGGAACCGTCTCAGAGCGTCTCGACCGATCAGACCGTCGCGGCGGAGCTCCAACCCTTCGACAAGGTCGTTCCCGAAGCGACCCGACTCGGCGGTCCGATTACGACCTACCGCAAGAAGGACAATCTCTACTGGGAGATTACGTCGGGCGACTACGGAACCGATTACATCTGCGTCGTCTCCATCGCGCGCGGTCTCGGCACTGCGGATCTTTACGGCGGTCAGTCGATCGATTATGGCGACGATCTGATCTGGCGTTTCCGCAAGGTTGGCGAACGCGTGCAACTCGTCCGCCGCAACTATCGTTACCGAGCCGACAGCGGTCCCGATTCGGAAGCGCTTCGCGTCGCGTTCCCGGACAGCGTCGTCTATAGCCTTCCGATCCTCGCGAAGGGACCTCAAGGCGGCGACGTCGTCGACGTCAGCGGGCTTTTCATGGGCGGATCCGTTTTCGCGTCGATTCCTATTTCCGGTTCGCTGAGAGAATCTTGGTGGGAAAAGGTTAAGCCGCTCAAAGACAACATCGAGCTTGAAGTCGCTTCCGCGTACAATCTGAGCGGGGCTCCCGACACGGTCGTCGATCGTCGCGGCGTGACGGTCAACGTGCATTATTCGATCAGCAAACTCAAGAACGACGGATACAAGCCTCGTCTTGCGGACGAACGAATCGGGTACTTCAACTCCGCCGTTCGCAACGTCAGCGATAAGATGAACGACGACAATTTCGTCCGCTACATCAATCGTTGGAATCTCCAGAAACTCGAGCCGGACGCCGAGATTTCGCTTCCGAAGAAGCCGATCGTCTACTGGCTCGACAAAGCGACCCCTTACGAATACCGCAAGACGCTCCGCGACGGCGCCCTTGAATGGAACAAGGCGTTCGAAAAGGCGGGCTTCTACAACGCGATTGAAATCCGTCAGCAGGAAGACAACGACGATTGGGATCCTGAGGACATCAATTACAATACGATCCGCTGGAGCTCCACGCAGACGGGCTTCTCGATCGGTCCGAGCCGCGTTAATCCTGAAACGGGCCAGATTTTGGACGCCGACGTCGTTCTTACGGTCGGGTTCCTGAGCAGCTGGACGCGTTCGTTTGATCTCTACACGTCCGATCAGCTTTTGGACAAGTTTACCGGTCGTAACTCGCTCGCCGACGAGGCGCCGCGCTTCTTTGACGAAAGCTCGATGCGAAACGCCTACGAAGCGGACAAAGAACTGTTCTACGCGGAACAATTCGGGCTGGCCAACACGTTCTTTGACATTATGACGGTCGACGCGGTCGACGAGATCGAAGCGCTTGACGCCGCCGAAGAAGAGCCCGCCGCGCCTCAGGAAACGACCGCTGCGGAAGACGAGAAGGTCGCCGCCGCGCGCGAAGTCGCGGATAAAGCCGCGGCCGCCGCCGAGAAGGCATCGCAGCTCGCGCAGCAGGCGGTCGCCGAACTCGATAAGGTCAAGGAACAACTCGCTCAGGCGAAAGACGCGGAAGAAAACGTCCGCAAGAGTCTCGAAGAGACCCACGACGCGCTCGAGAAGAAGGCCAACGACGCGCAGGAAGTCGCGAACAACGCGAAGTCCGTCGCGGAGGACGCCGCGCGCCGCCTCGCCGAGGTCGAGAAGTTTGTCGAAGAATTGAAGGCCGAACGTAAAGCCGCCGAAGAGAAGAAACTCGCGGAGGACAAGGAAAAGGCCGACAAGGAAGCCGAAGAGAAAGCGAAGTCTGAGAAGAAGAAGGCCGCAGAAGAAGCCAAAGAGCGTCTCGCGAAGGAAAAGGAGAAGCTCATCGACCAAGGTCTTCGCCAGCTCGTGTGCCACGAGGTCGGCCATACCCTCGGTCTGCGTCATAACTTCGTTCAGAGTACGCTTCATACGCTGGATGAAATCAACGACGCGTCGAAATGGACCGAGCACGGTTTCGTCGGCTCCGTCATGGAATACGCGCCGGTCAACATCATGCCGAAGGGCGAAAAGCAGGGCGATTACTACTCCTATCGCCTTGGCGAATACGACGAACTCGCCATCGAGTACGGCTATCGCGTCTTCCCCGGCAAGACGACCGATTCCGAGAAATCGGAACTCCAGAAAATCGCCTCGAAGCAGTCGCAGCCGCAGTTTAAGTTTGCGACCGACGAAGACTGCTACGGCTCCACGATCAACCCGTACGTCAACATCTGGGATCTTGGTTCCAGCCCGCTGGAATACGCGAAAGTTCGCGCCCGTCTCGTCGATCAGCTTCTTCCGGGTCTTAATGACCGGATCATCGAAGACGGCGAGAGCTACGCGCGCATGAGAACGCGCTTCAACCTTCTTATCAACTGGAAGGTCAACGGCATGGTATTCGCCGCCAACTACATCGGCGGCCTGATCGTGAACCGTGATTTCAAAGGCGACGAGAACGGTCAGAAGCCTTTCGTCGTGGTTCCCGCGAAGGATCAGCGCGAAGCGCTCGATTTCCTCCTTGAGAATTGCTTCGGCGTCAACTCGTTCAAGATTCCGAATCAGCTCTTCGATTACCTCGCGCCGAACCGTTGGTCCCATTGGGGATCTAGCGTTCCGTCCCGTTACGACTACGACGTTCACGCGAACATCCTCGCGATGCAGACGTCGATTCTGACCCAGCTTCTCGCGAACTCGACCCTCGGTCGTCTCGCGGACGCCGAGATGCGCGTCGCCGAAGGAGAAGACGTCTTCACGAGCGCGGAACTCCTCGAGAAGCTTGACGGCGCGATCTTCCAAGAGATTAACGACGCGGTCAAAGCGCTTAAAGAGGGCGGCGACGGCAAAGTTGAGATCAAGATTTCGTCGACGCGTCGCAATCTGCAGCGCACGTTCCTCGAAAGACTGATCTCCGCGGCGAACGGTTCCGCAAGCTCCGCGGGTCCTCGCGATTTCGATTCGTTGGCGCGCATGCGACTTAGGATGCGTCTCGCCGATCTCGAACTGGTCCTCAACAGCGATCGGATCGAGTTCAAGAACGCGAACGGCCGCGGCGACGATCCCTTCGCTCGCGCGTATCTGCTCGACAGCCAGGAAAAGATTCAGAAAGCTCTTGAGGCCGTCCAGACGATCGGCGGCGGTTCGGGAGCCTCTGGAATCATTCTCCTTTAATCGACGCGATCCGGGAGATTTCCCGTCGTGACATAAGTTAAGCGGGCGCGTTCCGAACGGTCTTGTTCGGGACGCGCCTACGTCGTTATAACGAGACGGAGAAAGGCGCAAGAACGTTCGTCAACGCCGTTAGAATGTATTCGTTCGGTTTTTCTGGCGTTACATATATAAAACGCGTAAACGTTAAAATGTTTTTTTTTGACCTCGTTTTTCAATATCCTTTCGGTTTTTTCGGCATTTCCGCGATTTTGTTTTCCGCGCCGGGCTCTTTCGCGTTAGAATTAATAATCGATAAATAGGGCGCTCTGTTTGAATTTTTTGATTTCGTCGAGGGACGGAGTCGGATTCGCGGGGCGATGTTCGTCGTTAAATTTAAGGAATCAGAAATGGCGTCGCAGGGATTTCGATTTATTCACGCGTCGGATTTCCGTTTGGAACTTCCGGTCGACGGTCTTATGTCGTTGCCAGATCGTTTTGGCGACGCGATACTCGACGCGCCTCGACTTGCGGCGGAGCGCGTCTTTGACGCCGCGCTGCGCGAAAAAGTTGATTTTGTCGTCCTCAGCGGCGACCTGCTCTCGCCTCGCGAGACGGGCCCTTGGGGGATGCTTTTCCTGATCGAACAGTTTAAGCGGCTAGAGGTCGCGCATATCCCCGTCTTCTGGGGCGCCGGAAGAAACGACTCTCCCGACGTCGTTCCCGCCGCGTTCCGATTTCCTTCTAACGTCCATGTTTTCCCCGTCGGTCAGGTCGAAGAGGTCTTCTTCAACCGCGACGGCGTTTCCCTTGCCCGGATTCTCGGGACGAGTTGGGGTAAAACGGGCGTAACCCCGCGCGGCGCGGTCGAGCCGGTTGAAGACGCCGACGACCTCTACACGATCGGCGTTTTCTACGGTCGTCTTCCCGCGGAGACGCTTAAATTAGAGTCCGTTCGCTACTGGGCGCTGGGCGGTTCGCGAGTCCGCGAGACCGTTTCCCGTTCCCCGTCCCTTGCCGTTTACGCCGGTTCGCCGCTGGCGCGCAACTTTTCCGAGACGGGCGATTTCGGCGCGACGCTCGTCGAAGTCGGCGAGTCGGGGCGAACGACGGCGACGTTGATTCGCACGTCCCCGTTGCGCTGGTCCGAAGAACGGCTTACCGTTCGCGAAGACGAGACGGCGGAAGAAGTTCTCGCCGCGGCGCGTTCGCGAATGAAGGCGATTCAAGATAAAGAACGCGAGGACGCGTCTTTTGCGGGACGTTCCCTCGACGACAATATTTGGTTCGTTTCATGGCGAGTCGACGCGGAAGGCGGCGCGCTCCCCGCGCTTCGATACGGCGCGACGACCCAGACGCTCGTGCGCGATTTGCGCGCCGACTTTGCAAAGGAACCGCCGGTCGTCTTCGCCGTCGATTTTGAACCGATCGTTCCCGATAAGGTCCCCGAGGAGATGTACGAACGTCAGACGATTCTCGGCGACTATCTCCGAATGATCCGCTATTACAGCGAAAACGAGGGGGAAGAAATCAACGTCGAGGCGTTCATGCCGGAGTCGATGCGCGCTTGGGCGGCGCGAGAACGCGTCCGTCATGAGATTTCCGAGCGGCGCCGAACCGAGGGCGAATCCGCCGACGTTTCGGAACTTTTAGCGCGTCTTAAAACGCTTGAATCGAAAGATTTTCCGCCGGAGACCGCGACGCTTTACAACATGACGTCCTTCGACACGCCCGGCGCGGGCGATTCGGACGAGGACAAGCTCTTACGAAGCGAGAAGTTGGAACAACGTCGCGCGGCGCTACGCGAGGCCGCGGCGCTCGGCGTCGATTTGCTCTCCGAAAACGACTCGCCCGCCGCGCTTCTTTCAGGCGCGACGACGAAAGGGTTGACGATGAAGAACCGCGTCATTGCCGCCGAGCTGCGCAATCTTCAGAAGAATATTGACGAAAAGGAGATCGGCTCGTGAGAATTACGTCGCTTAAAATCGAGCGTTTCGGCGTATGGGAGAATTTGTCGCTCCCGAAAATCTCGCCCGGTCTGAACGTCTTTTTCGGACCCAACGAGGCGGGTAAAACGACGCTGATGCAGTTTATTCGGACGTGTCTTTACGGAGGCGCGGACGAAGATCGGGAACGTTACATTCAGATGGCGCTCGACGGTCGTCGGCGTCGTTCGCGCAAAGGCGGTCGCGTCGCGGCGGACGATCCCAGACGGACGGCCTTCAACGCTTCCTTTGTCGACGCGAACGACTCCAACGTCCCGGAAGAAGTCAGGCGGTTCCTCGCCGCCGGACGCGCCGCTCAAACGAACGAATCGCCGGAGACTCCCCCTGACGCCAAAAGCGTCGCGCGCGACGTCTCGCGGACGTGGATCGGCGGAGTCGCGACCGTTTCGTCCGACTTTGGCGATCACCGAATCGAACGCCGTTATATTCGTCGCGACGCGTCTTATCTTTCGGCGATCGAACGCCGTTCGGGCTTCGTCGCCACGGACGGACTGATCAATTGGAGCGGAAGGTTCTATTCGCTGCCTGGTCAAAAGATAGCGGAATCGCTCGTGATTACGGGACCGGACGGCGCCAGAGTCGGCGATTATTTCTCAAAGTCGCTGACGTGCAATCTCGACGAATCGACGTACAACGGCGTCTTTGCGATCGGACTCGACGAACTCCAGCGTCTGGGGATGCTCAACGAGACGGAAGCGGCGCAGATGCTCTATCGTCTGAGCGTCGGCGTCGACCGCGGCTCCTTCGTCCAAGTTTTTCAGCAGATTGTTTCTGAACGCAACGACGCGCTTGATCCCAAGGATAAGCCGTCGATTCTTAAGAATCTCCTCAACGAGCGCGACGCGGCGCGTCGCCGCGCGGGCGAGGCGGCGTCCGACCTCAACGAATACGCGAGGCTTCTCGAGGAACGTCGCGCGCTCCTGGAAGCGATCTCGAATCTCCAAGATCGTCGCGATAAGGCGGAGCGTCAGAAGCGACTCCGCGAACTTGCGCTCCACGTCGCGCCGACGTGGGACGAGCGTGAAAGCCGACGCGCCGAACTCGCCGAGATGGGCGACGTTCCCGCCGTCGAACAGAAGTCGGTCGACGAATGCGACGCTCTTATCGCCGCCGTCTCCGAGACGAACGCTAAAATTAAAGAACTGCGCGACGGTTACCGCGCGAAACGCGACGAGCGCGACGCGATACCGGTCGACTCTGCGCTCGCGGAACTCGCGCCTCGCGTTTCCATCCTCGAAGAGGACCTTCCGCGTCTGACGGAGATCGACTCGAAGGTTTCGACGCTCCGCAAAGAACTCGAGGAACTCAACGCGAAGCTCGCGGAAGAAGAACAGCGTCTCCGCAGCGCGCGCAACGGCAAGCTCGTGTTGACGCGGTCCGCGTTAGACGCGATCAACGCGTCGATCGTTTCCGCTAAGATCGAAGAAGAACGTCGCAACGGCGCGACTCCGGCCGAAATCTCCGCCGCGAAACTTCCCAATAAGCTCGTGGAAGCGGGCGCGACGTTCAAAGAGATCGAGGATTATAAGATTCCCGCGAAGCGCGTTCGTCGCGCTCGTCAGCGTTTGCAGAAGCGTAAGGCGGAACTTGAACAGATTCGAACGCGACTCAACGCGCTTGTCGCTAAGTTGGAGGAGGGGCTGACGTCTCACGGTCAGAAGAACCTGACCGAAGCGATCGAACGTTCCGGCGCGCTTCTTTCCGCTCTGCGTCGACGGATCGAAATCGAAAAGCGCGTCGACGAAATGGCGACGTACCGGAAGGAACTCGAACGTCAAAACCATACGCTCGTCGAAAATCAGGCGATCGTCGGACCGCCCCTCTATCTGTTAGGCGCGGGCGTCGTCGTCGGCGGGTTCCTCTTTGGCTTGTCGCTCTTCTACGACCGCGTCGATCTCGTCGCCGGGCTCATCGGGTTGCTCGTGATGATCGGCTGTATCTTCTATAAGACGACCGTCGAAAGGAAGAATCGCCTGAAGCTCGAAGACAATCAGCGACGTTTAGGGCTTCTTACGCGTCAGCTTGAGCAGGCGCGCGTCGAGACAGCCTCGTTGGACGAGAAGTATCCCGCGCCGGCGAATCAGCCGAACCTTACCCTTGAGACGCGTCTCCAACGCGCGAAAGCGGACCTTGCCCATTTCGAAGGGCTCGCGCCTGTCGAAGCGCAGTGGCGAGAAGCGACGAAGCTTTTCCGCGCTCAAGAGGAGAAGGTCGCGCGCTCGGAAACCGCGGTTAAGAAATCGCTTAAACGTTGGCGCGCTTGGCTGCGCGCCGCGTGTCTGCCCGAGACGCTCAAACCGAAGCAGGTTCGCGATCTCTTCGCTCGCGTCGAGATTGCGGACGATCTGCGAACGCAGGTCGCGACCTGTGCGACGGAAATCGAGTATCTCGGGCGCGAACGTCAGGGGATCGTCGATCGGCTCGACGCGGCGATAGCGCTGGCGCCGAAGAAGACGTTCGACGACAAATCTCCGTTCTTCGTCGTTCCGAAACTTCGCGAAATGCTCGACGAACACGCGGACGTCCTCAAGGAACGCGCGACGCTCCTTGACGAAATGAATAAGATCAAGAGGGCGTGCAAGAAGTTGCTGGCGGTTCGCCGCCGTCAGATCCGCGAGACGCGTCGGTTCCTTGCGGGCTTCAATCTCCATTCCCGTAAAGAACTGGTCGAAGCGGTCGCTAGGCGCTCGCTCTACTGCCGACGCGTCGCCGATCTTGACGTCGTCGAACAGCGTCTTGCCGCCGGGATTGGCGGTTTCTGCCAGGAAGACGAAATTGCCGCGCTCTTGAACGATCAAGAAGCTCGCGCCGATTTGGTCCCCGCAATCGACGGACTCGTCGTGCGAATCGACGCGCTCGATTCGGAGCTCAAGGGAAAGCTCGAACTTTCCGGACGTCTCGGTCAACAGGCGGACGCGATCGCCGCGAAGAAGGGATCTGTGCGCGACCGTTTCGATTCCGTCGCGCTCGACCTGCGCTTCGAAAGAATGGCGGCGCTGTGGCAGAGCCGCGCCGTCGCCGGCCAGATGATGGAAGACATCCGTCGCGCGTACGAAAAGGAACGTCAGCCTGAGACGCTCCGCGAAGCGTCGCGTTACCTTAAGCGCTTAACAGACGGTCTCTACGTCAATATCTGGACGCCCCTTGGCGAAGACGCGCTCTTTGTCGACGCGGCGAACGGCGAGACGCTCGACGTCGCGGCGCTTTCGCGCGGCACGCGAGAGCTTCTCTTCATCGCGATCCGACTTGCGCTTGTCGTCTCCTTCGAGAAACACGGCGTCCAGATGCCGCTCATCTGGGACGACGTGCTCGTGAATTTCGACTATCGTCGCGCCGCGATCGCCGCGAAACTCCTATTCGAGTTCGCAAAAGCGGGACGTCAGATATTCCTCTTTACCTGCCACGAGCACATCTGCCGACTCTTCCTGAGACTTGGCTCGCCCGTTTGCGTACTGCCTACCTCGACCGATCCGAAACGCCGTAAGTTCCGCGTGTTGACCCCGTTGAAGAAACGTATCGCGCGCGGCGAGGCGGAACTCGTCGTCAAGGTCGCCAAACCGGTCGAACTCGGCCCCAATTTCGTCGAGAAATCGCCTGTCGAGACAAACGCGACGCGCTTTGCCGTGGAAGGGTCCGACTTCGATTCGCTCCGCTATCCGACGGAAACGTTCGCCGACGAGCCGGTTTTACGAAGCGGCGAGCGATACGACCTTGCGTCGCAAGACGACGGCGAGACGTTCACGTTTGACGGCGGCGTCGTGGACGATTCGGTCGCCGTCGCCGCCGGTCCGACGGGGCAGGGCGATTATGGCGTCAATCCGAACGCGCAGAACGACGAACGCGTTTTCCGCGCCGACGCCGACTTGGCCGAAACTGCGGGCGATCCTGAGATCGTCGCCGACGCCGAAGTCGTTTCCGTTCAGACGGTCGCGGCGATTAATTCGGTCGAGCCCGAACCGAAGAGCGAAGAGTCGCCGCGTCTTGACGTGGCGTCTCCGACCTTCACGGCGCTAGAGGAAGAGCGCGTCGAGTATTCTCCCGTCAAACGCGACGTCGCTTTTGACGGCGGAGTCGCCAGCTTGAGCGAACTCTCCGAGATCAGCCCTGTCTTTACCTCGAAGTCGAGCGTGAAGAACGCCTATGAAGTCTCCGCCGATCTGATCAATCCCGAATCGACCTCCGACGACGCCGTCGAAGCGGTTCAGGAGGTCGAAGAGGGAGTCGATTACGTTACGGTCGACGAGTCGGCCTTTGAAGACGTCGATTCTCCCGATTTCGACGAATGGACGAAGGTCTTCACTGATCATGCCAGAGACGACGACGAGCCTGAATCGGGGAATTTCGCCGATTACCTAGTCGACGCTTCCGACGACGGGTCCGAAGCCGCCGAGGGCGACGAGTATTCGGAAACCGACGAAGACGAAGAAGAATACTCCGAAGACGAGTACGAGGAGGAAGAAACCGACGAGTACTACGACGACGAGGAAGACGACTCCGAGGGCGAAGAAGGGGACGACGAGGAATAGTCGCAGGGCGATTCTTGCCCCGTTTTCCCGATTCCATTCTCAAACAGATAGAACGAACGCGGACTGTTAAGACGGTTCGCGTTCGTTTTTTTGTATAAAGCAATCTTTTATTGAGAACGTTTTAGATTGTGGCGCGTCGAAACTGTGGGTCGTTGTGTATGCGTTTTGCGCGCCCAGAGGGTTTGACGGCGGAAACGTTGGAAATTTTTTTCAGAAAATAAAACGTTTCTTCCTTTTTCCAGCGGCTTCTGGTATAATTGGCGTCGCCCTGCGAGACGGTTTTGGCTATAATGGCGAATGATCTTCTCCTATGGACGGGGCTGAGCGGCGCCGGAACTCGCGGCGAAAGCTGTCGGCGAAGAGTCCTGATTTAGTCTAAGAACTATAAAAGGTTATACAGATGAAAGATAAGTTTTTTCAACGCGCCTTTGATCGCGGCGCTCGTGAATCTAGTCGGAGAACTCGTCGTCTTTCGCTTGAATCGTTAGAGAATCGTGAGATGCTCAACGTCGACTGGAGCGGCTTTGGCGGCGAGAATATCTCGACTTACGAGCCCTCTTCCTCTTCGGCGTCCTATTCCGTCGATCTTAGCGGTTCCGTCGACGTTTGCGATCTTACGGACGTCACAGGCGACGGCCGCAACGAGTTGGTCGCCGTCAATTACGCGTCGAAGACGATCAGCGTTTATGCGAATACGGCGACGAACGGCGATTTTACGCTTAAAGGTTCTCAGACGCTCTCCTCGCTCAGCGGCACGAAGGGCTACGACAGCGTTATCTTCAACGGCGATTCTCTTACCGTCGTTTCCGCTTCAAGCGGCGTCGGACTTACGGTGACCGAATACACGTGGAACGCGTCGACTTCCGCGTATGTCCAACAGTCGCAAAAGGAGCTTGACGTCGCGAAGTTCAACAGTTCCAACGCGCAGATTTGCGTTTTTGTCGGCGTCGACGCGACGGTTATCAACGGCGACACGCTTGTCGTACAGGCGACGACCCTTTCCGAGACCGGCACGACGGTTAAAACGGCGCTTTATTCCGGGTACGGAACGAGTTCTTTCGGAAAGAATTACCGTATCGCCAGTTCGATTACGGAAGAGCTTATGGGCTCGACGACGATCAACGGAACCGACTATCTTCTCCTCAAGGAGAAGACGTCGAGCTATAACGATCTCGTTCTTGCCAGCGTCGATTCCACCATTTCAAAGTATTCCTACGACCTGAGCGGGTACGGTTCGGCGTTGACCTTCGACTGGGTCGTCGATTACGACGGTTTTCTCGTCGTCGGCGCAATGACAAACGGCGCGAGCGGACTCATTACGATTAAATCTGCGACCCCGACGGAAAGCAGCGTCGACGCGAAGACGGTCGGACAGTGGATTGATTGCGACAGCTTGAGGTTCAACTCGTCGAGCGCGGCGGCGATCGGCGACGTCGGGGGCGATTCCGATCCCGAAATCTTCGCGGTCAACGGCAGTCAGTATATGTTTTATAACGGCGACGCGTCGAGCGCTTACGACTATACGTTTACGGCGTCCGACCTTGTCGTCTCTACGCCTGAGTACGTCTCGGTCGATATTGAAGATATCGACGGCGACGGCGATACGGACGCGATCCTCGTCGGCAAGAACCGACTCTATACGGGAACCGTTTCTTCGACCGGCTCCATTGAAAACGTGACGAGTCAGTATACGTTTAGCGAAGCGGTTAAGAAGGCGGTCTTTGGCGACTTCAACGGCGACGGACTGATCGACGTCGCGGTTCAGTTCCAAGCGAACGTCGGTTCGGGCGTCCAAGCCTTCCAGCAGTTGGCGGACGGCTCCTTTGTCGCGCTGGCGTCGCAGGCGTTCGGCGGCACGATCGCCGATATCGCGGTCGGAAAATTCAGTCAGACTTCGGTCGACGAGATCGCGGTTTTGACCGTTAAGAACACGGGAACGTCGGTCTCTTCGTCGGTGAACGCGCTCAAACTCAACGGTTCAGGATTTACCGCGACGCGTTCTTACGTCGGCGCCGGTCTGGTTGGAGCGGCTCTGACCGCCGGTTCGATCTACGGTTCGAGCGTCGACGATCTCGTTATCGTAAACACGACGCAGGACACGATTACGGTTCTCAAGAACAGCGGTTCCGCGCTTAGCGGCGCGACGATTACGACGGCGTATGATTCTTCGTCGACGGCGGGATCGAATCCGATCGCCGCCGCGGTTGGCGATTTCAACGGAGACGGACTTGCCGACGTCGCCGTTCTTAACTCGTCTGCGGGCGCGAATTACGCCAATATCGTCTATTATCTCCGTTCGAGCGACGCGGGATTAGGGTCTAAACCGGCGGGTAGATCGCTTATTTCCGGCACGACGACGGTTGTCGGGCTAATCGCCGAAGATCTCAACAGCGACGGGTATTCCGACCTGACGTACGCGCGTAAGACGACGAATAACCGCGTTTACGCGAGCGTCCTTATGGGGAACGGCGCCACGTCGGTTTTCGACGCCGCCGTGAATACGACGATTTCGGTCGATTTTTCGTCGAATTTCGATCTTCAGTTGGCGCGCGTCGACGCCGCCGACAACGTTTCTTACGACCTTGTATGGGCGCAGGATAAATCGGTCGGCGTTTTGCTCAACGCAGACGATTCCGTCGCGTCAGGCTCGATCCAGTATGTAATTCAGTCCCTTTCGAGCGCGTCGGGGGATACTCACGCGGCCGCGCTTTCGACGGAGCGGACTTGGATCGACGAATGGTCCAACTTCTACGTCGACGTCTGGGCGTCGGCAGACGGCGCCGCCGTGACGTCCGCGACCGCCGCGTTCGCCTACAACGGCTCCTACTTCAAACTCGCCGAAGTTAAGGCCGCGTCCGGCTATACCGTTTCTTATACCGACGAGTCCGGCGTGGCGACGGTTACCGCGACCGGATCCCGCGCCGTCGATTCCGAGGGATGGGTCCTTGTGGCGAGAATGAAATTCGAACCGGCGGGAGTCGAGGGCGTCCCGCTTCCTGCAAACGGACGCCTCGCCGCCGTCAATCCGGGGTTCTCCGCGACGGCGACCGCGCAATCCCTTAACGGCGCGTCGGTTTCGTCCGTTTCCGTTCCCTCTGTCAATCTTTATCCCTTCATCTTCGACGTCGACGAAAGCGGAACGGTCAATAGCAACGACCTCGCGTACTTCCTGCAATTCCTCGGCTCCGACGTCGATAATATTGAGACCGCGAAGTATCGCGTTCTGGATTACGACCTGAACGGCACGATCAACAGCAACGACCTCGCGTACTTCCTGCAGTTCCTCGGAAAGAGCGCCGCCGACGGTCTTGATTCGATCTACTATTCCGAGCCCGCCGTGTCGTCTGGCGCCGTTCTCGATTCAGCGTTGACAGCCGCCGTTCTCGAGACGTCGGACGGAGTCGCGGAACTCTTCGAAGAAGAGGCGGCCGTCGAGGCGGTCGCGAAAAGCGCGGGGTTCTACGGACCGACTCGGTCTGAATTCGCGACGACGTCCGTCGCGCCGGTATCTGTCGCGTCCGTCGCTTCCGCAGCGACCTCTAAGGAACTCGATCTCGAACTTGACGTCGATCTTGACGTCGATCTCTGATTGAGAAGACGATTGATCGTCGCCCTATAGGGCGCGCCGCGACGACACGACACGCGGCGCGTCTTTCGCGAGTCATAAGAAAGCCCCTCGTCGCGCTTCTGTACGCGACGAGGGGCTTTTTACAAATATTCGCTATGGCAAACGACGTCGTTAAGGATCAAGCGGCTTATCGCCGTCGAGTTCCTCCGCCTCGTTTTGAGGACGTTTTTCCATGTAAATCACGTTTCCTCGGTCGTTGTGCCACACGCGGGTCATAAAGTTTCTAATGAGGAAAAGTCCGCGACCCTGTGGAATCTCAAGATTCTCTTCAAGGGTGGGATCGCGGATGGAATCGAACGAGAAGCCCGGTCCTTCGTCTTGAATCGAAACGAGGATTCGTTCTCCCGAAATTTCAGCGCAGAGCTGAACCTTCTTTTCCGGGTCGTGACGATTGCCGTGTTCAATAGCGTTTGCGACGGCTTCGTCAAGGGCGAGGCGAATCGCAAAGACGTCGCTCGGATTCCATTCGCGTTTTTCCAACTCGGCGACGATAGCGTCAAGGAAGGGAACGACGCTTGCGGAGACGCTTGGGAAATTTCTCTCAAATCGCCAGACGTCCGGTTTATCTAAACTGGGAGACATAACGCGCCTATCAATCTTCATAACGATAGCCGATCCGAAAGATCGACCCTGTCGTGGATCCGAAGAGCGCAACGATCGTTCGTCGCGGAACAAACGTTCCGCGGACGGACGGGCGCTTTTCACTTAAGGAGCGAATTGACCGCTTCGTTTTCAGTCGCGCGAATCTTGAAAATAGAATCGAGCTTTGTGATCTTGAAGACTTCCATGATGTTAGGGCAGATTCCGCAGAGAAACAGAGCCGCCTTTTGAACCTTCGCTTTTGTGTTGAGCGTAATGAGCACGCGCAGCGCGGAACTGGACATAAACTTAACGTTCTGAAAATTGACGACGACGCGGTCTCTATCCTTGGGAAGGTTTGCCACGATGGAGGTGAGTTCTTCGCCCCAAGCCTGGATCGTCAGCTCCTCATTAAGTTTGGCGTCAAGGCAGTCGATGACGGCGGCTTTGCCAATATATCGCGTCATCGTATGAGCATTAGAAAGACCCATGAGTGATATCTCCAAATAAAAGGTAAAATTTCAACGAGCCCAAAGCGTCTCGCCGACGGCAGGCGTCGCGGAGACTTATGGGACGAGCTTATTTCTGACCGCCCAGACGGCAGCCTGCGCGCGATCATTAACTTCCAATTTACGCAGAATATTCTGCACGTGTTCTTTAATCGTGTCGACGCTGAGCTTGAGCGAAAACGCGATTTCCTTATTGCTCAGACCGAGAGCAAGATGACGCAGGACCTGCGCTTCCCTCGCCGTTAGAGGATTGAGCGGATCGACCTGGCGCTTCCGCATAACGTTTCGAACGCGCAGAAGTTCGCCGGAAAAAATCTGAACGGTTTCCGGCGTCGCCGCGAGCGCCAGCCCGCAAACGAGCGAAACGATCTCGGTCTGCGTCGCCGTCTTGAAAAGACACGCGTCCGCGCCCGCCGCCGCCGCTCTCGCGACGGTCGTCTGGCGATCCGACGCGAGCAAAAAGACGACGCGACCTTCATAGCGTCCTTTTCGAAGCTCTTGGACGGCGTCGAATCCCGAACCGTCGGGGAACGTCGCGTCGAGAATTACGACGTCGGGCGCAAGACTCCGCGTTTTGGCGACGAATTGCTCGACGGTTTCCACGACGCCGACGATCTCGACGTCAGAGTCGCGAAAAAACTCGAAAAGACCTGCGCGGACCACCGGCTGGGGATCGGCGACAAGGAGACGAATCGTCATCTGGCCTTCCTCATTTTGCGACTTGACGTATTAAGCTCCGAACACCCATTCAGTTTAACCCGTACGCGCGCAAACGTCAAGAAACTTTTAACGCGACGTGTGAATAAAAATTCTTTTCACGCTCTTTTTATGGAGAAAGCGCGGAACGGAGACTCGACGTTTCCATTCCGCGCTTTTGTCAGACGTTAACGAATCGACGAATTATTCTTCGACGCGCTCGATTCGATACAGCTTGCCCTTGAAGTTGATCGTGATCGATTCCTCGAAAACGAGATATCGCGACAAATCAGACCCGTTCTCGTCGATCAGTTTGAAGTATTCGTCGCTGAACTGTTTAACTTCGACGGGCGTGGCGTTCTTCTCCATTTCCTCGGTCACGGACGAATCGACCCAGCGTCCTTCGCGCAGGTAGAAGGTCTTGTCGGCGACGACGCGGATATTGTTCGAAACGGCCTCGTCGATCTGCGGCGCCGGGCTAGGCGCGGGAGCCGCCGCGCCCATCGCGCCCATCGGGAGCGCGCGTTTTGCAAGGGTCGCAGGGGCGGCGAGTATGCGACCGCCGGCCACGCCCACTCTTCTACCGCCTCCCATTCCGCCTCCCATTCCGCCGCTCATGCGGGCGCTGGAAGCGGACGACGAATCGTCGGCGAGCGCCATGACGTTCGATTCGGCGATCGAGTCAAACTGCGCGCCGTTGAGATTGTCGACTTGCTTAAGCCCTTGCTTCATGCTACGTTGCCTGACGCCGCCCATTCCGCTCGTGTTGGAGGCGAGCGCATGGAAATTATCTCGGGCCGTCGTGTTGTTGGCGGCGGAGTTTAAAGCGACGTCTTCGCGCGCGAGGAAAGACGTGTAGGGCGTCATGACGCCGTGTTTTTTCGAGAGCTGTACAAGTTCGTCGAGCAATTCCTGATTCATGCCGTTGAGGTCGAGTTCGTCGATGATTTCGCCGATTCGACGCGCCGCCCAGATGCGTTCGACGAACGCGTTCGTCGAATCTTCGCTTTTAGCGGTAAAGACTCCTTCAAAGTTCTTTTCCTCGTCTCGTTCTCCGATTTTGCCCTTCGCCTGAATCTTGACCTCGCCCGGCGTGGAATACCGTCCGGCCATTACGAGTTTTTCGCCCGCGAAAAGATCGGTTTTCCCCGAGGGATAGACTTGATTGACGAAATATTTTTTATCCGTCGCGTCCTTGAGCGAGAAGGAGAATTCGACGTCGGAGAAAACAGGCGCGTCGACGCGAGAATAGAACGCGGAGATTCGATCTTCGATTTTTTCTTCCGGTTTAACGTATTCGCCCTGGCCGCGTCCGTCGCGAACGAAACGGTCGAGGAGTCGCGCGTTCACGTCGTAGCCGACGCCGAAGGAGAAGAAACGCGCGGCGCTTTTATTATTTTCACGCGCGATTTGCGCGAGTTTCATTTCGTTCGTTTCGCCGACGGTCGCCTCGCCGTCGCTGACGAATATCAAGTATTTTAGGTTCGAGGAGTCGTCGCCGTTGAGGAGCGAGAACGCGCGTTTTAGCGCGCCTTCGATATGGGTCGTTCCGCGGGCGCGAACCCCGTCGACGTAGCCGAGCGCCTCTTGTCGCGTTTCAGCAGACGCGACCTGCAGGTCGTCTTTAAAGGAAACGACGTCGGAACCGAAGAGGACGACGTTGAATTTGTCGCCGTCGTGGAGCCGCGAAATCACGAACTTCATCGATTCTCGCGCCTGTTCTATTTTCGCGCCCATCATGCTTCCGGAGACGTCGAGACAGAACACGATCGTACGCGGCAGCGGTTTGGCGCCCTCGTCGGCGATTTTCGGCGACGCGAGGAGCAGAAAATATCCGTCTTCATTTTCGACGGGGCGATAGCTTAGAACTTTCGCAGAAAGGTCGTCGGCGTTTTCGTCGAAGAAGAGTCGGAAGTCGCCTGACGGGACGGTGTTTTCAAGGACGCACGAGACCTTCGCCTTCGTCTTCTCGGGACGCTCGATTTTCAGGTCGAACGTCGGGGAGTAAACCGTTTTGATTTCGGAGTTTCCGGAGATAGAGACGTCGAAAGATATCTTTTTAATGGGTTTGGACGAGTATTTGGCCGCGCTCAACGGGAAAAAGAATTCGGTAAGTCCGGCGCCGGCGCGCAAAACCTGAGTGTAGCGCATCGTTACGGTTCGGGATTCTCCCGCAGGGATCGGGAAAACGCTCGTTTTAAAGAGTCCGACTCCGACCCATTCGAGAAGCGCGGGATCGCGCGCTTTTCGGACGATTTCTTCGTATTGTTTTCGCGCTTCCTCCGCGTCGACGAGCTGCGCAGGCGTTTCTTTACCGTCGACGAGGAGCGTCATGGAATCGACGGCTCCGTCGTAGGGCAGTGGAAATACGAACGCTGTTTCGATCGTCGAAGAGCCTTCGTTTTTGAAGGTTTGCGAGACGTCGACGCGCGCGACGGAACCGGAGACGTCGGCGACGATCTCTTCGGATTCAATCGAATAGACTGGCTCGCGGGGCGCCGGAAAAAGAACGTGAGGCGGATGTATAATTCTCGGAAGCGGACGCGGATGCGCGGGTTCAAAGAGAAAGCCCTGCGCGTTGGCGAGGCGGGGGGAGAACGCGAAACATGCCAGCGTTAGCAGGACGGCTGCCGAAACGAGCCGGCTTAGGCGAAAGACGAACGTTTTGCGCGTATTCATAGGTCGCTCCTTTGGTCTTAATGGGGCAAACTAGGCGTCGCCGACGATCCGAACGTTCGGCGTCTCGACGATCGCGTTGCATATAGTATCTCAAAACATGACGCGGACGTCAATGGAAAGCGCTGATTGGGACGGACTTGACGTTAGAAATCGCGCGCTTGCGAGCGCGGCGTGTGACGTCGTTCCCGTTTATCCTAAAGAGTCTCTCGACGGCAAGACAAGGAAAAAATTTCGAAATTTTTCCCAAAGTTAGTATTTTCTAATTTTAGACGATTGACGTTAGTCAATTCTTCTGATACAATGCGTCGCGTTGACGAAATTTAAAGATTCGTTTAACAAAGTTCTTCCCTGCGACGCGAACGTTTGGGAGGAGCGGTTCTTTCTTGCGCTCGCCGATTCGGCAAGGTCGCGCGTCTCCCGCGTCCTCCGCCGAATCGGTTTTTTCATTGGGACTACGCGAATTCTTCGGCTTTTCTCGCACGTTCGTCTTATTTGTCGGACTCTATTGAGTTCGGGCCCCCACAATGAGAGAAAAAATTAGTTTTTTCTAATTTTCTTTGTTGACTTCCAGCGCCTTCAATGTAGAATGTTTTCAAAGTTAGATTAATATAACTTTTGATGTGACTGACGTTCTTTTTGGCGCCCAATTTAACTAGCTTCCTCGTTTTGACTTAGTTCTTCCGCATCGACGACGCCTGTCGGTTGTTTAGGACGGTTTTTGAGAGTCGCTACTTTGGCGTGGCGTAGGGAACGGACTCAAAGAAGGTTATCCATCGTTTTACCGTAGAGCGCTCGGCGCGTCGCGCAAGGCGTTCAAATAGAGGGCGATTTCATGTTTTATCAAATGAAAAAAAGAGGTTTTACCCTTGTCGAGTTGTTGGTCGTGATCGCGATCATAGGGATCCTCATCGGACTTCTCCTTCCCGCCGTTCAAGCGGCCCGTGAAGCCGCGCGTCGCATGCAATGCTCGAACAACCTGAAACAGTACGGTTTGGCGACGCACAACTACATTAGCGCGTTCAACGAACATTTCCCGCCGATGGCGAACGGCTCAACGAAATCGGCCAACGCGTTCTCCGTTCAAGCGCGTCTCTTCCGCTATATGGAAGCGAACCAGATCGCCGATCTGATCGATTATTCTCAGCCCGTCTACAAGTCGGCGGGCATGGGCAACAACGCGGTTCTCTACCATCTAACCGACGCTCTCAACTGTCGAGCGGCGTTTCTCTCGTGCCCGAGCGACCCCCAAGGGGGTACGCTCGTTCAGTCGAATTTGAAAATCTTCACGGACGCCGGAAACTCCGCGACGGCGCCGCTCAAGGCTTATCCGTCGAGCTATTGCGTTTGCACCGGCTCCGACCTTGCGCGCATCGGGACGACGAACGTCGGCGGCAAGGCGACGCTGAAATCGAACGGACTCTTCTATTACGGGTGCGACAACACAATCGCGGCGTGCGTCGACGGAACGTCGAACACGCTTCTCATGGCGGAAAGCACGATCGGCGCGGGCTCCGATCAGGACGTTTCGGGAACGCTCGAGGAGATCAAGAAGAAGAATCTGCTTCGTAAGGTCATCATGCAGAACGTTCCGAAGACGTTGTTTGACGCCGAAACTCCCGCCGAGGTCGAGTCGGTTCAGAACGGCGTCAGCGCGCCCGGCTGGCAGCTTGACCGCTGCTCGACGTGGCTTTCCGGCGTTCCGCTTTACACGACGTTTGGCGCGTTCCTTCCGCCCAACTCGTCTGCCGCGACATGCAACTGGATGAACTACGGATTCTACGCCGCGCGAAGCTATCACGCGAGCGGCGTGAACGCGCTTATGGCGGACGGCTCCGTTCGCTTCGTTTCCGATACGGTCGACGTCGAGACCTGGCGCGCGATGGCGACGATTGACGGCGGCGAAAGCGTCGCTCTCTAATGTGAAAAAAATCGCGAGGAGGTCTGCGTCTCCTCGCGAGATTAGCGTCCGACGCGTCGACGTCGGTCCTTGTCAACGATTCTTTTACCCTAACAACAAGCGAAACACTAATTATGAAAAGACGTTCATCCTTTATGACCGGCGTTTGCGCGCTGGTCGCCGTCGTTCTTCTTTCCGCGTCCTCTTTTGCCCAGCCACCGATGCAGGCGCCGAAGCTTTCGGACGAATACAAGGCCGATCTTAATCGCGAACTTGCGCCTCGCGGCGAAAAAATCGGTCTCCTTATCGTTTCTCACGGCGCGGGCGTTCCGTCGTGGACGAAACTTGTCAACGGGATTACGGACAAGGTTCGCGCTTTGGATGAAAAGAATCGCGTTTTCGCCGCGATCGAATGTTGCGATATGGAATTCAATTACGAGAACGATATCGTCGCGGGCTTCGGTCGCCTTGAGAAGGCGGGTTGCGACGCGGTCGTCGTTGTTCCCGCGTTCATTTACCCGACGAGCCACGTTCAGTTTGACGTCGTGACGATTCTCGGTCTTTACGGCGATCCGAAGGCGCGCGAAGCCGCGCATGAAGAGAACGCGCGCATCCTCCGGACGAAGCTCCCGATCGCGCTGACCCCGACGCTCAGCGCCGGCGACCTTTTAAAGGACTATGCCGTCAATCAGGTTAAGTCCGTGATGAAAGACCCTGCGAACGAACGCGTTCTCTTCGTCGCGCATGGCGACGACGATTACGCCGGGCTCGTCGACGCGCAGACGAAGAGCGCCGTCGACGCGGTTGCCGAACTTGGGTTCGACTCCGTCGACACGGCTTACGTCGGCATGGGCGCCATGTTTGCCAGTCGCGCGAAGCCCGTGATTGAAAAGAATACGAAGGACGGCAAAAAGACGATCGTCGTCGCGCTCTATCTCGCGTCCGGCTCCAAGAAGTTCCTCGAACGCGTTCAGAAGTTCCCCGCGATGGGCGCGGGAGCCGACGACGAAAACGCGCCGAGTCCTTCCTTGGAAGGTTTGAATTACGTCGGCACGGAAACGGCGCTCGGCGAATTTGAAGGGACGCCGAAGTATATCTACGACGTCGCCGTTGAAGCGAGTAAGAACTGAGCGCAATTTGTCGCGTTCTCTTAAGTTTGGAGACACGCCCGTCCTCGGACCGGCGCGTCTCGTTTTTTTTCGCCGTCTTTCAAAAGGGACTGCGAAAAGAGTTGCGTTTCGGACGTCGGGTCAATATAATCGAGAAAAATTGGGCGCGCGGCAAGACGTCGCGCGCTGTCAACGTCGTTTCTTACAACAAGGTGAAAAGATGAAATTGACAAACGCGTTTGCGGCGGCGATTCTCGCCGTCGTCGCGCTGGCGTCCGGCGCGCTGGCGTACGGCGCCGATTCGTCCCTCACGCCGACGAATTTGCGCTGCGAATATCTCACGAATCCGAAAGGACTCGACGCGCCCGCGCCCCGTCTGAGCTGGATTCTCGAAACTTCGGACGAGACCGCGATCGGTCAGAGTCAGACGGCGTATCGCGTCCGCGTCGACGCGACCTCGAAGGACGCCGCCGCGCTCCAAGGCAAGCTCTGGGACACCGGTTGGGTCGAGTCGAACGCGACGGCGCAAATCGTTTACGCCGGGACGAAACTGGAATCGGACTCTTGCTATTTCTGGACCGTTCAGATCAAAGATCAGGACGGCGCCCTTTCTAAGGCGTCAGACGTCGCGTGCTGGACGACGGGGCTTTTCGATCAGTCGGAATGGACCGCGAAGTGGATCGGGACGGGCTATCTTTCGGACGGCGAAACGAACGTCGCGAAGACGTCCGGACACAATCCGAAGACGGGTTTCTTCGACTCTCCGTGGCTCCGCAAGACGTTTGAACTCAAATCTGCGCCCGCGAAAGCGCAGCTTTTCGTCGCGAGTTGCGGGTATTGCGACGTTTTCGTCAACGGCGAGAAGGTCGATAAAGACTCCGTCCTCGCGCCGAACGTCTCCGACCATAAATATCGCGCGCGCTACATAACGTACGACGTCGCGCCGTTCCTCAAAGAGGGCAAGAACGTTATCGCGCTCTGGCTCGGCGCCGGATGGGGCGTTTTCGGGGAATACGCCGCCGACAACGACCGTCCTCTCACGCCGATCGTGATGGCGCAGACCGATATTATCGCGGCGGACGGGGCCAAGACGCGCGTCGTTACCGATTCTTCGTGGAAGATTAGCCCGAGCTTCATCAGCACGAGCGGAAACTGGACCTTTGGCAATTTCGGCGGCGAACACGTCGATGCGGCGCTGGAGAATCCGAACTGGAACAAGGTCGATTTCGACGATTCCGCGTGGAAGACCGCGACGGAATTCGCGCCGAAACTTGAAGTGACCGCGCAGGCGACCCCCATCAACGTTCTGACCGCGCCGATTCGTCCCGTCTCGATCGAGAAGAAGGGGGACGGCGTTTGGCGCGTCGATATGGGCGTGAACTTCGCGGGCTGGACTCGCGTCAAGCTCCATGGCAAGCCGAATTCGACGGTTAAATTCGATTATTCGGAACGCTCTCAGGAAACGAAGACGTTCAATCTCTCCAGTTCGATCACGCTCGACGCGAAGGGCGACGGCGTTTTCCAGAACCGTTTCAACTACAGCTCCGGCCGTTGGATTACGATCTCCGGACTCGACGAGGAGCCGAAGCTCGACGATATCGTCGGTTGGAATATTCGCACCAACTATGAGAACGCCGCGACCTGCGAAACGTCGGACGATCTTCAGAACTGGATCTATAACACGGGTCGCTGGACCTACGAGAACCTGTCCATCGGCGGCTACGTCGTCGACTGCCCGCAGCGCGAGCGTATGGGCTACGGCGGCGACGCGCACGCGACGTCCGAGTCGGGCATGTACAGCTACGGCCTCGAAGCGTTCTATTACAAATGGCTCCAGGACTGGCGCGACTGCCAGAAGGATTATCCCGACGGCTGGCTTCCGAACACGGCGCCGACCTACTGGGGCGGCGGCGGTCCTTCGTGGGGCGGAATCGTCATCACGCTTCCGTACACTTACTACTTGCAGTACGGCGACAAGCGGATTCTCGAAGAGAACTTCGCGATGATCGAGAAGTGGCTCGGGTTCCTTGAGTCGAACGTCAAGGACGGGCTGCTCCAGAAATACGGCGACGAATGGAAGTTCCTCGGCGACTGGCTCTGGCCCGGCGCGCCGGACGGCCCCAACAGCCACACGCCGCAGGCGCTCTGCCTGAACAACATGTACCTCGTCTTCAACCTCGCGACGGCGGCGAAGATCGCGCGCATTTTGGGACGCGAAGACCGCGCCGCGGAATGGGATAAGCTCGCCGATAGAACGCGCAAGGCGATCAACGCCAAGTATTACAAGGCGGACGAAGGCTCCTATCACGACGACGCGCAGGCTGTTCTCGCGCTTTCGCTCCTCGCCGACGTCCCCGCGACGGCGGCGGATCGCAAACGCGTCGAGAAGCGGCTTGAAGACGCTATTCTCGTCGACTCGAAGGGACATATCGGCGCCGGAATCACGGGCGGCGGACTCCTCTTCCGTTATCTGCGTCAGGAGAACCTCGACGCGCTCGCGTATTCGACGCTCAAACAGACGGAATATCCCGGCTGGGGCTTTATGCGCGCGCACGACGCGACGACCTACTGGGAAGCGTGGGAACTAGACCGTCCCGGCCATTCGTTGCTGCACAGCTCGTATCTGTTCCCCGTCGCGTGGTATACTTCGGACCTTCTCGGGATTCAGCGCGACGACGAGGTCGTCGGGTTCCGCAAGTTCGTCGTTCGTCCTCCGAAGGCGAGCGACACGGATCTGACCTTCGCGCGCGGCTCGTATAACGCGATTACCGGGCTGATCAAATCCGCGTGGGAAAAGAAGGATTCCGGTATGGAACTGACGGTCGTCGTTCCTCCGAACACGTCGGCGACGGTTTACGTTCCTAAGACGGCTGCGACGGGCAAGGTCGCCGCGCCGAAGGGCGCCGAGGCGGTTTCTGAAAACGACGATTACGCCGTCTTCTCCGTCCCGTCGGGAACCTTCGTCTTCAAGGAAACGAAATGACGCGTAGATAACGGTCTACGTTAAAAACGTCGATTGATAATCGCCGCGACGTCCCAATCGAACGTCGCGGCGATTTCTTAAGCGCTTTTTGGGAAAACCGAAAGGGATAAGGAACAACGAAATGTTTGAAGGTTTTGATGTTACGAATTTCTGGGACGACGATTCGTACAATCTCGAGAATTACGTCAGCGACCCGCCTTCCGACGAACTGATCGCCGAGATCGAAGAGGAGCTTGGGTATAAACTGCCCGCGTCTTACGTTTGGCTCATGAAACGCCACAACGGCGGCGTCCCAGTCAACGTCTGTTTCCCGACCAAAACGCCGACGAGCTGGGCGGACGACCATATCGCGATCGAACATATTTACGGGATCGGGCGGGAGAAAGATTACAGTCTGTGCGGCAAAATCGGCAGTCGTTTCATGATCGAGGAATGGGAGTATCCTCCGATCGGGGTCGTCCTCTGCGGCTGTCCTAGCGCGGGTCACGATCTGGTCTTCCTCGATTACCGAGACTGCGGTCCTCAGGGGGAGCCGAAAGTTTCCCACGTCGACCTTGATTTTGACGAAACGATTACCGTTCTGGCGGATAATTTTGAGGAGTTTGTTCGCGGACTCGTCAACGAAAGCGCTTACGATTATGGCGACGAAGACGACGAGGATGAAGAAGAGTAGGGCGCTGCGAATTGTCGCGCGATTTCTGAACAATATCCCCCGTCCTTTTATTCGGCGCGAAAAATATGATCGGGGTTGAGACTGTCCGGTTAGGCGTTACAATACCCTTGGGGCGGGGCTTTTTCTTTGATTCTTTTGATTCCTTGGCTGATATTTGTACGGACGACCAAGGACGCGACTTTTTTAAACGCCGATCGCGGCGAATTGCATAGGGGACGCCGAAATGACGAGGAAACTTGCGAGTATTCAGAAAATAGAAAGCGTCGAGCCGATCGAGGGCGCGGATAAAATTGAACTGGCGCATGTGCTGGGATGGCGCTGTGTCGTGAACAAGGGACAGTTCCAGCCGTCCGATTTGGCGGTCTATTTTGAGATCGACAGTTTCCTTCCGATCCGCCCGGAATTTGAGTTTTTAAGGGCGTCGAGCTATAAGAAGAGCGACGTCCTCGGGGAAGGGTTTCGTCTGAAGACGATGAAGTTTCGCGGACAGATTTCGCAGGGGCTGCTGCTTCCGGTCGGCGCGTTTCCGGCGATCCCGAAGGACGCGCAGATCGGGGACGACGTCACGGAGATTCTCGGCGTCCGCAAGTGGGAGATCGAGGAGCGCGCGACCTCGGGCGGCTCCGTGATCGGAACGCTCCCGAGGGACGTTCCGCATACGGACGAGACGAGAATCCAAGCGTGTCCCGAGCTGCTCCAGGCGTTTGCCGGATTGAAGTACTATATCTCTACGAAGATGGACGGCAGCTCGCACTCGATCGGGATCGACGAGGACGGTTTTCACGTCACGGGGCACAATTACGAGTACAAAGACGACGGTCAGTCCTCCTTCTACAACCTCGTCAACGAACGCGGGTACAAAGAAAAGCTCCAAGCGTTCATGGCGAAAGAGGGTCTCACGACGCTGACGATTCAGGGCGAACTCTGCGCGCCGGGGATTCAGCGAAACCGTTTGAAGCTACTCAAGCCGGAATGGTACGTCTTCACGATTCGGGAGAACGGCAAACGAGTCGGACTCGACCGAATGCTGGCGATCTGCGACGAACTCGGACTAACGAGCGTTCCGATCGAAGAGGTCGACTTCGATCTCCCCTCGAAATACCCGACGGTCGAAGCGCTGCTGGATCGCGCCGACGGAAACTATCCGAACGGCGGCAAGAAAGAAGGAATCGTTATCCGCCCGACGGAGCCCGTTTTCAACGAGACGATTAGCGCGTCGCTGAGCGTTAAAGTCGTGAACAATAAGTACTTGCTCAAGAACGACGACTGACCGTCGTTTTGACGTCGGAGCGTCGCCCGACAAGTCTACGGGCGCGAAGACGCGGACGCCGTTGAAGGAGCGCGCCGCGTCTTGACGGCGCTACTCGCCGTCAAGCAGACGAAAAGAAATTGTTTGGGCGGCTAGTGAAAGGTTTTGAACAGCAACCTCTAAGCGGCGCGAGCTAGCAGTTCGGGTAAAATGAAGAGACGACGTCTCCTAGCGTGACCTCGTTGGCGGCGGTTGGGTCGAAAAAGGGGCTGCCTCCAGTTCCAGAACTGCTGAAATAGTCGTCGTAAAAATCGTAATCAAAGCCGATTTGCATGGAAAACCAATATTCTCGAAGCGCCGTCAGCAGCTCGATTTTTTCAAAGGGCGTCGATTTATCCTTCTCAAGTTCGGCGACCTTCTGGAGAAAACCCTCCGCGTCCTGATAATAATCGGAAAGCCACCTTTCCGGCGGTATCGACAGGTTTAATTCACGGCGAATGATAGCGACGCACTCTTCAATGTTTTTGAGCCATTGGAGCCAGAAGTTCGAATTTCGGACGAAGTTATCGTTCTGCGCTTCTAATTGAAGTCGAATTCCCAGCTGAATCCTTTCTCCCCACGTTTTGTTCATGAAGCTTTCGGGGGAGATGAAGCTTTCGGGGGAGATATAGATAGAACTTTCCGACGGAAACAGTTCCGTAAAAAATAGAAAACGCAACGGCGACTTCATTAGACGCCATAACGTCTCTTCAAGCGCCTCTGAACGGTCTTCCTCCGAAGGGGGAATGAGCGCGGGGAAGGCGACTTCTTTACTGAAATCAAATTTTCTGCGAACAGAGTTCCACTTTTTCCAACATTCCGTATCTACGGAAGGGTCGGGAACCGGTTCGCCCAGAATAAGAAAAGGTCGGGCTACGTACGACGACCACAGAACGGGGTAATGATAGGGGCAATAAGGTCGTTTTCCTGGGAGATAGGAGCGTTCCTCGTAATGTTCCAAATCAGCGGGGAAACTCACGGGCTTGCGTGCCTTAACCGCATTCGACGGCGTCTGTACGCGTCTGCGCCATCGTCTATATACGCTCGCATAATGACCTTCCGAAGGATCGGAGCGCCAGACGCTGTCAAAAATAACAGTCGCGGCGAGAATCAACGCCTGCGTTTTTGGCGGGAAATCGTCGATTTGACGAACGCAGTCGTCGATTTCCTCTTTCGGCGACGATATAACCCTTTCTTTATAGCGGTAAAACGTCAAATACCGTTCAAAGGTCAACGCGGCGCGAAAACGGACGTCCGGAGAAGCGAGGAGTCCGACGGGAAAATAGTCCATTTTCGGCGCCTCGCGCTCCAGATATTCCGGCAACGAAAGCCCGTCGTCGGGCGCGCGCCGCCTTTTTGCGGCTCTCCGTTCGTTCCACGATATCGCGCCCCAAGCGGACAGCCCCGTAAACGCAAGGGCGCCGGTCGCGACGGCGGCGTTGATAAACTGACGACGCGAGAGCGCGTTGTGAGGCGCTGAATCTGTCATTACCGAATCCTCCAGTAATTTATGTCGTTCTTTTCATTTGACCTAGAACTTGACGCTAAACTCTAGAATTTCGCCGTCCCTAACTCTATGTTTAGCACGGACTTTAAATCGATTATGACCTTCGTCGTCTTTCCAATCTTTGGGGAGCGTGTCGCGTCTTGCGCTTAGATGGATTTCTCCAAGCGCATCGCTATTGTTAAAGTTTTTGGTAGAACGGATTTGCTCATAGGAAAACGGACCGCAGAATTCGGAGTCGGCAATCCTAGCGCGATCGAACTTACAGGAACTAGGGTCGTCTGATATGATCTTAGAATTGGAAATATTCCAACCGCTGAAATCAAATCCTTCCAACGAAGGGACGTCGACGACAATGTGCCAGAGCCGTTGCGTTTTCCAAGGGGACGTTTTCTTCAAAGCGGCGAGGGTAATCGGAACGCCGAAGACGACCTCCGATTCTTTGAAGAGGAGGGACTTTTCTTTTGAAATTCTAACTCCGGTTATATTGATATTTTCCCATAAGTCGTCGTTTAACCATTTTTTAGCGTTAAAACGCGCCTTTTCTAAGACGGTCTTTAATTCTTGACTGCTCGCGCTCCGAACCTGTAGCTTTTCAAGTTCGTCGTTCCAGCGGTCGACGATAGCCAAAAGTTTGCTGTCGCAGGCGCTACGCGGAACGCCGGAATTATACCAACCAATGATTCGATGACGGGGAGAGCTAAAAAGACCGGCGTTTTCGTCGTCTAGGTAAAGATAAAATAACTCTTTGTCTAGGGACGTGTTTGGTTCTGTTTCCGAATTGGTCTGACGATTATCGACGACCGATGCGTTGGGGAGTTCGGCGTCGACTAGAGCAACGCATTTAGCCGACGGCTGTCCGAGCGAAATTAAAGCGGCAAAAGCCAGTATAAACAACCGGCTCCTGATCGCTTGAAACGGTCGAAGAACGCTTGACATAACGTTATCTCCTGAAGCTAACTGAAAGTCGTAAGTTTGGCGCTTGTCCAAACCGTGAAAATCGGTCGGGACGGCGCCGTTAATGAATTGACGACGGGAAAGGTTGCCGTCGTTTTTCGCCATACTATTGCCTCGCTTTTTACTTGAACGCACGTCTATAGAAACGCGCATTGTCATATGGACGCAATGCTATTCTACTTAATTATATTAAAAGCTTTCGGCCGAGTCAAGCGTTTTTTAAAAAGGATAACCGCGCTATCTAACGAGTTCGACTCAAGACGTCTCTAATTCGTTTGCAACAACGTCTTTCGCATACCGTTGAACGAGTTCTCGCAACTGAAAACCGAGACGTTCCGCGTAATTCGGCGCGTCCTAAAGGACGTCGGTCGCCGCAAACCGTTCTTCTTTTTCTTCGGACGTGGAAATTGCGATTGCCTGAAAAAACGGTTTTCATGACGTCTTCAAACGCGACTCAAGTTTTCAGGTCAAAAGCCAGCCAAAGAGCGCCCCCGCTATCGTAAGATAGAATGCTCCCAGAGGCAAAGGGACGATTCCGAACAGGACGCAAAACGCCAAGACGACGGCGTAGGGGACGGCGACGCGGCGCTCCAGAAATTCGAACGAGAGAGTTTCATTCAGTGGGATAATCAATTGGAAAAGACACGCCGACGCGGCGAAAATTAGCGCAATCTCCGATAACAATATGAGGTTATCGATCGCGGCGGCGAGTTTAAAACTGTGATCGCGACCTTTAAATCGCAATTTGTTTTTCTTGAGATAAAACTTGCCGACGTCTTTCTCGGTTTCGGCGACCCAAACGACGTCGTCAAAGAAATCGACGGCGCGACGTCCTCGAACGATAACGGTCGAACCGTCTTCCAGCGCGACAAACATTCGAAGTCCAAAGCCCCAAGGCGCGAAAGGCGCGCGCCAAGGTTTTGCCGACGCCCCTATGACGCCGACGTCGAGATTCGAAAGACAGCGAAATTCGATATTATATAAGGGGTTGCGATATTTCGCGTCGACCGTTTTGCCAAGCTCTTGGAGCGTCGTCGGGAAGCGTCCCGTTTTATTGCGATACTCGAAACACGCGTCTCGGAACGCCGTAAAACGTTCAAACGCCGCCGTTTCTTCGCGGCGTTTGCGGATTTGACGACGAGTATAGAGGACGGTTAACGCTCCGACGACGAACGCGCACGCCAAAACGACGGGGACAAAGGTCGGCGCAAAGTGAAGTTCGACGCGAGATTCGCGCTCCATTGACAACGCGACAAGCAGCGCGACCGTTGGGAGGGTGAAAAACTGATGAAAGAGGAAAAGAATCGACCAGTATCGAAATCGTCTTCGATTCCCGCGCCTATGCATGCGTCTTGCTAAACCAAGGGTATGATTCATTGTCGTCGTTTTCAAAACAAACGATTCAAACTACGGACTGTCCGTTCCAATCAGCAACGGTGTCTGCGATTGGCGCGGCTGTGTTGTCGCGGCTTGCTATTGTCCCCAAAATAGTCGACAGGATAAGAGCGCAACGGTTCTTTTCATAACGTCGTTTCTTTAAGATTCACTC
The DNA here is from genome assembly GCA_946408825.1 of uncultured Planctomycetaceae bacterium. Lineage (GTDB taxonomy): Bacteria > Planctomycetota > Planctomycetia > Pirellulales > Thermoguttaceae > RUG369. Next base: position 78,938 of record CAMJTU010000005.1, read on the forward strand.
ATTCTGAAATTACGGCTCGCCGATTTGTCCCGCGCGGAACAATCGACTTTTTGACCAATAGAGCGCATATTCCGTTAACGCAAAGAGCATTGAGCAGTGAAGAAACAGAAAAAAGCGCGTTCTATAATACCGGGCGACCTGTTGCATAGGAATCCGCGCTCGCTTCGACCAGTTACGGGCTTCAAGCAAACCCTTCGTATCACCAGAGATGAGGGTCCTCCTCGCATATTGAAGAATCGCAACAACTAGATTCCGCGCGTCAATTATCCGCATCTCCGGATGGTGCTCCTCAAGATATTTCCAGCGTTTGCGGCGTTGTTCATAAAGCCAATAGGTGTAAGAACCATCTTTAAATGCGTCTGCCGTTATACTTCCGTCCCTATTTCGCTGATAGTACAGGACGTCGTGGATAACAGCCACTGTCTTGCACTTATCGATGATCTCGTGAATAATCGCGTCGTCTTCCCAAATTTCGCCAGTTGGAAAGTTCATATTTTTCCATAAAGACGCACGATATATTTTGTTACAGGAGTATACTTTGATATTTCCTCGGATTCTCTCTTCCAGCGCCGTTTTGCCATCGTAGACGCCCTCGGCTAGGTTGGAACATTCTTTAATTCCGTTCACATTATCGCCGCATACGTGCTCCAGGTCGAAGACGCCCATGTCCGCGCCGGTAGAACGAACGCTTTCGAGCGCTTTTTCGCAAAAATCTTCTCTCACCCAGTCGTCGCTGTCAACAAACATGATCCAGTTTCCACGACTTATTGCTAGTCCGCTGTTACGCGCCGCGCTTAAACCTTGGTTGGTTTGGTAGATATAAACGATCCGCGAATCTTTCCGGGCGTATTCTTTACAGATCGCAGTTTCCTCTTCATTTCCACCGTCGTTGACAAGGATTAGTTCAAAATCGGAAAAGGTCTGGCGCAGAATACTGTCGATCGTTTTTCGCAGATATTTTTCCACGTGGTAAACCGGGACGATAATGGAGATTTCAGGTCTTACTCTTAGATATTCGTCTTTCGGGTTTTCGGCGTCAAGTTCCATGATGCTCTATGACAAGTCTAAATATAATATCGGTTATTTCTTATCTTACGTCTTTTTATGAAAACAGAACGTCGTGATAAAAAATCAAGCGACGCGGTTCGGCATTTTGAACTCCTAGAAGATTTCTTCTCATCGCAACTTCACGATTTCGAATAGCTTAGACAACTGGCGCTTCAAAAATCGCCGCAAATGTTGAGCTATGAAATCGGAATCGACGTCGTTGACGTCGGTTTGCATCGCGGACGCGTGAAAATTATGGATGAAATCTGGATCGCGATATTTGGTATTGTAAAAAATCACTTCGCTGTTTGTTTGTAACATGTTTTTGACCACGAACTTACAGAACAAACGAAAAAAGGATGGACAAACGCCGATTCATTATAGCGTCTAACGCTGGTCGTATCAACGTATTTTGTTGAGGCTTATCAAAGAAATCGAAATCTTTCGCCCGCTTAACCTAAAACTCAGATTTGACGGAGTCGACGCGCCCTTTTCACGGCGACTATATCCAGCCCCAAACCGTGTGCGCGATAAAGGCGTAAACGCCTCCTAAAAGATTAAAGTATTCCAAGGGGACGATTCCAAGAGCCATGCACGTCGTAAAAATCAGGGCGCCAATCGCGGAAACGATGAAATCGCTGAACTCGCGGACTCCGTCGGCGCGAACGATAAACGTTAGAAAAGTCGCCCAAACGATCAGGAGCGTCGCCGCCGTCAGCGCGTAGCCGACGATCGCGGCGCGCCGAACGGGCAGTTCGTTTTCTTCGAATTTCAACTTGTTTTTCGCGACGAAAAACCGCCCGACGTTCTCTTGCTTCCGCGCCGCCCGGAGGACGTCGTAGAAGAGCTCGACCCTTCGCCGCCCGCGAACCTTGACGATCGAACCGTCCTCCAGCGCGACGAGCGTCCGTCGTCCAAAACCAACGGGCGCGAAAGGCGCGCGCCATGATTTCGCCGTCGCCGCGACGACGCCGACGCCTCGCGTCGAAAGGAAGAGGAACTCGCGTCGGCGAAACGCGTCGCGGAATTCCGACGCGTCCTCGGCGCCGAGGTCTTCGAGAGAGGTTGGGAAACGCCCCGTCTGATCGCGAAACAAGAAACACGCGTTGCGAAATCGTTCGAAACGCTCAAACGTCGTCGCCTCGGCGCGTCTTTTGCGCGTTTGTAGATAGACGTAAAAGAGCGCCGCGGCAAACCAAAACGCGTAAATGAGCGCGTCGAGGACAAAAGACGCCGCGAAGTTGAACCCGCCGCCTTCCTGTTTGGCGATAAACGCGTAAAGGCGGCGAGTTTCCCAGTCTGATTGGACGATTCGAACGCCGTAGTCGCAAGACTTCGGTTTGACGGCGTAAACGCCCCACGTTCCCATCGGAAAAGGGACGAGCGTTCTTCGCCGAGGTCGTTTCTCCGCGAGAATCATCCCGTCGTAACGCTCGCGAAGCGGGGCGTATTGAGCCCCCGTCGTCAGGACGAATTCGTCCGCGCGGGGCGCTCCCGTCTCCGCGAGCGACGACGGCTCGGCGCCCGTCATGTTCTCGTATTGTTCGACGAAGGATCGCGTCTCCAATATCTTCGACTCCGGGTTTTCCTCCATGCCGAACCGCAGGAGCGCGGTAAAGAGCGGAAGCGTAAAAACTTGGTGAATGGCGAAAAGAACGACGTACGCGCGGAGAATCCGCAAGAACCGTCGCCAGCAAAGACTCCCGACGGAGAACCAACTCGATTTCATAACGCCGCCTCCAATAACTCTTTTCAAAACTAAATCCAGCCAAAAACCGTGTGCGCCATGAATCCGTAAAAAGTCACAAAAGGTTCAATGGGCAGGGGAATGATTCCTAGAAATAAAAAGGTTCCCAGAATAACGGCCAAAACGAGATCGCTCCAAAAATAACGGAGCAAATACGGTCCGGAAAAATAGCGAGTCATGAATAGAGATAAAAAGAACAGGCAAAGAATCAGGAAAATCGCCGATTTCAGTATCCTATCTACCCTTGCAATTCGTTTGAACCGCAATTCGCCCTCTTCAAGCGCCAATTTGTTCTTTACCGGATAAAAACGTCCGACGTCTTTCCACTTCTCCGCCGCCCAGAGAACGTCGTAGAAGAGTTCGACCGCCCGGCGTCCGCGAACTTTGACGATCGAGCCGTCTTCAAACGCGACGAGCGTCCGTTTCCCGAAGCCCCATGGCGCGAAGGGCGCGCGCCATGGCTTTGGGGGCGCCGCGATCGCGCCGACGTTTAGCGTCGAGAGACAGCGAAATTCATGCTGGTGAAAGATTTTTAGCCGCTCGGGGTCGACTGTTTCGCCTAGTTCTTTGATATTTGTCGGGAAACGTCCCTTTTGCTCCCGATATTCAAGCTGCGCGTCGCAAAACTCCTTAAAACGTTCCGTCATCGCCGTTTCCTCGCGCCTTTTACGCCTCTGGCGGCGGACGTAGACGCAAGCGACTGCGAGCCAGAAAATGTAAATCAGAACGTCGGGGATAAAGGACGCCGCGAAATTGAACCCGCCTCCTTCTTGCTCGGCGACGAATGCGCAAAAACGCCGCGATTCTAAATCGGAATGAATTCGCCTTATCCCCGTATTCCAATTTCCGCGCGGCGGAATCCCGTAGACGCCCCACGCGCCAAAGGGAAATGGGATTAGCGTTCGTCGTCGAGGTTGGCGTTCCGCTAGAATCATCCCGTGAAACTTGGAACGTTGCCCGTCGTATTCGGAAGACGTCGTTAAAACGATCTTCTTTCGATAACGCGGTTTCAGATCGTCGGGAACGATTCCACTGTCTTCATCCCAATAACGGCCTAAGTTCTCTTTTGAATTCAGAATATCCATGTAAGCGTCGGAGATTTCTGAAATTGGATCGAGGAACGAAGCGGGTAATAACGGGATCGTGAAAAACTGGTGAAAAACCAGAAGAATTAGCCAAGATCGCAACCTTCGACGGTTCCTCCGCAACATATACGAACGCCATTTGAAGGACGGGGAGTTTTTCATTGTTTATTTCTCTTGAAGTTGGGAACGCCGCGTCTTTTGCGAGTCAAATCACGCCGTAAATACGATGCGCGAGGAACACGTAAAAATCATGGGGAACGAGCGCGCCTCCTAATAGCCAGAAGATCACGGTCGCATAGAAAAGCCAAATAAGAACAGGAAGAGAAAGGTCGAAAGGACCGATCGGACGCATTACTCCAAACATTGATTTAATCAATACGCCGAACTGAAATGTCGCGAGCGCGACGACGGGAGAAATAATTAAGAGCGCTATCGTCCCCATGAAAAATCTTACGGTCAACGCCCTGCGCTTGACGATTCTAAAATCCAACGCTTCTTTGGAAAGACGAAACTTTTCAAGGGATTTTGATTTAGAAAGCGCGACGGCGAGATCGTCGAAGTATCGCGCCGCGAATCCTCGGAGCATGACGATCGAGCCGTCTTCGTAGATTGCGTACGATTTGCAGCCGAAGCCCCAAAGCGCGAAGGGCGCCCGCCAAGGTCTCGTTGCGGCGACGACCCCGAAGTCATACGGCGCGAGATAACGGAACTCGCGGCGGCGAACCGCGTCGCGATATTGAGACGCGTCGTCCGCGCCGAACTCGTTGAGATCGACGGGGAAACGCCCCGTCTTCGCACGGTAAGCCAGCGCGTCGTCGCGGAAACGCCTTACTCTTTGAAAGGTCGTTTCCTCTTGTCTCGCCCTCCTCCGTTGACGGCGGTAATAGAGGACGATTAGCGCAATAAGGATCGCGTATATGATCGCGTCCGGGATAAAGGAGCGCGCCAAGTTATAATCGCCTCCCTCATGCGCCGAGATCGCCGCGGCGAGCGTCCGCGCATGCCAGTCGCAGTTAATGCGGCGATATACCGTTCCGTCGTCCCATTTATGCAGGTCGGGAGCGTAGGGAATCCTGTAATTCATCCATACGCCAAAGGGAAATGGGAAAATCGTTCGGCGCGGGCGTTTATCGATAAAGAGCATATCGGGGTAGCGGTCGGTCCATTTCGCATATTCCGGCGCCGTCGCTAAAACGACGTTGGGGTAAGGATTTACCGTGTACGAAAGGACCCGTTTCGGGGGCGCGAATTCCCGCATTGTTTTAGGAACGTCGCCGTTCGTCTGTATGTATTCGCGGTATTTTTCATTGAGTCCGACGTAATAGGGACGTCCTTCGACGTCTCCCATCGACCACATAAAGAGGGGATATAAAACCAGAATGAACGTCGCGGACGTCAGCGCGTAGCCAAGAATAGCGCTGCGGAGCGCGCGCAGGAACCTGCGGTTCTTCACGGTTCTAAGTACGCTCTTGGGGATTCTGTCCATAAATCCGTTCCTATATAGATAGTCGGTCGCGTCGTTGGAGAGCGTCGGAAACTCTTCAATGATTCCGAGTTCGTTAAGGAGGCGATTTCCCGTCGTCTTTCTTCGGCTGAATTCGCCCCGCGCTCACGTTTCGTCGCCCTTTCGGTATTCGAGCAGGTCGCCCGGCTGGCAGTCGAGCGCTTCGCAGAGTTTGAGGAGCGTGGAGACGCGAATCGCGCGCGCTTTGCCCGTCTTGAGAATGGACACGTTGGCAAGAGTTATGCCGACCCTCTGGGAGAGTTCCGTCACGCTCATCTTGCGTTTGGCAAGCATGACGTCGATGTTGAAGATAATTTGGCCTTCCATAACGTCGTCCCCTTCAAACCGTTAGATCGCTCTGTTCTTGAAGATCCGCCGCCTTGCGCGTCAGGTGCGAAAGGCACGCGGCCGCGACCGTGACGGCGACCCCGACAAAGCAGATCAGCAGCGACAATAGCAGCACGCCAGGATGATTCATTCCCAGAAACCACAGCGTCAGATTTCCCAAGAAGAAATACGCGGCGTCCCCGGCGGCGAGCCAAGAGATTCCGCTCAGCGCCTTAGCGTTCTCTAAAGAAAACGACCGATCCTCGCCGATGCGCGTCGCGATCCGCCACCCGAGCGCGAGCGTCGCGTAACAAGGGACGGCGGAAAGCCAGATAAAGATCGTCCAGATCCAACGCCGCCCGGAAAACTCAGGGCAGCTTTCGCCAAGCGCGTCCAAACAGCCGGGCAAGACGACTAGGTACGCGATCAGCCCGCAAACGCCGACGCTAACGATAAGCGCCTTCAGCCATACGGAAAGATTCTTTTGGTTCATATTCTGTTCCTCCAAAGGGACGGTTCTTAACGAAATGATACGCCAAAGTTTTTCCGACGTCAATGAATAATTATCGAAAAACAGAAAATTAACGCTGTTTATCAGACATTTTTTTGCGTCCGGTTCGTTTTAATCAAATCGTCGTCGCGTTTGTCGCCAAGAAATACCGGAGAGAAACACGACGAGGGACGATCTTACGACCGTCCCTCGCCGGTTAATGTTTTTTGACAGAACGTCTGAATTGACGCGCGTTACCTCGTGAAGAGCGCGTCGACAGAGGAGCGGGTCGCGACGGTCGAAGCGCGGGTCAACGGAATGCGACAGAGAACGATCGAGCCCCGCGGGATTGATTCGGAGGCGACGTTGAGCGTAACTTGACGTCCGTCGGAAGAGCCAATCTTAAACCATCGCGGTTCGACTCCTTGCGTTTCGGCATAGAGAACGTAAAGGTCGCCGGCAGGAGTTTGGACGTCCTTCGGCTTACGGAGTCGCCATTCGCCGTTTAATCCCTTGTCGAGCCAGCCGACGCGACGATAGAGCGTCGCGAAGCGTTCGACGCCCGCGTTGAGTTCTTCGGTCGTTTTATCGACCTTCAAATGTCCCTGCGGTAAGAAATCTACGCGAGAAATTGCGAGCGAACGCAACGCGCGCAGATCGGAGGTTTCGGTTTGGAAACGGTCGAGAAGGGAGTTTTCGTCGAGTTGCGGAGCGTTGAGCACGCGGAGAAGCGGCTCAAGTCGCGACGAGAAATAATAGTCGCTCGACTGAAGGTATAACGCGGCCTGCTGGAAAAATTTATACTGCATAATCGGGTCGAGATTTTTGGTCTCTTGGAGTTTCTGCAGGAAAGCCGACCACTTTTGATACCATTGCGCGACGTCGTCGTTTCTGAGCGAATCGGGAATATCCCTCGCCATTTTTTCCAAATCGATCAGAATCTGCTTTTGGGGCGAGACTTCGACCTTGAGCTCCGGCGCGTCTGCGGGAATCGTGACTTTCGCAAGCGCGCCGTCGGCACGCGCTACGTAGTTGTTCTCCCCTTGGCGCGGGGCCGACGGGAGGTAATAGAATCTATCGCGTGAAGGCGAGTAGGTCCAATATTTTTGCTTGAGTTCGTCTTCGAGCATAAGGACGATTTTGCGCTGAGTCGGAAACTCTCGCGACGCTTCAAAACGCCATTGCGGCTCTCGTTTTTCGACGCTCTTGATTTCCTCGGGAACGCCCGGCTTGACGCGAAATTCCGAGATGAAATTCAAACCGAGCTTTGCGTCGTCCTGAGTGACGTGGAAGAGTTCTAAGCGTTCGCCGTTCTCCTGCATAAAGGCGTTCCACTTGTCGACGACGTCGAGCGCGTCAAGGGATTCGACGGCGCGCGCAAAGTCTTTCTCATAGCTTGCGACTCGTTCCGACTGGGCGACGCTCGGTTTAGAAGCGTTTTCAGGCTTGACGTCTTGGCGCCACGGCGCAAAGAACGCGCGCGCTTCTTTGCCGTTGAGAGAGGCGGCGTCAAGGGATTCAAGACGATGGAAGAAGTCGAGATTTCTCGCAAGGTCGGAGTATACTCCTTCGATATTTTCGAGGAGCGCGTTCGCAGGCTTGACGAGTTCGTCCGGCGCTTTTTCGACAAAGTCGCGCGTTTGCGCGAGAGGCGGATCGAGCGCGTCTAGGACGTCGTCGACGTCGCGTTCGCCGTCGTTCATCACTTGACGGAACTGGAACTCTAGCTGCGCAAGTTCCGCTCGAGCTTGTTCGAGATCAATAACCGGCTTTTCCGGCGCGACAGATTCGGAGTCGTCGGTTTCGTTCTCGTCGCTGAATACGACAATTTCCGGATCGAGGGATTCAGAATCGCCTAATTCGGAGAGGGCGTCGTCTGGAGGAAGCGTGTTGTCAGAAGCGACGCCGGAAGCGTCGTTATTTGCGACGGTCGTCGTTTCTGAAGGCGTGGTCGAAGCGTCGTCGCTTGCCGGGAGGGGGGAAAGCGGCTCGTCGTCGCCGGAGAAGTCGTCGGCGAGCGAATTGGAAACGCCCGGTTGCGGAGCGCCGGAGATCGCAAGGGCGCCGCTTTCGACGTCGTCAGGAAGTCCGACCTCGTTAGAAGACGGATCGCCGACCGCGACTGTTTGCGACGCGTCGCCGCCCGTGATCGTCGAGTTTTCGCCGCCGATCGTCGGCTCCGCGACGTCGGGAACCGTTTCGAGTCCGGGACTTGGAACGTCGGGGGAGCCGCCCGCGAATAGATCGTCGGTTTCAGAATCAGGAACCGTCGTGTCGATTTCAGGAAGCGACGCGTCGTTTACGTCGGCGACAAGGTCGTCGCCGCCCGCGAAGACGTCGTCCGTATCAACGTCAGAAGGAGCGCCGTCGTTTACGGCGATCGTTTGATCGTCCGTGTTGATTTCGAGCCCGACGTCGTTCGCGGAGGGGTCGTCGTTTACAGCGACCGTCTGATCGTCCGCGTTGATTTCAAGCCCGTCGTCGCTCGCGAAGGGGTCGTCGTTTGCAGCGACCGTCTGATCGTTCGCGTTGATTTCAAGCCCGTCGTCGTTCGCGAAGGGATCGTCGTTTTCAGCGACCGTCTGATCGTCCGTGTTGATTTCGAGCCCGTCGTCGTTCGCGAAGGGATCGTCGTTTTCAGCGTCGGAAGTCGTTTCGTTGTTTTCGGCGATCGTTTGATCGTCCGCGTTGGGGTCGAGTTTGTCGTCGTCGGCGAATAGATCGTCGTTTTCAGCGTCGGAAGTCGTTTCGTCGTTTTCGGCGATCGTTTGGTCGTCCGCGTTGGGGTCGAGTTTGTCGTCGTCGGCGAATAGATCGTCGTCCTCAAGATCCGGGAACGCGTCTTCGTCGTCCGCGACAGTAGGCGTCGAGTCGTCGTTAATTAGCGGCTCGTCGTCGTCAAAGGGCGGAATTACGAGGTCGTCGCCAGTCTCGTCGTCGGCAGGAGTCGACTTGTTTTCCTTTGTCGGCGGCGTCGTCGACGCAACCGTATTTTCGGCAGGCTTGGCAGGTTTGTCGGGAACCGGAGTCTGCGGCTTTTTAGATTCCGCTTTTTGGGTTTTCTTAGCCGCGACGTCGCCGACGAGAATTACGCGGTTCCCCTTCTTGATGATGATATCGAAGGCGACAAAAAGGAAGACGAGGACGACGAAAGACAGAACGAGCACAACATTTCGCTTTCTTATTCCGTCGTCAACTTTTGTAATCCGCCCTTGAGTATCCCAGTCGATATAATCTTCATCAACGATCGGCTGCGACGTCTTCGAAGAACTCGAGTGATGATGATCGTGATGGTGATGACGACTTTGATGACGTCGAGACGAATCGTGACGATCTTCGTGATGTTGACGATCCTGTTCAGAAGCCATGTTGCCTCTCCCTGTCGATTCCATACGATTGAAGGGCGCCTCCGCCAAAACTGGCTCTCTGCGCCTGGGTAAAGGTTGTTGCGTAAATTATTGTCGAGCGGGCGTCTCGTCGAATACCGCCGTTTTGCCTGACTTTGCGTCCATAATAATTCCGAGCGTTACGAACGCGACTCGGAGCGAAACCCGGTCCGGGGACAGCTTGTAGAGCTTTTGGACCGCTTCGCCATAACGCTTTAGTTGGACGCAGTATTCGTCGAGACGTTCCGGAACGAGCTTTTCGTCCGATTTGAAATCGACGACGTCGGCTGCGACGAGCTTTGAACCGTCGTAAAGCAGGACGAGACGGTCGATTTTGCCTTCCCAAAGGACTTTTTTGTCGTTGATGAACTGATAAGGACGCTCGCGGAGAACGACGAAACGCGGATCTGCGAGTTTCGAGGCGCCCGCGACGGCGCAGGGGACGACGCGGAAAAGCTCGTCGTCCTGCGGCTCGGGATTCTCGTAGACGCGCCGACTCAAAAGCGCGGCGACAAACTTCGTGTCCAGCGCCTTCTCGAATCTACGGAGCGCGTCTCGCGCGATTTCCCGGTTGAATTCCGCAAGGGGAAGGAGCTTGTTCTCGTCGGGAACCGTCCGAGGAGTCTCGAGCCATTCGACGTGTTCAAAACATGCGTGAAGGCACAGACCGCGAGCGTATGTTTCAGGTCTTTTCCAACCAAAGAGGACGCGGTTCTTTTTCGCAGTCCTTTGGAATCCAGTCGTCGCGACGTCCTCCGCGAAATCTTCCGGAGATCCGGTCGGCGATCTGCGCTGGAAAAGGCGCCGTTCCCGCCTCGAGAAATCGTTCGGTTGGTCGTTTGGGGTCTCCGAGGCCTTTTCTTTCCCTAGAACTTCTTCTTCTGACGTGGATTTGTTTTCCTTTGGAACGAAGCGCCATTCCGGCGAGCCCTCGTGATAGAGAACCCACGGGTAGCCGAGGTCGATCCAAGGGCGCTCGTCGTTCTTTTCGTCAAAATCAACGTCGGTTAGTCCGAAACGTAAAATGTTCGCGAGAGACAAGTTGCGTTTCGGAACGCCTTTTTTCGGTCTTATTCTGGGCGCGACAATGGCGATCAACGCCTGTCTCGGACGGGTAACGGCGACGTAGAGCAGACACAACGCCTCCTTAACCGCCTGACGCGTCGCGTCTTGAAAGTACGTTTGGAACTTCGACGGCAGGAGTTGGCGCTCTTCGGCTCCGACGTACTTGACGACCGCTTCTATCGGTTCGAGCGGGGAACTGTCTCCGTCAGACGAACGTTTACGTCCCGTGATAAACTGTTCGCGGCTGACGTCGGAAAGCTGTCTGTTTCCGTCGAGTTCGGGGAGCACGACGATATCAAACTCAAGGCCCTTTGAGCCGTGAATCGTCATGACGCGCACCTTTTCTTCGGAAGGCGCTTGGGTCTTATAGCTTTCGACCGCCTTGACGAACGCGTCGAGCGTCGCGTTTGGCGATTTTGCTTGGAATCCGTAGGCGAAATCGACGAGCTGATCCATGCGTTCCCGCTGACGCTTGTCGTCGCAGGTCGATTTAATTCGATCGCGCGCCTCCGCGACGAATCTCCCAAATCCTTTCGTTTCGATCATGCCGCGAAGCTTCGCGGCGATTCTTCGCGTCGTTTCGGAGACGAGACGGTTGGGATCAAGCTTGACGACGACGGCGTCGTTTCTTTTGATCTCGAGCCATTCCCTTAAAGCAGGAACGTTGGCGACGCAGAACGCGTCGACGGAGTCTTCCGGGTGCGCGGCGAGACGGAAGAGCGCGAGGATTGCGCCGACGGCGGGCGCGTCGACGAGGGGCGCGCCTCCTTCGTCGCTGGCTTCGACGCCGAGTTTTTTGAGGCGCCGAAGAAATTCGCCGAGTTGGTCGTTGCTCCGCAGCAGAACGCCGATCGTCGCATCGCGATAGGTTTGGTTGAGTTCCCAGACGCGTCTTGCGGCGTAGGCAAGGGTCACGTTTCGCTGCTTTTTGCCGTCGTCGGTTTCGTCGTCGTCATCCTCGGAAACGTCGCCCGCGACAAGACCTTGAACCTTGCCGTCTTTCACGGCTTCGGCGAAGATGTTTTTCTTGTAGAACGGATTCCCCGTCTTATAATCGCGGATATCTCTCGCGACGACGGCGTCAAGGGAAACGCCCTGATTTTTGGCAGTTCCTTCGCCGTCGGATTCTTGCCTGTCGGCGTCGTCAAGTTTGCACGAAGGGGCGACTTCGAGCGCCCAGAATCCGCTAAGACCGGCAACCTTCTCGCCGCTGTCGTGTTTTAAAAAGCCCTCTGTTTTGTCGTTTTCTTTCTTGCTTTTTTTTCCTTCAGACCATTCCACGACCGCCTTTTTAACCGCGGCGTTGGTCAGGAGACTCACGTCTACGGGTTTTTGGTGATCGTCGCTCGGGACGGCTGTTTCGAGTTCGGCGAAGAGCTTATTGACTTCAAGCGCCTTCTTACCCTTCTGCGGCAAATCGCCATAGAATAGCTTGTTAACGACGCCGATAATCGTTGGGCAACTGCGAAAACTGACGTCTAACGATTCCCTGAAATCGGACGAATTTCCAACGGAGTCCTCGATCGTCTTTTCGACCTCGTCGAAAATCTCCGAGACGCCGCCGCGCCAAGCGTAAATCGCTTGCTTGACGTCGCCGACGCAGAAGAACGCGGAGTCGGTTTTCGGCGAGTTGAGGCGCGACTTCGCATTATCGAGAATCTGCTCGGCGAACGGTTTGATAATTCTCCACTGCTTGACGGACGCGTCTTGAAACTCGTCGAGGAGCAACGAACGCGTTTCCGCGCCGAGGCGGTATTTCATCGACGTTGTCGAACCGGGGCGATCTGCGTCGTTCGAGACGGTCGCGGAATCCTCCTCGTCTTTCTTGGCTTCGCCTGAGACGTTCGGGGTGACGAACTTAGCGAGCATGGCGGCGAGGTCGTCGAAACGATAGGCGCCTTTTTCCTTCTTCTCCTTATCGAAGTATTTCGCGACGGACGCGACGACGAGCCAAATGCTTTCGAGCTGTTCGGCGAGCTCTTGTCTTACATGATTTGCAGCAAGGGCTTTAATTTGGAGCAACACGTCCAAAAGATCGCCCTCAATCGCCTTCTTATAGTAGCTGAACTTTCCTTTCGCGACGCTCTGGAGGAGTCCGCTTTTGACGACGTTTTCCCAGTCGTCTGCTTCGAGCGCTCTGAGGAGGTTGTCGCGCGCCGTCGCAATGCTCTTATGATTCGGGATTTCAGCGTTCTCGAGTTTTGCGAGGACGCCGTCGTCGTCGACCGGAGTGAGTTCGTTCTTCAGTCCGGTCCATGCGTCGAGGTTCGACTCATGGAAAAGCTCCAGCGCGTCCTTTACGAGATCAAAGACCTGATTTTCAACCGATTTTGACGTTTTGCCTTTAAAAAGGAGCTTTGCGATTTCATACGCGTTTTTGCCGTCGGTCTGCGCTAAAGTCTGGCGGATCGCGTCGCTGAGAATCGCGTCGTTCTCGACGTCCTCGACGATCGTCCAACTCGGCGGCAATCCAAGTTCAAACGCGTAGCCGCTCGCAAGCTGCATGAAAAACGCGTCGAGGGTACAGACGCGAAGACGATTCAGACGATTTGCGACGGCAACCGTCTTTTCAAGAAATTTCTTACGTTCATAAGCGCTTTCGTCTCCAGTAAGTTCGCACGAAAGCCCGCTCGCTTTAGCCTCGTCTAGCGCGCCCTCGCCGAGACGCTTGAGGATGCGATCCTGAATTTCGCCCGCCGCTTTTCTTGTGAACGTCGTCGCCAAGATCGAATCCGGCTCCGCGCCCGCAAGAAGGAGCTTAATATAGCGTCCGCTGAGTCGAAAGGTCTTGCCTGACCCGGCGGAAGCTTTAATGACTTGAATTGGACGATCTTCTGTCGGCATCCAAACGCCTGTTGACGGACTGAATGTTAAATTTTAACGTTTGTAATGATTATAACTAATATGTAAATCAATTATTATGATTTTAACATTTTTTTGGGGCAATATCAAGAGGAAAACGCCGAGTCGAAAGGATTTTTCGTCGGCGTTTTCAGTAAAATAATCTGGCAAGAAAGGATTAACTGGACTAATCCTTATCTCTTTCCTTTTTTGCCGATTTGCTCTCGTCTTGCGGGCTCGACTCGGAATCTGACTCGTCGGCGCGAACGGAATTGATCGCGCTCTTGAAGGAGTCGGACATACTCTCCGTAATTCGAGTCGCGGCGTCGTCAGAACGACTGAGGAAGAGGACGGCAAGACCAAGTTCGTCGGCGAGCGGAATTCCTTCCTTTTCCCCGAGAACGAAGAACGCGGTGGCGTAGGCGTCCGCCTGAGCGCAGGAGAACGTCGACGAGTCGTTGGCGACGACGGAAACTGAGCCGAGAAGGGCGTCCGGCTCGTCGTCGGGGTTGATCATTTCCGTGGGTAACCCCGTCCTTGGATCGACGAAATGAGAAAACCGCAAATCGCCGATCTGTATAAAATTGTGATAGTCGCCGCTCGTCGCGATGACGGCGCTCTTATCTTCGGAATCGACGTAGACGTAGCGATAGACGTTGGGAACGCGCGTCGTCGCGGTTCCTTGCGGAACGACTTCCGGCGTTTGTAAACCGAGCGTCCATTTTGTCGCTTCGTTCGTGATGGGATCGAGCTTCTTGCCGCGACAGCGGATTTCGCCGCCGATTTCGACGAGATAGTCGGTTAACCCCGCTTTTTCAAGCGTGTCGGCGACGCGGTCGACGGCGTAGCCTTTCGCGACGCTCGAGAGGTCGATCATAAGGTCGGGGATCGCCTTTCGGAGCGCGGGGGTCGGCGCGAGCCGAACTTCAAGTTTATCGTAACCGACACGACTTCGAAGCGCGTTGATTTCTTCGTCTGACGGAAAGGCGACAAGGGGCGCCTTGTTCGGACCAAATCGATAGAGATTGACAAGGGGCGCGACGGTGACGTCGAAGGCGCCCTTTGTCTTTTGCGAGACCTCAAGCGCGAGGGAGACGATTTCGGCGAGTTCTTCCGAGACGGCGAACCATTCGGTCGATTTCGAGCGGTTAAAGAGGGTAACTTCGGAATCGGCGCGATAGGTTGAAGCGAGACCGTCGATTTTATCGAGTTCACGCTGAACGAGACGCCCTAAAAGTTCTTCGCACGAACCGACGACGTCGTCTTCCGATTGTCCCTCGCCCGCCTTCGTTTTATCGCCGTTCTTAGATTTATCGACGACGCCTTCGTTGTTGAGTTTAACTAGATATGTCGGACTGGCGACGATCGTGGCGTTCCAGACGGTGCCCATTGTTTCGCCGCGAATCTTGAAAGTTTGCCGCGCGGAATCGTCCTCTTTGGGGCGGTCAAGATACGGTTTGACCATAAAATAGCCGAGAGCGAGGATGAGGAGCGCTCTTACGGTTAGACCGTAGAGAGAACCTTTTTTCTTCTCGGGTTCTTCAGATTGGACGGGGTCGGACTGTTTCTTATTCGTTTCTTTCGACGCCATGGGGAATATCCTGAAACAAAGGGCGAGTTGTGTTTTTGGGGGAAGCGGACGAACGAACGCTACAAGATAAGCATCGCGTCGCCATAGCTGTAGAAGCGATAATCCTCGGCGATCGCTTCTTCATAAGCGTGTTTTATGAGTTCGTCTCCGCCGAACGTGCGTACGAGAATGACGAGCGTCGACTTCGGCAGGTGGAAGTTTGTAAGAATCGCGTCGACCGTTTTGAAGCGGTAGGGAGGGCGAATAAAGAGGTCCGTCTGACCGGCGAAGGGCCGGAGTCGGAGATCGTTGACGCCCGAGGAGTCGATCGAACCGTCAGGTCTGGCGTTGCTTGCGGATTCGAGCGTTCGGACCGACGTCGTGCCAATCGCGAAGACGCGCCCGCCGCGCGCTTTACGTTCTTCAATTACCCGGACGACGTCTTCTGAAATCGTCGCGTATTCCGAATGCATATGATGTTCCGACAGCTTCGTGACCGTGATCGGCTTAAACGTGCCCGCGCCCACGTGCAACGTCACGTCGCAGACTGCGATGCCGATTTCTCTGATCTGGTCGAGCAACTCCTTGGTGAAGTGCAGACCGGCGGTCGGCGCGGCGACGGCGCCCGGCTCCTGCGCGTAAACCGTTTGATAGTCGTCGCGATCGGAGGGGGTCATTCGTCCGCCGCGAATGTAAGGCGGAATCGGAATCCAGCCGACCTTGTCTAGAAACGTGAAGGAGTCTTCGCCATCTTCCAAGATCGGACGAACGACGAGCGTTTTTTGTTCCGTGTGCGCGACGACTTCAAGCTCGCGCGTGATTCCCGTTCCTCGCGAGTTCATGAGCGAGATATGTTCGCCCGGTTGAAGATAACCGCGCGTTTTCGACATGATCTCCCAGAAACCACGAGGGTCGTACTGGAGGAACAATCCTTCCCAGCGTCCGCCCGTTCGCGTTCGGGAGCCGATAAGTCTTGCGGGCAAAACCTTCGTGTTGTTCAGAACAAGAACGTCCTCAGGGTTGAGATACTCGACGATATTATAGAAGTGTCGGTGTTCCAACTTTTGCGTTTTGCGGTTGACGACGAGGAGTCTCGCCTGGTCGCGCTTCTGGAGCGGAAACTGAGCGATCAGACGTTCGGGAAGTTCGTAGTCGTAAGCGTCGAGCTCGTTTTCGTCCGGAGTCGAGGACGTCGCGTCGACGTGAATCGGCTCAGCCGGGGACGCGGGCGTCGGGGTTGAAACGCCCGCGTCGGGATTCGGCGCCTTTTCCTGGTTTGCCGCTGGGGCAGACGCGACCGTCGGCTTCGACGAAGACTTTTCGTCGCGCGTTTCGGAGGCGTCCTTTTGGGGCGCGCGAGAAGGAACGCCCGACGTCCTTGAGATTTGTTTGTCGTCGACGTTCGATTTAGCGCCGGTCAACGCCGCATAGATTCTCTTTAATATGTCGCTCAAAGTTATATATCCTGAAAAACACGGGAAGTTTGTGAGAAACGTTCCACATGAGGGACAAAGGCTTAATCTTTCAGTCGTCATTATATCGAAACCGACGCTATTATAAAGGTCCGAGCGCCTTTTTTAACGTTCGTCGTTCATCGACGCGGCGCTTGGCGACGTCAAAGTCCAAACGAAGCCGCGTCGCCGCTAAGAAAGAAGACGAGACGGCGTTAAAGACTTGGGACTTGTCGAAACGGGTCGGAAGTTCTAAGATTATACGCTAGAGTCGCTCGACGCTGCGCGTCGAGCTTTGCGACGCCGACGCTACGGAGAGAACGATGCGCGAAACGAATCAAACAGAAGAGCGGGACGACGCGCCGAAGCGCGTGGCGCTCCTTATTCTCGAACTTTCCGTCGGCGGCGCGGAGAAGGCGCTTTTTCAGCTTGCGACGACGCTCGATCGCGAGCGTTTTTCGCCCGTCGTTTACTCGTTAAGCGGTCGCGTCGAGGATTTGGAACGATCGCTTGCGCCGGAACTTCGCGCCAGAGGGATTGAAGTCGTCGAGTTTGGTCTTCGGAGCGCTCTGGGAACGCCCCTTGCGCTTCGGCGATTGCGACGACGTCTCAGAAAAGACCGCGTCGCCGTCTTGCAATGTTTCATGTTTCACGCAAATATCCTCGGGCGATTTGCGGGCAGGCTCGCGGGGGTTCCCGTCGTTTGCGCGGGGATACGCGTCGCTGAGCGAGACGCGCCGCGTCGGTTGGCGCTTGACCGTCTCACGCGAGGGCTGGTCGACGCTTGGGTTTGCGTCGGAGACGCGGTTGCGAAGTTTACCCGCGAACGAATTGGCGTCGCGGAGAATCGCGTCGTTTCGATTCCGAACGGAATTGCGCCGCCGCCGACGGCGTCTGGAAGAACGAAAACCGATTCGCGTCGGAGAATGATCGCGGTCGGACGTTTGACGCGTCAAAAGGGGTTCGACTGGCTGCTGGAACATGCCGACGCTTGGCTGACGCCGGAGATTCGACGCGACTGGACGCTTTGGATTGTCGGCGACGGCGAGGATCGTGAGAAACTCGAAAGAATCGCGTTGGAACGGGAACTTGGCGATTTCGTCCGCTTCTGCGGGTGGCGCGAGGACGCGAAAGAATTGATTGCCGATTCCGATCTTTTTCTGCTTCCGTCGCGCTGGGAAGGGATGCCGAACGCGCTTCTGGAGGCGGCTGCGGCGGGGCGCGCGACGCTTTGCGCGAACGTCGAAGGCGTCGCCGAAATCCTCGGCGACGCCGAGGCGCAAATCTGCAAACCCGGCGACGTCGAGAAATGGCGCGTTAAACTTTTGCGTCTGACGACCGACGCGGCGCTGCGCGACGGCGCCGGAGAGCGCAACCGACGTCGCGTTCTTGAACTTTTCGACGTCGCGTCGACGACGAGGCGTTACGAGGAGCTTTGGACCCGACTTTTAGCGTTGAAAAATCGCTAAGCGCGGTCTTCGATTCATTCTCTGGAAAGGTTTTTTTCTAAAATAAGGAGAAATTTTTTATTTTTGCTCTTTGAGTCGTTGAAAAATAAGTTCCGGCTAATTAGAATGAGCAACGTCGTGCGTTTCGCTCGACAATCACATGTATTAGCTAGCTTTGGAGATTCATTCATGACTTGTTTTTCTCAGAACAGACGGGGGGGGGGGGATTCACTCTCGTTGAACTCCTCGTCGTCATCGCTATCATCGGTATTCTGATCGGTCTTCTTCTTCCTGCGGTGCAGGCGGCTCGCGAGGCTGCCCGTCGTATGCAGTGTACGAATAATCTAAAGCAGTTTGGACTCGGGTTCCAGAACTATCACGACGTCAACGGCGCGCTGATGGCGGGCACGAACGGCGCGAACGGTCTCACGTGGGCGTGGAAGATTCTGCCCTTTATCGAAGCAAATTCCGTCTATCAGCTGATCGACCGCATGACGTATAACGACGGCAATAACGCGAAGGTCTTCAATAAGGACAACCGTATTCCGATCTTCAACTGCCCGAGCGACAACCCGAAAGCCTACGTTTCCGGCGACATTGACGCCTATAACAACAAGTACCAAGGCAACTATGTCGTTTCCTGCGGCAGCACGGCGTGGTATGATACAATCGGAACGGAACGCGGTAAGAACTGGTGGGTTGAAAAGCTTGAAGTCAACGGTCTTGCGGAACACCACGGCGCGTTCTTCGGCGGTCACTATCAGTCCGGTTCTCACGGAACCTATCAGACTTGGGCCTGCGCGACCGACGGTCTCTCGAACACGGCGATCATGAGCGAACTCATCATCGGCAAACCTCGTTCGACGAACGGACGTCTTGACACGCGCGGCATTTTCTGGCGCGCTTGCTTGACGCCATTCTATACGCACTACAACACGCCGAACTCGACTTTCTACGACAAGATGCTTTACGACTACTGCCGTTGCGAAAGCGTCCCGGCGTTGAATCTGCCGTGCCAAGACTACCGTCTTCTGACGCAATCCCCGATCCAAGGCGACGCAATCGACATCGCGTGGGTCGCCGCGCGTTCGCGTCACTCGGGCGGCGTTAACGTCTGCTACGCGGACGGTTCCGTTCACTTCGCGAGTTCGACGATCGACGCCGACGTCTGGCGCGGCATTGGTTCGACTCAGGGCGGCGAGAGCCTTCCCGGCATGTGATAAATAGGAGCGTTTGTTATGAAAACCGCTTTTGCCAAGTCTTCAATCTGTTTGCTACTCGTCGCGGCGACGTTTGCTTTCGTCGGTTGCGGCCCGAAGATTAGCCGTTGCGTTCTCTCCGGAACCGTGACCACCGACGGCGAGCCCGTTCCGGTCGGAACCGTTCTCTTCATCCCCGAGAATCCCGATCCGAAACTTCAAGTCGCGGGAAGTTCCGCCGACATTGTCGACGGCAAGTACCAGCTTTCCCCTGAAACCGGACTCGTTCCCGGCAAGTACAAGGTCCAGGTGATTTCGTTGGTCGATCGCAACAAAAAGACGGGCGAGATCGTCAATACGGACGACGTTAAAGACGGACTCGTCAATCCTTTGGATCTAGTTCACGAGGATCTTGTTCCTCCGAAGTTCGGTTCCGCGACGGAACAGTATGTCGAAGTCGGCAAGGGCAAGACGATGACCTACGATATTCCGATGGTCAAAGAATGACGCTTTGACGCCGAGCGTCGAGAAGTCGACGTCTCGTCCCGATCAGAAAGAAGAAGTCGAACGTTTTCTGCGTTCGACTTCTTTTCTTTTTTCTCTAAATTGCTTTTTTTTCCAAAAAAACGCCAAGACGTTTGACTTTAGACATGCCGGGCCGTATACTTATTCACGTCGGGCGTTGTCGCGCCTATCCGGCGTTTACGAGATTAACGTCTCCGAATCGCGCGGCGTCTGACCGTGTTGTTTGATCAAATTCCCGATTTTAAGGATTCGGTATGAAAAAAAATCAATCCCAACTGAGCCGTCGCGCGTTCTTGGCGGCGTCGGCGGGCGCGTTCGCCGCGCCGCTTCTCGTATCAGGTCGCGTCTTTGGATTTAACGGCGGCGTCGCGCCAAGCAATGTGATTCAACTCTTCCACATTGGTCTCGGCAACCGCGGCAACGAACTCCTCGGCGGGTTCCTCGGCAATCCTCAGTTCCGTTCGCTGGGCGTCTGCGACTGCTATAAAGATCATCTTGATCGAGCCGCCGACCGCGTCAACGAGCGTTATCACATCAATAACGCGGCGAAATACGCGCATTATGAGGACGTTCTTCAGCGCGACGACGTCGACGCGATCGTCTGCGCGTGCCCCGACCATTGGCACACGAAGATTTCCGTCGAGGCGTGCCAGGCGGGCAAAGACGTCTACTGCGAAAAGCCGTTGACGCTGACGCTTCAGGAAACGCGCCTCATCGTCAAGGCGGCGCGCAAATACAACCGCGTCTGCACGAGCGGCAGCCAGCGCGTTATGGAAGACTACGGCTACATGGCGCCGATTATTCAGAGCGGCGCCATTGGCGAAGTCAAGGAAGTTTACTGCGGTCTTGGCAATCCTCCGAAACACTGCTATCTCCCGGAACAGCCGATTCCAGAGGGCTTCGACTGGGATCGTTGGCAGGGTCAGGCCCCGTACGCGCCCTTCAACAGCGAACGCTGCTCGGGCAACTACGGCGGCGGTTGGCGCGCGTTCACGGAATACGGCAACGGATTCCTCGCCGACTGGGGCGCTCATAAGTTCGGCGGCGCGCTTTACGCGCTTGGAATCGACGACCAAGAACCGGTCGAGATCCTTCCGCGCGGTTACGACGGTTCCGAATACGTTTGCGCCGTCTTCAAGAATGGCGTCAAGATGTATCACGCGTGGAACGGTCCGCACGACATTACGATTATCGGCACGGAAGGCGAATATCGCCATCAACAGACGAAGTTGAACCCGCTCAAGGCGGTCGACGTTCGCCGTTATTCCGGCGGCGCGACGAATATCGCGGACGACTTCGCGTTCTGCGTCCGCAACCGCGTTCGTCCGTTCCAGGATTTCTTCTACGGCGCTAAGACGGCGGCTCTTTGCCAGTTGCTCGCGATTGGTCACAAACTCAACCGTCGTCTGCAATGGGACTCCGAGAACTGCCGCTTCATCGACGACGACGAGGCGAACCGCCATGTCGCGCGTCCGCAGCGTTATCCGTACGTCATTCCGGAAGTCTGAGACGTCTGCGACGCAACGATCGGAACCTTTTACATAACCGCCGAAGCGCCTTTCAGTTACGACTGAATCGCGCATGAAGATAAAGGATAAAGATTTCTATGAAAACCAATTGGAAAAAGACTGGGCTTTGCCTTGCCGTCGCGTTTGCGTTCTGCCTTTCCGCGACGCAACTCTTCGCGCAGGACGCCGCCGCGAAATTCAAGGAATGGGCGCCTCAGATGACGCCCCAAGATTGGACGAACGAAGGTCAGATTAAAGCGATGGAAGCGGCTCAGCAGGGCTGGATGAGCTACTGTTTGCAGAATACCGACGATCGCGACGCGACCCTCGCCGTTATGCTCGACGCCCTCAAGGGCGACTATCCGACCGCCACGAAAGCGTGGCTCCTCCACATTCTCGGCTGGGTCGGCAACGACTCCTGCGTCGAGGGAATTTCCGCGTTCCTGACGAGCGACGAAGCGGCGCTCTTTGACGAGTCCGCTCGCGCGCTTGCGCAAATCGCGTCCGACAAGGCGATCGACGCGCTCAAAAAGGCGCAGGCCGACTCCAAGACGCCGGAAAAGTTTGACTCCTACATTAAGGCGCGCGACGTCGACGTTACCGTCGGCGTTGAAACGGAACTGCCCCTCGCGCTTCCGTATATTTCCGACGAAGACTTCGCCGCGTACATGGCGAAGTACGACAGCCTTTCCAACGACGACAAAGCGCGCGCGCTCGCGTCTCTCCGTATCCGTAAGGATAAGAAATACGTCGATCTCGCCGTCAAGGCCGCGAATTACGACGAAGACGGCGACGTGAAAAAGGCCGGTATTCTCGCGCTCGAAAAGATCGCGTCCGCCAAAGAGTTCGACGTCCTCTACAACCAGCTCTCGAAGTTTGACCGTCGCATCGTCGAAACCGCGATGAAGAACGTTCCCGGCAAAGACTTTGACGCCGCTGTTCTCGCCGCGCTTAAGAAAGAGAAAGACGGCGGCAATATGGCGTCCCTCGCGGGGATCGCCTCGAGCCGCAATATCGCCGGCGCCGTCGGAACGCTCCTTGATATCGCCAAGAAAGAAGATTGCCCCGCGCGCGTCCAGGTTCTCGAAGCCGCGGAGCGTGTCGCGACCAAAGATAACGTCGGCGACTTCGTCGACGCGTTCCTTGCGATTCCGCAGGGCGGCGACCGCGACCGCGCCGAGCAGATGATCTCGCGTCTCTGCAACGGCGACGCGACCCCCGTCATCGCCAAGATGAACAACGCGAACGGTCCGCAGGTCTTTCTGCTTCTCGGACGCGTCGGCGGTCCCGCCGCGCTCGAGCAGATCGAAAAGGGTCTCGCGACGAACAATCCTCAGATGGTCGCGCTTTCCGTCCGCGCTCTAAGCGCTTGGCCGAACGCCGTCGTTTGGCAGAAGCTCCTCGACGCCGCGAAGAACGAAGCCTATCCCGTTCCCGTCCGCATCCAGGCGCTCCGCGCGTTCATTCGCGTCGTTTCGCTTCCTGACGATCAGGATGGAATCGATATGTCTGACGCCGACAAGCTCGCCAACCTGAAGACCGCTTTCGAACTCGCGACCCGCGACGAGGAACGTAATCTCGTCCTTGAACGCGTCGGTTCGGTCCGCACCCTGGACTCCGTCCGCTTCGCGCTCGAAAAGGTCGACGATCCGAAACTGTCCAACAAAGCGCTCAACGCGATTCTCGATCTTGCCCACCAGGATTATCTCCGCAAGCAGGATAAGAATCTCTTCCGCAAGGCGCTCGACGTCGTCATCGAAAAGGGCGACAATGGTCAGAAGGATCGCGCTCAGGGCTACAAGAGCAATATTCGTTGAACTTATCGTCGTTAACGACGTCGTTTTGACGTTCTGATTCATTCGCGCCGCAGACGAGATCGTTTGCGGCGCGACGTTTATTTTTCAGACTCCGCGGCGTTGAAAAGAACTCGCTTTTCTGGGATTTACGATATGACGAACGCTCAAAGAATCGAGGAATTTCGCGGTATGGCGTTACGATTCGTCGTTTCAATTACAGGCGGCGGTTCCGCGTTCATCTCCGACTATCTTGCGCTTCCCGGCGCGTCGGGCTCGTTGATCGAGGCGCTCGTTCCATACTCCAGAGCCGCGATGGACGCGTTTCTGGGAAGAACTCCCGAAAGTTACTGTTCCGAAACGACGGCGCGCCTTATCGCTTCGGCGGCGTACGCGCGCGCCCAAACGCTTGAACCTGAAAACGACCCGGACGCGCTGCTGGGAATCGGCGCGACCGCTTCGATTGTCGCGGATCGTCCGAAAAAGGGGAAACGTCGCGCGTTTTGCGCCGCGATTTCGCGTCGCGGCGTTTTTTCCGCCTCGATCTGGCTCGGCGAACGCGCTCGTACCCGCGCCGAAGAAGAGCGAATCGTCGCCGACTTCATTCTTTCAACCGCGCTTTTTGCGGCGCGAAAACTCAAGTCTTTAAGCGACGCGACATGGCGCGTGTTTTCCGAAACTCTTCTCGAACCCGTTAAAGACGCGGATTCTCTTGAGACTCCCGCGTCTATTTCTTGGGCTCTTATCGACTCCGACGGCGCCGATTTTCTCTATGGACGAAAGGACGGAGCGCCCGCAGTCTTACGCGCTCTCCGCTGGAACGACGGAATAATGGATCGAGTTGCGACTAGCGAGGGCGAAACTCTCGTCGTCTCCGATTCGTTAGAGGGCGCGCTTGCAACCCCAAAATTGTGCGAACGTCAGCCGGATTCTTTACGCCGCGTGATTTTTCCCGGTTCGTTCAACCCGCCGCACGAAGGACACGCTCAGATTGTCGCGGCGGCGGAACGACGACTTGGCGCGCCGTTAGAATTTGAAATCTCAGCGCGTAACGTCGACAAGCCGCCCCTCGACGCGCTTGAACTTTTGCAACGCGTTAAGTCTCTCGCCGAGAAATTTCCGGGGAAAAGCGTTTGGATTTCTAACGCGCCGCGCTTTTTGGAGAAGGCGGAACTTGCGCCGCGTTCGACTTTCGTCGTCGGCGCCGACACGATTCTCCGACTCGGCGATCCCCGATATGCGGGCGACTCCCCAGAACGACGCGACGCAATCGTCGCAAGACTCGCGGAACTTGGCGCGAGATTTCTCGTTTTTCCGCGTATGAAGGACGGACGCGCCGCGACGTCCGAGGAACTTGCGCGTCTTCTTCCGCCTGCGCTCGCCGACCTTTGCGAGGTCGCGCCTGATCAAGTCGCCGAGATATCTTCGACGGAACTAAGGGCCGCGGCCCGGCGTTTTCCGAACGCATAAAAAAACGGTCTTCTTGGCGTCAAAAAGACCGTTACGAAGTCCTATCAGGGGCCTTACGCTCATGCGTCTAAACAGACGCACGAGCTCGTTTCCTATTTTAGGTCAGTCTGTGAATCTGACAGTAGTTCCAACTGCCGTGACAATATCGAGTTGCGATATGTGCAGATTGCTAAAGACGAACCCGCTTCTCTCGAGCACGTCGGTTCCGACGAGTTCCGGACGGTTCGTGCCTTGAAAACCATAACCGCCGTTGAGACCAATCCAGCACGCGCCGAGAGGATTGTCTTTATCTCCTCCTTCGATAACGAGTTCCGCGCCTTGCATGTCGATCGCTTTGCAACTGGGATTCTGAATTTTACGCTCGACGACGTATTCTCCACGCAGTCCCGCGGCTTGCTGCGGCACGCCGCATGGAAAACGTCCCCCGTAAAGATTGTTAAATCTCAGCAATAATTCTTTCCTCGACGTGGAGATTTCCGCGGTGACGGGACCGCGAACGACCTTGAGCGTCGTACCGGGGGGGAGAGGAGAATCGTCTGG
This sequence comes from uncultured Planctomycetaceae bacterium, assembly GCA_946408825.1. GTDB lineage: Bacteria > Planctomycetota > Planctomycetia > Pirellulales > Thermoguttaceae > RUG369. Next base: position 103,934 of record CAMJTU010000005.1, read on the forward strand.
CGCTTCGAGGCAGTTAATCGCTTTGACCGTTTCGGGGGTGACGTCCCATTCTTGGGCGATTAGCGCGACGGTGTCGCCGGGTTTGGTCTGGTACAGCGGTTCAAGAATGCCGACTTCACGGTTATAGAGAACGTCGTAAGAAAGACTGTCGAGCGCCTTGTTAATTCGCGCCAGCGTTTCCGCTTGATCGCTTCTGAAATAGTAAGGTCGCAATCTGTCTAGCGTGACGAATACTTCGACGACTTGGTCGGCGGATTGCAAATTTTGCGCGGATCGCAGCGCAGCTTCAAGCGAAGCGGCGACGTTTCCTTGCGCGAGCAACGTCGAACACGACGCGCCGACCCCGACGCCGCAATCTGCGGCGGAGAGTTGCGCGGGCTCCGGGAAGTTCTGGACCGCGTTAGTTGTGGGAACAAGCGCCGGATTTGTCGCCGGGACGCCTTGGAGAACCGTTGGAGGTTGGTTTTGAGCGAGCGGAGCCGCCGTTTGCGGATCGACAAAGACCGCTTGGGATTGAGGTTGCTGTTGCGTTTCGATCACGTTCTGGACGCCGACAGACGATTCCGGAATCGCGTTAGGAGTGGGAACGCCGGGCGTTTGAGCGACAGGCGCCGGCTGCATGGATTCGACGCCGAGCGCGGTCGGTTGAGACGTCGCGGGAATAGTCGTGGCGGACGCGTCAGGGTACGACGCGACAGGAGCGGCATTCTGTTCGGGCGCGGGGGTTGTCGGAATCGTCGGAAAAGCGGTTACGGAGTCTGTCGTGAATTGACTTGGCGCCGTCATAGCGTTTGGAGCCTGAGTTGGCGCGGCGATCGGAGGCGCGCCAACGGCGCTGTTTGCGGGCGGCACAGAGGACTCGCCGAGGAGAGCGTCTGCGTCGGAGAATGGGGAGAACGTGTTTTCAGGCGTGGGAGTCGTCGCCGGGGACGAAGAGACGTCAGGCGCGGCGTCGATTGGCGCGACCAGTTCGGAACGCGTCGCAGCGTCGGGAGCCGAATCGAAGATGGGATCGTTAAAGGGGTCTTCGGGGAGCGTCGAGGGCGCCGCCGTTGGATTTTCAGGGGACTGCGGCGCGTCGAGCGCGGGGTCAGCGAAACGATCGCGGACGGGCGAGGAAAGGGCGCGATCGTCCGAAGGGAAGTCGCGATCGCCGCCGTGAATGCGGACGCGCGAACGTTGTCCAGGATCAGACGCCGTGTTTTTATCCTGTTCGAACGGCGATTCAAATTGATCTTTTGAAGTCGGCTCGGCGAGTTTGAATTCTTCCTTAGTTTCTTTTGGACGATATTTTTCAGGCGCGATTCCGACGGAAGCGAGTCTTGCGCGGACGGGCGCAAGGGGCTCGGGAAAAGATTCCCAAGTCTTATCAGGAACAAAAGTCAACGACGCTCCAGCGGCAAGCGCGATCAATGAAAGCCAGCCTGCTCCCTTGAACATTCCTTCCACTACGCTACGTCCTCCTGACGCGCCGTCGTAAAAGACGGCTAATCGCCATCATAAAAACTCTGTCGCAAACGATGCAGACCGTTCCCGAGCGCGTTTCGATCCGTCAAAACGCCGAAAACTCGTAATAATCGCATGGCGCGAGACTTCCGAAAAAGAATTTGTCCAACGCGATTTGCAGGAACGCTACAGAATTTGCGGGGAAAAAGACAGACCAAAAAAAGATATTTGAGCAAAAAAGGGAGAAAAAATCGTTTCGACGGGAGGCTCGATCCTGCTTTCGTTTGTTTCTACTAACGACGAGGTCTGCCCGTACGACCGATTCGCGTCGACTTCAATCGAGAGCGGAACGATTCCGTAAGACGTGGAAGTCGAAAAAACAGAAATAATTCGCTTCGAAGTTAAACATAGGTCTCGGAGATAACACGTCTTTACGGCGCCGGTTTTAGGACCTCGCCGCCTATATAAGAATTAGGGAAATAACGACTGTAATAATTTTGACGACTATATACTCTGGAGGACGAGAGAAGTCAAGGAAAAAAAGGATATTTTCTTCAAAAATTATTGTCGAGAATGTGAAAATAAATAAAATGCAAGTTATAGAGGAGATGAAAAGTTGTCGTTTTCAGCGAGTTTTTGAATATATCGATTATCATTGGTTCGCGAACTCGAACAGTTGTAGGGGATGAACGCGTTAGACGGGACGTGTTTTGCGACGTCTTGGATCGTTCATGGTTAAATCGTCGAGGGAATACGTCGAACTGTCGATAACGAGAGGATAGGGGAGAAGTCGCGAACGATTTTTTGCGTTGGCGACGTTCGCGCGAACTTTGACGCTTGCGAGAGGCGCGTCGGTTCGTGTTTTCAGCGCTTGCGCGCGGCGTGCGAGCGTTTTAGCGTTTTTTCATTGGACGCCAGTTCTTCGAACAGGAGCGGGAAGGTTTATGACGCGCCATTTTGAAGATTTCGAGAAAGACGGAGACTTCAACGCAGGTTACGAGACAGACGCTTACGTCGGCGAGTCCTGTTACGGCGACGAGTATACGTATGAGGACGACGAGCCCGAGTTTGACGAGACGTCGGACGTCTTTTCTGACTCGACGGACGACGATTTTTCGTCCTTCGACGATCCGACGGAATGCGACGAGGGTTCGCCTGAAGCGGACTGTCGCGACTTCGACGACGGCGGTTCCGACGACGCCTACGACGACCCTATCCGCGTGTATCTCATGCAGATGGGCGACGTTCCGATGTTGACGCGCGACGAAGAACTTAGAGCGGCTTCCGAGATCGAACGCGCTCGTCGATTGTATCGAGGCGCGGTTCTTAGTCTCGACAGCGTGATTCGCGACTGCGTTAAACTTCTCGAAAAAGTCCGCGCCGGACGCGCGCGCCTCGATCGCGTGATTGACGTCGCCGTCTCCGACCTTGCTCGGAAGCGACGATTACAAGCGCTTATTCCGCCCGCTATCGCGACGCTTCGAAAAATTCTCGCCCGTAACCGCGCCGATTTTGCGACGCTCTGTTCCGGCGGCCTTTCCCGTCGAGAACGTTTCGCGTTGCGTCGACAGACACAGCGACGTCGCGCGCGCGCCGCGAGGTTGCTCGACGAGCTTGATCTGCGCGCCCAGTCGATTCAGCCGTTCCTCGACCGTCTAATCCGCCGCCAAGATAAGATTAGCGAGGTTCTCAATCGCGCCCGTGAACTTCGCCAAATTCTCTCCGATATGCCTGAGGAGAACGAATCTTCGTCGCTCTCGAAACGCGCGTCGTCGCGTCGCGACGGTCGTTCCGTTTGGGTTGTCGACGAACCGCTTGAACTCGTTATGACGCCAGAAAAGGTCGAGTTTCACGATCCTCGCCTCGCCGAACGCCGCAAGCAGCGACGTCTTCGCGAGGAATTCGACGAAGCGCGTCGGTATTTGCGCCGCGAACGCGAACGTTCCAACGAAACGTTAGCGGTTATCTCGACTAGAATTGCAGACGCCGCGCGGAAACGCGACGCGTTTAAAGCGGCGCGGCGCTCTTTTTCGGCGGGCAACCTTCGTCTCGTAGTGAGCATCGCGAAACGTTACCGCAACCGCGGTCTGAGTTTTCTCGACTTGATTCAAGAGGGCAACGCCGGCTTGATGCACGCCGTCGACAAATTCGAATATCGTCGCGGCTATAAATTCTCGACGTATGCGACGTGGTGGATTCGTCAGTCTATTTCGAAAGCGCTCGCCGATCAGTGCCGCACGATCCGCGTTCCGAACCATCTTTTAGAGACGATTAAGTCGGTTCGACGCGCTTCGAACGAGCTTTCGCGTAGCGCGCGAAGTTCCCCGACGATTCAAGAGATTGCGGACGCGACGCGTCTTACGACGGCGGAGGTCCGCTTCGCGATCAGCGCGGGGCGTTCGCCGCTCTCTCTTGATCGACCTCTCGAAGGAAGCGACGAGGCGTTTTTGAGCGATTTCGTCGCCGACACGCGCGGAAACGACCCGCTCGATCACCTGAACCGCGCCGCGCTTCGCGAACGCCTCGAAGAGGCTCTCAAGGCGCTCTCCTTCCGTGAACGTGAAATTGTCCGGCTACGCTTCGGACTCGCCGACGGCTACGTTTATACGCTCGAGGAGGTGGGACAGATTTTCGGCATAACGCGCGAGCGTGTCCGCCAAATCGAAGCGAAGGCAGTCCGCAAACTTCAACATCCGGTTCGTTCGCGCGCTCTGAGCGGTTTTCTCGACGGAGTCGATCGCGTTCCGCGCTACGACCGGAAACCTGTGGCGACGCAAAATCCGACGCCGTCGTCCGCCGTCGTCGCGTCTCTTCCCGGAACGTCCGCCGTCGACGCGCTGGGCGCGGCGGCCTTTGCGCGGTAAATTCGACGACGTCCGCGTTTTTCGATACTACGCCTCGCGGCGGCGCTTCTCTGATAAGGAGAAGGCCGTTCGTCGGGGCGTTCTTTTTTAACGTTTTTCTTTGGTCTTTTTCGTTCCGTCGTCCACTTTTGACGAACCTGTGGTATAATGGCGGACAGGCCCGGCGTCGTCGGGCGCGCGACACGTACATCTGGAGACGCGTTATGGCTGGAAGGAAAAGGAATCTTTTTGTCGGAACGAGCGAAACGAAGTTACAGATGACGTCGATGATCGACGTCGTGTTCCTTTTGTTGGCGTTTTTCGTCGTCACATACAAGACGCCCGAGATCGAAGGGGATTTCAATATTCGAATGCCAATTGACGCGCAGTCGACGGCGCAGCCAAGTCTCGACGACCTTTCGCCAGTCGCGATCAAACTTTCGTCCGACGCGCGCGGCGCGCTTGTCGGAATCCGTTTTGGCGAGACCCCGATCGCCGATATGAGAGCGTTGCGAGTCGCGGTATATCGATATGTGAACCAGAATTCGACGTCGTTCCAGGACGCGTATAGCGGCGCCGGTCAGCCCGAATTTCGCAACGACCTTGAGGTCGAACTCGACTGCGATTCCCAGTTGCACTATCGGCATGCGATGGAAGCGATTACCGCGGTGACGGGCTATCTCAATTCGAACGATCAGATCGTTAAGATGGTCGAAAAAGTGAAGTTTGCGCCCGCTAAAGGCTGAACGCGCTAGGATGGACTTTCAGCGTCTTTTTTTCGGAGCGAAAAATGAGCGTCAAGAAGTTTGGCCCTTTTATCCTCGATCAGATGATAGGTCGCGGCGGGATGGGCGCGGTCTACCGCGCGCGAGACGAGAAGACAAATCAGGTCGTCGCGGTCAAAGCGCTCCTTCTTCCGCTAGAGCGTGAACGCGAACGCTTTGAGGCGGAAATCTCAACGCTTCGGTTGTTACGTCATGAAAATATCGTCAAGCTCTACGGTTTCGGTCAAGAGGACGGTATTCTCTATTACGCGATGGAATATGTCGACGGACCGAGCCTCGCGACGCTTCTGCGCCGAGGTCGGCGTTTCTCTTGGGAAGAGACCGTCTATATCGGGGCGCGAATCTGCAACGCGCTCAAGCACGCGCATGATCGCGGCGTGATTCATCGCGACATAAAACCCGCGAATATTCTGCTCGTCAACGGCGGCGTCGTTAAAGTTTCCGATTACGGTATAGCGCAATATTTTGGAGCGTCGCGACTTACGAACGCTAATCAGGTTGTTGGAACGATTGAGTTTATGGCGCCGGAACAAGCGCAGGCGGGCGCCGTCGGTCCGAAGACGGACGTCTATTCGCTCGGCGCGCTTATGTACGCGCTTCTGACCGGACGCCCTCCTTACGTGGCGAAAACGTTGCCTGAACTTCTTCAGAAATTCCGCGAGGGGCTGCCTGAGCCGATTCGAGCCGAACGTCCCGAAACGCCGAAGGCGGTCGAGGACGTCGTCCTGGATCTTCTGCAAATACAGCCTGAAAAGCGTCCCGGAGACGCGCGGCTCATCGGTCGTCGCCTCGAAGCGCTCCTCTATTCTTCAGAAACATGCCAAGGCGGCAATCCGTTCGTCGGCAGTCAGTTTACAGGCGGCGCCGCGACGACTTTTCCTTTGTCTGACGGGCGTAATTTATCGTCGACTACTTCTCGAGTCGATCTTGAGAACGATTCGACGACGATGCACCAAGATCCGGTCGAAGATTTCCGGCCCGACGACGAGCCTGTCGGCGTGGCGAAGGACTTTCCTTATCGTCCAATCGACGGGGAGGACGCCGGGGTCGGATTCGATCTCGACTCTCCTTTCGATAAGACGACGGAGCGCGCTACGCTCGAAGTTGAACATGGAAGCAGCCCCGCGCAGCAACGCGACGATTTCTTCGTCGGCGACGGCAAAGACCCGGAAGGTCTCGGCTTGAGCGACAGCGAGACGTCGACAAGTCTTCTTGCGCCGAGCGGCGCCGCGCGCGCAAACGCCGGAGCCGACGCGCCGGCTTCAGAGTCTGGCGAACCAAGTTCCGAGGTTGCGGACGACGCTTCGTCGGATCATGGTCAATATGTGATTCAACCGACGCTCGTAGGAGACGCCGCGTCGTCTAAAGTCGGAGGGACGGCGGTTTCGACTGAATTTGACGTCGCTTATGAGGCGGGCGCCGCGGGCGGCTCGTTTGAACCGAGCGGCGCGAGGACGGAAACGGCGACCTCCGATCCCTCGCTCGCGCTTCGTTCTCAATCTTCGCCGACGCATGCGGCGCCAGAGATTTCCTCGGCGACGACAGACGCGCGTTCTGAATCAGGGGGCGGTTCGAGATTGGGACGCGCCGCGAAACTTCTCAGCGCGGCGGCGACGACGATCGTCGATAAAGCCAGCGGCGGTTTCGGTTCGTCTCGAAAAATCGTCGAGCCAATCGCGCCTCCCGGCGGTCTTGCGAATCCTCGAAACGTGCCCTTTGATCAACTCGGAGACTCGTCTGACGAACTCGGCGCGACGCCCCTCGACAAATTTCGCAAATCGAGCTTTACGCCCGTAGGCGAGGACGAGCTAGGCGAACTACCCGACGTCGAGGACGAGCAGCCGTCGTCTATCTTTGTAAAATTTCGCGTGTTCTGGATCGCTTTTGTTTTTGTCGCGTTCGCGGCGCTGGGCGTCGCCGCGTTTCGCGCGCCTTCGGCAGATCGACTCTATTCGAAAATCGATCGGACGTTCAGCCGCAGCACGGCGAAGAGGTTTGACGCGACTCTCAGACGTTCTGAAAGGGATATGAAACGCTTTGTCGATCTCTATCCGAACGATCCCCGTGCTGAAAAGGTCAATTTTTTCCTTTGTGAAATTCAGATTGACGAACTTGACCAGCGACTCGAACGGCAAGTCGTCAACACCGGTCGCGACGCGCCGCTTCAACCGATCATGAGGGCTTATCTTGACGCTCGTCGCGCCGCGCTTGTCGATTGGGAGGACGGTTCCAAAAAACTCGCCGCGTTCATCGAACTTTTTGGTTCTGACGCGATTCTTACAGAAATCGGCGCGGCAGAGGCCGACGCGCCGATAAAAGCCGAGGGGAACGCCTCGTCGCTGCGTAGTCTTGTCGTTCAGAATCGCTGGAAGCTCTGGAAGGGCGAATCCGCGCCCGTCATGTCGCTGCCCGATCAGCTTGTCGTGATTGCGAAACGCCGACTTGCGGCTCTTGACGCGGAAATGAAAACGACGCGTCGCGCCGATCTTGCGCTCCTTAACGACCGACTCATTACCGCCGAATCGCTCGAACACGAGAATCCGGAGCGCGCCGCCGCGATTCGCCGCGCCGCCGAAGTTCTTTACGGCGATAGCGAATGGGCGCGGAGCGCTTTCGCCAATTCCGGCGCCTCTGAAGCCGAGACGTCGGCCTCCGCAAATGCTCAAACCGACGAATCGAACCCTGATAATCCAGTTCTTGAAGATCCGAACGAAGAGTCCCGTTCTGACCAAAACGATCCGGTAATTCAGGACGACGCGCCATAGATCCTCGTTCTCGTCCGCTTGGTCCGGCGATCGACTTTTGAGAACTATTTGTCGCTAAGACGACGACAGGGACGGACGTTTCCTCGATTTTGAATCAGGGTGACGAATTGACGCCAAAAGAGATCGATCCGCATGACGCCGGCAGAGCCGTCGCTTATTCGCTTTGGTCGAGCGCGCCAAATCCGACGATAACGTTTTTTAAGACGTTGGACGTCACGAATTTGGCGAAGGTCTGCAGAAAGAGGCGGCTGAAATTCAACATGGCGACGGTCTACTGCATAGGGAAGGCCGCCTCAGGCGTCAGAGAATTCTACACTCTTCCCGTCGGCGACAAACTGATTCAATATGATTCCATTGCGGTAAGCGTCGTCGTCAAGAACCGAGCCGGCGATATAAACTCCTGCGATATCCGATTTTCTGAGAATCTGGACGATTTCAACCGAGATTATATTTCGTCAGTCGCGTGGGTTGCGGATAATTGCGCTGATCGCGATTTGTCAGCCGATTGCATGGTTATCGGTTCTTCAGCCGTTCTCGATACGGAATTAGACGGCGTGATTGGCATGTATAGCGGCGTTTTCAATAATCCGTTTCTCTTTTGGGGCAAGTACAGAAGAAGGATGTTTCATTTTTATTTGCCCATATCCTTCCAGTTCCATCATGTCCAAATGGACGGCGCTCACGCGGGAAGATTTCTCGCGTGTTTACAGGACGAGATTCGTCGTCTGAAATAGTGTTTTTGTTTACAAAGGGGAAACTGTGGTCTTCGATTTTAAAAAGGCGTATAAAGAGTTTTATATGCCAAAGAACAAGCCGGAAATAACAACGATCCCAAAGGCGAATTTCATCGCGGTAAGAGGAACCGGCGATCCGAACGAGGAAGGCGGCGCGTATAAACGGGCGATTGGCGTTTTATATGCCGTCGCCTACACGTTGAAAATGAGCTATAAAACGGACTACAGAATCAAAGGGTTCTACGAATATGTCGTGCCGCCGCTGGAAGGTTTTTGGAGCAGAGGGAGCGCGACCGACGTCGACCCATTGGACAAGTCGTCTTTCCGTTGGATTTCGGTCATTCGCTTGCCTGATTTTGTGACCGAGGAGAATTTAGACTGGGCGAAAGAAACGGCGAGTGAAAAGAAAAAAACGGACTGCTCGTCGACGGAGTTTCTGACAATAAACGAAGGCCTATGCGTTCAGATTATGCATACCGGTCCTTTCGACGACGAACCCGCGTCGATCGCTTTAATGGACGCTTATATTGAGCAACACGGTTATGCGACGGATTTTAGCGAAACGCGGTTGCATCATGAAATCTATTTGTCCGACGTTAGAAAGGTCGCGCCTGAAAAATGGAGGACCGTTATTCGGCAACCGATTAGGCGGGCGTGAATCGGCTTAGGGTTCGCTGGATCCAAGAGAAAATTTCAAAACAAAAGTCGACAAAATAGAAAAGGGCATGATCCGAAGACCATGCCCTTTTAATTCGCTTGCCGGCACGCTCCGCGCGTCCCGATCTAACCGGGAAAAAGACGCGACGGCGCGTCGCTATGAACCGTCCGCACAGGGACGGCGCGCGAACTACTTCGCGAAGTGCGCGAACGCCTTGTTGGCTTCCGCCATACGGTGGACGTTTTCACGTTTCGTATAGGCGACGCCCTGTTTATTGTAAGCGTCGAAGAGCTCGGAGGCGAGTTTCTGAGCGGTCGGCTGACCTTTCTTATCGCGAACGGCGCCGAGAATCCAGCGGATGCAGAGCGACTGGGCGCGGTTCGGACGAACCGACATAGGAACCTGGTAAGAGGCGCCGCCGACGCGCTTCGAACGAACCTCAATACTCGGCTTGACGTTCTCAAGCGCGGTCGAGAAAGCGTCGATAGGAGCGACTCCCTCGATTTTCTTGCCGAGAATTTCAAGAGCTTCGTAGAAAATCTTACGGGCGGCGTTCTTTTTGCCGTCCCACATGAGGCAGTTGATAAACTTGCTCGCGAGGAGTGAATCGTAGACGGGATCGCCCTTCAACTGTTTTTTACTGGCGGTAATTCGACCCATTGTATCGTTAATCTTTCTTTTTCTAAACTGGAAGTCCTTACGGAAGGGGTCGCAACGAGAGAGTTAGAGAGCCGCGTCCGAATACGCGAAAAACGCGTTAAGACGCCGACGTTACTCCGTCTCCACTGGCATAACGCCGAGGGACGTTGCTGACGAACGAACTTTAAAGTTCCGTTCGCCGGACTTCACGTGTGAATCAAATTTTCAAAAATCGTACGGACGTCGCTAGAGCGCGCCGACTAAACAACGTCGACGCGACCCTGCGATCAACGCTTCTTGGTAAGGACGGCGTTCTTCTTGGCGCCATAACGGCTACGCGCCTGCTTACGCCCTTCGACGCCGGTCGCGTCGAGCGTGCCGCGGATAACCTGATAACGGACGCCCGGCAGGTCGCGAACACGACCGCCGCGGATCAGGACGATCGAGTGTTCCTGAAGCTTATGACCTTCGCCAGGAATGTAAACGGTGACTTCCTTGTTGTTCGAAAGACGAACACGCGTGATGCGGCGAAGCGCGGAATTCGGCTTCTTCGGCTGCATGGTACGAACAAGGAGGCAGACGCCGCGCTTCTGGGAGCAACCTTCCAGAACCGGGGTCTTGGTAGAACTGTGCTGCTGTTTGCGATTCTTTCGCACTAACTGATTGATTGTCGGCATATTACTCTCTTGTTTGATTCAGACTGACGTCTCTCTAACGTCGGCAAAGTCGGAACGCGCGTTTGCGTCTCGCCCGCTCTCGTTTTTCGGGGTCGACGACCACGACGTTCCCATCGTTTAAAACAAATCTCAAAGCGCCTTGACACGCCGCGTAAAACGGCGCCGCGACCCCAAGATTCAATAGAATTCTATTAACTTCGTAATCATAACAGCTTGGAATAATCCGTCAAGGACGCGCAATGAAAAAATATCCTTTTCAGATAAGAGCGCTCTCCTGAGAGGACGTCGAGGCTCGTTACAATCCTTTAAAAGTTCGCGCGACGTCGTAAATCCCTTTGACCGTATCGGGATCTGCGTTTGCGCCTATCGTCGCGATGAAACCTCCCGTAAGCGATCCGAGGCATTCGTAAACGCGTTGAATATCCTTCGCGGATTCTTCCGGCTTTTGCGGATCGTAAAGTTCGTCGAGCCGCGTGGCGAAAGAGACCCGACCGTGGAGAGAGCGCCCGAACTGCGCGACCTCCATCTGACCGGGATGTTCTACGCGGATGACGTTGACGCCGAGCTCATAAAGGTCATGGAAGAAATCGACGTCTTCCATGGCGAGCGTGAACCACACGTCTAACCCTTGGTCGCGGGCAAGCCCGATCTGTTTCGCATATAGGTCGCGTAAAACACATCGCCATAACGACAAGGTCATACGCGAATTGCTCGAGACACGCCAGTTGTCGGTGAACTCTATTCCGTGGAACCCCATGCGCGCGATCATCTCGAACATACTCGTTTCAAAATCCATAATAATCATCATGAATTCGAGGAAACGATCCGTGTCGCGAAGGTAATCTTCGTCGCAGAGGATATGTCCACGAAGCGCGGAATAGACCGCGTACCCGCTGAGCCCAAGCCTCGCAAGACGGTAACGATCGCCGCAAACGCGCCGAGCCATGTCCATTTTGGCAAACCGACGCTTAAAGTCGAGAGGAGGCGTGTGATACGCGTCGACTTGACGCCAATCGGGCAACACCGGTTCTTTAGGAACGGCCCATCCCCCCGCAAGTCTTCTAAGACGGCGGAAGCCCCATTCGCTAAGTTTGGGGTCGTTGGGATCGGAAAGAGATAGATCATATGTAAGAACGTCGCTTCGCGTGATGTCAGGTCCAAGAACCCAAACAGGCGCGCGACTGGGATTTTTAAACTTAATCGCTTGATCGACGATCGCTTTTCTAGAGAGCGGCATGTAAACCTCCAAAATCTTGCGCGAGGGCGCGCGGATGATCGCGCTCGACCGTTGCGCGGAGTCGTTCTATCTGGAAAAACTCAGACGCCATAAACTAGTTCAACAAATCTGATAAAGGTTCTGTTTGTAAAAGTCTCAAATCTAACTGTTTAAAATTTAAAAACGCCAAAACCGCCCCCTCATGAGGGGGGGGCTTGTCGGTATTTATGGAACCGATAAAATCCTTGCCTCGTTCCTTCGCCGCGTATTCTATCTTTGCGGACGACGAAATTCAAGCTTTTTTTGGCATTTTATGAAAAAAAAAACGTCGCACAATTTTCTAAAGTTCGCAATATTGTGGTTTGCAAAAGAGACGTCCTCTTTTTTCGTTGAAAAATCCGCAGTTCGCCCGTCTCTGTTTGCCTTTTTACGGTGTGAAGTCGAACGGCGTTAATCCTCTTGACAAACGGTTCGATTAAAGGCAAGTTTGTATTTTTTTTCTTCTCTTTCGATAACTCCGCAACCGTAGAGGGAAACTCAACGGTCTTGCGCCTTATAGGGAACTCAGTATAATAATCCCTCGTTTTATTCGTTTTGAGTCGCACGCGTCGCCGACTAGGAGCGTTCTGAGCGGAAGACGCGCTTTTATCTGGGCTGACGATGACTTCATTGAAAAAGGGTCGGTTGATTTCTCGCCTGTCGTCCCTGTGGAACGCGCGTCGTTACAAAGACTTTCTCCATGAGGACGAGCGGCCCATTCTTCGACCCTTCGACGACTTTGACGAAACGCCGTTTGAGCTTGCCGTCGATTCGCTGCGTCGTGACGCGAATCGATTGGAACGCGCTTCACAGCGCGTTCTTAGATTGGTCGCTCAACTTCTTCTAGCCGTCTTTCTCGGAACGATTACCGGACTTGTCGGGGCGGCGTTTCTTTTTTCGATGAACGGCGCGTTTGGGCTCTTCTTCGCGTCTGAAAAGGGCGCCGGATTTGGTTCGTTTCGGATGTTGACGCTTTTGCCGATCGCTGGAATCGCGATTGTTTTCGTTTACAAAGCGGCGCGGCTTTCAATCGACGCGGGGACAAATCAAGTCATAGAATCTCTTGTTTCCGATCATAGACCTTCGCTTTGGCTCGCGCCGTTGATCTTTTTTAGTTCGGTTATGACTCAAGCGTTCGGCGGTTCCGCAGGTCGCGAGGGCGCGGCGATTCAACTGGGGGGATGCGTTGGACTTGGCGCCGGACGGATTTTACGCCTACAAAACGCGGGATTGCGCATGGCGATTTACTGCGGGATGGCAGGCGGATTTGCTTCGATTCTTGGGGCGCCGTTGACGGCCGCCGTTTTCGCCGTCGAAGTAGGTTGCGTCGGCGTTATGTACTATCCGGCGTTTCTTCCGGCTCTTGTATCGTCCGCCGTCGCCGCGAGCGTGACGCGATCGTTGGGGTTCGCGCCCTTTTTCCACTCTCAGCCGGTTTTTCCCGCGACTTCGCTAGTTCTTATTCTGCGCGTCCTTCTTCTTGGAGCGCTCTGCGGTCTTGCGAGCATGCTGTATTGTTCGGCGATCCGTAGGGCGACCGCGTCGATGGCGAGCCGATTTCCGAACGATTATGTTCGCGTCGTTTTTGGCGGCGCGTTGATTGTCGTCGCGACGGCGGCGCTTGGTACGAACGATTACAACGGGACCGGCGTCTTCCTCATAGAACGGGCGATGGGAGGAAGCGTACGGTCGCAGGATTTCCTTCTCAAGATTCTGTTTACCGCGGTCACGCTTGGCGCCGGTTTTAAAGGCGGCGAAATTGTACCCGCCCTTGCCGTCGGCTCGACCTTTGGCTGCTGGATCGGTCCAATACTCGGTCTAGACGCGTCGCTTGGCGCGTCTCTCGGAATGGTCGCCGTTTTTTGCGGCGCGACAAACTGTCCAATAGCGTCGCTAATTCTCGGAATCGAGTTTTTCGGCGCGGAAAACGCGCTTCTTTTCGCATTAGGGTGCGCTGCGACATATATGTCGTCGGGGCGTTCAGGCTTGTACAAGAGTCAACGCGTCTTCTTCTCAAAGGCGTCCGATCGCGTAGACGACGAGCGACTTCGGACGCGGCTCCAACATGACCTTTCGGAATTGGACGAGCAGGACAAGACTTCGCGAGAAGAAATCATTTCACAGTTTAAAAGTATCGGGAAAAACTGTCGCAATTTGGAAGATTTCCTTTTCTCCGACAGATAGTAAAACGACGTTATTTAAGACGCTTTTGCTTCTCTATTTTAACTTTTTTTAAGAATTTTAAGAAAAAAATAAAACTAGGTTATTGTAACTTCTTCATACTGATGTAAGATAAGCGACAATTTAGCTAGCCGATTTGAATTTGACTCTGAAAGCGTTCCATAATCTAAGGCGGCGACGAAAGGGAACGTCGGAAGAACGCTTTGACGCTTTCAAGAACCAAGAACAGACGGGCGAATGCCAATTTGAGTTAAGAGAAGAAACTTTAGAATTGGAGGGACTTACCATGTCCGAGGAAATCAAGACCTTTGAGGAAACGACGATGAACGCTGACGTCGCGACGTGTGAAACGGTCGCCGAAACGCCGAGGGAGCCTGAGCGTACGAATCGTAACGTTTTTGAGGAAATCATGCTGACGGGGCACGACGAGGATTTCGTCCCCGCGATCACGGCGGAATTTTGTCCGACCGACGCTCCCGCAGGCTCTAGCGCGAAGGTTGAAGTGCTTGCCGAGCGCGTGCGCAAGGGATTGCCTCTTTGGCATCCTGAAGATCGTTGTTCTTACAGCGGTTTGATTGGTCTTCACAATCGTTTCCACGACTGATCGATACTGTAGCCGACCGAAAGGCGTTTTTGTCGACGTCTTTTGGTCTGGCTTGTTTGGTTCGCAACTGCGAGCGCCAGCGTTTTCGTTGGCGTTTTTTTGTCGACGCTTGTCAATTTGGAGGAAGAACTCGATGTTTAAGCGCATTTTGTCGAAATACTTGCTTCTTTGGCTCGTTCTCGTGTGCGTTCTCGGGTTCTCTTGGAAAACGCTTTTTGGCGAGTCCGCGCCGAATCCTTTCGGACTCGACGCGAATCAGATGGCGACGCTGATTTCGGTCACGATGCTGGCGGTCGGATCGCTATTGCCCCCCGACGAAGTTAAAGGCGTTGTTAAAAACTGGCCGAAGATTCTCGGCGGAACATTCGTCCAGTACGTGTCGATGCCGCTTCTAGCGTTTTGCGTCGCGAAAGCTTTTCACCTTACGGGAGGGTATTTCATCGGCATAATGCTCGCCGGCTGCGTTCCGGGCGCGATGGCGTCGAACGTCCTCACGCTTACGGCGCGAGGAAACGTCAGCTATTCGGTCGGACTCACCACCTCCGCGACCCTCCTTTCTCCTTTCGTGGTTCCCGGGACCATGTGGTTTTTCTTTCGCGACCACGACGTCGACGTCGACTTTCTCTCCGTTATGGTAAGTCTTCTATTGACCGTTGTTTTACCCGTCGTTCTCGGTTTTACTCTTTCGTCGACGTGGAAACTCTGGCGCAAAGGTTCCGAGGTCTTTGCCGAGATTGCGGCCAATATTGCGATCATATGGATCATTTCGAGCGTCGTCGCGAATAACGGCGAAAAAATCGCGAACCTTAAGTTTGTGACAATCGCGGCGATACTGGTTCTGAATTTTCTAGGCTATCTTGCCGGGTATTGGGGCGGCGTAGCGCTGAAACTAACGCCCGCGATGCGTCGCGCGCTGACGATCGAGGTCGGAATGCAAAACGCGGGACTTGGAACGACGCTGGCGACGCTTTTCTTTGAGGATCAACCCGAGGCGGCTCTCGTTTGCGCTTCGTATACTTTCGGGTGCATGGCGACGGGCGTAATCCTCGCGCAATGTTTCCGAATCGTGGCCGAACGCGCGGAGCGACAAAGCGCCTCCAAGAGCGCGTGACGTTCAGAGCGATCGGACGCCAAGACAGAATTTTCCGTAGAGGAGAAGCGGCGCGTTTTCAAAGGAAGACGCGCCGCTTTGATTTAGAAAAGGAAGATCGAACGTCGACGCGTTCCGTTACTGGAGCCATTGCGCGACGTCTTTAGCCCAATATGTGATGATAATCGTCGCTCCGGCGCGTTGAATTGAGGTTAACGTTTCGAGAACGACGCGTTTTTCATCGATCCATCCATTGAGCGCAGCCGCTTTCGTCATGCTGTACTCTCCGGAAACGTTGTACGCGGCAAGGGGATAACCGGGGAACTGATCTTTCGCCATCCGGATAACGTCGAGATATGGAAGAGCGGGTTTAACCATAATGATATCGGCGCCTTCCGCGACGTCTTGGGCGATTTCGCGCATCGCCTGACCCGGAGCGGAATCGGGCGCCATCTGGTAGGAACGGCGATCGCCAAATTGCGGGGCGCTTTCCGCCGCTTCTCGGAACGGGCCATAGAACGCGCTCGCATACTTCGCAGAGTAACTCATAATTGGCAGTCGTTCAAAACCGTTGTCGTCGAACCCCTTCCGGATTGCGGCGATCATTCCGTCCATCATTCCGCTCGGCGCGACCATATCGACGCCGGCGCGCGCTTGAACGAGCGTTTGTTTGACGAGGTTAGCGAGGGTCGCGTCGTTATCGACGTCCCATGCGTCCTCGGCGTCGCCGCATTTTTTAAGAACGCCGCAGTGTCCGTGGTCGGTGTATTCGCAGAAGCAGACGTCGGCAATCACAAGAAAATCCTTTCCAACGACGTCCTTGAGGGCGCGAATCGCGGTCGCGACAATCCCGTGGTCGCTCATCGCGTCGCTTCCAACAGCGTCTTTTGTCTCTGGAATTCCAAAGAGCATGACGCCGCCGACCCCGAGTTTCTCAAGTTCTACGACTTCTTTGACGAGTTCGTCGAGAGAGAACTGAAATTGGCCGGGCATTGCGGCGATCGGCTGACGGACGCCTTCGCCGGGACGAACGAAAAGGGGAATGACGAAGCGGTCGGGGGAAAGTATCGTGTCCCTCGTAAGTCGGCGGACGCCAGAATGATAGCGCAATCGTCGGAGTCTCGAAGCTGGGAAGAAACCGTTGTTTTGATTTTCAAATAACGCCATGGTTTAAACTCCTTATTCAGTCGCAACTGCGACAAACGTTTAGCGTTTCCGCACAAAGTCGTTTGAAAAACGACGCGCGTTTACCGGCGGACTCCGCCATATCCTAATTATCTGTTTAGACCCGTTTTCTATAAATACATGTGTCGTCTATCCGCATTAACCCCATTAATTCAGGGTTCGCGACGATTTCTTCCTCCGATAGAACGAGTAGCCCGTCAGGCTTTAGGGATTGCGCCAACTTATGTTGCGTCTCGATTCGTTTATCGGGAGTGAAGAACTTTATTACGTTTCTGCAGAGAATCAAATCGAACCCCGTCGGGTATTCGTCGGACAAAAGATTTAGGGTTCTTCCGTGAATTAATCGGCGTAAATCGTCGCAGAAACGAAATTGATACCGGTATGAAAAATCAACCTTTCGCGGTTCAGGAGCCTTGAAAGTCTTTATATAGCGCCAGTATTTTTTGGGAATCTCGTCCATCGTCCTCATAGAATAGCATCCTTCGAGGCATTGACCGAGCGCGAAGTCGTTGTAATCTGTCGCGAGGATATCTAATTTCTCCGCCGGTAGAAAATCCAACAACGTCGCTAAAATACTGTAAACCTCTTTGCCGTTAGAGCATGCCGCGCTCCAAACTCGAATTGTTTCTTCGCCTGAAGTCGCAAATTTATCCCGACATATTTCGCCGAGCCTTTGCCAAACGGAACCTCTGAAAAAATGTGATCCGATATAGGTCAGATTCTTTCGCAGATACGAAAGCTCATTTTCGTCCGTTAAGAGACTGTTATAGTAACCGTCAAGGTTATGAAAGCCGTTTAGAAAAGCTCGCGAACGGAGTCGCTTGAACGTCCCAGCTCGGTTGTATTCCGCAAGTTCGGGAATTAATACTTTAAATTTATTGAAAGCTATGGAGTCCAATTCTTTGGCTCGGCGGCTCCGCAACCGCAGCGTTAAGGACCGTCGAATCGTTTCCATATTGTTTCGCGCTCTCACAAGGGCGCAGAACAGCTTCATCTGAATACTGTCGAAAGACGGCTCGCTATTGGATGTTCGAGTCATGGCGCGTTTCTTGGCCTTGACGGGTCTATACCGAATACGCCCGAAGCGTCGACGACAACGATCGGGCGTCAAAATTTAAAATTTACTGCAATCGCTTAACAACCGGGACAGCCGACGGCGCGAGAAATAAACGCGAATTTCGCGGCTTCTACGTCGTGTAATCTCCTGATAGAAGAAGCGGCGCTAGTGGAAAGACACTTGCGCCGCGTTAGCTGTCGTACGTCGACTGATTGTCAGAAGTACTGCCCCGTCGCTCCAAGTCTTGAGAGCATTTGACTGATGGAACGGTTTTCATGAATGCAGGTAATTGCGTCGGCGAGTTCTTTTGCGACGGAAACGACCTTAATTTTCTCAATCTTGTGCTCTTCGAGGAGCGGAATCGTGTCGGTCAGATAGACCTGGTCGATCGGCGCTTCTTGGAGTCGTTCAATCGCGGGACCGCAGAGCACGCCGTGCGTCGCGGCGACGATGACCTTGCTGGCGCCGTGCTCTTTGACGACTCTCGCGGCGCCGCAAATCGAACCGCCCGTGCTGATCATATCGTCGAAGAGAAGCGCGACGCGTCCCTCAATAGGACCGCCGATAATGTGCGCCTGTTCGACTTCCGAACCGCTGTGGCGACGCTTGTCGATAATCGCAAGGCTTCCGCCGAGCGACGCGACGTGCTTCGTCGCGCGCTTGATGCTGCCCGCGTCGGGACTCACGACGACGACGTCGTCCGGATTATAACCTAGTTCGAGGATATGACGGTCGAGGATTGGCGAGGCGGACAGATGGTCAAGGGGAATATCGAAAAATCCCTGAATCTGGGCCGAGTGCAGATCGATCGCGACGACGCGGTTTGCGCCCGCGCATTCGAGGAGATTCGCGCAGAGCTTCGCGGAAATCGGGACGCGCCCTTCGTCTTTACGGTCTTGCCGCGCGTATCCGAAGTAGGGAACGACCGCGGTGATTCGCGCGGCGCTGGCGCGTCGCAAACTGTCGATGATGACGAGCAATTCCATGAGCATGTCGTTCACGGGGCGGCAGGTCGGTTGGATGACGTAAACGTCTTTTCCTCTGACGTCTTCTTCAACGCGACAGAAAGACTCCCCGTCGGGGAACTGCTCAACCCTCATCTGACCGGGCGCGACGTTCAAGTGATCGCAAACTTTTTCAAAGAGATCGCGGTTGGCGGTACCGGAGAAAATTTTAATCATGCTCATTGGGCTGGTCTTTTCTGAAAAACGTTCGAGTCGTCCACAACCCGCTCAAGGACGTCGGCGGGTCGTCTTTTCCAGTATAGCGACCTTTTGGGGGTCGTCGATAAGGGCGTCCATAATCCTTCAGGAAATTGACGCTATTTTTCTCGTTTTGGTCGCGATAGAGTCGTTATTTGACAAACGGTTTTTTAAGCGCCGCGACCATTATTTCTTGGCGGTTGAACTGGAGTTGTCTCGCGCGGACATGGTTGAATCCCCAACTTTTGACGCGGCGAATGTATTCGGGAACGTCGTCGGCGAATTTCCAATCGAAAAATTTGAGCGTGAAGAGGAGTCCGCGAGCGGATACGTCGTCGCGCATAACGAGTTCTTCGAGCGCGTCGAGCGTATAGACCGGCGCGACGTTCATGTCCGTAATAAACCACCGCGATTTTCGGAAGAGTTTGCGGCGCAACTGATTGATCTTGCCGCGAAGATGGGTGAAGTTCGGATGAGCGAGGACAAGCGGATCGATTTCTGCCGGATCGACGCCCAAAACGAGCGCGCCGCGAGCGAGAAGCGCCTGCGAACCTCCTCCCGGAGACGCGCCGATATCGACGCACCGCGAATCGATTTCGATCGGAAACTCCGACCACCGCAACCCTTCTTCAAACTTCAGAAACGCGCGCGACGTCGCGTCTGTCGGAAGGTCGAGGGGGGAGAGTCCTCCCGGATATCGCGAATGAAAGTCGGAGACTCGATGGAATCCGACATGCCATTCGTTTTCTTCCACGATTACGACGTCAAGACAGATTTCGCCCGGTTCCGCCGGCGCGTCGAGTTTACGAGCGTCAGTTGCAAAACCGTTTTGAAATTCTTTGGGCGCTGTTTCGTAGAGTCGTTTGTGCAGTTCGTAAGCGCTCGACGTAAGCCCCGGTTCGTATCCGCGTACGCCGACGGCAAACTGGTCGCGCTCATAAACGTGAATCCGTGCGATCGTGTGAATCTGACGTCCCAGACGCCGCGCGGTTTCCGCGCTTCGGGATTCGTTCCCGAACTCGGAGGCGGCGAGTTCCCAGACTCTGACGAGCGCTTTTGAGACGTCAAAGTTTCCGGCAGCGTCGGAACATTCTCGCGCGGAAACGCGTCCCAAAGAATGGGCGCAGGATCGCGCGAAGACTAAGCGTAGCGACGGGACGTCGAGCGCAAGCCGCTTGTCGAGCGATTCCGACTCTGAAAGCCGGAAGGTAAGGAATCCCGGTCTGGAATAAGAGAAGCGCCAAGTTGGTCTTCTGCGCTCTAATTCCTTTTTAAGCGCGTTTTCGGCGCCACGCTGACAGGTAAACAGAGCGAACTGCGCCGGGGCGGACGACTTCGCGGGAGAGTTTTCCACTTGATTTTCCTTGGACAGATCGGGACGATTCGCGAATTTTAAACCGGTATTCGCGGAAAAAAGGGGCGTCGGCATTTAACCACGGCAGGTTTCTGATATAATGACGGCGTCGAGGGGCGTGAAAGTATCGCGTCCTTTTCGATTATCATATAAAGGAAATACTCGCGGTCAAGAAGCCGCGTTCGCGACTTCGACGAATTGACTTGAGTTTTAGACAGAGCGAAGGATGTTTATGGATTCTGTAAAAGTTGGTCTGATCGGAATGGGAACGATCGGCGCGGGAGTCGCCAAAATCTTACTCGGGAAAGCCGATATGATAGCGCGTCGCGTCGGTAAAAGAGTCGATCTTGTCAAAATTTGCGACTGCGACACGACGACCGATCGAGGCGTCGCGCTCCCTCCCGGCATGATGACCAGCGACGTTTCTGAAATCATGAACGATCCTGATATCTCGATAGTCGTCGAACTCGTCGGCGGAACCGGGATTGCGCGTGAGTTTGTGTCGCGAGCGTTGGAGTCTGGAAAAGACGTCGTGACGGCGAATAAAGCGCTCCTCGCAAATTGCGGGGAGGATCTTTTCGCGCTGGCGCGAAAATGCGGCCGCACGATCAGCTTCGAGGCGTCTGTTTGCGGGGGCGTGCCCGTCTTGGCGTCGCTTCAAACGTCGTTGCTCGCCAATCGAATCGAATCGATACAAGCGATCTGCAACGGGACGTGCAATTTCATCCTTTCGGAGATGGAGTCGAAGAACGCGGCGTATGCGGACGCGCTCAAAGAAGCGCAGCGTCTTGGTTTTGCCGAGGCGAATCCCACGCTCGACGTCGACGGTTCCGACTCGACGCAGAAACTTGCGATTCTCGCGCAACTCGCGTTCGGCGCGAGACCCGACTGGAAGAAGATTCCGCGCGTCGGCGTGGACGTCGTCGACGCGATCGATTTCCGATTTGCGAAGGACCTTGGACGGACGATTCGTCTTCTCGCGATCGCCGAACGAACTTCAGACGGTCTCGTACTGAAGGTTACCCCGACGCTCGTTCCCGAGAACTCGGCGCTGGCGAAGGTTACGAACGCGTTTAACGCGATTCAGATCGTCGGCGATTCCGTCGGACCGGTCTTCTATCAAGGTTGGGGCGCCGGGCAACTTCCGACCGCGTCCGCCGTTTGTAGCGACGTGATCGACTGCGCGCTTGGTCGCGCCCGCATAACCTTCGATTCGCTTCGTCTCTGGAGCGACGAGCGGGAGAGCGTCGAGATTATGGACGCTAATAAAATCAAAAGTCGCGCCTATTTGCGATTTAACGTCGAGGATCGTCCCGGCGTCCTTGCCGACATTTCGGCGGCGCTTGGCAAACACGGCGTTTCGATCGCCGCGATGCTCCAGCACGCGAAAGCGAACCCCGACGACAGGCTGGCCTCGATCATTATCGTTACGTACGACGCGCCCGACGAAGCGTTGCAGGCGGCGCTTGACGAACTTGCTCCTATTCCCTACATTGGCGCGCCTGTTAAACTCGCCGTTCGAGACTGATCGACTTTTCGTTTCCGTTGTTTGTCGCCTCCCTTATTACCTTAGTTGATATGAGAACGCACATGACTTCACGTTTCCGATTTTTGTCGTCTCCCCGTCCGATTTTGAAGACGGTCGCTTTGTTGCTTCTCGTTTTTACGCTATGCGCCGCCGCGTCGGACGCGTACGGTCAGCCGCCCAGAAGACAGGGCGGCGACAACAACGCGGGTCGGGGCGGACGCAGGGATTCCAGCGGCGACAACAACTCGAGCCGAGGCGGACGCAGGGATTCTGGCGGCGACAATAACAGCGGTCGTGGAACTCGCGGCGGACGTCCGGGGTTCCCTGGCGGCGGTTTCCCCGGCGGAGGTTTTCCCGGAATGCCGGGACAGCCGGGACAGCCGGATCAGGGGGGGCAGGGTGGTCAACCTGATCAGCAACAACAGCAACAACAGCAACAACAGCAACAACAACCGCAACCGGAACGAAAGGTTGATCTCGACACGGCTCTCGATAATTCGCTTGGCACGGTTCCGATTCGACTTAATCAGGACGCGTTTAGGACTCGCGACGGCGCTAGGTTAACGGGGACGTATCTCAAGGGCAAAGGCGACAAGGACACGCCGGTCGTGATTTTGATTCCCGGTCTCAATATGGAGGAGGGAACGTATAATTCGCTCGGTCAACTCCTTGCGCAACAGGGGTTCGCCGTTCTCATTCCGGATTTGCGCGGTCGCAATCAGAATCAGAACCAGAACCCTCAGAACACCGACAACAATCCCCCGAACGACACGCAGCAGGCGAAGGAACGTGCGTCGCGCGAACCGTCGAATGCTGAAATTGCCGCGATGATCAATACAGATCGCGAGGTCTGGTTTAACTTCCTTTTCCATGTAAACGACAAGGGACTTTGTAACGTTAAGAAGACGATTATCGTCGGTTCGGAATTCAGCGCGGCTCTAGCGTGCGCCTGGGCGAAAAACGACTGGAGCGTTAAGGGCGAGATGGGACAAAACGTCGTTGGACTTGCGCTCCTTTCCCCCGACGCGGTTGACGACAAGAAAAAGGACAAAGATGAAGCGGGTCAATCGACCGCGAAGAAATACGATTGCCTCTCGTCGCTTGAATCGGTTCATAAGGTCGCGAAAGGCAAGACGTTCGGATATTTGGTAATCGCGGGGGTGAACGCGGAAGACAAACGCGACGCCGCGCAGCTGATTCAGAAGAAGATTGGCGGCGCGAGGGACGAGCAGGCGAAACCGCAGGATAAAGTCGTCCTTTTCTATGCGCTTCAGACGAGCATGCAAGGGACTCAGCTTCTCGGGCTTGAGTCGATGAACGTTCCGGCGACGATCGGTCAGTTTGTCGCAAAAAGAATGCAAGAACTTCCGAAAAAACGCGACAAATGGGCGCCGATTAACGAAGACTTGTCAAAGGAAGATAAATAGCGTCGCGGACAAAGTCGTCGCGTAGAAAGTTAAAGGGCGGTTTCCGTTGGGAAGCCGCCCTTATTTCATTTCACGCTGCATTTGGCGCTCTGAGGTCGTTCGAAACCGAGCAAGACTTGACTTTTATCCGACTTTTGAGAAAATATCGATGAAAACGCCAGCGTATTCCCTTTTTCATCGAAAAACGAGGTTTCCATGTATATTCGTCGTAATTCAGAACCGACGCTTCTTGACGTAAGCCGTTCCTTTCCGTGCGTCGTCGTTTATGGCCCGCGACAGGTAGGAAAGTCGACGACGGTCGACTATCTCTTCGGCGACCGCTGTCGAAAGGCGACGTTGGACGATCTCGACGATCGGACGCTGGCGAATCAGAATCCGAAACTCTTCTTAGAAAGATACGGCTGGCCGTTAATTATCGACGAAATCCAGAAGGCGCCTCGACTTCTTGACGAAATCAAGAGAATCGTCGACGCGCAGCGGCTCCTCTGGCTGAAAGAAAATAAACCGCGAGAACTTATGTATGTTCTTACCGGGTCAAATCGTTTTGAGCTTCAGGAGGGAGTTTCCGAGTCGCTTGCGGGACGTTGCGGCGTCTTTGAACTTTCGTCGTTGTCGCAATCCGAGAAATATGGCGCCGAAGGGAAACTGTTTCAACCCGAAATGGAAGCTGCATTGGAACGAGAAAGGGAGCTTCCTAACGCTTATCGAACGAGGGCGCGTGTTTTTGAGGATATTTTTCTGGGAGGCATGCCCGACGTCGTAACGGGCGAATCGCAGCGTGACGCGTATTTTAAGTCATATGTTAACACGTACCTCGAAAAAGACGTCCGTAAACTGATCGCGGCGGGGAGCGAATCGGCGTTTCGTAACTTTCTGTCAATCCTTGCGCTAAGGACGGCTCAAGAGCTTCGTTACGATTCTCTGGCGTCGAACGTGGGAATCGACGTTAAGACTTGTAAGAGGTGGATATCGATTCTTGAAACCTCGGGGTTGATTTTCCTTTTACAACCGTACCTAGCAAACGTTTCTAATCGAATCATCAAAGCGCCAAAGCTTTATTTTATGGACACTGGACTTTGTTCTTTCCTGTGCAAATGGCCAAATGCGGAAATGCTAGAGTCGGGCGCAATGGGGGGCGCGTTTTTTGAAACGTACGTCGTTGCCGAACTGATCCGAAATTTCCAGGTTCACAACCTTGATCCGAGAGAGTCGCTTTTTTACTACCGCGATATCGATCAGAAAGAGATCGACCTGCTCTACGTTCGCCGCGACGTCGTTTATCCTATAGAAATCAAAAAAAGCGCCGCTCCCGTCAAACCGACGAAAAACTTCCGTGTTCTGGAAAAATTCCATATGAAAATCGGAACAGGACTGGTCGTCGATACTTGCGATAAAATACGACCAGTCAACGAATTGGCGTATTTCTATCCAGTAAGTCTGCTGGGAATGTAGACCATTCGACAGGGTAACGTCAGATAATCGACCTGTTTAGAGATTTAACGTTTCCGTTTTTGATAGACCTGCGTTTCGCTCGTCGCGTCTCTTTACGGCGATAGAGTATAGCCACGCCCTATCGGGCGGACGAAAATAGCGACCCAACAAGCGACCCGCTGTTCACGTTTCCGCGCGTCAAAAGTTGGGTCGACGCGCGTTAGAACGTTTGCTCACGCTGCGCCTCGATTTCTTCGAGCGTGTAGAGTTTGCCGTCGGGCGCGTCGCAGCCGGGGCAACCTTTTGAGACGCGTTTCCAGTCGCGTGGGGTTTCCAGATTGTCTTCCCAGAAGGGCCACGTTCGGCACTGAAGGGGACGCGATTCATAGACCATGCACTTTTTCGCCTTCGAATCGAGTAAGACGCAATCTCCGTTTCCCTTTTCGGTAAGGCTCATTTTGCGCCCGAAAACGAGACGGACAAAAGCTCTTTCAAAATCCGCCTTTGGCATTGACAGTTCCTGCGCGATCGCCTTGATCTCGGCGTCCGTGACCCAGACGTAGCCCGGCGCTCCCCCGCAACACTTCCCGCATTGACGACAGCCAAAACGCAAACCTTCGCTATACCAACGTTCTTTCGACAATTTTTCGTCCTACATAATACAAGATGGAACGACGCCAAGCGCGACGTCAGAACTGTCTAACGCGCAAAGAAAGCGTCTACGCTACTGATTTTAAACGCGGTTTTCTCGGATAGCAAGGGAATACTTGAATTATTCCCGACGCCTTTATCGAGCGTTTTGCGTTTGACGGTATATCTCCTTTGCACGCCGTAACGGTCGACAATTTCCAGCGCGTTGCAGTTCTTCAAACATCGCTTGGGCAAATCTTTCCGTTTGAGGATGCATATTGACTGGTTTGCGATGGCTTTCAATCCACCATTCCATGAGTCGGTCGTAGCTGAATCGGCTTCCGTTGTAGGCGCGTGAGGCCGCGATAGAGTCGCAGACCGATTCGATCGCGTTAGGGAAGGGCATCGGAAGAGGATAAATTTTGTTTTTTTCAGCGCAGTAAAGTCCGTTTTCGTCGACCACGTCGTGCCAATATTCGTAATGATGGGCGTTGCGTCCCTTGTGATGAAGCCACGCAAGACTATAACCCTGAATTTTGCGTTCGAGTCCGACAGGAGAACAGCGTCCGCTGTAAAATTTAACCGAGTTTAAGAATTCGACAGGAGAGAACTTCGACAAATCGTGCGTTAGTCCGCGAATCGGACGTCCCGCGTAAGCGCAGTAGAGGAAAACGAACGTCTTATGGACGAGCACCGTTTTGAGATGGCACAGAAACCTCTCGGGAAAGCTTCGACATAAAACGAGCGCATAGAAAGCGGCGTCGATAGGTCTTTTACCCTTCAAACGCGGATCGTGATTTGCTCGAAGCGCCGCGCGCACGACGCGATTAAGCGCTCTTCGAGAAAGTTTCTTTTTCATGAATCACCCATATAACGCACGACGACAAAAAACGGACGCCGCGCTCCGCTGAGGAACTCGGCGTCCGAATTGAGATTACGTGGCGAACGACGCGCCTAATCTTCTTAGGCTATGGCGTCAGCGATTTTCCTCAACGCGCGGGATCCAGAGCCATTCGAAGTCCGATTTATCGCGGAGCTGTTTCATGAAGTCCTGATGGAACTGCTCGAGCCTCGCGCGACGAATCCACATCGTTACGTATGTGACAGCCTGATCGGAGCTGATTTGAGCGAGATCTTCCGTTTCCGGCTCGTCGCTTTCGACGACCTTCACGGCAAACGAGCGATCCTTCGACTGGTTCTGGCAATATCCGACGCCGTCCTTCGGGAGTCCGAAAACTGTTTCGTAGAAGCTCCAACCCGGCGCGACTATTTCCTTGTTATCGCGATTCGCTTCGCCGACTTCGACTCCAGCTTCGCGGATTTCAGAAGGCTGCGCGTAAGAACCGTAAGCCTGAAGAGACGATTTGAACCACGAGAACTTTTCCGTCTCAACGACCGTCGCGTTGGCGTCGGCGGCGAGCTTGTCGAAATCTGCGCCTTCGGCGTTCGCGGCCTCGACGAATTTCTTGGCCGCTTCGTCGGCGAGTTTACTCGCTTCACGGAGTTTCCATGTCAAGACGACCTCGTCCTTGATCTCTTCGAATTCCGGCGTGGTTTCGTTCTTAGTTTCGATCGCTCGGAAAACGTAGAACTCAGTCGGAGGATTAAATTTCTGCACCGGATTGTTTTCCGGGTCGTACTGACCGACGCGTTGCGGAGCGTTCTGGAGAGGCGCAGAGGAATAAATCTGACGCAACGTTTCTTCCGGAAGGATATCCATAATCGCGGCCTCGTCCTGAGAGACGAGAACGGGGAACGCGGCGTTATCGCCGTCGGGTCGGGTCGTCTTCAGATACTTGAGACCGTTCTCAGCGGCGTACGCGGCCATGTCGACGTCTTTCGGGGCAGGCGCGCCCTCTTTTTCGGAGATCGTCTCACGATAGAAGTCTTGGAGCATGCCCGTGAGCGTCGCCATTTTCGCTTCAATCCGTTCCGCGGCGATGCGAGAACGAATGAAACGTTCGACGTCTTCGAGGGGAAGATACTCGGAATCGACTTCTTCAGCCTGCGTATCCTCGGCAGGAGCTTCTTCAGCAGGAGCGGTTTCCTCGGCGGGAGCTTCTTCAGCAGGAGCAGTTTCCTCGGCGGGAGCTTCTTCAGCAGGAGCGGTTTCCTCGGCGGGAGCTTCTTCAGCAGGAGCGGGTTCCTCGGCGGGAGCTTCTTCAGCAGGAGCAGGTTCCTCGGCGGGAGCCTCTTCAGCAGGAGCGGGTTCCTCAGCGGGAGCCTCTTCAGCAGGAGCAGGTTCCTCAGCGGGAGCTTCTTCAGCGGGAGCGGTTTCCTCTACGGGAGCTTCTTCAGCAGGAGCGGGTTCCTCAGCGGGAGCTTCTTGCGTAGGAGCAGGTTCCTCAGCGGGAGCTTCTTGCGTAGGAGCAGGTTCCTCAGCGGGAGCTTCTTGCGCAGGAGCGGGGGCTTCAGCTTCTTGCTGGTAGGCGACGAGCTGTTCAGAGACCGCGTAGTTGACGGCGCCCTCGGCAGGCGCGTCCGTCGCGGGCGCGGGCTCGTCGGCAGGAGCTTCTTGCGCGGGAGCGGGTTCTTCGGCGGGAGCGTCGGTTGCAGGAGCCGTCTCGGCCGGTTCTTCCGCGTCGGCGCCGAAGGAATTGATAGCGTCGTCAGGGAGCGCGTTGAGCGCAGGAGCGTCGGCGCCGGGGAGCGTCACGGCTTCGGCGGCGGGTTCGGCGTTTGCCGCGGGCGCGCTCGATTTCGGGATGCGGAATTCTTCCTTGTGCTCTTCGTAATACTGTTTGACGTCGTCCATCGAGATCGCGTCCAGAACTTCGTCGTCGATATCGGCGCGGACGAGTTCGAGCGCGAGCTTAACGGGCTGCGTGAAGCCAGGCGTCGCGGAGTCGGCGTGGAACGTGACGTTTCTATACTGCTGATAGAATTTCTTTGCGACAGCTTCAGACGGCTCGGCGACTTTTTCCACGAAAGAACTCGCCTTGAAAACGGCGACCTTCGCTTTGACCATGCGGTTAAGCGCGTCGTATGCGGCGAGCGCGTCCGCGGGCGTAGAAAGGGGTTCGCCATGTCCGAACGCCATTTGTTCAATTCCGGACGTATTGTACCAAGCGTCCATTCGCCGACCTGCGTCGACCTTGCGAATCATGCGCTCATAGGCGATTTGATTTTTGAGGAGGTCGCGAAGACCGCTCTCGTTAAGACCGGCGACGCGCATCGCGGCCGTGAGGGATTCGGAAGGAATCGAGCCGGCGGTCGCGGCGCCGCCTTCGCCGTATTGAACGACCTGCGTTAAGAGTTGAAGATATTCAAGCACAGCGGCGTCGTCAGGAATAAGCCCCTCTTTTTCCGCACACTTTGTCACGAGCCAGCGGTCGACCAATATCTCGGCGTCGGAACTCGCGAGTTCCGTTTCCATACGCAGCAACGTGAGCATTTCAGACGGTTGAGCTTTGAGAGCCTGCGTGGCGGAGGCGATCGCGTCGAGGAACGCGCCAAGTCGGAACATTTCCTGACGCTCGTTCAGGAAATCGTTGTAGTCGAGCTTGCCAAACTGACTCGTTTTGGCGACCTCGTCCGTATATCGAGGGCCGGTTCCTTCGTTTCGCGCGCCGACGCATTGGAGCATCGAACCCAGCGCAATGAAGGAGAACATCGTGAAGAGGGTAAGGCCCGCCATCCATGCTTTCTGATTTCGGCGGAAAATACTAAACGGGTTGTGTTTGGCCATTGGAAAGTTATCCTGACGCGGAATTAGCGCTTGAGCGGACGTCGCGACGAGACGCGGCGCGCGCGTTCTTAAATTGCGTTGTTCTTCTTCTGGGAAGCGAAGGCGAGACGATTCCGCCTTCCCATAATTCTGGCGCCCGTCGCCGCAACGTTCGCAACTAGGCGTAGAAATCCCAGACGTCTCAATCCCCCCTAGTATATCGAATACCGTTTTTTTTTCAAACGGCGATTAGTAAAAAATGGACGTTTGTTTTAAGTTTTTTACCGATTTTGACGATAATAACACGAGGCGGAGTTTTTTATCGTTTGAAAACTCTGAATTTGTAAGATTTTGCCTAATCAGTTCGCGAGCGTCGCCTTTTCCGAAAGAGAGGAACGCAAGACGGGAGGTCGGTATGACGAAGCGGAGCGACAATATTTCGCCGACGCGCTATATCGCGGCGATTCTCTGCTTGTTCGTCGTATTGACCACAGCGCGCGGCGCTGCGAACGCGTCTGAGTTTTCGAACGGACTGCTTCTTCTCCTCGACGGAAACGCGCCGCTTGAGTCTGAGGGCGACGACTCCGAAGGTTCTCTTTTTACCTCGCTTGTCTTCGACGACGAATCGACCGTGTTTGCTCAAGACGCGACGCTCCTTGCCGCGTTTTCCGAGAAAATACGACCTGAGGAGGGGACGCTTGAATTCGACGGGCAGAACGGCGCGCTTTCTCAAGACGTCGTCGTTCGCGGGTCGGTGAGGCTTCCGTCTTTTAAAGCGCTCCAGTTTTGGGGGAACGCATATTCCGGGCAGGGACACGTCAATCCAAACGGATGGAACGGTCCGAGAGTGAAGACTAATTTTACGGGCGCGTCCTTGGGGTTGAACCTGCCTCTTGGCGCGGCGACGATAACAGGATTCTATAACTACCACCGCGATCGAGAATTTCTGCCCGGCGCTCGCGTCGAACAGCAGGATAATTCCTACGGACTGGCGTTTTATCTGAATTCGGGCGGTTTCTATATTTCGGCTTCAGGACTTTACGGAACGGACGACTATACCGCCAAGCAGGGCGAAGCGCGCAAGGAATTTGACGGTTCTCAATGTTCTGCCCGAATCGAGACGGGCTACACCATGATGCAGAAGGGAATGTTCGTCCTAGAGCCTTACGCGGGGTACAACTACTTCAACGTTCGTCACGACGGATTTGATCCTTCGACATGGGAAGACGTAGGCGGCAAAAAGAAATACAACTCGTGTACGGCGACGCTCGGTTCCCGCGTTAATTTGAACCTTGCCGGACTCGACTGTTTCACGCTCCAAGGTCGCATGGCGTGGATTACGGAACTTCGCAGCCGCGCGGAATCGGCGACGACCTTCGCGTACGGACGCGTTCCGGGAACGTATGCGCCCGCTTCCCCATATTACGTCGGTTCCGGAGTCGGTAAAGACATGTTCCAAGCGGGCGCAGGTCTCCGGCTTTCGCTCTTGGGAACGTTCGCGTTCTCCGTCGATTACGACGCTCTCTTCAACAAGCGTCAGACGGTTCACGTCGGCAGTCTCAGTTTGCTCTTTGGTTTCTGATTTTTTCTTGAATCTTTCGTTCTCTCGAGATTTCGCCGCGCGTTACGGCGCCGCTCTTTGTATTGACGTCAGCCGCGGCCAAAAGTAGAATATTAAGAGCATGTCATAGAGGTCCGTTTGGGAAGACGACGAGACTTCAATTTTAGGAACGCTATCTTTAGTTTTGACGGGGGAAGAAACATGGACGATTTTGGCGACGGCGATTTCGATCATGACGTAGGTTACATTGGCTCGGCTCCCAATCCGCGTATCAACGACGACATTCCGACCCCGGAACGCGCCGCGAAACGTAGCGTGTCCGACTGGGAACGAACTCGCCGCGACTGGTCTCTTGCGTCCCTCGCGGCGCTTGGGTATTGCGCGTTGCTTGTCGCGACGCTCCTCGCGCTTAACGGCGTTTGGGATTCGACTCCGCGCGTTTTTCACGGAATCGTTCTCGCGCTCTTTTTAGGCGGCGCGTACGCCGTCGCGCTACTTCCTAAGTTTAGCGCGAACGCGGCGATTTCCAACCTTTTTTACACGCTTGGCGTTCTCGTGCTGTTCCTTGCTCTCGCGCTTTGTTCGCCCTTGGCGCCCCTTCGGTTTGTTTCGGACGATTTCTGGGTCGCGCTTGCGGACTCCGCCGCGTCTGTTTCCGGACGCTGGGCGTTAGGCGCGTTCCTGTTGGCGACGCTTCTCAATTCGCAAACGCTTCAGATTATCGCGACGTTGGCGATCATTGTCTGGATGGGTTCGAGTTCGAGCATGTTTGATCCTCACGGGGCTCTTTTAGCGTGCATTGTCGGGGAATACTGGGCGTGGCGTCATTCGAGCCGAGTCGCGGCGACGGTTTATGCCGCGCTCTGTTGCTGGACGCTCGTCTCCGAGCCGTCGCTTTGGCGTCAACCGTCGACGATCGCGCCGATGGTCGTCGCGCTTTCAATGTTGGCGTTTTGGTATGGCGCGAGTTATAAAAGCGCGATGTGTCGCGGTTGCGCGCTTGGCGCCGGCGGTCTTGCGCTTTGCGCCGCCGCCACTCCCGTCTACTGGGCGCGGACGCTTGGCGCGAAGTTTATCGAAGCGCACGGCGACGCCGTTCCATACGCGCTTTCCGCCTTCGCCGCGTTCTTCTTTGTTTTGTTTTGCGCGCACATGATTTTCAGCGGCGCGAACCGTAGCGCGCCGCGTTTTGGTCTCGGCGTCTTCCTCGCGGCGACGTGGACGATCGTTATGGCGGTTATGGCGACGCGAAAATTTGGAGTCGGGTGCGCCGCGCTCGTTCTTTGCGGCGCCGCGTTTTGCTTCTTTCTTCTTCTTGCCGCAGAAAAGAGACTCGCTAATTCGCCGGCGATTAAACGCTACGCCGGAGAACGTAAACGCGTGACGACGGACGCGGCGGAAGACGATCCTGAGTTTAACGATCCCGTCGACTCCGAAACGGTCGAACGGCGCGAGACGCCCGCCGGGGGCGTTGAAACGGCGTGGCTTGTCGTCGGCGACTGGCTTTGGTCGTGCGTCCGTACGCCCGGTCTCTACGCCGTTCTGGCGCTCCATTTCCTGCTCGTTTTTATGACGGCGCTCTGAATCGGATTACTAGACGTCGATATTGGGGTTTCGCTGAAAAGACCCCTTGACTCAAGGTAAAAGATCATTAGAATCAAGGCGAGCGATTTTGAAAGAGTCGCTCGAAGCCCGCGTAGCTCAACTGGCAGAGCGTAGCATTCGTAATGCTAAGGTTGGGAGTTCGATTCTCCCCGCTGGCTCTTTTAACGTGGATTCGTCGTAAGACGTTTGCCGAAGTAGCTCAACTGGCAGAGCGTGGCATTCGTAATGCCAAGGTTGGGGGTTCGATTCCCCCCTTCGGCTTAAAGCCGTCCTTCTTTCGAGGGCGGCTTTTTTATTTTCTCCGGGGGTCGTCGCGTCCGTTCTGAATTCGCTTATAATGCAAGCGTCCCACGCGGCGCGTCAGAGCGCGAATTCATCGGAGTCTTTTTGTCAACGCGAGTATTGTTATGAAAGCGATCGTCTTATTTTCCGGAGGACTGGACAGCATCCTCGCCGCGTGTCTTTTGAAGAAGGAAGGGATCGAGGTCGTCGGTCTCAACATGATCACGCCCTTCCACGACTGTTCTCAAGCGGCGCAAAAACGCGCCGACGAGATAGGAATAGAACTCGTCGTCAGAACTTTTGGCGAAGAGTATATGCAAATGCTCGCGCATCCGAAATGGGGCTATGGTTCAAACGTCAACCCGTGCATCGACTGTCGGACGCTCATGCTGCGCGTTGCGAAGGAACTTATGGAAGAAATCGGCGCCGATTTTGTCGCGACGGGCGAAATTGCGGGGCAGCGTCCTAACAGTCAGAAAATTCATCAGCTTACGCTCATAACGCGCGAATCAGGGCTAGGAGGCAAACTTTTACGTCCGCTTTCCGCGCGCGTTTTGCCGAAGACGGAGATGGAAATCGAAGGAACGATCGATCGCGAGCATATGCGCGCGTTTTCGGGTCGCGGTCGCGTGAAACTCGCGGGATACGCGCGTCAAGAGTTTGGCGTCAAGTCGATTCCCCAACCTTCGAGCGGTTGCGTTCTGTGCGAAAATTCTTTTGCGCCGCGCGTTCGCGACATGCTCAAGCATAAGGAACAGCCCACTCTTTGGGACGCCCAGGCGCTTCCTTGCGGACGACGGCTTCGACTCGACGAGAACGCGTACGTCGTCGTTGCGCGCCGCGCGGAGGACTGCGATCGTCTTGACGAACTTTTCGCGTCCCCGAAACGCTCGCGCTGCGTTCTCATCTTTCCGAAGAACTACAACGGCGCGTCGGCGCTTCTCGTAACGGACGAGGCGCCCGATTTCGACGACGAGACGCCGACGATGACCGAACAGCTGGAGCGTTACGTCGAGACCGCCGGGGCGCTCGCGCTGCGATTCTCCAATCCGGCTCGATACAACGCCTCTCCTGAAGGACCCGTCGCGACGCTCTTCTGGGGGAAAACGTCGCGTCCGCTGGCGCTTCATGAAGACCCTGCGGTCGAGTCGATTCCGATTATCGCGGAGCCGAACCGCCCGCCTAAGAAGGAAAACGCTTCCGAATCGAACTCCGAGTCGGAGTCGGAAGGAGCGACGGAGTCTTGACGTCTCGCGTCGCGAAGGAGAAAGCGTCGAACGCGCGGAGCGAATATTCGTTTCGACTGCCGAACAATCGCGCCGCGTTTTTCGACGGCGTCAAAGTCGGCGTTCCGATTGGAATGGGCGATTTTGTCGTCGCGTTCGCGCTCGGCGTCCAAGCGAAGGCGGCGGGGCTCACGGCGTTTCAGTGCGGGCTGGCGTCGTTTTTCTGTCTCGCGTCGGCGGGGGAGCGCGTCGGTTTTTCTTCCATCGCGGAGAACGCGTCGTACTGTGCGATTATCCTAGCGACGCTCGTCGCGAACGCGCGCTATTTTCTCATGAGCTGCGCGTTAAGCCGTCGGTGCAGTCCGCGACTGTCGCTTTTTCACCGCGCGCTGGTCGGCTTTGGACTTACCGACGAGTCTTTCGGAATGGCGATTCTGCGCCCCGGTTATTTCAACCCGTGGTTTGCGTACGGGATTATGGTCGTCCCGGTTCCGCTTTGGACGATCGGCTCCGCGCTCGGCGTCGCCGTCGGGGCCGTCCTTTCCCCGCAATGGGTCAGCGCGCTGGGCGTCGCGCTCTTCGGGATGTTCCTCGCGGTAATCGTTCCTCCGTGTCGCAAGAATAAAGTCGTCGCGGCGCTTGTCGCGTCGAGTTTCATTTTCAGCTTTCTCATGACGCGGACTCCGATTCTTTCCGGATTGTCGGAGGGTTCGCGCGTCGTTGTTTTGACGCTTATTCTAGCGTCTCTTGCCGCGATCGCTTTTCCGGTCGACGAAGATATTGCGGACGAACTTAACGCGGACTCCGCGTCGTTGGAGACAGACGAACAACAATGTTAAACAAGAGAAAAACGACGATGGACGGAAGCGTCGTCCATGTCGCGACGTTTCGATTTGATTGTCGAGAGAGGGCGATATGAGCGACGATAATTCGTTGAAACGCTCCGTGAATCGCGCCGCGTTTCTCGACGGCGTCAAGGTCGGGGTTCCGATCGCGCTTGGATATTTTGTCGTCGCGTTTGCGCTTGGCGTACAGGCGAAGGCGGCGGGGCTGACGGCGTTTCAGTGCGGACTTGCGTCGCTCTTCTGTCTGGCGTCGGCTGGGGAGTACGTTGGATTTACCGCCATCATGGAACACGCCTCATATCTGACGATCATTCTCGCGACAATCGTCGCGAACGCTCGGTATTTTCTGATGGGATGCGCGCTCAGTCAGCGGACGAGTCCGAACCTTCCTCTCGGATATCGCGCGACGGTCGCGCTTGGTCTCACAGACGAGCTTTTTGGCGTGTCGATTCTGCGTCCCGGTTTTTTCAATCCTTGGTTCGCTTACGGTATTATCGCGATCGCGGCTCCCGCTTGGTCTGCCGGTTCCGCGCTGGGCGTGGTCGGAGGGAACGCTCTTTCGCCGCAGTGGAGCAGCGCGCTGAGCGTCGCGCTTTTCGGGATGTTTATCGCCGTGATTGTTCCGCCGGGACGCAAGAACAAAGTCGTCGCGTCGCTCGTCGCGTTAAGTTTTCTATGCAGTTATCTTGCGGCGAAGGCGCCGATTCTGTCCGAATGGTCGGCGGGGTCGCGCGTCGTCGTATTGACGCTCGTTCTTGCGTCGATCGCGGCGATTGCGTTTCCCATTGCCGACGACGTCGACGATCCAGCTCAGAAAGACGATTCAACTCAGAAGAAGGAGCAAGAAAATGGGCGAGCGTAACGTTTACGTCTACATTTTTCTTATGTGGTTCGCGACCTACTTGCTCCGCGTCGTGCCGCTGACGCTGATTCGCAAACCGCTGAAGAACCGTTTTATCCGATCCTTCCTTTACTATACGCCGTACGTAACCCTAGCCGTGATGACGTTTCCGGCGATCGTAACAGAGACGCGAACGCCATGGTCGGGCGGGCTGGCGCTGGCGTTTGGGATCGTCGCCGCATGGTTCGGGTGGAACCTTTTCCAAGTCGCCGCAACGTGTTGCGCCGTCGTTTTTCTTTCGGAATTATTCCTCGTTTAACGCGTCGTTTCCGACGCTTGCTCAAGGGAAACGGCGCGCCCTTCGCGGAGAGAATCGAGAACGGCAAAGGTCGCGAGCGTGACGTCGAAGATTTCGTCGTCGGCGATCGGGGAAGGGCGTCCGGCTTTCAACGCGTCGAAGAACGCGCGAAGCATGCCTTTCTGACCTTTGTCTTGAACGCCGCCCGTTTTGAGCGTTTTTCCGTCCTTTCCGACGAAGCGCGCCGTTCTGAAATCGTCGAGAATCCCCGTCTGGCCCGCTTGGAAGACTTCAAATCGTTCTTTGGCGAGCGCTTTGGAGCCGTTCGCGAAATAGCAAACGGTCGAGATCGAGCCGTTTTTGTGACCGAGTTGGATCGAAAGCGTGTCGTTCAACCCGTTGGAATCGCGCGCGGCGACGGCGTAGACCGTTTTCGGCGCGGCGCCCGCGATCCAAGTCGCGAAGTCGACGAAGTGGCAAACTTCGCCGAGAACGCGTCCTCCGCCGATTACGGGGTCTTGAATCCACGAGTTTCCGGGAATTGCGCCCGCGTTGACGCGGAAGACGGTCGCCGTGGGAACGTCCTCCGCGAGGTTTTCCTTGATACGCAGCGCCGTCGGCGCGAAACGGCGGTTGAAACCGACCATGAGGCGCGGACTTGCGCCTTTGGCGATTTGATTGTCGTATTCGCGACGGATCGCGACGAACTCGTCGAGCGTAAGACAGAGCGGTTTTTCGACGAAGACGCTTTTCCCGCGCCGGAGCGCTTCGAGAACGTATTGACCGTGGAGGTCGTGGCGCGTCGCGACGAAAACGACGTCGATCTCGGGATCGTCGAAGACGTCCTCAGGCTTGGAGGCGCAGCGTTTGAATCCGAACTTTTCGGCGACGCGTCGCGCCGAGGCGCCAGAGCGGGTCAAGACGGCGACGGGATCGAACGCGGGGTCGCGGGGTAGGTTCGGCAGCAGCGAGCCCTGCGCGTAGCTTCCGGCGCCGACGAAGGCGTAGCCGATTCGGTTTTTGGACGACGAGCCGCCGACGTTCGGGCTGCGTATGGTTATCGGCGAGCGATCGACTTTTTTGCTCGCGTCGTATTCGACGAGGACGCCGAGGAAATATTCGGAGCGGCCGAGTATCATGTCGTACGCTTTGGGCGCGTCTTCGAGGGAGAAAACGTGAGTCGTAAGCGCGTCGACGTCGATTTTGCCGGAATACGCCAAATCCTGAAACGCCTGCATGTTGCGGTTTTCGGTCCAGCGAACGTAGGCGGCGGGGTAATCGAGTCCCTTTTCCTCGTAATTGAGGTCGTAACGACCGGGGCCGTAGGAGCAGGAGAGGCGCAGTTCAAGTTCTTTCGGGTAATAGTCCGGATTGCGGTCGAAGCCCGTCGGGGAGTCGCCGAGCATGACGACGCGACCCTTCCGGCGCGTGATTTTACCCGCGAAATTCACAGGGTCGAGACTTGACGAACCGGCGGCGATAATCGTCGCGTCGACGCCAAGTCCGCGCGTGATCGCGGCGATTTCTTCTTCAAGCGCGGGCGCGTCGCGGAGCTTCGCGTCGATTCCGAGCGTTCGGGCTTTGGCGACGGCGGCTTCGGAGACGTCGATCCCGATCGTGTCGACTCCGCTCGCTTGAAGCAGAAGACACGTCAGAGTTCCGACGATTCCGAGTCCGATAACGGCGCAGGATTCCCCGAGTCGCAAATCCGCCTGCCGAACGCCTTGGAGCGCGATCGCCCCGAGCGCGTTGTATGCCGCCGCTTTGAGATTCGCGTCGGGCTGAAGTTTAACGCAAAGATTGACCGGAACCGCGACGACTTCCGCATGAGACGCGTAGCCGACGCCCGCGCACGCGACGAGGTCGCCGACCGCGAACCCCGCGACGTCGGCGGCGACGTCGACGACTTTGCCCGCGCACGTGTAGCCCATCGGAGAATACGCGTCGAGCTTCTTCATCACGGCGCGATAGGTTTGCGCGACGCCCTGACGGCGAAGAAGTTCGAGAACGGCTTGAACGTCTTTCGGACGATCCATCGCCTTTCCGATAAGGTTTTTACGCGCCGAGCGCACCGTCGCGCCCTCCGTCCCCGGACTCACGACGGAATACCGGTTCTGAACGAGAATTTGCCCCGATTCCAGCGCGGGAACGGGCGTTTCTTGGACGCATGGACGTCCGTCGGCGAGTTTTTGCGTTAGTTGTTTCATCGCTAATTGCCGTCGCTAAGGGAAAACGCGCGCGATAATTTTCGCGCGCCGCGCTCATACATGACGCGCCATTTACGAACGCCCCTGATTTTACACGGGCGTCCGGCGCGCGACAAGGTTCTCCAAGACGTCCGACGCGTTTTGCGCCGTCTCCATGCCGACCGCCCGAAGAATCGCGCGCGCGGCGGCCCCGATCAGAATATTGAACGCAAGAATCGCAAAATAACTGCTGCGCAGCTTCATCTTATGAACGTTCAGCCCGAGAAAGGTCATAAAGAGCATGAAGCGGACAAACCAAGGGATCGTCTGCTAAAGGACGTTTCATGCCCGTTAATCAATAATCTGGCGACGACTCGTCAAAACGGACGACAGATTGACACAATCTTACAGACTCTCCAAGTATTTTACGACGTATTTACAATTTTTCAGTCTTTCAGGATCCGCAGAATCTGCGCGAGCTCCAAATTTTAACAACTCTATTGCCGAACGTTCGTAACCGTATTTTATATGGTAAGCAAAAGGAGTCTCTCCGTTGTTTGCTCTTGCTTCGATATCAGCCCCGGATTCGATTAAAATTCTTATGACGTCTACGCTTGTAGATAAACGTAACGCAGTGGAGCCGTCGGCGTTTCTCTTATTGACGTCAAACCCCGTTCCTATAAGAAGACGGCAAATATCAGGATGTTCGTTCCTTGCTGCAATTGACAGCAGGTGAAGTCCATATTTGCCGACTTCATCAAAATTAACGTTATTTGTCAGGAGACAGGATTTAAATTCTTCATACTGTCCCGCTTCGATCATTTGGCATATTGGCGACGTCTCCCGAAATCTACCTGGGTTCTGGTAAAGGTTTCCAATGAACTCGTCGAAAGAATTTGCTTGCTTTGAATCGAATTCGGCGGTTTCATGATCAAGGAGCCAAACGTCTGATTTTTCCCTGTTTGACGCTCTCATACAGAACACATTGCCAAAGGGATCGATTCCTATCGGCAAAAACTTACGATATTTCGGATACATGATATTCTTATCGTTTAACGAACTTTGTAAATCCCAACACCCATACGGAGCGTTCAGCGCGTACATAAGTTGGAGCGCAAAAACATACCCGCCGAGTCCGCCGACAAGCGCGTCGCCTCCATTGCAACTTCCGCCGTTTGATGCAAGCAGAAACTTGACGTATTGACCTGGTAAAACGATTCGATTTCGGGATTCAAAATCCTTAATCTCGTCAACCGTTGGACTCGGAAAAGAATCGATAATATGCGCTTTTGTTGAAACTTCCATTTCTTTTCCCTTGTCGGCAGATTTTATGGAACGTTAAAAGTCTTCGGTACTTTCCAGTTCTTTGAAAGGGAACCCTGAATGAATTTACACACAAATTTGTACTTGACTTAAGCGAGTCGCAGCTTTTTAACTACGGTAGGAAAAACAGTCTCCATACCTACAAGCTTCCTAGAATTGTGGATATGGAAAGAGCAAACGTGACTATTTGGACTCCAAAATCTAGGAAGAACGCTTTTTTTTCACTGGAATCTTCCTCCTTCACGCATTCCAAGAATCCCCAAACTCTTATCGGGAAAAAGACAAACCACACAAGGGCTATCACAAGGAGAAGCGTCGGGAAGGTTTGATAAAGGTTAATAGTATCGGCAAGTCGGAAACGCGCCCAGTTCGCTAAAAGCCAAAGGTAGAGGTGAGCCAACACTGAAACCGTTATCAATGTGTAGTCATATTTCTTCTTCATTGGAGAATCACGGCGGCGTCCATATAGTTGCGTAAGGAGAATAGAGAGCCTTCGCTCCTTCCAAAAATGAACTAACTTCCACAATAATTACCAAGGAGAAGAGCGACGTTCCAATCAAATCCTACTCTGAACCAAGAGGAGATTCAAGCGCTTTTATCGGACGGTAATTCAGAAGCTCCGAGAAACAAAACGCGCCAAAAATAGACTAACTTCCCCTTCTTCAGCATGATCCTACGACGCCCGCTGAAGAGAGGGAAGCCTGAAGGAATTAACGCAAAATTGGGATCCAACTTAGTCAGGCGCTTATTTTATGGGAGCGTCGAATATGGAGGACGTCGACGAGTTTCAGAAGAACGACCTTGAAGCCAAAGACGAAAATTTTGCGTTGACGCTTGATGCGCGAAGGCTGTTGGAGGAGACGATAGAGCCATTCAAGGTTTAAACGTCGCCAACGCAACGGCGCGCGTTTAACTTTGCCCGTAAGCGCGTCGAGAGACCCGCCGACGCCCATGCAAAGCCCGACGTTTAAGGCGTCTCCGTAGTCGTTCATCCACTTTTCCTGTCGAGGACTGCCGAGCGCGAGAAATAGCGCGTCGGCGCCGCTGGCGTTGATTCGCTCGACGAGTTCGTCAAACTGATCTTCCGGGAGATAGCCGTTCTGACGTCCGGCAATAACAATATCGGGATAACGCTCTTTGAGCTTTTCGACCGCTTCGGCGTTGACCTCTTCTCTCGCTCCGTAAAGAAAAATCTTGACCCCGCGACGCCCGGATTCCCGACAGATCGCCTCCATAAGCTCCACGCCGGGGACGCGTTCAAGTTTGATTCCGTAAAGAATTTTCGCCGCGGCGACCACTCCGATTCCGTCGGGGACGCGCAGATCGGCGCGGCGCAGGAACTCGGCGATTATCGCGTCTTTCCGCGCCGTCATACCCTTTTCCGGATTGATGGCGACGACGAATTTTGTCCTTCTATGATCGAGCGCGTAATCGAGCGCGCGATTCAGCGACTGCTCGAAGGTCAGGACGCCGACGGGCGCGCCCAGGACGTCTAATATTTCGTCGTCTGCCATTCTAGTTTCTTTCTGTTTCCGGCGCGACCGATTCACGACGCCATCGTCTTAATATTTCCATGGCGATGCGTCCCGCCGCGTGACCGTCCCATAGTTCGGGAACGGAACGTTCGCCAAAATCTCCGCGAACGACGCGGCGCCAGGCCGCGACGACGCCCTCCGTCGAGAGTCCCGCGATTTGATTCGTTCCGATTTCGCTCGTGATTGGGCGCTCCGTACTGTTGCGGATCGTAACGCAAGGAACCTTCAACGCGGTCGTTTCCTCTTGAAGCCCGCCGGAGTCTGTGAGAACGCACATGGCGTTCGCGTTGAGTTTGAGGAAATCAAGGTAGCCTAACGGATCGATCATAAGCAGATTCGTCGCTTTTTTAAGGCGTTCTTCTAGCCCGAAAAGCCGAATGTTCTTGCGAGCGCGAGGATGGACGGGCCAGACGATCTTAGTTTCGCGGAGAACGACGTCAAACGCGTCGAGAACTTGAATAAACGCGTCGCGGGAATCGACGAGCGCGGGACGGTGCAACGTCGCGACGGCATAGGTTTTTGGCGTTATCCCGAGCGTTTCCAGAATCTTAGAGTTCTGAGCGCGTTCAAAGTTCTTGTAGAGAGAGTCGATCATAACGTTGCCGACCAGACAGATTCTCGAACGCGGGATTCCTTCGCGCTCAAGGTTGGCGACGGCGTCGCGTTCCGTGCAGAAAAGCAAATCGGCGATTTGATCGACGACGATGCGGTTGATCTCCTCCGGCATCGTTCGATCGAAAGAACGCAATCCCGCTTCGACGTGCGCTAGAGGAACGTAGAGACGCGAGGCGACAAACGCGGTCGCGAGCGTGCCGTTGACGTCGCCGACTACGACGACTCCGTCGGGCTTTTCCGCTCGGCAGACTTTCTCAAATTCCGTCATCATCCGCGCGGTCTGCTCTACGCCGGAACCGCCGCAGTTCAAGTTGACGTCTGGTTCGGGCAACCCTAACTCGCGGAAGAAAACGCCGCTCATGGCGTCGTCGTAATGCTGCCCAGTGTGTACGAGGAGCGTCTGAACAGAATCGAGCGTTTTAAACGCTTCAAGAATCGGCGCGATTTTCATAAAGTTTGGACGCGCGCTTACAACACAGACGATCTTCATGACGCCGCGACGACTCCCCTAAACAACCTCAAAAAAATCTCGACGACGCGACGTCCCCGAGAAGAACGCGAATAGCTTACCACTTTTTTCTAATTTCGCTAGCCCTAAGCATGCCGATCGCCCAAAGCCGCGCTTAAGGCGCTTGTAATCGACTATCCGTTCCGTTAAAATTGTGGACGCGTCGATCTTAGATGGACGCGACGTCCCTTTTCAGTGGATTTTATCGACAAGCGCAAAAAAGGAGTACAGATTTTATGACTTTTTTTAACAGATTTAACGATTTTGCCCGATTTCTCAACCGGGCGGGAATTCTGACGTTATTGGTCTTTGCCCTTTCTTTGCTCGTCGTTTCCGCCACAGGGCGGGCGCAAGACGCTCAGTCGCCCAAGACGTTTATTGAACAACTGGGGCTTACGGAAGATTCGTCGCACATGATGAACGACAAACTTCTCGCAGAGGTTGACGCGGCCGGCGAGGAATGGGTCGCCAACTACGAGAAAATTAAGACGCCCGAGGATCTTAAGGCATACCAAGACACGCGTCTCAAGGCGTTCCGCGAAGCGCTCGGTCCGATGTGGGAACGAACCCCGTTGAACGTTCAAGTCACCGGTTCCGGAACGAAAGAAAAATATCGATATGAGAACATCGTTTTCGAGAGTTTGCCCGGCGTCTACGTGACGGCGCTCCTTACGCTTCCCCTCGAAGAACGCTATCCCGGCCCGTATCCCGCGATGCTCATTGTCTGCGGTCACTCGTTGGAAGGCAAAGGATATGATCTTTATCAGAGTCTCGGCATTCTCGCGGCGGTCAACGGCGTCGCGGCTCTCGTGATGGATCCGATCGACCAAGGCGAACGGTTCCAGTTCACGAAAGACGACGGCTCTTTCCGTCTGGCGTCGGTCGCCGCGCACAACATGGTTCAGGCGGGCTCGATTCTCGTCGGGCGTAGCGCGGCGACGTTTGAAGTCTGGGACGGGATGCGAGGAATCGACTACCTCCAGAGTCGCGACGATATTGTCAAAGATCAAATTGGCGTTTGCGGAACCTCCGGCGGCGGCACGCAGACGTCCTACATCATGAACCTCGACGACCGTGTCGCGCTCGCTGCGCCCTCCTGCTACATCTGCAGCTTCTTCGGCGATTTGACGCACAATCTCGGCGCGCAAGACGGCGAGCAGAACATCTGGGGACAGCTTAAGTTCGGGATGGATCACGCGGACTATCTGTTCCTGCGCGCGCCTATGCCGACGCTTATGTGCGGCGCCACGAAAGACTTCTTCTTCATCGACGACGGCTGGCGTTCCTACCATTATGCGGCGCGTATTTTCTCGCGACTCGGATATTCCAACCGTCTGACCTTCGTCGAAAAGGACGCCGATCACGGATATTCCGAAGAGGCGCGCGTCGCGACGGTTCGCTGGGCGCGACTCTGGTTCATGGGCAAAAACGACGAGATCGTCGAACACGACCAGCCGCTCCTTACCCAAGCCGAGTACAACTCGATCAAATCCGGCAAGGGCGTCAAATCTCTTCCGAACGCCCGTACGACCTACAATCTGAACCTCGACCTTGCGAAGGAACTTGAACCCGCCCGTAAAGCGAAATGGGACAATATTTCCGGCGCCGACGCGTCCGCGCTTGTTCGCTCGCGCGCCGTCGTTCGTCCCGACGCGGAAACGCCGACGGTCAAAGTCGCGGGCGCTCGCGACGCCGACGGCGGCGTCGAACGCGTTTTCGAGACCGATCCTTCCGTTTGGCTTACGGCTCGCGAGAATTTCGGCGCCGACGATAAGTTTGACGAGATGACGCTCGTGATTTCCGATCAGAGCCGCGCGTCCGACGCGACGAACGCCGTCTTTGGCGAAGGCGGCAAAGTCGCTGCGGTTGAACTCCGCGGTTTTGGCGACACGCACGAGGTTGGCCGAACTTACTATAACCATGGTCAGTTTGGCTCGGACGGCGACGATCACTGCCTTGCGTA
Source organism: uncultured Planctomycetaceae bacterium (assembly GCA_946408825.1). GTDB lineage: Bacteria > Planctomycetota > Planctomycetia > Pirellulales > Thermoguttaceae > RUG369. The sequence goes on from CAMJTU010000005.1 coordinate 147,880, forward strand.
TCTTCTTGGCAAGACGTTCGTCGGCATGCGTGTCGACGACCTCCTTGCGGTCGCGCGTTTCTACCGCGCGGAACGCGGCGTGAAGAAGATTCGCGTCGTCGCGGAAGGTTATGCGGGAACGGTCGCGCTTATCGCTGCGATTGCGGATCCAGGCGCGTTTGACTCGGTTAAACTCGTCGGCGAGCTTCCGACGTGGTCCGAGCAGCTCGCTCGCGAATACGGTCCGATTCCGCTTACGAATACGATCCACGGCGTCCTGATTGATTTCGATATCGACGACCTGAAAGGCTATCTTGCCAAGCAGGGCGTCCTTGAAGAATGACGCTCGTAGCGTCGTAATAGATAATTCGCGTCGGGGGACGTCGTCTTCCGACGCGTTTCGATTGAAGTTTCTTGCTGAAAACGAAGGTTCGTTTATGAAAAAAATTGTAATGTTCGCCGTCGTTCTGACAGCGGCGATTCTCGCTTCTTGCTCCGCGCAAGCGCAAGACGGCGTTAAGGTTAGCTCTCAAAGTTGGGAACATAATTCCGGAGCGTTTCAAGATTGCTCGGCGTATATAGCGGAACGCGCCGATCTGAACCTCTTAGCGTTTCCCGAAGCGAAACTCGTCGCGATCCAAGGCGTGACGTCGCCCGAATATCTGATCGACGGCTCCGCCGGCGAGTATGGCGGAGCAGGACGCGTCCAAGTCGAAGGAAAGCCGGCCCGAATCGTTTATTATCTGGGGAAACCTCGTAAGATTTCAGAACTTAACGTCTTCTCCGGCAATATCGACGAGCGCGGCAACCAGGACTTTGAAATCCGACTTGCGAACAACGCGTCGCATCCGGGCGTCGAGCCGAAATTCCCTGAGGCGCCGACGATTACTTCCGGCGATAAAGTTCTCGGCGACAACGGAGGCGGGTTCCTTTCTTCTTACGCGCCGGAGTCTGGCGCCGCGCTCTTCAATCAAGAGTTCGACTGGGTCGAATTCCGATTCTGGTCGACGTACAAGGTGAGAGCAGGCGAGCCCGGCAAGGCGAATACCGCGGCGACGAGCTGGGGCTCGATGGTCGAACTGCAACTTTTGGGCGACCCGTCCGATCCGACGCTTTTTGAGTCCGAAGAAGCGCGTCAGCAGTGGCTCGCCGGTATTAAAGCGCGTAAACTTCGTCAGGAAGTCGCTAAGCTCGGGTTTGACGTTCCCTATGCTCTTGAACACCGCGATTCGCTTCTCCTTGCGATCAACGCGATGATTGACGCGTGGGGCGACGAACTCGGCGACGTCGATTGGCTCGATCGTTACGACGATTTTGAAAAGAAGTTCGCGACTGCGGGCGATCTTTCGACGGAAGAGTATATCGCGCTCGTTAAAGATTACGACGCGTTTCGCCGCGAGGTCGTTCTCGCCGACCCCGCGCTTGGCGATTTTGATAAGATTCTCCTGCGTAAGACGCGCAATCCCGCGCTGACCGCGAACTGGATTTCCAACGCGTCGCGAGGGAAGGGGAACTACGACGACTCGCTCGTTCTACTCGATATGAAGAATCTTTCTGCGCCTCTTAAGGAGATAGCGCGAGGTCCGAACAACTCCTTTATCGGCGACATTAACCTCCACTGGGACGCCGACCGCTGCCTCGTTACGGGACTCTCCGACGCCGGCACGTGGCAGGTCTTCGAGTGCAATCTTGAAGACGGATCGCTTCGTCAAGTCACTCCTGAAATGGGCGGCGACGTCAACAACGTCGAAGGATGCTACGTTCCCGACGGCTCGACGATTTTCGTTTCCTCCGCCTCGATGATGGGCGTTCCGTGCATCGGCGGAAGCGACGTTGTCGGCAACCTCTATCGCGTCGAAGAGGACGGCAAAACGGTTCGTCAGCTGACCTTTGAACAGGACCAAGACTGGAACCCGACGATTCTCCCGAACGGTCGCGTCATGTACCTCCGTTGGGAATACGTCGATATTACTCACTATTACTCGCGTTACGTCTTTACGATGAACCCCGACGGCACGAACCAAGTCGAGCATTACGGCAGCGGTTCGTATTGGCCCAACAGCACGTTCTATGCGAAGGCGATACCGGGTCAGTCCTCCAAGTTTGTCGGCGTTGTCTCCGGACACCACGGAGTCGCGCGCGAAGGCGAACTCGTGATCTTCGACCCCTCTAAAGGTCGCCAGGAAACGCAGGGCGTCGTTCAGCGCATTCCTGGTCGCGATAATCCGCCCGCCAACGTGACGATCGACCAACTTGTCGATAATTCGTGGCCAAAATTCCTATTCCCGTATCCGCTCGACGACGAGCATATCCTCGTTTCATGCAAAATGACGCCAAGCGATCCTTGGGGAATTTATCTTGTCGACGTTTACGACAACATGACGTTGCTTCGTACCGAGCCTGAATACCAGCTTTTAGAACCCTTCGCGCTCATTGAACGCGAAGAGCCTGCTACGCTCCCTGATCGTACGATTCCGGGCGAAAAGACGGCGAACGTCTTTATTACGGACGTCTATTTTGGCCAAGGACTCCCGAAGGTTCCGCGCGGAACGGTTAAGAAACTGCGAGTCTACGCCGTGAGCTACGGCTATCGCGGCATCGGCGGTCACGACGTTTTTGGTCTCGAAAGCTGTTGGGACGGACGCCGTCTCCTCGGCGAAGCGACCGTTAACGAGGACGGAAGCGCGTCCTTCAAAATTCCCGCGAACACGCCGGTCTTCGTTCAGCCCGTCGATGAAAACGGCGCCGCCGTTCAACTTATGCGCTCTTGGTTTGTCGGCATGCCCGGCGAAAACGAGAGTTGCATCGGCTGCCACGAAACGCAGAACGACGTTTCGCCGACCGTCTCGACGATCGCGCGTAACGCTCAACCCGCGGCGCTCGCTCCGTTCTACGGGCCTGAGCGCCCCTTTACGTTCCTTGCCGAGGTTCAGCCGATTCTCGACAAATATTGCGTCGGTTGCCATAACGGCGAAAAACCGAATCGACCGAATTTTGCCGATATTACCCCCGGTCCGCATAACTTCTCGAACTCGTATCATGCGCTGGCGCGGTACGTGCGTCGTCCCGGTCCTGAAAGCGACGTTCACGTTTTCCAACCGATGGAATATCACGTTTCGACGTCGGAACTCGTTAAGATGCTCCGCAAAGGACACTATAACGTGAAGCTCGATCATGAAGCGTGGGAACGTCTTTTCAGCTGGATCGACTTGAACGTTCCTTTCTTCGGAACGTGGTCTGAGATTTCTGAGGCAGGCAGAGAACGCGGTTCCAGCGCGATTAAGAACGTTTCGTCGCGCTACGTCGAACTCAAATCGCTCTACGCCGACAACGACTTGAACTTTGAGTCCGACGCTTATTACTGGGACAACAACAAAGAGCGTCCCGAGTTTGTGAAGCCCGAGAAAACGCCTGATCCCGATCGCTCCGCGCCGAAGGTCGCCAACTGGCCCTTCGACGCCGACGCCGCTCGCGATATGCAGGTCGCTAGTTTGCCGGTCAACGCCGCCGCGAAAGAAAACGCGCCTTACGCGATTTCCCTCAATACGGAAAGCCGCGCTCGCGTCAACCTTGACGACGAAATCGCTTTCGATCTCGTGAAAATTCCCGCCGGCTCTTTCGTTATGGGCGACGAGAAAGGTTTTAACGACGAGCTTCCGCGTTCCGTCGCGACGATCGACAAGCCGTTCTGGATGGCGACGACGGAAACGACGAACGCCATGTACAAGCTCTTCGACGCGACTCACGACAGTCGTTTCATCGATCAACAGTGGAAGGATCACGTCCTTCCCGGATATCCGGCGAACCGTCCGAATCAGCCCGTTATTCGTATTAACTGGCAAGAGGCAACCGCGTTCTGCGAATGGCTTTCTGAAAAGACGGGCAAGCATTTCCGACTTCCGACAGAAGCAGAATGGGAATGGGCTGCCCGCGCCGGTTCGGAAACCCCGATGTGGTTTGGCGATCTCGACGCCGATTTCGGAAAATTTGAAAACCTTTCCGACAAGCAAACGACAAAATTTGTCGTTCAAGGGGTCAATCCTCAGCCCATCGCCAATCCTCCGGAGTGGCGCGCGTTTATTCCTCGCGTCGATTCGGTCGACGACGGAAATATGATCGTGACGGAAGTCGGAAGTTACCTTCCTAACCCGTGGGGACTTCACGACATGCTCGGCAACGTCGCCGAATGGACCGCGTCCGACTATCGACCGTATCCGTATAAGGCGGACGACGGACGAAACGCTGGCGACCTTACGACGAAAAAGGTCGCGCGCGGCGGCTCGTGGCGCGATCGTCCGAAATGGGCGCGCGCGGGCGTACGCGGCGAATACGAGTCGTGGCAACGCGTCTTTAACGTCGGTTTCCGCGTCGTTTGCGACGATCTTAATTGAGATCGAACGACGTCGATAGACGCCGTCGCACAAGATGAAAAGCCGTCTCTCGGAGCGTATCAACTTCGAGAGACGGCTTTTGCTTTTTGTGGCGACTCCAGATTCGCACGACCACTAAGATGAATCAACGAAAGAATATATTTATTTTGAAAGGCTCTGTCACAACAAATGGTTGATTTTTGACGAGAAATAGCGTATAATAA
>CAMJTU010000006.1 GCA_946408825.1 uncultured Planctomycetaceae bacterium
GGTTTCAATTTACCACGTGTAAACCGACCAAGAGCAAGGGACAACGTTAATCGATACTGGGCACGAGTCACTCCGACATAACACAATCTCCGTTCCTCTTCGACAGCCTCCTCGGTAACATCTTCCAAAGAACGTTTATGAGGAAGAATTCCTTCCTCCATACCAACCATATAGACTTCCTTAAATTCTAAGCCTTTAGCAGCATGATAAGTCGAAAGAGCCACGGCGTTCGCTTTTGATTTTTTTTCTTGTTGAGAAGAAAAATCAGGACCGCCTAAGGACGCGTCGTCTAAAAATTCTACAAGCGTCCCATTCGGATGTTCTTTTAAATAGGCAGCGACTGCCGTTATGACTTCGCCTACTGAATCGTTACGTTCTTTACGTTCTGATTCGTCAGGATAAAGACGTTCAAGTTCGTCTTTATATCGAACCTCATCAAGAAACTCGTCGACGGCTTCTGGGGTAAAAGACCGACGCAACTTGGCAGACTGAATCTGAATCAGTTTAACAAACGAAACTGCCGCCTCTGCCGCCTTTGAGTCCAAGGTTGAATAAACTGGCGAATCAGGCTTTAGGACGTTCCACAGCGAGGTCTTATTTGTTATAGCAAACTCGCGAAACTTTCCTAAAGTTGTTGAACCAAGGCCTCGAGGAGGAGTATTAATTACGCGTAATAACGCAACGTCGTCATGGGGACGTACAAGCGTTTTGAGATATGATACAACGTCCTTAACCTCCTTCCTATCGAAAAAAGATTGACCGCCTGAAACAGTATAAGGAATATTCGCGGAGCGAAGTTCCATTTCAAAAGCGCGGGGTTGCTCGTTCGTCCTAAAAAGAATCGCGAAATCGCGGGGCTGACGTTTTGATTCAGAAAGACGTTGTTTTATTGAGGCGACGACGCGTTGCGCTTCAACTTCACCGTCTTTACACTGCAAAATGCGAGGTTCTTCCCCCTGAACAGTCGATCGTAAAAGTTTCGCGTGACGATAAGTGTTGAAACCAATAAGACGATTAGCCCAATTAAGAATTTGCTGCGTCGAACGGTAATTCTCTTCGAGTCTTACGGTCTTCGCCTCCGACCAATCCTTTTTGAAATTGAGAATGTGCCGTACCTCCGCGCCACGCCAGCCATAAATCGCCTGGTCGTCGTCGCCGACAACACAGAGGTTACGATGTGGCGCAGCAAGACCGCTAATAATACGATACTGACTCAAGTTTGTGTCTTGGTATTCGTCGATGAGAATATGGTCAAATCGAGCGGCTTCTTTTTCTAATATCTCGGGATATTCTGAGAAAAGATCCTCGGTCAAAAGTAAAATATCATCGAAATCAACCGCCCCAAGGTCGTGGAGACTGCGCTGATAAAGCGTGTAACATCGGGCGGCAAGATAGTCTTTCGAGGACTGGATCGAATTCATCGCAGCTGCAGGACGTATGCCTGCAGATTTCCATTCGCTGATCTGTTTCAACAAATCTCCTGGTCGTAGGGCGCCAGAAGTAATTTTTACAACGCGTAAAACCTGCCGAGCAATCGATTCTTGGTCGCCACGATCATAGATAGAAAACCGATTGGGGTAACCAAGTAAATGTATATTACGCCGCAGAATACGAACACAAAGCGAATGGAATGTCGATATTTCTGGACGTTGGCAGTCGTGACGTTTTGGCAACAAAGCCGCGACGCGTTCTTGCATTTCTCGTGCAGCTTTGTTTGTAAAAGTTACAGCAAGAATACGTTCTGGAGCGACTCCGCTTTTAATTAGCCGAGCGATCCGATAAGTAACAACACGAGTTTTACCCGTGCCTGCGCCAGCTAAAACCAACAACGGGCCATTCAGAGTTTCTACCGCTGCTCTTTGCGCTTCATTCAGCGACATTTTTCCGTGAATATCTCTAAAGACAATCCCAAAATCAAATACAACCGATCACTCAATCTCCGTCTCGAGTTCGGCCCTTGATTCCATCAGGATTTTACGCGTTAAAAGATCGACAGTCATACCTTCTGCTTGCGCAAGATAATTTAGCGTGACACGACTTCGAAGGGCAGGCGGCGCAGAACGTTCAACGTCGTCAAATGAAACGACCGGACGACCGTCAAGAGCGGCAAACGCCTTTGAACCAAGGATAATTGCCTGTGTCGCACGCGGTCCTGCCCCCCATTCGACATACTGTTGAGTCGTTTCGGTCGATATTCTCGTTTGCGGACGTGTTTTACGGACAATAGTCGTCGCATATTCAGCCACTCGTTGGGGCATGATAATACGACGCACGAGTCCTTGGAATTTCAACACTTCGTCTCGAGAAACTGCAGTAGACTCAAGATTATCCGATTCACAGGTAGTAGCGAGAGCCATTGCCACTTCGTCTGACGCCTTAGGATAGTCGATCGTCAGGGAAAAAAGAAAGCGATCTAGTTGTGCTTCCGGAAGGGGATAAGCGCCTTCTTGTTCTATTGGATTCTGAGTCGCCAAAACAAAAAACGGCGGCTCAAGTTCATACCTCCGACCCGCAATCGTAACTTGTCTCTCCTGCATCGCTTCCAATAAAGCCGCTTGGGTTTTGGGCGGAGTTCTGTTAATTTCGTCAGCGAGAACAACATTCGCAAATATGGGACCGGGAAAAAAATCAAAAACGCGCCCGCCATGAAGTGATTCTGTCAAAACATTTGACCCCAAAATATCGCTCGGCGTCAGATCTGGCGTGAATTGAATTCTGCTAAACTTTAAAGCGAGAGCGTTCGCAATCGCGCGAACAATACGAGTCTTACCTAGCCCCGGAACGCCTGTCAAAAGGACATGACCGCCGGCAAACATCGCCGATAAAATTTCTTCGAGCAACTTCTCATGTCCGAAGATTTCCCTAGAAAGTCTATGAAGAAACGTATTCTTGAAGTCGACAAATTGTTTAAGAAGCTCGACGTCCGAATCGCTAAATTCCGATGCTGAAGAAGCTGTCTGATTATCCTGCACTGGTACGACCTCACAACTATCCGGCCCGAAAAAGGGCGCCAATTGGCGGATATTTAAACGCTGAAAACACCACCCAAAACGTCCGCCTGATCCTAGCGGGATTGCTTACTTCTTCAATAGACGAAAACTGATTTGAGAGGTAGAGGCGCAAAGGCGCACGGTTATTTCTTTGAAACGATCGACTTGGATTTTCCATTACGTTCCCTAATAATCTCTTCTTGGAGTACGGAGGGAACTCTCTTGTATTTCATGAATTCCATCGAAAAAACTCCCTGCCCCTGTGTCATGCTCCGTAAAATAGAGGAATAACCAAATGTTTCAGCGAGGGGAACTTCGCCAAGGATGCGGCACGACGCGCCGTTTGTTTCTGTCTGAGATACGAGTCCTCTCCGGCTTGCAAGGTCTCCAACCACTCCTCCTTGAAAATTTTCAGGACATTCGATTTCTATTCGCATAATAGGCTCAAGTAGCGCTGGTTTCGTTCTCTGGAAATTTTCACGAAGCGCAGTTTGGGCACAGATTCGGAATGCTAAATCACTCGAATCAACGGCGTGGTAAGAACCGTCGTTCACAAGAACTTTTAAGTTGACGACAGGATATCCGGCAATAGGGCCCTTTTCTAAGGACGCCCGAAACCCCTTTTCAATCGCAGGAATATAATTCGAAGGAATGACGCCGCCTGTAATCTGCTCCTCAAAAATAAAAGGTTCCTTCGTTTCTTCTTCTTCGGGAATCGGCGACATTACGCCGCATATATGCGCAAACTGTCCAGAACCGCCGGATTGTTTCTTATGCTTCGTTTCAAATGCAACGGCAATCGTGGGCGCTTCTCGATAATTGACTTTCGGCGCAGAAGTCTCGACTTCGATTTTATACTCGCGACGTATGCGCTCAACATATACGTCAAGATGAAGTTCCCCCATACCCGCAATCAGCGTTTCGCCACTCTCAGAGTCAGTCCTAACCGCCAGAGTTGGATCCTCTTTACGAAAACGGTAAAGCGCTTTAGCAAGTTTATCTGAATCGCGTGTTTCAAGAGGTTTTATCGCGACTTGGATCACAGGATCTGGCACAAAAATCGATTCTAAGGTACAGTAATCCTCTTTGGCACAATATACTTCGCCAGACGCACAATCGATACCAATGACGGCGACAATATCGCCGGCGTCGGCAAAATCAATTTCAACACGTTGATCTGCATGCATGCGAAAAATACGGCTGATACGTTCCTTTTTTCCAGTTCGTTGATTAAAGTAGTATCCCCCCTTCTCCAACCTACCTTGGTACACGCGCATGTATGTCAGCGTCCCGTAGGGATCGTCGACAATTTTAAACGCCATTGCGACAAGAGGCGCTAACTTGTCAGAAGGTTCAAGTTTAAATTTTTCCTCTTCACCCGTTTCGTGATTGACTCGGAACGCCAACGACTCACGCTCCGCTGGCGAAGGAAGGTAACTCGCTATAGCGTCGAGAAGAGGTTGAACTCCCTTGTTGCGATAAGCCGAACCGAGGAAGACAGGAGTAAGTTGCCGCGCAAGCGTTGCGTTTTTGACAACCTGACGGATCAACTCTTCAGGCACGTCTTTTTCTTCAAGAAGAAGTTCCATTAATTCGTCGCTGAACATTGAAAGTGACTCCAACATTTCGCGGCGGGCGGATTCGTATTCGTCGTGAAGAGTTAAAGGAACATCCTCATACCGAAGAATTTCACCTTGATCTCCGTCGAAATAAACAGCTTTCCCTGTAACAAGATCGACGATCCCTGTAAAATCACGCTCGACGCCGATGGGAATCTGCATTAGAACCGCGTCGCAATTGAGTTTATCATGGAGCTGCTGGACAACACGACGCGGATTCGCTCCGACTCGATCCATCTTATTGATAAAAGCTAATCGCGGAACGGCATAACGTTTCATTTGGAGATCGATCGTAATCGATTGAGCTTGAACGCCGCCGACGGAACAGAGAACAAGAACGGCGCCGTCGAGGATTCTAAGGCTACGTTCGACTTCAACAGTAAAATCCACATGACCTGGCGTATCTATTAAATTGATCGTCGTATCACGCCAATGCACACGAGTCGCGGCGCTTGCAATAGTAATGCCACGTTCTTGCTCCAGTTCCATACTGTCCATTGTAGCGCCGCCGTCATGAACTTCCCCCATCTTATGGGTACGTCCTGTGTAGAAAAGAATACGTTCACTAAGCGTCGTCTTACCAGAATCAATATGAGCGGAAATACCGATATTTCTTAAATCACTAAGATTAGACATATATCTTAAATCCTATTAAATCACCGTCTTATCCATAAAAACAACCAAGAAAGACGGACAAGTCAAACAATTCTTTCTAGCAACAATCGACATAGCATTATAGCTTTTATGTTAATTTGACAAGTCGTAGCTCTCCAGCTTTGCTAAAATGAACGTCGTCTGAATCACTTCGTTACAGTCCTTTTACACAGGACAGACAGTAGATACTGACCGTTTTTTCAAACTAGACTTGCAAAACTAAATTCACTAGAATCCCCGAAGTCGTTTTTGTTATAACCATGGCGTTGTTAAGGTTTATTTTTGCGCCGTTTCAGTTATGATCGATAATGGCGTTCGACTAGGAAACGCCTTTACGTCTGGACATTCTCACATTGGAGTTGGCAGTCCATGAAAAAATCGTCGAAAAAATTGACTTGGTATGGTCACAATTGTTTTTTGTTTGAATACAACGACGTCAAATTTCTTATCGACCCTTTCCTTGTCGCTGGAATCGCGCCGGTTCAAACAAGCGATATCAAGGCAGACTACGTTCTCGTTTCTCACGGGCATTCCGATCACTGTGCAAATGCGTTGGAGATTGCTAGGACTTCGCAAGCGACGATTGTAGGAATCGCAGAAGTCGCGAGTTTCTTTGGTCGTCAAGGGGTAAAAACTGAAAGCGCTAATATCGGCGGCGCCGTTTATCTTCCTATATCTAAAGATTCAGAATCCCCTAAAGCGCAGATATTGACAGTACAGGCGACGCACAGTTCGACAATGCCCGATAATTCTCCGGGAGGCTCTTCCGTCGGTTTTATTCTTTCATTCTCTCAAAACGGAGCATTCCTATCTCCGGACAGAGCAGCTATTAAACCGATGAAAAACGTCCTTTCAGACGCGTCGGCGTTTTCAATTTACTTCGCTTGCGACACGGGATTTTTCGCAGACATGAGCTGGATTGGAACTCTTGGAATCGACGTCGCCGTCCTGCCCGTCGGCGATCGTTACACCATGGGACCGTCTCTCTCCCTCGACGCAATTAAGGCAATTAATCCCCAGTATGTCGTTCCTTGCCATTACAACACGTGGGCCCCGCTGTCGCAAAATATTGCGAAATGGAGCGACGCCGTTCGCCAGTATACGAAAGCGATTCCACTTGTTTTAACGCCTGGCGTCGCAGTCAACGAAAGCGAACTACGCGAATGGAAATAAGCTGACGGGCTCCGTCGTAAGATTAATTTGCATTACAGCTATCGTAAGAGTCGTCTACAATGCTTATCGCCAATAATCTGACAAAAATCTATGGTCGTTTCATTGCTGCGGAAAACGTTTCTTTTAAGGTGGGAAAAGGCGAAGTCGCCTGTTTTCTCGGTCCTAACGGGGCAGGTAAAAGCACGACAATGAAGATGCTCGTCGGTTTCTTGGCGCCAACTTCGGGATCGGCGTCAATCGCGGGCTATGATATGACGAAAGAGAGAATTAATGGATCGCGAAGTTTGGGATATCTCCCCGAAAACGGTCCCCTCTATCCCGACATGACGCCGGAGTCCCTGCTCGCTTTCTTCGCTGAATTGCGTCGAATTCCGCCGAAAGCGCGACGTTCGCGAATCAACGAAGTCGTCGAATTATGTGAACTCCAATCCGTTTTTCGTCGTCCCTTAGGGCGCCTTTCACGCGGTTACCGTCAACGCGTCGGCATGGCTCAAGCGCTCCTTCATGATCCGGACGTCGTCATCATGGACGAGCCGACGGCGGGCCTCGATCCTAATCAGATCCAGCACGTTCGTGACGCCATTAAACGTATTGGTCGCGCCAAAACGGTGCTCCTTTCCACACATATTCTTCAAGAGGTTCGCGCGGTCGCAACGCGCGTTGTCTTCATTTCAGACGGTCGAATCGCTTTTGACGGCGCCGTCGACGAATTCGGCAAAACAACAGACGACTTTGATCAAAGATTCAAGGAAATCACAAGTAGGCGAATAGATCGTTACCTCAAAAAGAACGTTCCGCAAGTAAACTAATATCCGCACGTTGTCATCTTCCATTAAAACAGGTTTAAATATCGAATGTTTGCAGTATTCAAACGTAACTTCATAGCGTATTTTTTAAATCCTACGGGTTACGTTTTTATTTGTGTTTTCGTCCTTCTAAGTTCTGGCGCGGCGTTTTTACCTGACGATTTTGTCAACTCCAATTTGGCAAATCTGGCTCAACTCAACGTCTGGTTCCCGTTAATTGCGCTCGTCTTTACGCCGGCGATTGCGATGAGCGTTTGGGCGGACGAGCGACGTTTTGGCACGGACGAACTATTAACGACGCAACCAGTTTCGTCCTTAGAAATTGTCCTTGGGAAATATTTTGCGACGGCTCTCGTTTATAGCGTGTCTCTCCTGTTCTCATCGTTCTCTAACTTTACAATTCTGAGATTCTTAGGAACGCCCGACGTTGGGCTTTTCATCACGACATACGTCGGGTATTGGCTTGTCGGGATCGCAATGACCTCGATCGCGATGATTGTTTCATACATGACTTCGCAACTTACCGTCGCCTATATTCTCGGGGCGTTATTCAACGCCCCGCTCGTCGCTCTCAAATGGGCCGACGCGCTTCCGATTTCAGACAGAACCGCAAGTTTACTAAAATCATTCAGCATAGACGCTTTCCTAGAGCCGTTTGGGCGTGGAATCGTCTCCGTTTCAGGAATCGTTTATTTCATTGCAATTCCAATAATAGCCGTTTACGTTTGCGTCGTCCTACTGAACAGAAAAACATGGACGGCGCAACGCCCCAAAAGAAGAAGTTGCCGTTACGCATATCGTATTCTGGCGTTAATTCTCACCGCGGTTTCGATAGTGGGCGTTCTCAGAGACCATGATCTTCAGGCGGATTGTACGGCCGAAAAACTCAGCGCTCTATCCCCAGAAACAATCAAACTTCTTGATGAAACAAAAGCGAATTATCCCATTGTCATCGAGGCGAGACTGAGCGCGCATGTCCCGCAAGAATACGTCCAAACTAAGTTGAACGTCGTGTCAATCCTCAATGAATTGAAAAACCGTTCAAAAACGCCGGTTTTTTTGGACGTTCGAGAAATCGCCCCCAATACCCCGGAAGCATATCGGCTTGAACGTCAATACGACGTTCGACCTAAAAAGGTCGTTTTTGATTCGCGCGGTCAGTTTAGAGAAGATTCTATTTTCATGACAATCGTTTATCGTTGCGGTTCACGGACGATTGTCATACCGTTTATGAACCGCGGACAATCGGTCGAATACGAGCTCGTTTCTTCTTTTCGAAACGTCTCCGCGCCCCCCAAAAAAAGAATCGGCGTTCTCAGCACGGAAGCGGGAGTTCTCGGTCGCGTCGATGATTATGGGCGAGAAATTCAAAAACCGTGGCCTTTGGTAGAGGAACTTGGCAAACAATATATTGTCGAGGCGGTCGATCCCTCGGAACGTCTCGTTCCGGGTAAATACGACGTTCTACTGGCGTTTCAACCTTCTTCGTTGGGAACCGTTGAAGAAATGAACTTCATTAACGTCGCACGACAGGGTCAACCGGTTGCAATCTTTGAGGACCCACGTCCTATTTTTCTCGAATTCTTGCCTGGAACAAACGAAAAACGTCGCGCGACTCCCCTTAATCCAATTCCACCGCTAAAGGGGAAAATCGACATGCTTTGGACGGCTTTGGGAATCAAATTTGACGGAGCTCATGTCCTATGGAAAAACTACAACCCTTATCCCAAGCTTGCCGGTCTCTCTGAAGAATACCTCTTCGTCGACAAACGGCCGATCCGTTACGATCTCGGAAAAAGCGAGAATATTCAGGAAGACGTTGATTCTAGCGTGGCCTTCAACAAGGACGAGCCGACGGTATCCTCGCTAGAACGTCTTCTCTTTCCCTTTGCAGGTTCGTTATCGCAGACAGAAAACGCCGAGACAACCTTCACGCCTTTGATTGTTACAGAAGCAGGTGGATACTCTTCCGTAAACGACGTCGTTCCAATGGGCGCGCGAACTAGAAGCGCGAAGCGTCTCGAACATAAAGGCGCGTACACGTTAGCAGCGTTTATTACAGGAGTCGTTCCTAAGGCGTTTCAAGTTCCGTCAATCAACGCTGATTCTCCAAACGCTTCGGCTCCCCCAGAATATCGAGTCGCGGTCGTCGCCGACGTAGATATGGCGACGCCGGGTTTTTTCATGCTTCGTGATATGGGTTCTGAACTTAGGAACGGCGTGTCGTTCGATTTTGACAACGTCGCCTTTGTTCTAAACATTATCGATAAACTTGCAAACGAAGAATCGCTCGTCGCGATTCGAAGTAGACGTCCGCGTCACCGAACTCTCACGAGAATTGAAGAGGCGACTCGAAAAATTCGCGATCGAGCGACTATAGCGCAAATCGCCTACATGAAAGAATTTGAGGAGGAACGAGAAAAAGAAGAAGCCTCGTTGCAAAAAACATTTAGAGAACTGTCCCAACGAGACGGTTCTCCTAAAGAACTCAGTCGCGAAGAATCGGTCGAACTAGAAGCGTCTATGCTTGCCGCTCAGCAGCGTCTCGCAAGCGTGCTGGATGAGAAGAAAAGAAAATTCGACCGAAAAGTAGAAGAAGAACAACGAGAAGTTGACGAATATGTCCGTAAAACTCAAAGTCGATACAAGACTTACGCCGCCATTCTTCCGCCGCTTCCTCCTCTCGCAATCGGTTTAGTTGTATACGCATACCGCCGTCGAAGACAGGGATCGATCTATGGTTTCTGAATCAATCGTTTGCATTTGCCAAGTCATTCAGTTACAATGTGTATCAGATTCAGCGAGCGAGTAACTTGCTGGTTTTCCTTCGATTCGTTCGCTTTGTCCGCCGTACTTCAAGGAGAATGCCATGTCAAACTTATCGCGTCGGAAATTTATGAAGGTTGGCGCTGCGTCGCTGATCTCTTCCCCCATCCTTTCTTCTCTTGCGACTTCTGGAGCTTTTGCCGCAGATAATCCAACTCCCAACTTAAGTTGGGGCGTCCTGCTCCATCTCGGGCACAACATGTGGGGCGATAGTCCAACGGCGTATACGCCTCCGGTTGATCACTTTACCTGCGATGAAAAACTCTGGGAAGAACTTTCGATCAAGGCGAGTAAAACGGGTCTTAACATGCTCGTCGTCGATCTCGGAGAGGCTGTTCAGTATAAGAGTCATCCGGAAATTGCAATAAAAGGCGCGTGGACGGTCGAAAGACTGCGCGAAGACCTTGATCGTATAAGAAAACTCGGGTTAGAGCCAATTCCGAAGTTAAACTTTTCAGGTTGCCATGATTTCTGGTTGGGGCCGTATTCGCGAATGGTTTCGACCCCTACCTACTACAAAGTCTGCGCTGATCTTATCAAGGAAGTCTCCGAGATATTCGATCGTCCGCGCTTCTTCCACTTAGGTTACGACGAGGAGTCCTACGTTCATCAGCAAACGCTTGATTATGTCGTCATTCGCCAGAAAGAGCTTTGGAAGCACGATTTCCTCTTCTTCGTCGAAGAGTGTGAGAAAAATGGAACGCGTCCTTGGGTTTGGGCTGACTATGGTTGGGATCATCCCGATTTTCTCGAATGGGCGCCTAAGTCTGTCGTAATGAGCAACTGGTACTATGGCAAAGAGTTTGATCCAGAAAAAGCGCCTCATGTAAAGTTTTATCTCGCCCTCAAAGACGCTGGTTACGACCAGATTCCCACCGGATCTAACTGGTCTAATGACGAGAACTTTGACCTCACGGTCAAATTCGGCAAAGATAATCTCGACCCCGAGCATCTTCTTGGTTATTTGCAGACGCCTTGGAAATTCACTGAGCCCAATTCCCATCAGCACAACGTCGAATCGCTTGAGCAAGTTGGCGCGGCAAAAGCCAAGTACTACGGCGGCTAACTTACGCGACTCGTTCTAACGAATAAATTGAACGGCGTTCGTTTGAATCAGACGAACGCCGTTTTCTTATATAACTAACGGAGATTGAGCAAAAACTAACTCAATTCGAAATCGGATAGATTTCGTCTGTGTAGAGAGGGGTTCGAACTCGAACGGGAACTTCTCGCCCCTTCTCAATTTCAAACGACACGCGATAAACGCCTGGATCAATTCGGATTTCCGGCGTTTTAGCATTAAGCGCTTGCGGTTCGCTCAAAGGCAAACCGTAAATTGTTTCTTTCTGATCCGGAAGGGCAAATACAAACTGTCCTCTATGAATTTCACACTCAATAGAAATATTTCCGACCGAATCTTCCTCTCCAATCTTCGTGAAAGTAACGCGCGGATTAACGAGGAGCGTTTCTTCAGGCACGTCACCCTCCGATTTAAAATGAACCTGCAAGCCAACGCGACAAGGAACGTCAACTTGGAGTTCCCATACGTAAGCGCCGCTCTCTTCACGGGCGTCCGACGAGGTAGTTCCTCCCAAATCGCTACGTCCTGCGTATGTGTTTTGCCAGACAGGATAGATAACCCGACGAAACCTCTGGGTTTCATCGTCAACTCTTTCAAGGTGGAACTCTTTACGAAGATTTAGAAGCGCGTTGCGTTCGTCGATGGATTTCCGACCGGCAAGACGCTTATCGAGTTCAAATTGACGACATAACTCATCCGAAACGCGTCCAGAAAGGCGCAACTCTTCGTATTCGCGGATCATATCGAGAATCTCGCCTATAAACGGATGCGCCAATGCGGCGCTAACGGACGTCTGAAAAGAAAAGGAAGCGTCGTAAGCAAGCGTCGCGCCAAGGCAGTATTCGTACATATCCGGCGTCGCATTCTTGTCGTAAGCGTAGTACCAACCTACGTCAAGATATGAGGATTCCGGGTGTTTCGCGCTGAATCCACCGCTACGTTCCTCAAGATAGGCCTTGAGATCGTCATGACCGTCCGCAGATGCGTTACGCGAAATCATGTGCCATGAATACGGCGAACAACTGCTCGCCTGAAACAAAAGGTTTTTATTCTCTAACGCGTCGTAAAAGGCTTTGTGAAGACGAGCGTTGTAATACCAATGTTCCGATCCTTCCGTTGGACGTTGTAACTTTTCAGAACCGTCAAAATAAATCATTTCGATCGGCAATTCGTTGGCGACTTTAGCAAAATTCGCGGCAATCTCGTCAATGAAGTTCGTATCAAGGTCGGGCAAATGGTATCCGTAAGCTCGCGTAAAGTGAACGACGCGAGCCCCTTTGTTATGACTTGATATCGCAGTGCCGTAAAGACCGCGACGACAATCGTACAAGCCGTCTTCTTCAGCGCGACCGTACTCTATCAGTTCGTCGTCTATGCGAACAACCTGTCCAGACCCCATATAAGGATTCTCACCTGTCGGAAAAATCGCACCGTCGTCGGTTGTTTTGATAATTTGAGAATTGAGGTTCCCCTCGAGCTTTTCCGCAAGTTTCGTAGAAACGTCGGTGACAAAGCGAGGATCGGGAACTGGTGTTAAATACGGATCGTCGGAATCCACGGAGGCGCCGAGGAGATGAAGGCCAAAACGAATCCCCTCACGGTTAAAATTGTCAATAATCTCGCGCAATTTCGGCAGTCCTCCCGGAAAACATTTTTCATTAACAGCATAGGTTCCCGTAGATCGACACCAAGAATTCTGAAGTAAAAGGATTTGCTTAAAGCCGCCTCGTTTTGCTATCGCCAACGCTTCTTCAAACTCGTCCGCCTGAAAGTTCGTCAAGAAAAAGTAGGATTGATGAATATAGGGAGATGCGCCGCGCCATCCGTTTCCAGGCTTAGGCGAAGGAACGCCCGCCTTCATTTGAAGGCGTTCAACGACATCCGCCCAGTTTTCGTTTGACGTCGAAACGACAGCGCAACTTGCGGGAAAAACACCATGTCGCGCAAAACTTCTTGCCGACAACACGATACGTTCTGATTCCCAATAGGGAAGCGTTTCAGAGGAAAAATCCTCAAGTCGAATCGCGTGTTCCTCACCGTCGACGTCCAATACAACATCGACCCAATCGATAAGGCAACGAACGGACGTCTCAGAGGGTAGACCGTTGTAATAGAAGTAGAGATTTTGAACGGAATCGTAGGTTAAATCGTTGAGGGCTGGAGAATTAAGATCGAAAACTTTCCAACCGTCGAAATTGACGGTAATATAATCGTCTCGATGACCTCTCTTGCCCCCAAGCTGAATTTTAAGCTGTTCGCCTTTACCATCTCCCCAAATGCGGGCACGGAGACGTAAGCATCCGGACAGATCCAAGGGCTTTTCAAAATTTCGACCTTGGAAGCTCCAACCGTCGCCCGTCTTTCTTGAGGAATTCGCGCTGAATTCAGCGACGGGCGTAGCGTCGTCTATGCAAGATTCATCGTTTGCTTCGCTACGTGGAAGTTGGACGAAACGATGCTCGCAACTTGTTTGGTCGCCCTTGATATCTCCATTACTGGAATGGTGAGGAGCCACATTAATCGACGTCGTCATGAGTCCTACGCGGAAACCGTCGGAAAGCGTAGTTGTATTGATCCAACCCGGAATAGCGTTGTCAGAAGGAACAGCCAACATAAAAATGGCGCACTCGTCGACATTCTCGTCGGACGTCACTGAAAGGAGATCAATAGTTGCAAATCCTGAGTCTGGACGAACACAATACGTCGCCCTAGAGCCATCGTCAAAAACAACGTCGAAAACGTCTCCTTTTTCGTGCGTTTCCTTTGCAATAACCTTTGTCGGTATGAGTGTTACGCCCGTTGTCGTCGTCAACCGAAACGCGTCGACGGGAGCGGAAACAGGCGTACCGTCGGCGCGGAGAAGTTGGGACTTGCCGTCTGTGGAAAGAATCAGGGTAGAATCGCCGAGATTCCATCGAAAAGCGTCGGAAGCGCTCGCGATGGCGCAGAAGAAAAGAAATAATGCCGCCGTCAAAAACAGACGGTTCAAACAGGTTCTAAAAATTCCGTCATTCTTCATTGTTCTTCCTCGCTCTTCTCGGATTCCGCCCATACCTCAAACGCCCTTTTAAGAACCTCAACGGAAACCACCCCCTTATGTTCCCAAATGCGCGCCTTCATGACGACCGGCTTCCCAGGTTCAAAACGCCGGGCTACGACGCCTGGAAATCCTACGCAGAGAGGTCCGTAATACCTAGTAAGCCACGTGGGCGGGAAGTCTGGAAAATTGGGAGAGAGGAAAATCGCCGCGCCGCTTAACGCGGAAGGTTCGCCGGTCGCGGAATCTATGGCGCCAAAACGCGACGTCATGTCAGCCCACCGAAGATTTTTTTCGGGCATATCGTCGTTGGCAAGTCCTTCGTCTGTTGTAATA
Source organism: uncultured Planctomycetaceae bacterium (assembly GCA_946408825.1). GTDB lineage: Bacteria > Planctomycetota > Planctomycetia > Pirellulales > Thermoguttaceae > RUG369. The sequence goes on from CAMJTU010000006.1 coordinate 14,523, forward strand.
AAACGATCTTTACCAATCTCGCCTACAGGACGAAAACGTATTGTCAAACCTCCATAACTCTTCTTTTCAGCGCCTTGGAGTGAAACTGGACGAGTCGTTGGAATCAACGTCAGTTCAATATCGACAGAACGACAGGGAACGCCTTCGAACGTTTCGAGACGCCAAGTCGTAATCGTGACGATCTCCTTCATGATTTTTTCGCCGTAAAACTTTTCATTCTCAGCGATAGTTTCTCCTTTTTTGGCAGGATCGAGTTCCTTATCCGGGGTCGTAGCTTTACTCCCGACATACCAACCGTTTTCAATCGAGATAACAGCACGATCTTCAAATGTCTCGCAGGCAAGAAACCTCACAAAACGCTGTCGAATCTGCGTATTGGAAGTCCAAAGATCGTAAGATTTGACCGTTCCGTCCTTCTCGTGGACAAAAACACCGGGCCAAGTCCAAAAAACGCCGTGATGGTGGTAATGATCCTTCGGCGCGTCTTCTGTGAGATTTTCCCCTTCTACGCCGTTGAACGGATACAGATAATCTCCGGCGTATCGACGGGGCTCATTCGCCGGAGTTAAAGGCGCGTGATCTATAAACGCGTACTGAAAAGAAAAAACAAGTCGATCGCCGTCGTATAATGAAGCGGCTGTTTCAGACTTTACCCAACGAAAATGAGAATCGTCAGCGCTGTAAACCTGTCGAAGTGAACAAAAGGCAGCAAGAAGAACTGCGAGTCCCATTAACGTTAACTTAATCCTTGTCATCCGTTTTATCCCGTGTCGAACCTTTTCTGATAAAATACAAGCATTATGGAGAAGCTACAATGTCGCCTATTCATGCGGGTATAAAATTGAACCGAGACGCGTAATTGTCGCTCCTTCTTCAATCGCAATCTCAAAATCGCCGCTCATACCCATTGAAAGTTCTTTCAAATCGACGAGCTCGGGAAAAGTCTCCCTGCATTTTTCGAGGGTTTGACGCAATGTCGCAAACTGGCGTCGCGTTTCACAGGGAGCCGTTTTCAGTCCCGCCATCCCCATAAGACCGCAAACTTTAACATGTTTTAACAGTCTAGTCTTGGGAAGAACGTCTAAAACTTCTTCCGTTGTAAATCCTTGTTTTGTCGAATCTTCTGAAATATGAACTTCAAGGAGAACAGAAACTACGCTAGAGAAAGGCGGCGTTAAAACCTCTCCTCGACGAACGGTTGGCTCGAGCGCGAATTCTTCTTCCTCAGAAAGGATTCTCTCTATCGTCTCGAGAAGTTTCCACGAGTCAACAGAGTGAATCAACGAAACAAAAGGCAAGATGCGTCTGACCTTATTTCGTTGTAACGAGCCGATAAAATGCCAACGCAACGTCTTATCCTCAAGTGACGATTTGCGATCGAAACTCGAAGGAAAAATTTGAGCGGCAGGGTTCTTCCAGTAGGGCGAAGAACGCCAAACGTCAACCTTTTCAAGCAGTCGCTGAGGACGATTCTCGGCCAAATCGAAAATTCCCGAACGAAGAAACCCTTCGACGACGCAGTCGCTAGGTTCAGCATACTTAGAAACGGCAACAAGTAGAACGTCGTCGCCAACGCGTCCTGATTTTCTAGCGGCGGCGTCGATACGCCCGCGAACTTCGTCCACGCGCGACTTAACTTCGTTGAAAATCGTTTCTTTGACCGAGTCGACGGTGATTTCCCGAGTCATCTCGCCATTTCCCTCTCGATAAAAGACGTCGTCAGACAGAGCGAAACGCAACTGTCTGACGACGTGTCGTTCTGACGCGAACGCGTCGCGTTCTCGTATCCCGAATATCAAACCTTGTCGGGATCGGGCACTACGAAATCGTCGCGATATTCGCGGGTCTCCATCTTCGACGCCTCCGGATCGTCGACGAAGGAATCCGTCGTAGGATCAATTTTGAGAACGCGCCCCATCGAAATCGGGTATTTTTCGAGATTAACGCCATTTTCAACAAGGTGGTAGATCGTACGCTGATACGTGTCGAGATTGTCGTCGGCGCTGGCGAAATCCTCAATGATTTTACGACCTTCTCTGACCGAAACTTTATTGTCTTCGCCAAGATAGTAGGAGATATTTCCAACATGGCTAAGACCGGCAGACAGATGTCCGCAATGAGCGTCGGCATTAAGACTGGCGTAATCGTTGTTGAGGACGGCGTCGATAAAGTTACGGAAATGATTCCCGCCGCCGCGGAATTCTTTGACCATGTTCATATCTTTATCAAATGCGGCGCAATAGTCGTACTGAATCTGAACAAGATAGCCCTCGGAACCATGCGCGACAACGCCAATCTTGGCGCCCCGGTAATCGTCCGTTTCCAATCCTCTCGTTTCAAATACAAGCGTCTTGCCGTCGCCGTAATTGTAAATAGAGACCTCAGTATTGGCCGTGTCGCCCGCGTCGACATAATTGTCGTCGCCACGTTCCGCCTGATATCCCAGACGTCCGCCATAAGAAATCACGCTGGTTGGGAACTGATCAACGCCAAGGAACGTGCGCGCAATGTCGGTTTGGTGAGGACCTTGATTGCCAAGATCGCCGTTTCCATAAAGACGTTGCCAATGCCAATCATAGTGGAAATTCGGACGAGTCGGTGGATCGACAATCGGAGCGGGACCAGACCAAAGATTATAATCCACCGTCTCGGGAACCTGATATTTACCAAGGGCGCCGATAGATTTGCGACGTTTATAACATAAGCCGCGGGTCAGTTTTATCTCGCCAATTCCACCAGTGTTTGCGAATTCAAACGCGTCCTTTAGAGCTTTATTAGAGCGACATTGAGAGCCAACTTGACACATCACTCCATATTTCTTCGCACAGGCAATAAGGGCCTTACCTTCATGAATATTATGGCAAATTGGCTTTTCTATATAGGCGTGCTTTCCGGCCTGCATCGCCCAAACGCCACAAAGAGCGTGCCAGTGGTTGGCAGACGCGCAGGATACGACGTCGAGATTGGGGTCGACAAGGGCGTCACGAAGATCAGCGACAATCTTCGGTCGATAACCAGCCTTTTGCTCGACCATATCGGCACGACTTTTAGCTCGCGATTGATCGGGATCACAGAGATAAAGAATAACAACGCGATCGTCCGCTAGATATGCGCTAATGTGATCGGCAGAGCGGCCGCCACAACCGACGATCATAACGCCAAGTTTTTCATTTGGCGAAACTTTTTCTTCTTGGTTTTCCTGTACTTCTTGGGCATAAGCGGACTTCGGCAACCAAAGACCGTTCGAAGCGGCAAGAGTTGCGGCAGAAAATAGAGAGTTCTCAATAAAACGACGTCTTGTGAATGCGCTCATATTTACCTCGATTAAACAACCGGAGCCTTTTCGATAAGGGAACAAACGACATACTTCTTCGTATCGGATTTAGCGTTAAACGCCAAAAGCCCACGAGTCGCTACAGATTTTAACAGGGACGGCGATCAAAATCAAGTAAAATGGTTTTGCTGATTGAAGACATTCTTTCGAAAAATGGCACGTTGCTAACGTAAATATTACTTGTTCTTATGCGTCGTCTCTGACCTATCCGCTTTTTCCGCTCCGCTAAAGGAATATAATCGTTCAAAGAATGACTTGTAATTATTAGGCGACCATCAAACAAAAGAAAGGCACAATACGATGGTGGACTTCCAGGAGTTGCCGCACTGGTTATACAACGAGTTTCAAGCATGCGGAGTCGACTACGCGAACCTTGAAGTCGCTCGTAATTTTGAGAAACGACACCTTCATTTTAGAAATTTTCAAGAAGAATTCGATCGCGTCTGCAGTCGAACCGGACTAAATTCAGAAAGCGTCGCTCTTGATCTCGGTTGCGGCTCTGGCGCTTTCATAATTCCTGCGTCAAGACTTTGTCATAGAGTTTATGGGGCCGACGTCTCTGAGAACATGCTTAATCTTCTTAAAGAAAAGTTAGACGCCCAAAATATCAAAAACGTCGCTCTTTATCACGCTGGATTCCTTACGTTTTGGGAAAAGGAAGATCGTCCAAAGCAGTTTGACTTTATCATCTCTTCAATTGCTTTGCATCACTTGCCTGACTTCTGGAAAGCTGTTGCAATTCAGCACATTGCCAACGCCCTAAAACCGGAAGGAGTATTCTACCTTTATGACGTTATATTCAATTTCCCCATTACCAAATGGCACGACGGCGTCCAACGTTTTCTCGACGAGATGGAAGCAGCGGCAGGACGTGAAGCGTCGAAACATATTTCCTCCGAATACAGTTCTTTTTCATGGATCATTGAGGGGATTTTAGAACGAGCAGGTTTAAAGATTGAACAAGTCTATGACGACACAAGTTTCTTGCGTGCCTATGTTTGTCGCAAGTTAGAGAAAAATGATTGTCCTCCAGTTCTCTCGGTCGCCCAAGCAAGAGAGCTCGACGTCAAAGCTTCGCAAGATTGGAATATTCCAACTTTGATCCTCATGGAAAACGCAGCGAGATCAATTGCTGAAATTTTTGTTAAAAACGTTCCAAAATTTTGCGCTCAAAAGACGCCTCAACGCGTTCTAATATGTTGTGGTAAAGGCAACAATGGCGGCGACGGTCTTGCGCTTTTTCGACGCCTAGAACTTTTGGGAATTGACTGCCGAGTCGCAGTTTCGTCGCCGTATAGCGACTATAAAAACGATGCTCTCGTCAATTTGAACATAGTACGACACATGATTCAAAACACACCTGAAAAGCTTTTTTACATCGACGGTTCAGATGTTTCTCTACATCGTCTCAACGACGAAATAAAACGAACAGACTGGGTTGTCGACGCTCTTTTAGGAACAGGAGCCGCTGGCGCTCTTCGACCTCCCTATGACAAAATTGTTTCAGCAATTAATGCCAGCGGTAAACCAACGCTAGCAATCGACGTTCCAAGTGGTCTCAACGCTGACGACGGAAGTATCGAGACCGAGGCTGTTAAAGCTACAATCACTGTTACCCTTGCGACTCTTAAGCCTGGACTTCTCATGGGACAAGGTAAGTCTTACGTTGGCGACCTTCATGTCGGCGATATAGGAACGCCCATAGACCAGTTTCTCGTCAAATAGCTTTTTGTTTTTTATTTAGCGTGTATTCGCTATGTGTCAAGAAAACCGAATGATCATTTCTCCGACGCCTTTTCCAAGATTATTCTTAAGCAGACGGAACGTTCTTAAATCCGTTCTAGGATGCGGTATTCTCTTTTGTGGACGTAACCTTTTTCCAACGGAACTAGACGAAATTAATGACGTCGCAAATGTTTCCGACATGATAAACCAAAGTGCGGACGCGTTAGCTTCATGTCAAAATGAAGACGGCTCCTTTGGAACAAAATCTGAACTTTTCGGCTGCGACCCTGCTGTCGCCGCCCTCTGCGGCATGGCCTTTTTGGCGTTAGGAAGTCTGCCTAATCGAGGGCGTTATGGTAAAGAACTTACTAAAATCGTCGACTATCTTTTGTCACGGACATTTAAAACTCGCGGAAAAACAGCTTCTGCAGCCTTAAAAACGTTTGATCTCCCTGAACAAAACGTAATACATAATTATCTTCGCGACAACGACCTCTCCCACGAAGACGTTGACGGCGTGATTGCCAATTTTTCAGAAAAGGGATTTAAACCGCTTTATGGGCACGGGTTTGCAACTTTATTTCTAGCGGAAATTTTTGGAGTTGTCTCACGTCCAGAAATTCGCGATACGTTGCAATCGGCTGTCAATCTCCTAGTTCGAACTCAAAACAGCGAAGGCGGATGGCGTTATGAGCCTAAACGCGCTTCAATTGCAGATATTTCTGTCACAACTTGTCAGCTTTCTGCACTTAGATCTGTTCGTAATGCGGGGATTGCCGTCCCCGAAGAAACAATACGCACTGCTAAAGAATTTATTCTCAGGCTTCAGAATCAAGACGGGGGATTTCGATATACGAAAATAGACGGTCCAAGCGGCTATGGTAGGACGGCGGCGGCAGTTCATGCGTTGCAGTCAATTGGTTCTGAAATATCTGTTCCAATTGAACGAGCCTTTTCGTATCTTGAACGGGTTTACCCTGTCACGAAAGGCGATATTTCCAGCAAAGAAAAGATCGAATACTGGGCTTACTCCCAGTTTTACGCAGCTCTTTCCTATTGGCGCGCTTCCATAAACGACACGATGCGAGAACGCAATCTCCTATTCTTTCAGCGCGTTACAAAAGAAGCCTTGAAACAACGTGGAGCCGATGGGCTTTGGCGATCTTCTGTTTCGTCAGAAGCCGAAACAGCCTTCATTATCTGCGCGTTATCCGTGCCTCAAGAAAGATTTCCATTCTTTCTACGATAGGTCAAACAACGCGTTTACGTTTAATTGTAAAAAGGAAAGCTCGCTTTTTATGAAGATCACAAATAGAGAGCTCTAGTCCGAAAGAATTCTCATAACTGTAATCGAGAAACCGGAATCAGCGAAGAACAACAAAAGAAATTACTCCCAATCGACAAAATCAATTCCAAGCATTTCTCCTGTAGAACTGGAGTTTTTTCCTACGAGTTTCACAGTCAGAACGCCGTCTTCTTCTGACGTTTCATTAACGTGAAATTTGACAGTCCGATGAATAACAGAGTCGGCATTAAAGAAATCGACAGGTTCGCCGATTTCTTTGCCATTCCAATAAAATTGGGCGATTCCGTAATCAACAGCGCAGGTTACGCCCAGAATAATTGTATTCTTTCCAGAGGGAACATTTGGCGTCTTAAGTGATAATGAATCGCCCAACTTCCCGTCACGCCACCATATTTGCTTAGAATCACGCCACCTGTTTCCGTCCTTTTCAAAACCAGTCATCCTTTGAATTGCAACCTGCCCGCTCGCAGGATTTGTTTCAAGTTCACATGTTGACAGTTTTAGAGTCAGTTTGTGGTTATAAAGAACGGGTTCTTGGGTCTCGTCTTCAACCTTTTCCCGATAAGAGTCGGAGTTTATAAGTTTAGATCCAGGTAGGCCATACCAAAAGGTTGTTACAGCGTAATCGATAATGACGTCGTTCCAATGCCATACCTCCATATCAAATTTAAGGGATTTTGTAAAAGGAACGCCGTCAAGAACACGAAAACGTAAGTTAGTAGTATTTCCAAAGTTACCAGGTCCTTCACACCGCGGTTGCGCGTGGAAGGGGGATTCAAAAAAGAGCGGAGACCCCCATGCATACCCATAATAATCCTCAGTTCCTGTGCCGAAATGTGAAGGAAACGACTCGCCGTCAACAAATATCTTCTCATCCCCTTCGCCCCACCACGCTTCAACAGGATTGACGATAGAGAGTACGTCGCCCACATAAAGGCCCCCGCCTAAAATCGAAGCATAGTTCCAGTCCTTAGTTCCGGCGCCGCCAAGAGTTTGGATTCCACGCTCTTGCCGCCAATTTGCATGGAAATACATCGTTTTGTCCGTCCAAGGAGTCTTCTCATAATAGACTTTGTAATCGACGTCCACATTTTGATCGCCATAGTTGATAAAAGAAATTTTCGCTTCTTTCTTAAAAGGCATTCTCCAAAACGATTTCATAACGCCGTCTTTGGTAACCTTGGCATACCAAGACTCGTAGGGATTAATTCCGACGCCTGACCCGAAAAATTCTCCAATCGGCGCCCAAACCGTTTCTTCTCCATCAAATGAAATTGAAAGGACGACGTTTCGCGTAGCCTGAACGACGTCGTCCGCCGTCAGTTTAACTTCAATTTCTGTAATTGCGCCAGAACCATAAATACTGTGCGTTTCAAAAAGACCTACTAATTCTTCGGAATTGATATGCCGTGTATATCCCTGAAGTTCGCGTTCGCCGGTTAATCCCCAAATAGATCGTTCTGGATCGCGAAGAATAGAATTGACGAAAGATATTTTATCCTTTTGTTCTGTCAGAATTTCTTGAGTTATTGATTCGACGGTTACGCCCGTATCATAGATTCTATAGTTGATTTGATAGTAAAGATTCTTTTGTTCCTCCATTTGATCACATGTAATTTTAATGCTTTTCGAAAAAGGAAGCGGCAGATAAAGATTACGTCCCCCCGAACTCGTCTCTGACAGTGGCGCTTCGGCAAAAAAGAATCCGCCGACAATATCGTCGATTTTTCCCTCGAATGTCGGTTCTGAAGCGCCATCGATATAGATGTAGAAGTTATTTTTATAATGAGGCGCGGTAATCCACCATCGTGTAATCGTTCCTGAACCGTCAGCTTCCATCAAAACCCATTCCTTACGTCCGCTATTTGTTTCCTCACGGATAAACTGAGAAGTATCGTTATTCGCAAACCAGTTTTCTTCAGGACTTTTAGCGGCACGATCGTAGCTGCTCGCTTGAAAGGAAACGTAATTCGACTTCGACACAAGAGCCGTTCGGTCCGTCATTTCATCAAGAAGAGAAGAAAGAGAAACGGTCGTTGACCAAACAGGTCTTACAGCGCCTAGAAATAATAAGGCGAAAGCAAAAATCGTCATACAACGTGTCGTTAAACCGAATTTGGACATGACGTCCCCCTCGACTATCTCTAAAATTGAAGTCTACACCTGTAAAAAACATGCGCCGAAGCGGATTATACCCAGTCGGCGCACGCAAACAAGACTTTGGAAAACAGCGCAAGGATTCATTCAATCTTTATCGCGCCAAACGTATGGTAGAATTGCCCGGACGCGTTCGGCGGTTTTTGCAAAAACTTCTGGGGTCAACGATTGTGCTCCGTCGCAGAGCGCATGAGTGGGATCATTGTGAACCTCTATAATGAGTCCGTCAGCGCCTCCTGCCGTCGCAGCAAGGGCCATCGAGGGAACAAGACGCGCTTCTCCTGTGGCATGACTTGGATCGACAATAACAGGGAGATGAGATAGACGATGAATAACTGGAATCGCTGAAAGGTCAAGCGTGTTACGAGTGCGTGTCTCAAAAGTTCGGATGCCACGCTCACAAAGCATCACTTTCTCATTGCCTCCGGCCATAATATACTCAGCGCTAGTTAGCAATTCTTGAATTGTGTTCGCTAACCCTCTTTTAAGGAGAATCGGACGGTTAGTCTTACCTATTCTCTTGAGTAACTCGAAATTCTGCATATTTCGCGCGCCAATCTGGATAATGTCAACGTCAGCTTCCTCGAAAAGATCGAGGTGCGAAGCGTCCATAAGTTCCGTAATAATCGGCATGCCAGTTTCTTTTTTAGCAAGTTGTAAGAGTTTTAACCCCTCGGCACCGAGTCCCTGGAACGCATAAGGCGAGGTGCGCGGTTTGAAGGCGCCGCCACGCAAAATGGTCGCGCCTGCCTTTTTGACAGCAATCGCTATTTCAACAATCTGTTTTTCTGATTCAACGGAACATGGCCCGGCAATCATCTGGAACGAGCCGCCGCCAATTCTAATCCCGTCGCCAACTTCAATAACGGTATCCTCCTCATGGAAACGACGATTTGCCTTCTTGAACGGCTCTTGTACACGCTGAACAGATTCGACGATATCAAGCGCGCTGAGCATATCGACGTCGACAGCCGAGGTGTCGCCAACAAGTCCAATAATTGTATGCGCTGAACCGACCGAAAGATTCGTATCGACGCCAAACTCCTTAAGGCGTTCAGTTAGGTTAGAAATCTGAACTTGGCTAGCGTTCTTTTTGAGCAGAATAATCATTGGAATATGTCCTTTCAAATTGAATGAAATTGCAATGTTAAAAACATGACGTTAACAGATTAAAGTTCGAGGTACGACGCAGATTTAAAAGAAAAAAGCCCCGCGGTTGTCGCAGGGCTTTACTCTTCGAGTCTGAAGATTTATCATCTCTCAAATCCTCGCAATGCTTTCCTTTGCGACAATACACGCAACACTGGCGTATCCGCAAAAAAGCCAGCAATAGTAGAAGAAGCATATATAAGGAAAAGATGTTTTCATCAAAATCGCACCCCTCTCGAAAAACCTTCCAAGCAGATCTCTAAACAGGAAAAATCGCTTGAACAATGTTTTCGTGAATGAAAACGACGTCAGTGGGATTATCGCCACGATACAGAAATTTGTCAAGCGAGGACTCCAGTATTTTTTCAAGATTCAAATCAGCCGCAATATTCAACGGAATTAAGCATGCCTAAAACGATTAATGACGATTTGATTATCTTGTTCTAATATCGTATAATCCGCAGGGAGACGACGCAACGAAGCGTCGTTTGCTACAAAACTACTCGTCTTTTAAGTAAAGGCTGATCTTATGTACGTCAAATTTAAAAGTCTAATCTCTTGGGCTTTTGTATTTTTCTTTACTGTTGAAATTGCCTGCGCCCAGAATCCAGAAAAGGTTGAAATATGGCCAAATCTGGCGCCTGGCGAAATGGTACGCGAGCCAGAAGTAAACGATCCTAATGTTCCAAACGCTCCGGCCCTCAAGGTTACGACGCCTTATTTGCTGATCCAACGACCTAAAAAGCAAACGTCTGACGTCTGTGTATTAATCATGCCAGGAGGCGGCTTTAACGTTTGTTTCTACAATAATGAAGGCTTTCCTCCTTCAAAATATTGGAACGATCGCGGCTATGTAACAGCGATTCTTGTTTATCGTGTGCCGCGTCCGGCGTCTGGGACGATCTACGGTCCGGCGCTCCAAGATGCGCAACGTGCCGTTCGTTATCTTCGAAGTTCTGCCGACAAATATGGTATCAATCCTAACCGAATCGGCGTTGAAGGATATTCGGCAGGCGCGTGTCTAGCGCTTCTTACGGCAGTAAATTCTGAGACGGAAACATATGCGCCTGTGGACGATATCGACTCACACCCATGTAATGTCGCCTTTGCAATTCCCGTTTATCCTGCTTATGTACTCGACGACGGCGCGAAAGATCCAAATGTGAATAAGGGCGAAGGCGCGTCTATTCTTCCAGATTTTCACTTCGATTCAAAAACTCCGCCAATGTGTCTTATCCATGGCGACGCAGACATATACTCCCCTCTTGGATCGGTCGAAATCTATAAACGCCTTCGTAAGATGGAAATCCCTTGTGAACTTCACATCTTCGCTGACGCTCCTCATGGTTATATGTTCTGGGACGATCTACCCAACGCACAGAGTTGGCAAGATCGTCGTTTTGCTTGGGCGCAAAAAATGGGGTTCTGACCAAATTAGCCTTTATCGTATAGACTGCCTTTTCATATGACACGCTACGTTTTCCACATCGTTTGCTTTGCATTCGCGCTTATCTTAGGTTCCCCAACTTGGGGATTCGCTCAGGACGTCCCTCCGTCTGGCGCCGTATCGCTCCCATCCAAAGATAATTTCAGGATCGTAATCCTCGCCGGACAATCAAATATGGCTGGCAGAGGCTTTATCGAGGAAGAAGATCTTACGCCTATTCCACGCGTCTATATGCTTGACCGCGAAGGTCGCTGGGTTCCGGCAGTTGAACCAATACACTACGACAAACCAAGCGCGGGGGTGGGTCCTGGCCGTGAATTCGCACGAATGCTTGTCGATTCAAATCCAGAAATCTCGGTTGGTCTTGTACCGACGGCATGCGGGGGTTCTTCGATCGACGACTGGCGCCCAGGAGTTTTTTTTGGGCAAACAAACTCGTATCCCTACGACGACGCCGTCGCAAGAGCTAAACGTGCTCTTAAAGACGGCGTTCTCGAGGCGATTCTCTGGCGTCAGGGCGAGTCAGACACATCGCCATCAAAATCTCAGAAATATGAAGAAAAACTTATACAGCTCTTCTCTGATTTGCGAAGTGAACTTCATGCTGACAACGTCCCGATCCTTGTTGGCGAATTAGCAATGGCGGAGGAAAATAACGACGTTCAAACCTTACGGAAAGCCCAAATTTCAGCGGTAGCACGTTCCCAACCCGCTGCATTCGTTTCGGCAGAAGGCGTCACTCTCAACCCTGACAATATTCACTTCGATCGTAAAAGTCAGCTAGAGCAAGGAAAAAGGTTCTTCTACGCGTTCGAAAAACTCAAAAATGAAAAAGATGGACATAATTAGAGGCGTTACGAACGTTCCCATTCTGAAAAGGGCCGCCTCAGAACCGAGGCGGCCCTTTTCAGTTTCGCCACACTATCAAATGGGAGTAAACTATCTATTCAAGAAACGCCAAAGTTTTTCAGGATCAGAAAAATCGGGAATAATCGCGTCCGCGCCAGCCTCAAGCAAGAATCCACGCTTGTGTTCGTCAATGCCTTCACGCTTAACTTCGTTGGTAGCAAGACCGACAGAATAACCGCCGAATTGCTTGATTGCTCGGACGTCAAAACCTCCGTCCCCAAAACCGACAAGATCTCGACCAGACCAACCATTTTTATCAAGAAGGTTTCGGAGAACATCCACTTTTTCACAAGGAACGCCGTCTTCACGCGCGCCATAGATTCCTTGATCAAAAAACTCGCTTATTCCCAATCTGTCACATTCCTTCTTTAACCGCGCCTCGTCTGTCCCACTCGCAAGACAAAGTGAAATATCATTCTCTCTAAGGAGTTTTAAAAAGGCGATAATTCCAGGGATTAAAACATCGTCGACTGTCTTTGATACTCCTAGCTCCGATAATCTTGCGTCGACAAGTTTGTCAAGTTCAGCGTCATACTGAAGCTTATATGTCAACGGTAGTTCCGGCGTTCCACCTCGTTTTGCTACTTCTTCGGCAAGATGTTCGCCGAGGGCAATCATCGGACGTCCAGTTTCCTTTTCTATGTATGCGCGTACAACCGGTTCAACATCGCCACGAGAGACGCCTGGAAGCGACGTGAGCGTTTCACAGGCGCAACGCGCAACGGCGTCCTGCCAGCCACATCGTAAAGCGGCAACCGTTCCGTCAAAATCAAAGAAGGCCGTCTTAAAACGCCTATTTATTTCAGGATAATGCAATACCTCAATATCAAAGTTCTTGGGAAGAACTCGTTGCATAAGCGAAACGATTGCATGCTCATAGAGCATGTGCATATCTTCAAGTTGCTCCATTGAATTTGTTGGCGCGATCAGAATTTCATCGCAAAATTCCTTCATTTTTCCGCCGTCACGCCCGCCAAAACCAATAGTTATAAGCCCCATTTCACGGGCAGTCTGAAGTCCTTTAACAACATTCGGCGAATTACCACTTCCGCTGAAAACTATCAATAAATCTCCAGGCTCAGCATACGAACGAAGTTGAAGTGCATAAACGTCTTCGTAAGTAAAATCGTTGGCAAGACAGGTTAAAATTGGGGAACTATCGTTCAGACATATGGCGCGAAACCCCTCTCGCCCACAAACTCGCGCGCCCTTCAGCAGATCGTTGCACATGTGTGAAGCGGTAGCGGCGCTTCCGCCGTTTCCAGCGGTATAAACACGCTTCCCCTTTTCTTTGGTCTCAAGAATCAATCCAGCAATCCTCGCGAGGGTTTCGAAGCTGGTTCGCATTAGATTTTCAACAACTTGTCCCGCATAATCGTGTAAAAAAGCAGTAGCCTCGCATTGGCAATAATTCATTTCAAAGATTCCCACCTTAAAAAAAACAACGGTTCAGCGTAGATTCAATACATCTAGGACCGCAGAAAGTGAATGTCTAGTAAATGCGACAAGCGCCTCGGCACGCCGTAGTCATTGTATCACTAGCATTTCTTTCATCAATACTTGAATAATCGCCTGACTTTAAGAAAACTCACAAGATATTTTCATCGGACATTTGAAAAATGGGTGAAACCACTGTATACTGGTGGAGTCGGTTTCGAGCGCCAAAAGCATTCAAGGCTTTTACTGAAAAGTTCGGATCCGGCGAGTATTACAGGAGCCGTTCGTTGAAACAACATGCTTCTTAAACGTATGGCGTCGCCTTCTTTTCCGCCTTAAATTGGCGGTATAACAATCAGCAGAACAAGCACAAAAGGAACGTTATCATGGAAAACATGCCTGTTGGAGTCTTTGCGAGCATCGACGCGGGTTTGGGAGTCAAATTAGAAGTAGTCCGCGATCTAGGAATTAAAACGATTCAGCTCCACACGCCTGCAAAAGAATCGCGTACTCCCGAGAACGCAAAAGCGTTTCTTGAAAAGCTCAACCGTTATGGAATAACAACGACGGTCGTTTTCCTCGGTTTTGAAGGCGAGTCATATGAGACGATCGCAAAAGCGGCCGAAACGGTCGGTTTTGTGCCAGCCTCTACGCGCGAAGCGCGCCTTCAAGAAGCGCGTGAGATTGCCGATTTTGCAAAACTTTTGGGCGTTGAAGCAATCGGTTCTCACATCGGCTTCGTTCCCCATGACGTCGAATCGGAAGATTACAAGGGCATGGTCGCTGCGATTCAAAGCTATTGCGATTATCTTAAACAAAACGGTCAACGTCTTCACCTTGAGACAGGACAAGAAAAAGCGGAAAACCTACTCGCATTCCTCGAGACGGTTAATCGCGACAACATCTTCATTAATTTCGATCCCGCAAACCTTATCCTTTATGGTATGGGAGCGCCTATTGAATCGCTTAAGAAAGTTGCAAGATATGTTCGTTCCTGCCACTGTAAAGACGCAATTGCGACGACAGGTCAGCCTGGGGTCGATTGGGGAACTGAAGTACCCTTTGGTCAAGGCCAAGTTGACGCAAAACTCTTTCTCCAGACGTTAAAAGATATTGGCTACGTCGGTCCGCTCACAATCGAACGCGAAATTCCAGAAGAACCTGAACGTCAAAAGGCAGAAATTGGCCAGGCGCTTGAACTTATCGAATCGCTCAAGAAATCTCTGACCTGAAAACACGTCAATTGAAGCGAGAATGAACTAAACGCCACGTCGTTCACTTTGTAAGCGACGTGGTAGCGCTGTGCTGTTTTAAACATCCTAATTCAATAAAGTTGACAATCTTACATGGCGTCCATTATCAAAACTTTCGGGCACTCGCTGGGAAAAGAAGAAGCCGCGCGACGGATTCGAGAGCGCATCTCTGCTGAGAAAATTAATCGAGCAATGATCGCGACAGTAACACGGGAAGTTTGGAGCGATCCATACAATCTCGACTTTTCGATGATAATTTTCAATTACAGGCTAGACGGTCATCTCGGTATCGGCGACGATACTGTTACGCTTAATCTGAATCTTCCGATGGGAGCTGCAACCTTCAAGGGGATGATCGACGAACAGATATCGAGGCAAATGGAACTCATGATTAAGTAAGGTCTTTAATCGGTCCTCCCCAAAACTTGCCTTCTGTTGTAATTGAATAATTTGAAGCCGTTCATGATTATAGAGGGGTATTGAATTACAATAGAATGCAATGCTCTTTTTCAGGGAGGGTTCCTTAGGTTCCTCTTGAGACCTCTCGTTCTCTAGTGAGTACTGTTCTATCTTGGTCAGGTTCTCGTTATTTGAAAAATGAGAACGCTACGGTTTTTTGGCCGTAGCGTTTCACTTATCTCTCTACCCCGACTCCAAACGTTCCCTTTCCTTCCGGGGCTTTTGCGTCTTTATGTATCTATCAACATCTAGGAGTAGCTTATCTTAACGTATTGTCCGTTCTTTCTGTAAATGCACAGAAGTTTCAGACGAACGATAATATGGCTGTAAGGTTGACTTAGGTTTGACAGCGCTCCCCGCGCCATTAGAAAGTATGCTCTCAGACGAACGTCTAATGCTTCCGTTTTCAATCGTCTTATTCGTAGAAACTGAAAGCGTTTGAGATGATGTTGTCGACGCAATTCCAAAATTCCCAGTAGGTTCTTGAAAAGCAGAATCAACGCCATTGTTCCTCGAGGAAAATGATTGCGTTAGCCCCTTGAAAAAATTCCCTTGTTCCTTTATTTTACTCTGGCCACGAGCTACGGTTATTGGATTGGTCTCGCTATTTCCAAAGGATTCTCGCTCCCTAATTCCAACAGAAATGGAATCGGAATGAACGCTAGAATTTTGCGCTAACATGATTTCCTTTGGCATATCGTCAATACTGGGAAGTCGCCGAGTCGCTGGCAACATTTCGGGCTGGTTTGCGAGGTCCCACTCCCTAATCCACCTATTCCATTCGTACTGAAGGGCGCCAAGCGAGTTGCAGTCATAATACCGTTTCAATTCGGCGTTCCAATCGTTTGATTCAACTCCCGCCTTTGCAAATTCCACGAGTCGACGATAACCGCCTACCAAAATCAAATATTCGCAAACAGAAAAAGATTGGGAATAAAAAGGGGTGAGATCTGAAGGATATTCCTTCATTGAAACCATGTCGTCAAACGCAATCCCGCGCTTTGTATGTAAAAATGTCGCTAGCATTTTACGATAATGCGCCCGTTCAGAGCTTGCTTCAACCGCCGTTGCCATTCCTTCATCAAGCCAGCGAGGAACAGGCATACGTAAATATGAAGCAATAATAGTGTGCGTTACTTCATGAGGCAACACAGAATCAAGAATCCGTTCAGGACTTCCCTGAACTGTCATTTTCCAATCATAAACTTCGCCATTAGAAAAAGAAAAGACCGTTTCGCCAGCGGAAACCAGTTCCGTTCCTGTCTTAACAGACACTTCGCATGGACGAGACCAGCGAGGCAAATCGCGCCCTAACCACAGTTGAGCGAGTTTAATACGATAACTTTCTGCCGCCTCGCCGACTTGCTTTGCAAAGCCTGCGTCGGTTGCTTGAACTGTGAAATTATCAGTCTTATAGACTGCGGCTTGTAGCTGAGAGTGCGCCACAGTGAAAGCGACAATCAATATCGTTGCAATCACTTGACAAACCTTGACGACATGTCTGAAACGCCTGCCGACAAAACCCGTTAATGTCTGTTTCTCAAAAAGAAAAACGTTCAGAAATGAAATAACGTGCGACTTTCCCTCAGTCAGGAAAAGATTTTGAGCCGCCATGCTCACGTCAACCTCCCTGCGTTCTTTTTAAGTCTCTAACAATCCTCGTCAAAGACAAACTTCTCAGAAACTGAACGTCACGCTTCCTGCATAGGATTTAAACGTGCTTCCTTCCCAAGAGCAAACCGAGTCTAAACAATTCTTTTCCTCAGTGAAAGAGCTTTTTTGACACGGAGTAAGCAACTCTCTTAAAAAGAGGAAACCTATGTTTGAAACACTAGCATTATTTAAAGTATCTTTATTACTTATAGGGTTACAAAAAACAGACCCCTAATTAGACACTTTACCTATTGTCGCTATCTTGCGACGTCCTACAATCTGGAACTGGACGCAAACAACTTGAAACACGGAGATACTATGAAAAGAAAAGTTTTGAAGATCGGCGGAACTTACGCGGCGAATTTCTGGAGATTTGAAGCGCGTTACTTCCATGACTTGGCGAACGCGGTAGAAGGGCGGGACGTCGTTTCTATGAAAGTGGACGGGCGCGCGCTCGATAACGCTTTCGACGTCTGTAGAAAAGCGTTTAACCAACACGAAACGACGGAGCTTTACGCCTTGGGGTGCTACGGTTATGAATACCGCGATTCATACATGTACCGTCATTCACTTGAAATGAAAAACGCTTGTTTTTTCGTCTTTTCTGGAATGTTAATGGCTTATCTCGGACTTGAATAAGAGGGGTTGAAAATGGCTAATATCGTATCTAAAAAGAACAATCGCGGCGCCGTCAAGGCTTGGGAAATACGCTCGAAGTTATTGACCGTCAACGGCTCGAAGTTCATGTTCTATGCTTCGGCTAATGTTTTCGACAAGTCCGACGTCGACGACCTGAAAACGTTGCTTGCAGCCTGTGAAAGGGACGTCGCAAGTACGGGCGCAATTCAACCTCGTACCATTGGCAGAATCGAACCTTTCCCGCTTCTCTTGACCGCGCTCGCAGATAAGGGAATTATCGACGCGGCGCCATATACGACGCTGGGCGACGTTTACGACGAAGCCCTTGCCGATCTGGAACGAACGGCGAAACCGCAAACGGCATACACAGCGCGGAACAATCTACGCCACACGCTCGAATACTTCAAAAGGAACACGCCTATAACAGATATCACGCGACGCGACGCGCAGGCGTTCAACGGTTATCTAAATGACAAAGTAACGGCGGGAAAGTTAGCTATAGCGACGAAGAACGGAATTATAGCGCGTTCTAAATGGCTTTTCCGCTGGTATTCGGACCAATCGAAGGATCCGATTATCAACCCGTTCCAAAACATCAAAAGCGGCTCGACATACAGCGAAAGAGAAACGCGAATTATCACAGACAAAGAAGCGACACGGATCCTAGACGCAATCGCGAACTATACCCCAAACGCTACGCACTATAATCCGCTTGAGTGGAAAGCGTATTTTCTCTTAGGATATCGTCAGGGGTTGCGCATTGCGTCCGAAGCGCCGGAGCTTAAATGGGAATTTATCGACTTTGATAACAAAATTCTAATGATAAGGGACGTAAAACGCTCGAAACGCTCGAAGGGCGCAAAGTGGCGGAAAATGCCATTGTTCCCCGAAACGGCGGCGGCTCTTTGGGAGTTGAAGCAAGAGCGGAAAAGGAACGACGACGCGCTTGTTTATGTGTTTTCAGACTGGTGGAAACGCGACGCAGAGAGCAACGGCGCCAACGCCTTCTATCACTTGAAAATGATTTTTCAAGCCGCAGGCGTCGAAGTTGAACGCCCGCGTCAAGTCTTACGACAAACGGCCTCGAACCGAATACGCGACGAATACGGCGAATACTGGGAGAATGTTTGGGTAGGACATACAAAAGACGTCGCTAGAAACGCCTATTACTCGAACGATATCCCGAAAGATATCTTGGATAAAATTCCAAGCTGGGAGAAAGTTGCGACCGACTGACACGCAGACACAGAGCGGAAAAAAGGGCCGTCGAAGGCGATCTTCGGCGGCTCTTTCTCTTTTTCCGCTATTAGGTTATCATATACACTATAATATATATATAGTACAGTTAAAACCCATTCTTGGAGTGTACTCTTTACCCCGTTCCTCTTACAAATTGTGGTTTTTTGGTTTTTTGGTATTTTATCGCCGTATCTTTATATTTTATCTACACTTACAAAAAAACCGTTTAAAAACCACTTTTTGAAGGTGGTTTTTTGGGCAGAATGTAGGACCGCCGAAGGGAAGGATCTTCGGCGGCTCTTGCTTTTCCGCTATCTTAAGCTGGCTTTACTTACGCGACGCGCTCGACGCCGGATCTAAAGAGAAACGGACTTTTCTTTACTTGCTGGGGCTTGGATCCGTTCCAACGTTTTCAACCTCTATTAAATTCCTACTATGCTAGTATGATTTAACACCCCCTTTCACTGGGCTGTCCGCGACCTCAATGGAAGAAACACCCCTAGGAAGGACCCGTCACGGTTTTGGCTAGGGCTGGGAGATCACTCGACCGACAAAATATTTTTCCTGAATGGCGAAAAGGTTGAAAAAATTTCTACTATCTTCTTATTCGATCCTGACTCTATGCTAGAAGAAAATAACGTATTTAACTTAGCTATCGACATATCTAGGTTTTATTGCAAGCGTTTTAAAAGCTGGGAACAATTCGACGACGCGACACAGGAAGCGTCGCTCTGGCTTTTAAAGAATCGACATAAATGGAGCTTGACGGAAAAAGAACTAATTTCTAGAGGATTTCTTGCGCTTGTACGCTGGTATCAAAACGCCAACGGGCTTAGAAGAAAATACAAATTAGCAAAAGTTACGTTTGATAATTTCACTAACATATTGGACGAAACGGATATAGAAAGCAATCTTGAATATAACGACTTGATAGAAACGGCGATTATCGGCGCAGGGCTTGAAGAATACCGTTCTTTCCTCTTGGCTTTTACTCACGGAATGAGAAAAACAAAAGCTATGAAGATCTATGGCCCAAAGAACTTTGAAAAAGCCGATTCGATTATAACTCAATTTAAAGAAGAATTTAAACGTCGGATAGCAAACGACGGGGATCGTCATGGGGATCTTCACGAAGAATCGTAGACGCTTGCGTTATTTCTTAAGACTTTTTCTTTTCTGTCATTCAAATATAACCATAGACGCGACACCGTGTTAGAGAATTTTGGGATTCTGTGAGAAACACAGGATCCGGCGCTAGTCTTATGTAATGTTTCATAGACTATTTCAAAGAAATCTCTCTTGTATGTTGCTTTTTCTATTATTATCAGGGGTAATTTTACATTTTTCCCCTTGACGCCAAGATTATTCTGGCTACAAATAAGTGTACGGCAAAAACCTCGAACGTATTGCAAAAGGTTTGAAAACATGGAAAGACAAGAATTTAAAAAACCACTATTCCTAGCGAATCAGAGCGACGCGGCCCGTTACCTTGGCGTCGATAGAGTTACGTTCAATAAGTGGGTAAAAGCTGGGGCGATACAAGGCGAACGTGTCGGAGGCGGCTCGGAGCGTCAATATCGTGTCTACTATACCGCAGAGCTTGACCAATTCCAACTTGACAGAGCGAAAGAGAAACTAGGCGACAAATTCGATAAGCAATACGAAGAAGCCCAAAAAATTGTCAGGGACTTTCAGTTCTATAACGACGGACTGATTGAAGATGCAATGATAAACGGCGAATCGTTTTCCGACGCTTGCAATAATGCACGAATTGAACCTAGATATTTAAAAGACATGATCACGAAAGATCCACTTCATAACACTCTAGATTCTTTTCGTGATATTTGTAACTATCGACTTGTAAATTATAAAGGCTTGAATAAGACGCTTAAAATCTGGGTAGACAATCAGATATATTATCACGCGACAGATCCTAGAACCGCCGAAGTCAGATACTTTCCGAATCCAATACCAGACGCCGACACACGCTCGAAATAGCGCGATAGAAATAGAAAAGCGCCGTTCCGTTGAAGTTTACCAGACAATGAACGGAACGGCGCCGACTTCCAAAAACGTTCAACACGTCGCGATTGTCGCAGACGTCGAACGTTTCCACCCTTAACAAAAGGATATTTTCATTATGAGAAATCGAAATTATCTTGTCAAGGCGGCCCCAAAACGCCCCTTCATGCGACTCAACGAAGCCGCTGACTATCTGAAGCTTTCCCCCCGTGTTTTGCGCGTTATGGCGAAAGCTGGCGACGTTCCTTGTAAATCGTGTAAAAACGGAACGTCGGAACGCTTAACCTATTTCTTTTCGCAATCCGCGCTCGATAACTGGTTGAATGGCAACGGGGGGGAGAATCAATGAAAATGACGTTAAAGGACAACGATTCTTACTCTGACAAGGAAGCCGCGAAAATTCTGGGCGTTCCCGTCGAAACCATTAGAGAATGGCATTATTTTGGGCTGGGAGACCTTAAAGGGGAAGGCTCTTTTCACCTCGATGCCGACGAAGAAACAAGCGGCGCAGCGTTTAAAAGAGCGCTGTTACACTTGGACGATCCCGATTATTTGAATTTTAGGAAGTTCTCTTTGAATTTGCGACGCGTCTCTGACGCGTTGCAAAAGCTAAACAATTTTTGTTCTCACTGGGTGGGAGAACTCCCAGCATATGCCCTTGGCCATCTTAAATCGCATATCGATACATATATAAGAGTCCTTAAAGAATGTTTCGGCACGAACGAAGCGTTTGAAAACTGGCGCTATGAAGTCGCGAATCTTCCAACGCCTGACCAACTTTTAAAGCGTTACGCCGATATATGCGAAAACGCCGATAAATTACCTAAGTAACGATATCGACTAACCAAATAGAAAAACGCGCTTCCTACGCTGGCAAGTTGAAGGAAGCGCGTTATTGAAAACACGGATAGAGACAGAGAGCGTAACACGTTCCCCGCTCGACTCTTTTATTCTAAATTCAATCCTTGGATTGTCAAGGTTATAGGGAGATATAATGAACAATTTACTAGAAGCGGCTCGACGATATCACGCCGCAGGGCTAAACGTTCTACCCGCGATTAAATCGGGGAAAAGACCTATTGGAAGCTGGAAGCAATGGACGAAGGAACGCCCCGATTTTGACGCCGTTTTTCCGGCTGGTCTGAAATTCGACGCCTTGTGTGTCGTATGCGGTCCGACAAGCGGAAACCTCGAAATAATCGACTTTGACCAAAAGGCGGCAAAATTTGACGGCTGGGCAAAACAACTTCCCGCCGATCTTGTCAATTCACTTCCGACAGAAACGACGCAGAGCGACGGGCGGCACGTCGCGTACCGTTGCGAAACGGTCGAAAAAAATAAGAAGCTAGCGCGGAACGCTGACGGAACGACGATAGAAACACGCGGAACGGGCGGAATTTGTCTAATCAACCCTACAGACGGCTACAGTTCAATCTGGGGCGACTGGGAGAGTATACCGACAATCACGCCGGAACAACGGGCGCGACTCTTGGACGCGGCGCGGGCTTGCGACGAACCGCAGACGGAAAAGCCGAAAAAAGGACCGACGAACGCGACGCGGATCACAAACGCGACGCCGGCGCCGGCGCCAACGTTCACAGGCGAAAGCGTCGCAGACTTTCTACGTTCTAACCTCGATATCGTCCGGCAGGCGTTGACGCGGGCGGGCTGGGAGTTCCTTAGAGATGAAGGCGACTTTGAACAATGGCAAAGACCGAATCAACCGCAGGCGGGCAAGCTGGGCGGCAGTCTTTGCACGAACCCGCAAAGCGACGGTTACGGATGCTTCCATTGCTTCACGTCCAACGCGGCGCCGCTCGAAGTCGAAGGAAACTATAGTCCCTTGCAACTAATCGCGGCGCTAGAACACGGCGGCAACGAATCGGCGGCGTCGAAGGCTTACGCGCCGAATCGCCGAAACCTTTCTATAGTTGAACTTTTAGATCCTGACGAAGTTCACTATTCCCAATCGCTTGAAATGAACGCCGAAGGCGTTACCTATTCGGCTAGGAGCTTGCGCGACGCCTGCATCCAACGGCAACGGGAACGGCTCGAACGACAGGCGGAAAAAAGAGCGGCGGCGACGCTCGAAGAAATCGACGTCGAAGCCCTTAACAAGTCCTTTCCGCTCAAAGCCTTACCAGATGAAATGCAACCTATGACGCAAACGCAGGGCGACCAATACGGAACGCCATACGCGACGATAGCGGCGGCAGGGCTTTCCGCTCTATCCGGCGTCCTTGGATGCGACAAAGCGGAATACTCTTATAACGGGATCCCTGTAAACCCGCTCATTCACACGTTCATAGTAGCGCCCAAAGGGGCGGGAAAGTCGGAGACCGTCAACGCCTTTTTAAATCCTATAGCGAACCAGATAGAAAGGCCTTGGAACGACTGGACAAGAGAGCAACAACGAAACAAGACTTTTCTGGATGCTGAATGGAAGAAACTGGAAAGGCAAGCGACGTTGACAGACGAAGAACAAAAACGGCAATGTAGGCTTTCAATGACTCAACGCCTGATTGAATGGGGCGGCGAAAGAATCAGGCTAGGCGCGGGATCGTCGATAGAAGCTCTATGGTATCAATCCGCAATGAATAGGACGGCGGCAGAGCTTGACGGACGAAAGCAACACGGGATCGTGTTCACGCTGGGCGACGCGTCGAAGCTGGTAAAGACGAACACACGCAAAGCAGACGAAGACGCCGCGCTCTACTGGGCAAGAGCTAACGCGATCCTCGACTTTAACGAAACTCCACAAAAAGCGGTAACAGACAAAGGGAGAGAGACCGCGAAAGGCGGCGCCGCTTGGATCCTCGACGTTCAACCGAAACATTGTCATTTTGTCCTTGGCGGCGACACGCTCGCAGGCGGTTTTGACCGTCGTTTTCTTTGGGTAACTTTACCTTCAAAAGATATGGAAGAACGCCCGCAGACGTTCAACCTAGAATCGCTGCAAGCCCCTCTCATTAGCTTGTATTTCAACGTTCTAAACTGGAACGGGGGGAAATTCGATTGTGGTTATAAAAAAGAATATGACGACTGGTACACAAAGCAAGTGCGATTCTACAACCAGATCCGAAGCGACGACGAAGATTTAGCCGCGTACCTGAAAACGCAATTTACAAACACGATACACCGTCTAACGCTGCTCTTGCACTGTTGCGAATGCGTCCAAACTGGGAACGACGTTAAAACAATCGCCCCCAAAACATTCCAAAATGCGGCGCAACTGGTTGAAGCGTACACGGAACATCGAATCCTAACTTGGAAGATTATGAAAAACGCGGTCGAACCCTCGAAGCAGAAAACGAAGGAACGAACCGCAGACGCGCCGAAGGCTCTAGTCGAATTGTCGGAACAATCGCGGAAAACATACTGGGCAGTATGCGCGATCATGCGCAAAACTGGGCGCGGAGCGTCGATAACAGAGATTAACGAAAAAGTACGGGCTTATCGTCGCCAAATGGATAGAAAGGCAATCGACGCCGAATTGCTCGACGCTGGGCTAATGTATATCGACCCCGAAACGACGAAGAACGGAAACGTGATAGCGTCAGGGGAGCGCGTCGCCGTTCCTGTCTATAACCTCGACTCTTTTTCCGGCGATCTTGTCGAATCGCCCGCCGACGAATCGCCCGCCGACGAAGAACCGACGACGAATAGCCCTTTCTGGAAGTAAACACGCACACGCAGTGGAAAAAGGGAGCCGTCGAAGGGGATCTTCGGCGGCTCTTTGCTTATCGACAGACACGCAGCGGATCACACGCAGCGGAAAAAGGGAGCAACACAAAAACACGCCCTTTCTGGGAAAGAATCGCGACCGGACACGCACACGAAGCCGTCGAAGATCCTCGACGGCTCTTTTTTTATCGTGTAAAAACCACCCTTAAAAAGTGGTTTTTAAATGGTTTTTTTGTAACTTGTTATTACTTATAAAGTTAGAGCGAAGAAAAGCCAAAAAACCAAAAAACCACTTTTTTATAGAGAATGTGGGGAAACAGGGGAGTGCGTTTTTTATATTTCTTAAAAACGGGTTTATATTTTCTCAAAGACTGGTTTTTCTGGGGCAAGCGGTCCCCTGAAACAACACTTTCCCAAAACGCTCGACCCCGTATTTTCTCGACTGGGACCGTTCTAAAAGAGACACCTAATTAGACACCTAAATGAGAGAATTTTTAAAGATTTTTAAGGAAATAAGAGGATATATAGAATAATACGCTAGACACTGTAACTATAACGACCGTCGTTAGATATCGTATTTTCACGTGTGTAATTAAAATTCCTTCAAAACCCCTATTGACTACTAGCATTATCTTAAAAAAACGAGAGCTTTAGCGGGGAGTACGATACTCCTAGCCTCAACAATCGCATTTACACGTTTGCTTCATTCGGTGGAAACCTTTAGCAAAACCTTTCCACGCGCCGAAACGAACGGCTTTTCGACAATTCGGAATTCACACTCAAGATTAAGCCTGTCAAAATTAAACGCCGATTTTAATTCCTCTACAGTAACTGTACGTCGAGGAGTCACCCAGAAAATCGCAGTTCCAGGTTTTTTTTGCTCTACTTGAACACAACGCGCTAAAGCCCATGTGCTCTCTTGGCATGAAAGATTTAAATGAGTTATCGAAAAACGCGCGCCATTTTTATCGATAATAAAGTCGGTACGACGACCGTCTTGTATCTCGAACGACCTGAGTATTCCGTCGTTTTCGTCAATGGGAAGGATACCGTCGTCAACTTGGTAGCGTATAAACGGAGAAGCAAAATTCCAATATGACGTGCCAACAAGCGTCACAAAACCGTCAGACAGGCGAACAGCCTCGCAATATCCATAAGAGTGCATAGGTTCGTAAAGCCACGACCGAGTTTTTTCCCATGCTAGAATGGCACGTTCGCTATGACCGTACCACGAAATGGTAGGACGGCATGTCGCCTGCTCAATAGTTTTTCGAAACGACGGAGTAGGAAACTCGGAAGCCAAAAAACTTCCTTTGAGCGTTTCAAGAAGTTCAGAGAGCGCCAAAGGCGCCTTTTCCTCACAATATGAGAGAAACTCGGCAAAAGAACTAGGATAACCTCTGAAAAAACGTATACGACGTGCACGACGCGGAATCTTCATGAACGTCTGAATCAACGTGTCAAAGGAGTAGTGAATATTGAGAACTAACGAATGTCTGAGGGCGTCGTAATAAATTGGAGGACGAGTCTCGTCAAGCGCAACGCTCAGGAGTAAATCGCTTTGGCGATACCCCAAAGATTCCCAAATATGATGTATGTGCGCCCATTCGACGCCTATCTGACGCGAATCAGAATAAAACTTGAACGGTTCGCCGGTAGACCCGCCGGTGTATGTAGGCGTTCTTCCTTGGCGGCGAAAAGAGCGATGTTCCAATTCGGTAGTTTGAAGAAGCGACTTGGTCACGATCGGAATTTTAGTCAGATCCTCAAAGGAACGAAGGGAGTTCGGATTGAATCCATTTTCGGCATAAAATTGAGCATAAAAAGGAACGTTAGCCGAAGCATGACGAACAATTCTCGATACATTTTCAAAAATATAAGAACGTTCTTCCTCTAAAGTTGCTTCTTCCTCAAGCCAGCGCCGCGTCGCTCTTGCATTACGATAATCTGAACCAAATCCCAAACGCAGAGAATAAGGAACATGAGCGACGGCGTTACCAAGAAAACGCGGGGTTCGATATGCGTTCTTTTTCAGATAGTATATTAGGGACGTCATCTTCTCATCATTCGTTAGCTGTTTCGCATTAAAGCAGGAGGCGGGCGTTCTAAAGCATATTTGCACGCGATTCAATTGCTTGACGGTAGATTGAGTTTAAAAGTTCCACATTCTTTTCTGGCGTAAAGTTTTCTTTATAAACACGTCTGGCTCCGCAGCTTAGACGATCGCGCAAGTCAGAATTATTATGAAGTTTTTCGACGGCAGAAATAAAACTATGTCGTTCCCCTAAATCGAAGAGGAGGCCGGAGAGATTGTCCTTAACAATCTCTCCGCGTCCGCCAAGATTGGAAGCAATTACAGGAACGCCCATTGCGCAGGCTTCGACGAGCGTCATAGGCATGCCTTCATACCAAACAGAAGGAAAAACTAAAAACTCGGATTTCTGTAATAGTTCCAATGTTTCAGAGTGTGATTTCTCGCCCAATACCGTGACATTCGGAGTCGCGTTCAGTCGCACCCAATCTTTCATCGGTCCATCGCCAATAATCGTCAGAGGACAGTCAACCTCATGCCATGCTTCCAAAAGAAACCTAACCCCTTTCTCTTCAGAAAGGCGACCGATAAAAATCGCCCCTAATTTCGGTTGAACACGCTTACTTCCCAATTGTGACGACGTTGGTTCAAGAAAAAAGTTGGGCTTAACTACTATTCTTTGTCTAGGCAAACCACCGCGGATGAACAATTTTTTAGCATACTCAGTCAAAGCCACAAAAACATCGACATTCTCTAATATTGATTTTCGCGTCTCAAGATAAAACGCATATTGCAACGCACGAGTGGAAAATGACGAGGCGCAACCTGATCGCCATAAAACTCTAGTAGCGCTATGATTTAAACACTCCTCGCACGGAATTTCGCCACGCCTAAGCTGACCTCCAGGGCAAATCAGACGGTAATTATGCAAACTTAAAACAGAACCTACGCCGCTGTCTCTAGCAGCCTGAAAAATTGCCGGAGTGAGAACGTACTTATAATTATGAACATGTAGAACGTCAGGTTGAAAACGACGAAAAAGGTTAATCGATAAATCATAAATCTCACGCGAAAAACCAAAGTTTAGTGTAGAAATGAATTTTTTCCCAAGTGAATAACGTTCGATCTCAGCGTTTTCGCACTCTATCGTCTCGACGGCATGACCAGCGCGTCTCAGAAGCTCAACTTCTTGATGAAAAACCACAGATTCCCCCCCTGTAGCATGGGAACCGTAAAAATTGTGGGCGACAACAACGCGCATGAATCAACTCAATTGGGATCAGAAAACGACAAAATTGATAAAAAGCAACAAAAGTCCAAGAACAGTTAAATTAAACGTTCCCCCCACTTAAGAATCAAAATGTCAGGATTTTTAACATCTAGCTTAGGTCGATTCACAAGAGTAACAATTATTCCGTACTCCCTCTCGTCATGAATGCGCTCAGATTGCAAATTACTCGCCAAGATCGATAAGCTAATCCATGGATTTCGTCAAACGAAACGTGTACTTACCGAACGAGTAATCAAACATAGAATCGCTCCATTGTGCGGCAAGTTACGAGGGTTATAGAATTGTCGCCATGATTTCTCGAAATTGGTTTACAACTTGAGGATAGCAGAAAAACTCTTTCAATGCATCCTCTTCTCAAAAGCTCTGTCCGCTTGAATCGTCACCAGTTTGTTCGCGGTCTGAGACGTCATGACGTTGGATATTATCTAAAGGCGGGTTCTGTTTTTTGAAGGAATCTGAAGCGTTGTTTTGAGATTGGACGTCAACTGCAATAAAAGGCGAATAACGTCCAAACGCGGGGTCCGTCACTGAATATATCGTCCTAAAATCTGCGTGAGAATCAATTGTTTCACCATCTGAGTCTACGTCTTCTTCGTCATAAGCGTTACTACAATTGTCAGAATCCAAGATGGAACGTTCTTCTCCTACGGAGTTGTTCTTATATCCCTCGTCCTCATCTTCCCCGTATAAATTACGGCCGGGGTCGGCAAAATCGTCGTATTCTCCTGGCGATCTAAAAAAACCTTGGAATTCACCGGAATCAGACTCTGACTCTGAGAAGAATGGAACTGTTCCGCCTGAGGGCAACGGAGTTCCTATTCCATATAAAAACGCGCCTTTCTCGAGCCAGTACTGGCAAATGGTAAAAAACATAACATACGTATACGTTGATTGAAAACTTCCTGTCATTAATCCAGTGAGGATAATAAAGGCGCCTACCGACTGAACACACAAGTATTCAAGAGAACGACGAGGAAGATTTCGTCCTATAGTCAAAATTCTAAAGGCAATCCAAGCGTAGAAACCTCCGCCGACAATGCCATACATTGTGAGAAAGTCAAAAAGATCGCTGTGCGTTCCGACATAGTCCCCGCATGCCCGAAACATCAACAGACGCGTCTCACTGTATCCTCGACCAAAAAGAAGAGATCTCATCGATTCCGGATTAACCAGGGCGCCCAGCGCAGCGCGAATCAACTTAATTCGACCGTTGCCGCCGTCGACACGAATTCTTTGCCAGCGCAGTAAAAAAGATTCGCCAAATGAAGAGGTCAGAAACACCCAGGCGGCAATTATGGCAATCCCCAATATGAAAAACGTCCTAATTTTTCGACCACGAAAAAGCCAGAAGGCGTCAAAAAGAAGTACAAGAGCAAAACTAAGCTGGGTAGCTCGATTGTAACTAAAAAGGATTACCAGCAACCCCACGAATATTGGAATCGCAAAAATCCAGCGTCCCCGTCGAGTAACAACCAACCAGTAAAACGCTAGAAAAATCCCGAGGGTTACAAATGATACGACTGTTTTTCCTGAAACGTTCACACCGCCAGTTGTTGCATAGACTTCCTTGTAAATTGATCCAACATTCTGCGTATTGAACGCCCACATTGCCAGTAATTCTTGAATGAAAATTCCTATAAGGAATGAAAAGGCTAGTTTTTCGAGCTGCCGAATCTCCAGGGATTGCCTTGTTATGATCGTCGCAAACAGAAACCACATAATAAACCGGGCGGCATATGCGATCTCAACAATTTTAGCGTCTTCTGCGAAAAAGACGGCTAAGTACAACGCTTCACAAATGAAATAAAAGGAGGCGACAATCCAAACGTCGACGCCGCTACGAAGAGACTCGCTCCCGAGTTTGGAGATTCCAAAGAATGCGATAAACGCCGAAAGCTGAAGAAAATGGACGGGAACGGAGCCAACGCCGCCTGTTCCTCCTTCTTCCATGAGAATATGAGCTAAAAGCGGATAAAGGATCGCGTACAAACAAAGATAGTTTATCGCCAGATTTCTAAATGAAAAACGATCCTGATCCACTGTTCTATAATTCTTTTGAATAAAAGGCGGTGAAGTTTAATTGATGGCAAAGTCTGCTAATTCTAACAAAATACTATTTTTGATTAAAAGGTTCAACAACAAATTTAAGCGTCCGCACAGACGCGTAAAAAATGGCGTTTCGTCGAACCGCTTCAAGCATAATGAAAAAACCTGCGTCGTTATAACTAGAAAAAACCTCTCACGATTCAGGCTAATGCTACCTTAAATCGTGCAGAAGTTCAAGAATTTTTCCGTTGAGAAACGAAAAGCGTCCAAGCGAACACTCAATCGTTACGACAGTATTCTGGTTTCAAGTGGATACCAATGCTTTCCCCACTCCTCAGCAAGTTTTGAAGTCGAATAAGATTGAGCCAACTCAAGTGAATAATGTTCAGATTTATTTGAAGATTCACGGAGAAACAACGCTTCGTCGATGGCTTGGGCGTAAACAACGGGGTCACGTTCAGTAATAATCCTTCCATTTAAACCGTCATGAATCATGTTCTCTACGCCGCTTACGTTTGTCGACACACAGATTTTTCCACACCCCAAAGCTTCTGTCATTGCGACTGACCATCCCTCGCAATAGGACGAACAAAGATAAAGATCTGCGGCGACTAGTCGTCGCCACGTCTCCATTGGCGAAAGAAAACCTTCGACCCGAACATTCCCTGAAACCCCGAGTTTCCGAGCATATTCTTCTAGAGAAGCACGGTCTTCGCCGTCTCCGACAAAAATAAGTTTGACACTAGGATATTTTTTCTTAAGTTCAACAAGAGTTTCAAGAACAAGTCGCCACCCTTTGACCCAACAAAGTCTGCCGACTGACACGAGGATGGGATTGTTTTCAGTTAATCCCAAAGAAAGACGTTGCGCAAGAAAATCGCCGGGATGAAAAATATCCTCATTAAATCGCGTCGGAAAAAATAGAAGTCGACAACCGTCGAGTAATTCTCGATTCTCTTTCTCAAATTTGTCGATAGCAAGACGATCGGCAGAGGCGAGTAAAGCGGCAGGTTTCAATCTTACCAAATTATTCATCATGCGACGATGAAACCACTTAGCAAGAAATCGTAAATGCGAATAACGAGAAAATGCTACCGGATTATTAAGTCCGGCAAAACGGTAACAAAAAGACGACCATTCGTAACGACGCAACACCCCCAAAAGCTCCGGCGAATCACAAAATAAATTTCGCGTTGGAATCTCGCGAATCGCAGGAAGATACTTAGCTATCAATCTACGAAACACAATCCGCCTGGGAGTGAGAGGTTTGTGGCTCTTGTTCCTTGGCGCATAAGACCCGATGTTAAAACGCCAAATTGGGCGATCGTGCCATTCGCTCAAGACCCAAGAACCTACTGGCAAACGGTCCGATTCGTCAGGGGCGACAAGAGCAAAACGGGAACCAAACGCATTAAGAGCCTGAATCGCAAATGCTGTTTGCCCACCGCGTGGCGGACAATAAGGATCGCCAGGGCAAATATAAACGGCGTCAGGATTGGGTTGATTGACTGTCATTGTAAAAGCTCCAAAGTGGAAACAAAGTGTCAAGCGTGCCCTATCAATAAACTTTCTATACCTTGGATAAATCGGTTCTTTTCATATGTAACATAATACAAATTTTCATTCCCAAAGTTTGAACCAAGTAAGCGCACAACATTGCGACAGCCAGCCCAATAGCGCCCGGAAGCCAATATCCGTTTAACAAAAGCGCTCCGAGGACAATGACGCTCCAAACAACGGTCAACCAAAACTTCGTCCAGAGTTCTCCCAAACTTGTAAGCGCGCTAGTATAAACGTTGGATACGCTCATTACGACGCTCAAGATCAACAAAATGACGAGCGTTCCAGCGCCCGATACAAAATCGTCGCCAAACGTCCTCATTATCATCTTAGAGAAAGGAATGAGAAAAAGCGCTAACGTAAGTGTAAAAATCGCGTTCAGTATAACGTTACACCTAACCGTCTTTTCATACCGATCTGCGTCCTTGAGCGCGTTAAGCTCGGAGAGAGAGGGCACGACAACGTTGGCGGCAAGAACAGGGAAATACAAAACAGCTGTCTGCACTTGACGCGCAACGTCGAAAACGCCAAGTTCGCTAGTTCCGTTCGGTTGTCGCGCTAGCATAACAGAAGCTCCCCAGGTAACGAAACTCATTAGCATTGAAACAAGTGTCGCAGGAAGGCAGAAGTTCCATAAAACGCCTATTTCACGCCAGCATTCTCGATAACGACAAGTTATTCTTCCTCGACGTAGACGACGATGAATATAGAAACTATTGCACAAACAATTAAATAACGGAGCGGCAGACGCTCCTAGAATCGCGCCTGTTAATCCGCCAAAGCGTGCCCCCAGCCAAAAAAAAGGAATGGAGGCAAAACCGCTTATCGATAGTGAATAAGCAATTTCTTTATAGCTTTGAAATCCGGTAAGGACGCCTGTTTGCGCGCCAACAAGCGCCGTTAATATCAGCAAAAGCGAGCTTAAACGCGTCTGAAGGACCAAATGTGGAGCCTCTATTAGCGTGTCGCACATCCAAGGAGCCGCGATACAAAAAACAATTGCGACAGCAACACTCGAAAAGATGGTAAAGACATAATTGAGCGCAATAATCCGTCCCACACGATCACGGTCTGTTACGAGCAATTCAGAAACATACTTCGTTGAAGTGCGTCCCATGCCAAAACTCGCGACAGTAATAAACGCGTTTACCGTCGAACGCACTAACGTAAATTCGCCATACGTGTATTGTCCCAGAATTCTAACCACCATACACGTTGTTATTAGCATAGCAATCCTAGATGGAACGCTTCCAACAGAAAGCCAAAAAACGCCGCTCGCCATCTTGGATGCAAGTCGTGAACCTTTTAGGCGCGCAAACATTGTTTTAATAATAAATTTAGGGCGTTTAGCAAACATAGCCAGAGCGTCGTCTATTTAATAACCAAGGCGTTTCTGATATAATCGGCAGGCGATCGGCGGCGATTTATTCGCGATAGCTCGATATTATACAGAGATTGCGTTCAGGCGTCGATCGATATAATTCGATCCCCGTACCTTTGTCAGGAATAAGAAATCGTATGTTACGCTACAAAACCACATTGCCATTTATAATTCTCCTCTTAACAACATTCACGTCCCTTTACGCTACAGAAACTCCGACAACAGACTCAGAGTTAGAAACGATTCTGCGCGCTAAAGTTGTCGAGTACATGCGCGCGGCAGCCACTATCGAATGGATTCCAACTGAAGATATCCCCTATTGGAATCCAGAGCAGAATTTTGTGTTCAAAAAGGGTGAAACTTACTACGGTCTTCCATATACGCAGTACTCGCGCAACAACACTCTCGAATCGTTTAAGACACAAATTAACACGGTCGACGGAACTTCCTACTATGTTGGTCCAAGCGATTTTGATAAATATTGGGGGTCCGACTGTTCGGCTTCTGTTTCGAACGCGTGGAAGCAAGCTGATCCCAGTTTTCCCTCTCTTCTGACGCGTCGACTTATTCCAGATCGACCTAAGGAAGTTGTTCCTGTCGGAAATTATGTGCTCAATTATTATGACGAGACGCCTAATATCGTCAAAGAAAACGGTTTCGAAACAATGGCTCGCGCATATGCGCAACTAAAGCCCGGCGACGCCGTCGTTATGCACCATAACTACGACGGTCACATTATGCTTGTGCTTAAGAACGACTCTGAAAATTCTCGCCTGTTTATAGCAGATCAGACGGGGTTATCCAACGGCGTTCCGAAGGGGCGTTCGGGACGCTCCACGTTCCGCGTCGACTGCGAATACTCTTATCAAACCCTTTTCGACTACGCGTATATTCCGATCGCGCTCAAAAAAATCGACGACGCGACGCATGAAATTCAATTGTTTAACGGGCGTGACCTCGAAGGATGGGACGTTTGGATTAAGGGAGCCGGAGGTTCGAATATCGATCCTAAAAACGTCTTTACCGCGCGAGATGGAATTCTACGTGTTAGCGGTGAAGAATACGGGGGAATTCAGACGAAGGAATCATACTCTAATTACCGTTTAACAGTCGAGTATAAATGGGGAGACAAAACTTACGGCGCCAAAATTGGCAAAGCGCGAGACTCGGGCGTCTTGATCCATTCGTTTGGCGATATTGGCGAATTCGGCGGAGTATGGAGCAAGTCAGTCGAAACCAATATTATTGAGGGAGGAACCGGCGACTTCTGGATCGTTGGCAGTCCAGACGACGGCATTTCAGCAACTTGTGATATTGCCGAAGTTGATGGAAAGCGTTATTTCGATCCTAAAAATGGTAAACCTATTACTATTACAGCAAATCAGGATGGCAATTTCCTTAGGCTAGGAAAAAGTCGTGAATGGAAAGACGTTACTGGATTTCATGCCATGGGCGACTTTGAAAAAGAAAACGACTGGAATGAACTCGTAATTTACGCAATCGGCGACGAAATGAGAATCTACCTCAACGGAAAATTCGTCAATCGAATTTACGGTCTCAAACAAACAGAAGGTAAGATACAGCTTCAATCAGAGGGAGCCGAGATTCTCTTCCGACGAGTTACGCTCCGTCCGTGGAACGAGCCGCTCGACTAGTTGTATAATATAATTCGTCGCAAGTTTAGCGTCTTATCTCACGAAAAGGCTCCCGAAGTTCCGTCTTCGAGAGCCTTTTTCAGTATAGAGTAACGCTACTGAACCACTCCAGATAGTCCGTTAAATAGCGATTAATGAAACAATATCTTGGACTCTTCGTGAGAATGAAGTCCTGTGCTTCCCTTTATGAAATGGGGTTAATCTACTATCCGCAACATTCCCCTCCTGTCTCCCCCATATGCCTATCTTCTAAAAGGATCTCGACAAAACCATTACCCTAAAAAGGCAGGGAAAAACCCAGAATGTCAAAAAAGAACGCAAGTAAATCGCTAGCCCATTATTTCTTCAAGGGTATCGACAAGTGTTTCAAAACGTTTCATTGCGTTCTCTATAGCGCTAGGCTTTTCCATATCGACTCCAGCCCCCCGTAAAATATCGAGAGGCGAAGACGACGAACCAGATTTGAGAAAACCAAGATAAGCGTCGCGCTCAGCGTCGCCGCCTCCCAACACTCTGTCGGCCAACGCAATTGCGGCTGAAAGTCCAGTGGCGTACTTATAGACGTAAAAACCACGATAAAAGTGCGGAATACGTAAACATTCGAGTTCAAGCGCGTCGTCTATAACAAAATCAGAACCGAAATACTCGTCGAGAACGCCGCGATAAACTTGACGGAAAGTCATAGCTGAAAGCGGACTGTTATCTTCGGCGATCTTATGTGTTCGATGTTCGAATTCGGCAAACATTGTCTGTCGAAAAATTGTCGCGCGTATTGAATCGAGTTCACGATTCACTATCCAAGCTTTGGTTTTTCGATCCTTTGCCTCATTGAAGAGATAACGTGCAAGAAGTTGCTCGTTAAAGGTGCTGGCTATTTCGGCAAGAAAAATTACATAATCGTAGTAACGATATGGTTGTGTTCTCGCAGAATACCAGCTATGCATCGAGTGCCCCCCTTCGTGCGCGAGCGTAAAGACGCTTTCTATAATCGAAGGCTTATAATTAATCAATATGTAAGGGGGAAAATCATAACCAGGACAACTGAACGCGCCGCTCTCCTTGTTTTCATTCTCATAACGGTCGCACCACCGTTCAACGGTTACGCCACGCGTAAAGTTTTCAACATATTCGTCGCCAAGCGGAGCAAGCGCCTTACCAATCAGCATAACGGCGTCGTCCCACGAATAATTAACCGTAATATCGGAAACAACCGGCACATAGACGTCGTAAAAATGAATATTATCGAGTTTCAAGAGTTTACGGCGCAACTCGTAGTATCGAAAAAGGGCTGGAAGAGACTTACGTACTGTTTCAATTAAATTTAAATATACAGACTCAGGAATTTCCTCGCCAAACATGGCGGCCTGAAGCGAATTATCAAACCCCCGAGCTTTTGCGTAGAAAACGTCTTTGCGAATCGATCCCTCTAAAAGTGATGAAAAAGTATTTTGTCGTTCTTCATACCGGGCGTAGAAACGTTCAAACGCATTCTTTCGCACTTCTCTCGACGGGGACTGCAAGAAAACCTGAAACGTTTCATGGGTTAATGGCTGAGGACGACCAGTCTCGTCCACTAAAGATTCGAATTTCGTCTCAACATCGTTAAGCAAACTAAACGTCTTCGCCGGCACGTCGACAACTTCGCCAACCGACGCTATAAGTCTCTCCTCTTCTGTGGAAAGCGTATGAGGTTTCATTCGACGCAGGCGTTCAAGTTTGACTCTCCAAGGCGCGAGGCGTTCGTCCGTTAGAAACGCCTGCCAGGTTTCTTCCGAGAGCGCAAGTAATTCCGGGTTGACAAAACTAGAAGCTTCCGCCAACACGTTAGCGATTAGACCGAAAGAATTTTTCATTTCCTGATACTTCGAATTGCTCAGGTCCTCGGTCGATTTTAAGAAAGCGTATACGCTCAGTTTTTCCGCCTCGCGCGACAAATCCTCTTCGTAGCGGAAGAACTCGACAAGCGCCTCGACAGTGTTAAGCGTTCCTCTAAAAGAAGAGACCCGTTGCGCGAAAACTTTCCAGTCGTCGAAATCTTCGCGCCACTTCTCGTCGTTTTTATAAATGCGAGTCAAATCCCATGTGTCGCCAACAGCGACTTCGTGTCTCTTCTTAACTCCTGAGTCCATTCTCTACCTCTTTCAGATCGTTTATGAGGAAAGTCTTCTAATGAACGTCAACCGCAAACTCCGTCATTCTAGCTGAACCACAGTCAGACGTCAAATAACTTTTGAAAACTCGCTTGGCACTATCGTGTCCCCTCCTTAATACGTCTAATGATATCGTGGCAAGAAAGAATCTTTTCGACCAGGTCGTTCGGGACAAACCAATACTGATTTGTCGATTCAAAACCGATGCAAGAATCTTTGAGCGACGCGTCAAGAGTTGTTTTTGCAAGTTCGATTTCATCTTCAGTAATGGCAATCATTTCGGCTTCTATATCAGACAAGCGCATGTCTTTTTCTCGAGAAAGTCCTTTCTCGTCGCGTTCATGCATTAACACGTTTCGTTCGTCACGAAGAACAACGAAACGTGTTTGATTGGCTACGCTAATGAAAACAGAGCCGGCAAACATTGCATAGAGAGCCTGGCGATTCGCCTCTTTTGAGCAATCGTTTGGCGAAAAAGCCGCCGCAGACTTCAATAGTTTACCTCCCTCGAGGAAACCGCGACCACACTTTTCCATTTGGTCTGCAAAAACGTCTGCAGGATACGGTCCTCGCCAAGAATCAAGGTCGTCGTAGGGAATTCCAACCATTGTTGAACGCCATCCCGTAGGCGTAAGCCTTAAAAGATTAGCTGTTCCTATTTGATTGGGAGCGTAATAGACAACAGAGCCAGAATAGGGAAACTCTTCAAAAGCGCTGGAAATAACGCTCCATCCATTTCGCGCTGATTCGGCGCCTTCTTTTCCAAAATATTTAACAGCCAACGAATTAAGGATAGAATCAATAGGAACGTCGGGAGTTCGTGCAATTTTGTCGACCAATTCTAAATTAATAGACGGAAAACCGCCCAACGACCAACCTGCCATAACGCCGTCAATTCCGGCTCGTGATAAATTCGACGCATGCCGAGCAATCAGTTCTAACGCAGGAATGTAAGGAACAGAACCAATTTCCCAAGTCGTGTTAAATTGGCATTTTGCGACTGTTCTCAGACCTGCTTTTTTTGCAGCGTTCCAATGAACAAGCGCTCTAGTTCCTGGTCCAACGACTGAAATCGAATATTCGCCGACTGTTACAGGAACGCCGCCACGCTCAAGTGGAATTGCCCACTCGCTTACAGATTGAAACCAAACGCTTTTGGGCAAAAGTTCAATAACGTCGGTTGCCATTCCATGTCCTCGCCATCCCCAATCCCAAACAATCACTTTGGCGTCTGGGGCGACACGATGAACCCCTTCCTCCATCGCCGTATTAAGATCAACAAGCAACTGTGTGTCTGAAAACTTTGAACAACGAGGACAATCTGTAAATTTACCGTGTGAAACGCAACTTGTGAGATTTTCAGAACCGGTGATCGTAAATATTCCGCCTAACCCTGGCACGTCCGAAAATAAACCAGCCAACGCGTCTGAAAGCCACTTACGCACTTTAGGAGACGACGCGCACATAGCGCTGTACGCGCCTTCGACAACGCCACGCGCATCTTCATGATTAGTGAAAAATGACGAGGGCATTGCACGCGGCTCGTTCATATATAGATAAACGTCAATTCCATAACGTTTAGCTCGCGTTACCAGTTGACGTAAGTTAGCGCGCCTAATCTCAGATTTTTCACCGAACTCAGGAAATTCGTCTGATGGGGGCGCAAGGTCACGTAGTAAGGAATGAAACCAAACGCCGTTGACGCCGCAAACCGCGAGCTTTCTCAAGAGTGCGTCTGGGAACATTTTTGAACAGTCTTGAAGTAGCGGGTCACCAAATAGTCCAAAATAGGAATGTAAATAACACAATTTAAAGGTAGATTCGCGATTGTTAGACGCAGTAACTGAATCGAAGAAAGTAGCGTCAACACTGTCAAATTCTCGCAGAAAATCAAATCTTTCCGTAGCGGAAAGGTAAGCGTCGCTTGAAAAAATTTCTGAGGTTTCATCAGCAATACGACGCATTGCGCCAATCTCTGTTTCTGTAGGTTCCTCGTATACTAAAGGCTCACATAACGGCTTAGAACCAAGCTTAACATAGAGAAAATCGTCTTCTCGAAGCTTTTTGGCAAGTTCGCTTGCGTCGAAATGAAGCAAAGTTAAAAGCTGATCGTATGGAATAAGCGACCAGTTTCTTCGTAAGATGGTGATGTAAATACTTTCAGTATCCCATGAAGTCTTTTTCTGGGAAGGCAAGCCCATCCATGTAGCGTATCGTTCTATGTTCACTTCGTCTGTCTGTAAGGTTGCCGCTATATCTTCGATAGGAATAAGATTCCAATTTCTCCAGACAAAAGCCGCTGTTCTATTGGGAAAATGAGGTAGTGTTTCAGCAGTTTGTTCACTGACAGGAAGTAGTTCAGGATCAACGGAAAGAATGTTGGAATCACCCGCAGAAGCATATCTTGGAGTGCAGATAACATGGAGTATCCCACTCACCTTCTCGAAAAACCTCCCATTCGAAGAGTCTGAAATCACGTTTTCAGACGTTCCTAAACCGATAAAACATGCGATTAACAACATTGTACAAGAGAAGATACGTCTTTTGAATTGCATAAAAAAACATATAAATGCCTGCATCATTATTAATAACTCCTTATGAAATAATTAGAATAAAAACACGCAATTTTGCTTTCTGGAGTCAACCAAAAAAATTTCTTGGTTATTAGCCGTCATTTTTGTGAGAAGATACGCTAGTTGCTAAGTTCTTGTTTTTCAAAGCCAAGTCAATTTACTTTTTCAACGTCGCCGCAAACTTGAACGCTATTGTACCTACTCGAAATCAGAAAAAAAACTCTTTACAACGTCTAAAAGTTTGTTAGAATGGCCCCGTAGTCAGTGAGACGCTATATGTGTATTTTTTTATCCTGTTTTGAATACATACAGTACCAAAACAACGATAGATTACCTAAAAGACAAAACTAATAAATTCCACAGAATCGTTATATTTTAACATTCAGTCGTTTATTAGGGCGTCGTTTGCTTGAGGCGTCTTTTTGAGAGACTCCTCGAAAATTCGGGATCGCGTAGGTTTGTCACTTGGAAAGTAATTCGGTCGATTAGTTAGCCATATCAACGTCAGGGAGCGACAATGATTCTTTCTGGTCTTGAAATCGAAAAGGAAATTGCCAAAGGGAATATTGTTATTTCCCCTTATGAAAGAACTTGCCTTAATCCCAACAGTTACAATCTCCGATTACACGACGAATTATTGACTTACGACGAGCCCGCGCTCGATATGAAAAAACCGAATGCGTATCGTTCCTTTAAGATACCCGAAACAGGTTACTTGCTGAGACCGGGACGGGTCTACTTGGGACGTACGTTAGAATACACCGAAACTAAAACATTTGTCCCGATGCTGGAGGGGCGTTCCTCTGTTGGGCGCTTAGGTCTTTCGATCCACATTACAGCCGGTTTCGGCGACGTTGGTTTTAGCGGTTTCTGGACCCTTGAGTTGCACTGCATCGAGCCGATTCGTATTTATCCTTTCGTAGAGATCTGCCAGATTTATTACCATTCGATAAAAGGCGAGTACGAGCCCTATAGTAGCGGCAAATATCAAAACAACAAGGGCGTCCAGCCCAGTATGTTATATCTCGATTTTGAGAAGCAAAAGAGCCAGGTTGGTTAAGTCTGGATTCTTAGTTCGCTTTCCCTTCTACCATAAGAATTAATAAGATCCCTGTGGTCTATTTGTGCATATTCGAGGAGACGTTGTGCAATGAGTCCTTGCGAAGAAATCAAATTCATCGTTAAACGTGACGGTCGACATACGGACTTTGTTCCGGCGAAAATTGGTTCCGCCATTCAAAAGGCGTTTGTAGCCACGAGTAAACCTCAGTCGAATGAATATATTGAACAACTTACTGATAAAGTAATCGACAAAATCGTCGAACAGCATATTTCTGAGCCGGACGTCGAGACGATTCAGGATATCGTCGAAGCGGTTCTCATCGAAAACGGTCATGTTCGTACTGCCCGCAACTATATTGCCTACCGTCTGGAACGTACACGAGTTCGCGAAACTAATATGCGTCTAATGAAGACGTTCGAGGATATTACGTTTAAGGACTCCAAAACCAGCGACGTCAAGCGTGAAAACGCAAACGTCAACGGCGATACGGCAATGGGACAGATGCTCAAGTACGGCTCTGAGGGGGCCAAAGAGTTCTTCCATAAATTCATGCTTAAGCCCGAGCATTCCCAAGCTCATCTTGACGGCGATATCCATATTCACGATCTCGACTTCTATTCAATGACGACCACGTGCTGTCAGATCGACCTCTTACGTCTTTTCAAGGGAGGATTTAGCACAGGACATGGAGTTTTACGAGAACCTAACGACATTCAGTCATATGCCGCGCTCGCTTGTATCGCAATTCAATCAAATCAAAACGATCAGCATGGCGGACAATCGATCGTTAACTTCGACTATGGCCTTGCCCCTGGCGTTATAAAGACTTTCCGCAGACTTTATCGAAACGACGTCCTCAAAGGAATTCAGTTCCTCACTCGATGTCACGACGATTCTCTTGCCAACGACCTCAAGTCGCTTCATCAAGAGATGTTTGATTCAGGTCTCACGCTTCGTCTGGAAGAGTTTGAAGAATTTCAAGCAAAAGAGAACGAACTTATACTCAGCCGTCTTGGAGATAAGATCGCCGCAAGTTCGACCGCTGAGTCTGCTGAAAAGCTCGATTCAAAGCTCCTTGCGGAAATTCAAGAAGAAGCTCGTGTTCAAGCCGTTGCGGAAACGGATAGAGCTACTTATCAGGCAATGGAAGCTCTTATCCATAATCTCAACACCATGCACAGTCGGGCTGGAGCGCAAACGCCTTTCTCATCTATAAATTATGGCATGGACGTTTCGCCTGAAGGACGGCTCGTCGTCAAAAACGTACTCCTTGCGCATGAAGCTGGTCTCGGCGCAGGGGAAACGCCGATATTTCCAATTCACATTTTCCGCGTTAAGGAAGGCGTCAACGTCGCTCCCGGCGAACCCAACTACGACCTTTTCAAGCTTGCTTGTCGTGTTAGTTCAAAACGTCTCTTCCCCAATTTCGCATTCCAGGACGCGCCTTTCAATCTTCAGTATTACAAACCGGGTCATCCTGAAACGGAAATCGCGTACA
The DNA here is from genome assembly GCA_946408825.1 of uncultured Planctomycetaceae bacterium. Taxonomy (GTDB): domain Bacteria; phylum Planctomycetota; class Planctomycetia; order Pirellulales; family Thermoguttaceae; genus RUG369. Next base: position 56,185 of record CAMJTU010000006.1, read on the forward strand.
TGGGATGCCGTACCCGTGTTGTTGGAAATATCCATGATCCCAGTCGTGAAATTACCTACTCGCGTGGCAATCTAAGCTTTACGTCTATCAACTTGCCGCGAATTGCTCTGCGTTCTAACGGTAACGCGAGTTTCTTCTTTGAAGAACTTGAGCGTAAGCTTGATCTGTGTGTAGATCAGTTGCTGGAACGTTTCCGGGTTCAATCTGCTAAGAAAGTCAAGAATTTCCCATTCTTGATGGGACAAGGGGTTTGGCTTGACAGTGAAAACCTCGGTCCGGAAGACACTGTTGGCGAAGTTCTCAAACATGGAACCCTCTCTGTTGGTTTCATTGGACTTGCGGAAACGCTTAAGGCCCTTATTGGCGTGCATCATGGCGAAAGCGAACGCGCGCAAAACCTTGGGCTTGAGATTGTTTCTTTCATGCGCAAATACCTGGACAAGAAAGCGCGTGAAACTTCTCTGAATTTCTCTTTGTTGGCAACCCCAGCCGAGGGACTTTCAGGACGTTTTGTTAAGATTGACCGTGAACGTTTCGGCAAAATCGAAGGCGTCACAGACCGTGAATATTACACCAACAGCTTTCACATTCCAGTTTACTACACAATTCCTGCTTGGAAAAAGATACAGCTTGAAGCGCCTTATCATGCGCTAACAAATGCAGGACACATAACTTATGTCGAGTTAGATGGCGACACGACTCAAAATCTAGACGCTTTTGAGAAAGTCGTTCACGCGATGAGGAAAGCTGGCGTCGGTTACGGCGCAATTAACCATCCGATCGACTCTGATCCCCAATGTGGCTTCTACGGTTTTATTAATGGCGAAGTCTGCCCCAAATGTGGGCGTAAGGAAACGCCTGATGAACCGTTTGAACGCGTTCGCCGAATTACGGGTTATCTTGTTGGCACTCTTGATCGCTTCAACAACGCCAAACGCGCCGAAGTTCGCGACCGAGTTTCTCATAAGGTTTGTTCCTGTGCCGGCGAATGTTGCGACCACGAACAAGGAACAACCGAGACGCAGGATGTTCGTGAAGAATAAGGATTTGCAAAATGAAAATCAGAATTGCAGGCGTTGTTTCTGATTCGATCGTTGACGGACCTGGTTTGAGATATGCTCTGTTTGTTCAGGGCTGTCCGCACCATTGTCCGGGTTGTCAAAATCCTCAAACTCACGATCCGTTAGGCGGTTTTGAAACAACTACAGATTTCCTTCTGAGTGAGATACGTTCTAATCCACTTCTGGATGGAGTCACATTTAGTGGCGGCGAGCCTTTCCTACACGCGACGGCGCTCGCGGAATTGGCTCGGGAGATCAAAAAACTTGGCCTAGACGTTATCGTCTATACCGGTTACAAATGGGAGGATTTAATTCAGGCGAATCGTGAAGACTGGAACGCTCTTCTTTCTAGCGTCGACGTCGTTGTCGACGGTCCCTTCGTTCAAAACTTGCGGAGTTGGAACCTTCGTTATCGCGGATCCTCCAATCAGCGAACTATAGACGTTCAAAAATCACTCGCTGAAGGCCGTGTTATCGAAATTCAAACGTTTGAACACATGCCGGCATGCGCCTAAAGATATCTTGGCTTTATTCTGTTAAAAAACCGTGCATAGATTTCGTCTTTGCACGGTTTTTGCATAAGTTTTAACTATCCTTTAACGGACTCAAAACCGCTATTGAGCTGTATTGTTGATTTGATTAGGATCAGAGGCGGTAATAACGTTTCAAATCCTGCGATCTCCTTGATGGACAGCGCTATGGCAAATCGCAATATTTTCCACCGTTACGGTTTCAACAGCGTTTTTCAAACACGCGTCACTTTTGGCAAAGCCATATGGTTTATCGTAGTTCTGTGGATACTCGCTACTTATTGTCTTTCCACAGGCGCACAAGACTTCTATGAGACGCCTGATTATATTGGCTCACAAATTGAAACAACCCAATCTCACGCTTTTCCTAGCGACGTCCAGGACGTTCCATTTTTCTCCCAAGTTCCTATTGAGTATGGTTCTTTCCCTTATTACCCACAAACAGTAGAGGGTTATTCGCCGTCGTTCCAATTTCAAAACGCAATACCAAATAATTCTCAAAATCTGACAGAATCGTTTAATAGTTCGGTTTTTCAGGGAGAAAATGGGCAGTATCGTATTCTGGGCGACATTGCGACAGGAATTCCAATTGGCAATTCCCAATACGACGCTATTCCTGTGCTTGAAGATTCACGTATCGGGGCAAAACCACAATTACCTGAACTAAAAATTCCCCTTTCGGTTTCAGAGTTTAACGATCGAGTCGACGCGCTTAAGGTCCGCTTTTCGAAGCTGCCTCTCACGATTGAACGTTCGACTCCCGGGAGACTCCTTCGCTACTCGCTTATAGGCGGCGCCGATCAGACCTTTCTTGCGCCACAAAACAATGTAACAACCACTGGCGACGGAGAAACAACCTCTCAGTTCGAGTTAAAGCCGATGTATGCGTTAGGAGCGCTCTGCTGGAATTATCCGTGCGCAAATAGACGGATAATGCGCTGTATCGATAATAAGCCTGCGCCGACGGTAGGGTTTGGTTTTCAATCGCAAAGGGGCGAGTTTTTGGCGACCCTTGCCTTTGCTCAAATTGACAGAAATTATGAACTTCGTGTAGACGACAAGAATTTTACCGTTCAAGACTTAGTTGAATGGGAAAAATACTCGTGTTCACGCTACGCCAACCTTTCACTCGTTGCAATCGGCTTGGCTCACTACTCCCAGAATCCAGATGAAACATGGACAAACGCCGTAGGAGAAACTTGGTCGCTGGCACGCGTTTTGGAACAAGAATCCCAAAGGCCTATTGATTGGGAAACAGCAGAATCGACAAACAAACTTCTGGCTTTCACTTATATGTTGGCACGTCTTAAAACTAGCGTCGCTACAAGCAATCCACAGTTAAGTGAAGCTCTTCAAAGAACAGAATCATTTCTCGTCGCAGTCAAAAACCGCGTCTGGGAAATCATCGGCGATAAAGCGCTGAGCTCTTCGTTATTCTTCAGGACCAATATAGAACTAACAACCCCGTACATGACCGTTTATGTCAACGGCAAGCTTTTACGATGGGTCTTGCTGGTCTCATCGCCGGATGAAATTCGAGACGAAAAAATGAAACGCGCGATGTTTGAACTTTGCGCTCTTGTAGATCAACTCTTCAACTCGGTCGACGATCTCGACACGCTTTCAGCAATCGACGAAGAAACACTTGCTATCGCAATGCAGACCTTGATTACTTACAAGAAAAAAATAGCGATGAGTAATATGTAGCGTCGTAATCATTCGTCGTCAAAATCCATGAGTCGAATCTCGTCGTCCAATATCCAGGAGAGACGACCTAATAGTAAACCGTAGAGGATTTCTACCAACGGTAAAACGACGGGGGTAAAAACAACATAAAAGCTTGTTTTAAAGACTAGAAGTAAAAAGAAAATAGGCGCAAGAAAAAGAACAATAGAAAAGAGATAAAACTCAAGCCATACATGAAACTTCGAAAAAAAACTCGTAAAAACGCTCGTCGTTATCGGACAGAAGATCAGATCAGTTTGGTGAGTTGACGTCCAAAAAATAGGAAAAAAGAACCAGAGAGAAACGGTCAAAATAACTCCCAAGCGAAAATCTCCTATCAGAGGAATCGACGTTGCAACAGCTGCTTCACATATTCGGTCTAAAACGGCGTTTATTAGTATTCCGGGAAGACAACAGCAAAGTACAAAAGACAAGAACCACAAACCGTAAAGAAAAAAACCAAAAATATCTTCGTTACGCCATTCGACTATCTTTCGCGCGCCGCTGTTGCCGCCGTGATATACTGACCAGAAAAACAACCCAGAGAAGGCCGACGTCACTATTGCTAAAATGAGCATTATGCAGATAGAAAAGAGCATTTCCAATTCGGAAAAAGCGGCGGTCATAGTCCCAGGATTCGTTAAAGCCAGCGCCCTGTCCGGTCTTAAGACAAAGTAATCGAGGGAAGAAAGACCCAAAAAACCTAGGAAAAGCGCCCCTGCGCGTGCCCAAATTTCTTCTGAACGCGTAGCTTGAAACGTTTTATTAAAAAGAGGCGCCGGCCTAGGGGGCGACGGTTGCGACCAAACAAGCTCGCCGTTTTTGCGCCGCAAAACCATTGGAGGAAGATATTGTGTTAAATCTTCTTCTGCTTCAAGTTTACGTTCTCTACGTTTAGCTCGTTTTTCTAACCAACATGACAAACGCCCTTTCTTAAGACGAGAAGAACCTCCATTTTCATGGGTGAAAGACAAATCGTCAAAAGAATCAGAAACGCTGGCGCCAACTCTCTTCCGGGACGTGCTCGGCTTAACAGACGGCGCGATCGTTTTCTTCTTTGGATCGATCATCACCGTTTTACCATCCATTCTTTGCATCGCAATCATAGGAGCTTCTGGAATCTCGCCGATTTCATACGCGCCGCGTTCTCGAGGTTGGAATGAAACTTTTACAGCCTCTTGCTGCCTTTTCAGCGAGTCTGTAACTATCGTCTCAGCGCCGCAATCAGGGCAAGTAATCGTCTTGCCAAGCATATCGCGAGTCGCTTGCATCAATGTTTCACAAACACGACACCGAACAGGATAGTATTCCACCCGATCACATGGTTGAGTTCCAATCTGAGATTCGCCGCGAATGGAGTAAAGATCAGAAGAGTGGACGTCAAGTCCCTCACGATTGGGATTCGTCAAAGGAGAAAGAAGTTTGTCTCGCTTACGTTTCTGTTCGTCGTAGTACTGGAGCTCATACTCTGTTGGATGTTCAAAATCAAGATAGTTAGGAACAGGAACGTCTAATTCACAGTCAGGACAAAGAACCTTTTTCCCGACGTCTGCCCTAGTAACAGAAATTAAAGTATGACAATGAGGACACGCAAATGTTCTGTAACGAAAAGACTGAAGTGTCGAGTCGTCGGTTTGGGCCGTCGACGACATGTCGTAAACGCCCGAATTATCGGAGAGATTGTTTGGAGTTCGATCATTGTTGCCTAACGAGTCGTGAGAAACCATGTCCAATCCTCCGCAACTGGGCAAAAAACAGTGGGGGAGTCACTCTTTAACATACGGCGACAACAACACCCGGTACAACAACTCGCAACGACGTTAAAACGTCGCCAAACATCACGCGCCAAATCAAGTTTCTTTGCGAACAATTCGCCCGATCTTAAAATTGCGTAGTCCCATATGACACAGTTCGTCGCAAACTGCGTCGGCAACATCTGGTCTCACAACAAGAACCAAGCCAAGTCCCATGTTAAACACACGCTCCATTTCCGAAGCGTCAATGGAACCAAGTTTTTGTAACCATTTGAAAACAGGTAAAACATCCCATGAATCGGGCGTTATTTCACATTGTAACCCATTAGGTAAAATACGTGAAAGATTTTCAACCAAGCCTCCGCCGGTAATATGCGCGATTCCTCGGATTCCGTCGTTTGCGCCAAACTTCTCGAGGAGAGACAACGCCGGTCGGACATATAGCCGAGTCGGGGTCAAGAGCTCGTCTGCCACAGTCTTACCAAGTTCGGGAACATAATCGTCAGGCCTTAGCCCGGCAATATCAAACACAACTTGGCGGATAAGTGAAAAGCCGTTAGAATGACATCCGCTCGACGCGATTCCTATCAGCAAATCCTGATCTTGAATTGATTTACCGTCAATAATCTTGGAACGTTCCGCAACGCCGACACAAAATCCAGCAAGATCATACTCGCCTGGATTGTACATTCCTGAGAGAATAGCCGTCTCGCCGCCAATAAGCGCGCAACCGACTTCCTCGCACGCTCGAGCAATCCCAGAAACAAGGATTTCAAGCAGATCAGGATCGTCCTTGGGGCATGCGACATAGTCTAGGAAAAATAGGGGCTCCGCGCCGCAACAAATAGCGTCGTTGACACTCATCGCAACGAGGTCGATTCCAACGTCTGAATGACGATTCGTCATACAAGCGATTTTAATCTTTGTACCGACGCCATCGGTACAACTGACAAGTACAGGATCGTCGTATTTACGGACAACTCCGCCGTCCTTAGACAAACCGTTAAGTTGAAAAAGACCGGCAAACCCCCCGTCCAAACGCAAGACTCGAGGCGAAAATGTCCGTGAGACCAATTTCGGCAACCGTGACATTGACTCGGCGTAAACGTCCAAATCCACGCCTGAATTTTTGTACGTCGCTTTTTCCATAAAAGGAACCGCTCGCTAAATCCAATTTAAGAGTTATGGAACCGTCTACAGCGGCCCCTCGTAATTTAACAGAATTGTAAAACGTCGTTTTTTGACGTCAAGGAAACGCAAGGCTTTTACTTCGTCCATCTCGCAACCAAATCGTTCCATAACGTTTAAAACTTAAACCTCAGGGGGCGACAATACGGGAAAAATATTGTAGAATATGCACGGGCGTTTAGTCGCGTCGAGAGCGAAAAGTCGCATTTCAGTTGTAGTTTTTTGACGATTCGACCCTTGCATAAAGGCAGGATCGAGTCTATCGTTCCGATCGTATTAGTAAATTCAGAGAAAACATTTTAATGACAGACACAAACGAACTTGATCAAAATCAATCTGAGACGGTAAATAACCATTCGCAACCAAACACTGGGAACATATGGGAAGGCGATTTGTCCTCCCACGACGCCGATAGTGATAAGAGAATCGTAATTTCGGATATTGAAACGCCTAAAACAGAACTCGATTCCCGTTCATTGGACGAGGCTCTCCAAAAGTTTAATATTCAGCTTCCTGCCAAAACAGTTCGCTTACTAGACGAATATTGTAATCTCCTTTGGACTTGGAACGAAAAACTTAATCTTACGCGTCACACGACTTATGATAAGTTTGTTTCGCGTGATCTTGTCGATTCGCTCCACCTTGCCGCGCTACTTCAGAAAGGAGAGCATGTTCTCGACGTAGGTTCTGGCGGGGGCGTGCCTGGACTCGTTATCGCTATTCTCCGCCCGGACGTCGTTGTCGAACTCTGTGAAGCGACAGGTAAAAAAGCCACGGCGCTCGGCAAGATGATTGACGAACTCAAACTAGACAATAACGTTTGGTACTCTAAAGCGCAGGATCTCTTACATGAAAGGCGGTTTCATACTCTGACAATTCGTGCTGTTGATCGTATGTATAAGCTTCTCATGATGTTTCGAACTTCGTGGAATAGCTTTAATCGTATTCTCATGATCAAAGGTCCGCGATGGGTCGACGAAAGAGGTGAAGCCAGACACTATAATCTGTTTAATTCATTAGCATTAAGAAAAGTAGACGAATACGTTGTCTCCAAGGACGGCGAGGATTTTACCAGCGTTATTCTTCAAGTGTGTCTCAAGAAAAAGCTCGATGAAATCAAGATTCGTGCAATAGAACTGGCTGAAGGAAAGCCATACCCGGGTAAAGCGGAAGAAATAGCTGTAGCCGATATCTCGCGTCTCGAAACAGTTCGAAATCATAACAGTAAGGTCAAGGTCCGTCGTCGTTTTGAATCGAAGGGAGGTTCTCGATCCTTCATAAAAGCAAAAGATAATCGCTATGAAGTTGACGCGCCTGCAGAAGAAACGCGCGTCTATTCGCGACGTAACGGTAAGCCGCCGCGTGGATGGACGGGGAAAAAAGGAGATTTCCGTCCTAATTCGGACGTCGACAAAAACCGAGGAAACAATTGTTTACCCCCAAAAGGCAAGCGTCCCAATGGGAAAAGGGCGTCGGACAATTCGACGCATACCGTTCAAAACGATTCTTTCCCTCGTAAAGAACGACGTTCTTGATTAAAAAGTGCGCCTTTCCACCTCTTCACAAAGTATAAGCTACGGCGACACGTCCTGACAATTCGTCGACGAGTCTATTTTGGTCAGTTCCCCCCCCCCCAACGTCTCTTGGAAAACGTCATGCTTCGACAATGCTCGTTCCAAACGAGAGCTCTAGAGGTTGTACGACGCTGTTTGTATAGATATATGCCTGTCTATCGCACTGAAATCGGGAAAAAATAAAAAAATGCGGTCAGAGGTTTAAAAGAACAAGCAGATTCGCTATAACAATATAAAGGCGCAAGAAACAATCCTTCGCCGTCAGAGAAGAATCTTCAACAACAAAAGAATCAGGAGACATTGTTTCATGAACAAAGATGGTCTTGATCGCAGAACTTTTTTTGGAACTATTACTGCCGCAGGACTTGGCGGCGCGACGCTTTTGACTTCAAGCTCGCTAGTCGCGGACGAACCAATTCAGTCTTCTGAATCGAAACGATTTGCCGCTTCTTATCCAGTTCTTCAGAATGTTACTGAAAATAGCGCGTCTGTCGCGTGGGCGTTAAATGTTCCCTCGACAGGTTGGGTAGAATGGGGGCCGACCCCTGCCCTCGGCAAGGTCGCTCGAAACTCTGAGTTCGGTCTTAATCCATTCGAATCAGACTTTCTTTCGGCGAGAATCATTGGTCTTGCGCCAAATACGACCTACTATTATCGTACCGCCACTTGCTCTTTTACATATCGGACAGCTTACGATAAAACAGCTTCTGAGCCTCAGTACAGCGACGTCTATTCCTTCACAACCTGTGGAGCTAACGCTGACACTGCGTCGTTTTATATCATGAACGACACCCATAACAGAATACAAACAATCCAAGAACACCTGAGAAACGCCGAAGAATTGAACTCAGACTTCATTCTTTGGAATGGCGATCTATGCGACTTCTATATGGATTCTGGTTACGTTAAGAAATTCCTTGCAAATCCTAACGATAAACCGTATGCCGCAGAAAGACCAGTAATTTTTAATATGGGCAACCACGACAGGCGTGGATCTTGGGCGCGAAATCTCAAAAAATTTGTGACGACTTGGGAACAAGACGATCCTAAGTTTTATCCGTTAGGATTCAATTACGCATTTAGACAAGGTCCTCTCGCCGTAGTTGTCCTCGACACGGGCGAAGACAAGCCTGATTGGCATCCTGCTTGGTCGGGAATGGCCAATTACGAACCGTATCGCGAACTTCAAACAGCATGGCTCGCGAAGGCTCTGGAACGTCCTGAAATTAAATCAGCCCCCTATCTCGTAGCGGCATGTCATATTCCACTCTATAGCCGTCATATCACAGCAAATCCGGGCAATATCCTAGACCAATTTGCGACTATTCAGTGGCCGTGCGCTCAACAGTGGGGCCCTCTCTTTGAACAGTACGGCGTTCAGCTCCTCGTCGCGGCCCACCTTCACGCTTTTGGATATGACGAGCCGAATGAATCTCGCTCTTGGGCCCAGGTAGTCGGCGGCGGTCCTGATTATGAAAAGAACGCTACGAAAATGTTTGTCAAAGCAGATTCGGAGAAAATGACGCTATCCTGCGCCAAACTTGCAGACAACGCCGAGCTTGGAACTTGGACTTTTAAACCTCGTTCTTGACCTGTTCAACCTGAATCGTATCTGGCGATAAATGAAACTCTTTTCTTTTTCAAATAGAAAAAATATTCGGGTCAATGAGTCTCCGATGGTAAATCGTCGTTCTTTCTTGACCCGATTTACTGCATTCGGCGTTTCGAGCGCTTTACTGGTTGACGACAGTTCTGTTTTTGGAGTTGACGAGTTGCCTCCCGGCGTCGTTCCATCCAATCCCCGTGAGTTACTCTATCCGACGCCTGAGTCGCGCAGTAAAGTTTTCGCGCCGGAATCAGGCGCATACGCAGCGTCTTTCCCCATTCTTCAAAACATTGACGAATCGAGCGCTTCTGTTGTTTGGGCGTTAAACGTGCCGTCTACGGGCTGGGTTGAATGGGGTTTGACGCCTGCCCTTGGCAAAGTAGCGCGCGACTCCGAATTCGGACTCAATCCTTATGAATCCGATTTTATTTCTGCGAGGATTACAGGTCTAGAACCTAATACGACTTATTACTATCGTACGGCAACATGTGCGTTTAGTTATAAGTCTGCCTATGATAAAACTTGTTCAGCCCCTCAATATAGCGACGTTTACTCTTTTAAGACAGCCGGTCCAAACGTAGACGCAGTTTCCTTTGCCGTCATTAACGACACTCATAACGTAATCGAAACGGTCTCGAAACTGTTTTCCCGCGTCGAAACAATTGATCCTGATATACTCGTTTGGAATGGCGATCTATGCCATCGCTATCCATCGCCTCTCATTGTAAAAACAGGGATCGCCAATCCGTGTGACGTTCCCTATGCGGTCAAACGGCCCCTCATACTCGCACGTGGCAACCATGATCGCTGGGGACCGTTTGCCCATAAATTTGATCAGATTTTTAAACCTTGGATTCAACAGACTCCAGAGTTTCGCTCCTTAGGCTATAACGTCGCCCTTCGTTACGGTCCACTGGCGTTCGTAACACTTGATACGGCAGAGATTAAAGAAGATTCAAACATTAAGTTCCAAGGGATCTCCAGCGCTGAACCGTATCGTAAACTTCAAGCGGCCTGGCTTGACAATGTTCTCCAGCGACCTGAAATTGCATCCGCGCCATACCTGATTGCCTTTTGCCACATTCCGCTCTTTAATCATACTGCCGCTGAGGGCGAAGGCGTTATCCCCGAAGTTAAATGGGCGGCATACCACGCCCTTAGCGCTAAATATTGGGGGCCGATTCTTGATAAATATGGCGTACAACTCATAATAAGCGCCCACCGACACAAATTTGCATATTCTCCTGCAGATAAAATTCGACCGTGGGCGCAACTACTCGGCGGAGGACCGCTGACGTCAAACGCCACCTGCATCTTTGCTGACGCCAACAAGGAACGGCTTGCCGTTACCTGCGAAAAACTTGAAGACGGCAGCCAACTTGGTCGATGGGAATTTGAACCTCGAGGTTAGTGGGTTGGCGCTAAGGAAGAAAAAAGTAGACGGGACGGAAGACTTGTTAGAGTCTTCCGTCCCGTTATTTTTCAGCGTCGAATAGATCGTTCGTATCACTCTTGGATCGTACCGGCCTTGGAGTAGTCAAAAGGTACAAAACCCATCTTTAAAGCGGGCGAATCGGGTAAAAGTCGAAAATCATTAGTCTCAGGACTGACAAAAAGGGGATCCGCGACGTCTCCGTCAATGTCCTTACCTGTTTCTTTGGACCATACGTCGTGCGTTTTACCGTTAAAAAGAGCGACGCCGCCAGCATTAAACCATAGGTTTTTAGTAAAGACAGTCTTAGCAGAATCCGCGTTATAACCAAACGCAACTCCATCCTCCCAATAAATAATGTTCCGTTCAAAAGTCGCAGAAAGATGGTCTTCAACACGCGTTATTGCTATCTGATGAGCAGGTTTGTCTGCGTTCGCCGGGTTTTTTCGGCTCCTAGCGAAGATATTGTTCCGAACGATATTCTCCTTGCCATAATGCTGATGGAACGAACCGTCCGTGGTATCGTAAACAAGATTATTTTCGAAAAGAATTCCCTCAGAACCTTCGTCTGGATAAAGCCCCCACCCGCCATAGCCATATGAAGAAATATCGAAAATCACGTTGTTGCAAACGCGAGTGCCGGTGGACGTTCCTAACGTATAAACGCCGCCCATATCGGACATAGTTCCCTGACCTATCTTGCTAATTCGATTGAATTCAATGCGATTGCGGAAAGCATGTCCGCCGTTGTAACCCCAAACCCAACCGACGGAAACGCCCGTATAATAAAAGTCGGAAATATCGCAGTGAAGAATAGAAATCTCCTCTGTATTCTGACCAATCCATACGCCTGTCGCTGAGGCAAAAAACCTTCCGCCCTGGGAAAGCACACAGTTTTCAACACTAACGCCACGATCCAGTTTACCGCCGCCAATACGTACGGCGCCGGCGCCCAGATCAACAAAATTAGAACATTGGATATGACAGTTCTCACAATCTTTGAACCAGAGTCCGTATTCTCCGATATGCGAGACGTTACATTTCTCAAAAAAGATATTGTTCGCATTATTAACGGTCAAAACAGCAACCGTAAAGGCGGCAGATTGAGCCGGTTCAAATTGTGAAGGACCGGGTAGTCGAATATCGCCGGTAACCGACTCGGCAATATCGGCCGTCTTCATATCAGCAAAGCGTCGGGGAGCGTCAGTATGGGAAAACGTCACGTTTTCAAAACGAATATTCGAAACCTTTTCGCCATTTGGTTCCCCGTTAATAGTAACGAGTTGGTTAAGTCCCGGACGTGGCGCGATAATTGTTGTATTGTTAAGCGCTTCTCCTGGAATGGGACGATAATACGCTTGTTTATTCACGCCGTCGTAAAACCATTCGCCCGCGGCGTCAAACGCTGCACGGAGATTTTCAAGATAATAAAGGGAAGAATCACGCCATGGATTCCAAAATTTCATCGGAGCGCCCTTCGCCTTTAAAGCGTGAGAATCCGAATCATAACCTAAGATAATTCGTCTCGTCGTGTCCCAATGATGATGAACGATAAACTGGGAAAAACGAAGCTCTTCTGGCGAAGTTGACGCAAGGTTAAGGGCGTCGAGATCTCCTGCTTTAGCCCTGAGTTCTTGAAATGTCGAAGGCTTTTCCGCGCCGCTATTCATGGGAAACTCTTCCCAAACAGACGCCGGCCTCAAAAACCCCTCGTTTGGGAAACGTGCACGCACAGCACGCCGATCGCCGACAAAAAGTTGTTCAAAAAAAAGTGTGTTCCCATCTAATTCAGGCAAATCGGAAACCCAAATTTCGGAATCAGCCTCTGGAAATTTAGCTTTTTCATCATCTGTTGCAATACGCCAAGCCTCGAGAAGAACGCCCCCGAAAAAACAAGCGTTGTCAGTTCCGAGATATGACACGTTAGAGTCGCGCGCCTCTAAAACAAAGGGGGTCGAGCGATGAAAGCAACCGCTCAAATATACCACGAATCTTCCGTTCACCCCGTCAGTTCGAAGTTTGCGGATTGCGTCACGCGCCTTTTCGGGGGTTGCAAAAGGCTTATCCGGAGTAAGTCCGTCGTTCAAGTCAGAACCCGAACTCGAAACATAAAAAGTTCCGACAATTTCTGCTTCCTGAGAAAAAGCGACAGAGGAATTACCCCAAAAAATTAACGCAATTATGAGCGAAAAAAAACAAATCGACGGACGCAACATATTATTTACCTACAAGTTAAATCTAATACGACAACCAGACAATGAAAGCGGCTAAAACGAACGCGAAGCGTAAGGAAATAGAAAACCTCCAGACAGATGGAAAACATGATAAACAAATAGCCGAAGCAAACAAATTAGCCCCATTTTTGCGCTTCAATAAGTCTCTGAACATATTTCGATAGGAGGTCTGTTTCGACATTGACCTTATCGCCAATCTTCCTACTCCCGAGGGTTGTCGCAGAAAGAGTAAAAGGAATGAGAGCTACGCTAAAAATATCCGGTTCGCAACGAACAAGCGTCAAACTAACGCCGTCGACAGCGACTGATCCTTTGGAAGCCATGTTCTTTGAAAGCGATTTGTCAATCCGAAAAAAATAGTCTGCACATTCGCCGTCATGATCGACTATCTTGATAAGTTCGGCCAATCCGTCGACATGCCCGCTAACAAAGTGACCGCCTAAACGTGCGTTAACGAGGAGCGCGCGCTCCAGATTTACTGGCGAACCAACAGTCAATTCGCCAAGATTAGTTCGAGAAAGCGTCTCTGGAACTGCTTGAAACGATAACGTTGTATTTGATTTATCGACAACAGTTAAACAACAACCATTAACGGCGACGCTATCAGAAACCTCGGTTTGAGGAGCAATTTCTGGCGCTTCGATCACTAATGTATACACAGTTCCATCTGAGGTAATACTCGCAACCTTACCCATGATTTCGACAATTCCAGAAAACATTGCCTTTCCTCGCTACAAATAACCTGACGGAGAAACGATTATTAGAATCACACGATCGAACCGATTATATCACACTGTAAATCACGGATAAAGGGGACGCCGAATCACCCCCAATAGCCCATTCTTTCTAGAGGATAAGATGAAAGATACGAGGCGGCATTAAGAACAAGAGAAAAAAGAATTGCACGCCGTAAGGGGCAAACACCCCCGAACAAACCAAACCACCAAGCCTCGCTTAACCAAACGCTTCCTTCTAAAACAGCGACAAGCATATAGTAGCGGCAATCGGTTGCTAGCCAAGCGTCAGGCGCAAATAAAAGAATGAGATTCAGAATCGGATTGGTTATGATGTTCGCAATACAAACACAGGAAGCTAGCCGAAAAGAACGTTCTTTCCAAAATAGCGCCGCCAACTCCTCTATGAGAATTGTTGCGAATAAAGCCTTCACTAATCCAAGTAGCCAATATGAAACCATGTACGTGATGAGGGAAATAATTACAGAGTTAAGCGTTCGCCATGTGAAGTGAATTGCTTCTCTCTTTTATTATCAACAGAAACAATCTGTCGCAAAAATCTTCTATACTACCGAGATAACAATCGATTACAGTTCATCATGTCTTTTTCCAACGCTACGTGACATGAAAATTACTTTGATATAATCCAATTCGTCGAGAGTAATTCTGGTCTTTTGATCGTAATAGGACGCCGACGTCGTCTTAGTCAGGTTTATCCGCGCAAGAAATCGTCGATATTGCGGATTGATAACTTTGCCGTCTGACTCAGAATGCGAACAGATAGTATTGACGTTATCCATTGATCCTGTGTTTCTCCCATAATAAAGTTGTAGAATCGACGATATTTTCGTGCGAACTAGTTAACGCCCATTATATTCCCTCTATAAAGATTTATGAAACGGCTTATCTTTCTTGCTTAATCGAAACCGCCATTGCCAAAGCGGAAACTATCATCACGACAATTAAGACTGTCGTCACTGACGATAGGCAGTCGCAACGTTCAATCAAAAGGGCGATCCAATCGTAAACAAAAAAACCAGCCAAGAGTGCGAGGGTTGTCAGACCAAACGCAAAACCAACCGACTTTCCACAATTTCTCGCGGTAGCCGTCAAAGTAATCGCCGTTGTCGAATTTAACAGGAGGACGCCTAACCAAAACATACTTAAACTTGAAGATAAAAAAAGAAGCGGTATCGGCGTAATGATAGCAAGGACGCCGCAAAGTCTCGCATTCAAAAGATCAGCCCCAAACCCGCCTAGAAATTTACCGGCAAAAGCGGCGAACGCGAGCGCTATTCCAGGAAAAGCTGGCACATGTCTTACGTTCCATATCTCAGTAGCTAAAAACCCAACGAGAGAACGAGAAAAAATCACAAAAAGTAACGCCAAAAGAAATCCAAAAGAGCGACTGGAGAAACAATTCCTCGTCAGTGATAAACACGAGTCTTTCTCGTGAATTATTATAGAATCGTCGTAAGGACTCTTGCAGAAAAACCAGACGCCTCCGGCGCTGATAATAGTCATAGAAAGCACATGGACAAACGTCAACCCTAGTTCAGAGTTGTTGCCGTAATAAATACCAAGCGATAACCCCAACGCTCCGGTTGAAATAAACGTTCCGGGACGCCAATGTTTACCATAATTCCGGGTCAAAGAATCGATTCCGCCGCCAACATGAAAAAACGCGTTTCCAATCCCGGCAAACACACAAGCCAATATTGAACACAGTACGAGTCCATTTGCTCTTCCCCAAAAAGGAAGACAAAAACTCGACAATAAGTCGAACATCTCGTTGTTATCCACAATTACGTGAACAACGAACGCCCCTGCCAGGAGTCCCCCCGCCAAAAGAGTTTCTCCACAAACGGAAGCGATCCGAGCAGTTCGAGCGTTAAAAAAAAGTCCAATAAGAAATTCAAGACCGAATGCCAACGTATTATAGAGACCAAAAACAACGACAATGGAGTCAGCAGAAAACGCGTTGACTCGAACCAGTCGAAAAAGAAGGAAAGCGCAACTAAAATCAACAATGAAATGTGCGAAAGAGTATGCGCCAAGACTCAATAAGTCAAATCGTTTCGCTCTACTGCAAGAAATATCCAAATCAAACCGCCGATTAGCTGAAACCCCGTCTACGTGTCGATTCGAAGTAACGCAAATAGAATTAGTTATATCATATCCTTAAGCCGCGCGCGAAACGACCTATTATAATGTTTCTTAAGTTCAACGGTTTGACGCGTCGAAGAGCCTGTATGAATATTTGTCAAATCAAGCGTCAAGGAGTACTTTACTTGGGAATCAACATTGTCTGTCGTAGTAGCAGTAGTGATTTTGGCAAAAAGAAGATAATCAAAGGGAGAATCCATCTCGCCAAGCGCAGAAGCAAAACGCGCCCTTTTATCTGGCAACAACAGGTCGTCCACACGAAGACCCGTTTCTCGAAGACCAGCCATAACCATTCTCGAATCAATCACGTCAAATTGATCTGACTGAGAGATCATCGTACGAATCGACTCGGCAAGACTCTCCCGAATATCTCCCAATTCTTCGCCACTCGCGTTTTCTACCCCGACAAAACAGACTCTACGAATCATTGGATTCTCTGTGATTTGTCCAACGGTAGGACCTAAATCAGCTACTTCTTCTGGTTCGTTGGCAACTCTTGCCAAGAGTCCCTCGACAGCCGACTGAGCGGCAGGATCGTAAACTTCAGACCCTGCTCTATGACTACCAATGCGATCAGGAGTCGACGAATCTACAATCTTACCCTTCTGTGTTTCGCACCCAGCAAAAAATAAAACGGTTAAAAATAGAACTGTCAGAACCTGCAAGAATTGACTTGTTGTTCTATTGACAATCAAACCATCCATAGAAAAGCCTTCGAAATTCTCCCAGTACCCCGCCGTTTACCTTGTCTCACACAAATAAGACAAGCGCCCGTCTTAGGACAGGCGCTTGTAAGATAGTCAATTAAGGTCGGGATAACAAGACTGAATCAGTTGATTGTCGGCATGCCAAGTTCGTCTGTATTGTCAGTTGAACTAACGCGACGCCGAGTTGCTCGATCCTGTTGCGTTGGCTCCGATATCTCAAATTTGATAGGCGACGTTTCTGGAAGTCGCCCTGCGTCGCGGAGTTTGTGCCCAATTTCGAAGAAGCGTTCAAGTTTCTTGTCGTCCAGCTCATACCCCGGCAACGTTGGCATCCCTTCCCATACGACTCCGCCAATTGTCGGTTCGAGAAGAATAGCGTGAGGAATCCCGTAAACTCCAAGTTTATTAGCAAAACGTCTCCCAGTATCGACGGCGGCAAAATAACCGATCTCGAAAATATTCAGTCCCTTACCTGGCATATTACGAATTGCATTTTCATCCATCTCACAAATTGATACTACGACGAGATCGTCCTTATACTTTTTAGAGATGAAATCAAGATATGGAAGCGAACGACGACACGGAGGACACCAAGTCGCCCATACCTCTACAAGAACGTACTTTCCGACAAGATCATTAGGGGTAGGTTCCCTTGTAATCCACTTTTCTACCGGGATAGCTGGAGTTATGTCTTCGAGGGCAGTCCAAAGAAATGAATCAGCCCAAATCATATGATCTCGCCTCAACGCGGGACTTCCCGGGGGAAGATTGGCGCTCTCAACAAGCCACGGCTGTTTTGACAGGTCAATCGTCGAGTCGGCGCTCTCGTCCGTGCTTTTCGATTCAGTTTGCACGCCGCTATCAACGCCGCAAACCATCTTGCCGTCAGGTCCTATAAAGCATGGACCGCCGACGCCTTCGATCACTGACGCTTCTCCCCCTAAACTATCTTTGGCAGGCGGAATCGAGACGGCGTCATCCTCCATGAATTCAAACGCCATGACGTTATATCCTAAACCAATCACAAGCGTAACACAGGCGATAAGAATACAGTCTCTAAGCATGCTCTTTTCAATCATAACCCTACAAAAAGTCATTGTCGTCACCATAGATCACGTTTTCAGAAACTCAACTTGAAACGTCGCGCGACAACTCGCCGATATTTCCAACCTCTGCTCTGTACACCGACAGGCGCTTCGGCTATCATACCCTAATGGTTTAACAGTTTCAAGCCTTAGAGGTTTTCGACTCGCCGAAAGGATCAGTATTCAAGATGACAAAGACAACGAAGACAAACCAATTTCATGTACGATTGTTCCACAGGTTTGGCGCGTTTCTTCTTGGCGTTTTGATTCTAGTCACAGCGTTTTTTTTTCAAAATCAACCTTTCACAAATCTTGGTACGCCTGAATCTCCGACTCCACATTGGGCGGTAACACTTAACGCGTTTTGTAACGAGGGTTTTCTCCGAGACGTCTGGTTCGGCGTCGATCTACCTCCCGCAGCCTTTACAGGAGAAAGGATTCTGGCGACGGGACTTGGCATTTTTGTTGTCGTGACTCTTTTCTTCCTTGGTCGCCTACTCTTTGCACCTTTTAAAAAGTCTCTCATTACAACGGAATACGAAACTTGGTTCTTCGCGGGAGTTTTAGGGCTTATTTTCATTTCGTTAGAGTTTCAAATAGCGGGTTTGCTACGTCATGCTTCCCTACCAATACTACTGCAAACATTTGTAATTTTCGTTGTCGGTCTCACGTCGACGATAATCAGTTTCGTCAGGACAAAAAAAACAAAATTGTCGGCTAACAAAAATAATGTTCCTGCCAAACCTAGTTCTCATAAATGTGTCTTGACTCTGCAGGTTTTACTTCTCGCACTGTTCGTCTCTTTTTATTTTTTCTCTGCAAGTCAACCGATTTTTGAGTACGACGCGCTGGAATACCACACGCAAGGAGCAAGAGAGATATACGAAACCGGTTCCATCGACTTCTCGCCTGTTAACGTTTATTTGAATATGCCTCTGGGGGCGGAAATGTATTACGTAACAGGTCTAAACTTTGTACGAGACATTGGACTACAGGGAACCGATACGTTGCGACTTGGTTTGCTCATAGGAAAGACTATTCTTGTAGCTGTGCCGTTACTTATAGCGTTCGGTCTTATCTGCTTTTGCGTGCGTTTTTTTAACAGCCTTGACGGAGGGCTCTGGAGCGCTATTGTTTTTCTTTCCTTCCCTAATCTTTTTGAAGTATGCTCAAACGGTCTCAACGAAGGAACGTTAGCGTTGTCGCTTTTCGCCGTATGCTACGCCGTTTTTCTCGCGTTTGACTCTCAAAAATCAGTAGTAAAAAGTCGCGACGTCGTCGCCGTTTCGACATTGTTGGGATTGTTCGCAGGTTTTGCCGCCGCCGTCAAATACACCGGAGTAATTTTCATTTCAATTCCAACGTTCATCGCAATTTCAGCGTTGTTATTACGCCCTGTCATTTTTCCATCCGTCGCCCACAAGGGCGAAGAAGATAAGGAGACTAACCTACGCTATCAGCGTCGTTCGTATTTCGCCTTGACTGCGCTCTCTCTCACAACGTTCGTCCTTGCCGCGTCTCTCGTTTGCGGAGGATGGTATATAAAGAACTACGTCGCGTCAGGAAACCCGGTTTATCCACTTTGCTATGGGGTCTTTGGCGACGAAACAGGGGAATGGAACGAAGCCATTAATTTGCGTTGGCAAAAGGCTCATTCGCCGACAGGGTTCAACGGTTCAGAGTTAGGTAAGGCAGTTGCTCATGCGTTTTGGAAAGATGATTTTGGCTCGCCGTTATATATTTACGTATCTTTCATCGGAGTTATGACATTTTTCGGCGTTTTCCATCCACGAATCGCCCTCGAACGTCGAAAACAAACCCAACGTTTATTGGCGCTCTTTGTTTTCGTGGTAATCTTTGGAGCGGCCTGGTTTTTTTTAACGCATCGACTCACGCGTTTCTTGTTGCCACTCTCGCCACTTTTTGCGTTATTACTTGGCCTCGGGGTCTCGGCGTCTTTTAAAGCCAAATCGCTGACTCTCAAATCAATCGTAACAGGAACCCTTTTATTTTCCTTATTCTACTCAGGACTCTTGATAGACATTCTTGGTCAAGGAAGGCTGGCGCCTCTCCGTGCTCTGGAAAACGATCCCGATCGATTTCCAGCAGTCGCGTTATTTTTCAACAATCATCCGGAACTCCTTTCAAATGCCGACGGTAACACGACTCAAGGAAAAAAACTTTTGCTTGTGGGAGACGCAAAGGCATGCGCCTATCATGTGCCTGTTCTCTACTCAACCTGTTGGAATAACTCTCCTCTCGTTTCGATAATCAATGAAGGAGTAAATCGAGACGCTAATGGTAAAATTACAGGCGTCTTTAACGCAGACGCCATCAAAAATGCGTTCGTTGCCTCAGACGTCGCGTATATCAGCGTAGATTTCAGAGAATTAGCGCGTTTTAGAAGTGATGGGAATTACGGATTTAACAATCCAGAAATTGACGAAAATCTTTTTCTCATGCTGATGCAAGCTGGGATTATCGAACCTTTTTCACCTGACGAACTAAACAACGATATTGCTTCTACCCAAGTTTTCAAAGTAACAGGTTTTTAACAAATCATTTCGCTCTTCGTATGAAACAATCAAAACGAAGAGTTAAGAATCATTCGTCCCGGATTGTGAAAACATAACGACAAGGTAGAATAAGAACGTGAGGCGTGTTTTTCTATCATGCCTTTTCCATTTTGTGCGCCGACAATTCAAGCGTAATCTAACAAGAGGGAAACGCCAATGGTTTCTAGATCTATCCCTTCTGACATTGAAATTTCTCGCCAAGCGACGTTACGTCCAATTACCGAAGTCGCTTCCAAGCTCGGAATTTCAGAAAACGATCTTGAGCTCTTCGGAAAATATAAAGCTAAAGTATCACTCCAAAAGCTTAATCGACTTCCGAGTAAAAACGACTCCAAACTCATTCTCGTCACCGCTATTAACCCTACTCCTGCCGGAGAGGGAAAAACAACCGTCAGCATTGGTCTTGCCGACGCTTTAAATCTTCTAAACAAAAAGACTTGTCTTTGTCTTCGCGAACCGTCTCTTGGACCGTGTTTCGGAGTTAAGGGAGGGGCTGCAGGCGGAGGCTATGCACAAATCGAACCGATGGAGGATATCAACCTCCATTTTACGGGCGATTTTCATGCGATCACCGCCGCGCATAATCTCCTCGCAGCGATGGTTGACAACTCAATTCATCAGGGTAATCCGCTTAACCTTGACCCACGTCGAATCGTTTGGGGACGAACGCTCGACGTCAACGAGCGTGCTTTACGTCAGATAGTTTTGGGGCTAGGAGGCGCCGCTAATTCCGTCCCCCGCGAAAGCGGTTTTGTTATTACAGCTGCTTCCGAGGTAATGGCCATTTTCTGTCTGAGTACAGATCTTTTCGATTTACGCGATCGGCTCGGTAATATCGTGGTCGGCTATGACTATCACGGTAAAGCGGTAACGGCGCGAGATCTGAAGGCAAACGGCGCGATGACGGTTCTTTTGAAGGACGCCGTCAATCCAAACCTTGTTCAAACGCTTGAAGGAACGCCCGCCTTCGTTCACGGAGGTCCTTTTGCCAATATCGCTCATGGTTGCAATAGCATTGTCGCGACGACAACGGCTTTGAAACTTGCGGATTACGTCGTAACAGAAGCGGGATTCGGGGCTGACCTTGGTGCCGAAAAATTCCTCGATATCAAATGTCGCAAAGCCGGACTTAAGCCCGACGCCGCGGTTCTCGTCGCAACGGTACGCGCGCTGAAGTACCATGGCGGCGTGCCCAAAGCAAATCTTGGCGAACCCAATGTTGACGCGGTCACGTTAGGGGTCGCTAACCTAAAACGTCATATTGAAAATTTGAAGAAATACAATCTTCCCGTAGTTGTTGCCATTAATAAATTTGACAGCGACGTCTCAGAAGAAATCGACGTCGTTCGCAAAGCTTGCGCCGACCTCGGAGTACAGTCCTCTTGCGCGACGCACTGGAGCGAAGGAGGTAAAGGCGCTGTTGAATTGGCTCAAAAAGTTCTCGACACAATTGACGCTAATCTCGAAAATCAGTTTTCGCCGATCTATTCCGACGAACTGACAATCCGAGAAAAAATTGACAAAGTAGCCAAAGAGATTTATCGGGCCGGTTCCGTAGCCTATTCAAAGCAAGCTGAACGTCAACTTGAAACGCTTGTCGCTCAAGGTTGTGACAATTTGCCGGTATGTATTTCTAAAACGCAATACTCTTTTTCGTCAGATCCCCAATTACTGGGCGCCCCAGATAACTTTGAACTCACTGTGCGCGAGCTCCGCTGGAGCGCAGGCGCCGGTTTTATCGTCGCCATGACAGGTGAAATCATTGCAGCTCCGGGGCTTCCGAAAGTTCCAGCGGCAGAGGCAATCGACGTCAACGAAAACGGCGACGTTGTTGGGCTTTTCTAATCCCTTGTTGAGGTTATTCCCTCTGATTAAGGCGTTATATAGGCGCGTCGTAACGTCGGCGCGCCTTTTTTTCGGAGTTTCTTTCTTGAATCGAATCTAATCAACGCAATGTTACAGATGATAGCTACTTCAACGACCGGTCTTGAATCTGTCGTTTTCAACGAGTTGAAACGTCTCGGTTTCTCGCCTCGC
The DNA here is from genome assembly GCA_946408825.1 of uncultured Planctomycetaceae bacterium. GTDB lineage: Bacteria > Planctomycetota > Planctomycetia > Pirellulales > Thermoguttaceae > RUG369. The sequence continues at coordinate 78,594 of CAMJTU010000006.1, forward strand.
AACTCCGAAACTGAAGTGGGACGTACTTTTTTTGAAGGCGATTTCTTTGAACTCGTTAAGGCGAACTTGTGGCTGCGATCAGCTGGAAAAATTCTCGTAAAACTTGCAGAATTCGATATTAAAGACGATTTCGACGTTCTCTTTGACGCTGTTAGAAAAATAGAATGGGAAAACTGGGCGCTTCGCGACGCCTCGTTCGTCGTCGAAGGTCGTTCTGTTCGTTCGACAATTACGAGCGTTCCAGCCCTTCAAAGAACAGTTAAAAAGGCTATTGTTTCACGCCTCTCTAAGATATGGAAAACAACGACGCTCCCAGAAACTGGGGCTAGGTACGAAGTGGAGATTTCACTTTATAAAGATCGTGCGACGATCACGTTGAATTCAACTGGTCGCGGTCTACATCGACGCGGCTATCGTTTGATGAATGTGACAGCTCCCCTTCGCGAAACACTCGCCGCCGCGCTCGTTCAACTTTCAGTATGGAGACCTGGACGCGCGTTCGTCGATCCATTCTGCGGTTCAGGAACAATTCCAATCGAGGCGGCGCTTATAGGACGAAATATCGCGCCAGGAATGAAGCGTGAGTTTGACGCTGAAAAATGGTCGTGCATTCCAAACCGGATTTGGTCCGAGGCGCGAAAAGAGGCGCGTGACTTAATACTTCCCCCTCTTAAAGAAAAGATCTGTGGTTACGATATTGACGAAAAATGCGTTAGTCTCTCGCGAAAACACGCGGAACTTGCAGGCGTAGCGCAGGACGTCGTTTTCGCAAAACGAGACTTCAACGATCTACAAGACGATCGGGAATATGGCTGCGTTGTCTGTAACCCGCCTTACGGCGAGCGCCTAGGGGAAGTTGCCGAGTTACGACCTCTCTACGAGTCGATTCCTGCGGTGCTCTCCAGACTTCCTACGTGGAGTCATTTCATTTTCACAAATTGGCTGGATTTCTCGGAACTGATTGGTCAAGAAGCGACTCGACGGCGAAAGCTCTATAACGGACGCGTTGAGTGTGTATATTACCAATTTCTTGGACCGCCTCCTCCAAAATCCTTCTGGCAAAAAATTGACGCAGACGTTTCGAACTCTGTAAATTCCGGCGTTGAGTCGTCTTCTGAGCTCGACTCAGAACTGCGTCAGAACGTATCAGTCGAGGAAGAGAATCTCAGGCCCAAATTAGAAATCGAGTCGACCGAACTGATTCCCGTCTTTGCCGGACTTGATTCGTACGCCGAATATCAATCTGTAGAATTCGGACGCTGCCTTCGCAATCGTGTTCGACACCTTCGCCGTTACCCTTCTCGCGGAATAACTTGTTATCGACTTTACGACAGAGACTTTCCGGAGGTCCCGCTAGCAATCGACGTCTTTGAAGGTAAGTGGCTTCATATCGCCGAATACGAAAGACCGGATGGTCGTAGCGTCGGTCAACATAGGCTTTGGCTTGACAAAATGGTTGCCGTCGCCGCCGATATTACCGGAATTCCTCGAGAAAACGTCTTCGTTAAACGGCGTGCACGACAACGTGGAAATGTGCAATATGAAAAGCTTAATGAGTCGGGGAAAGTTATCCGCGTCCATGAAGGAGGATTGACGTTTCTGTGCAACATGACTGATTATCTTGACGTTGGACTATTTCTCGATCACCGTCAGACTCACGACATGGTTAGACGCGAGGCGCGTGACAAGCGTTTTCTTAACCTTTTTTGTTACACGGGCGTTTTCACTTGCTATGCAGCTGACGGCGGGGCCCAATCGACTGTCTCCGTCGACCTTTCCTCTACTTATCTTGAATGGTGTGAGGCGAACTTTCGTGAAAACGGTTTTATGAATCATGGCAATCGGCGCAACGTGTCAGACCCTGACAACCTATTCGTTAAATCTGACGTATTGAGTTTTCTTCGCATGATTCCACATGCGAGCGAAAGAGATTCGGAAGTGGTCAAACAGATTGAAGATTCGGCGGCAACCATTGGCGACTTCAAGCGTCGTGCTCATTATACGCGCTCCAGTTCCGAGAAAAAAAACATCAGACGTTCGCCTCATAACAAAGACAAAACAATCAAAGTGAACGTCACGCAAGAATCCCCATTTGGCATTAGCCGATCAGATTTTGATTTATGTGTCTGTGATCCTCCAACTTTTTCCAATAGCAAATCGACGGACGCAGACTGGGATGTTCAGCGTCGACATGTCGAACTTCTCCGAATTCTCGCCACGCGCATGAAACCCGGAGGAATCGTCTATTTTTCTAATAATTTCAAAAAGTTTAAGCTTGACGCCCAGAGTCTGGCTGATTTGTATGATTTCCGAGAAATTTCAAATCGAACCGTTCCTGACGACTTCCGAAATAAACGAATTCATCGTTGCTGGCGAATGATTGCTAAGTAGCGGAATACAAAAAAACCGCCGAAAGAACAATTATTTTCGGCGGTTTTTCAGACTCTGAGTAACGAGAAAACTTAGGCGTAATCTTGCCGTTACTTTTTTGACGCGTATCTTGCAATCTTTGGAACAAAACTATTTAGTTTTGGAGTTAATTCCGGATGTGGACTTAAAATAACGACACGACCTTTTCCGTATTCGCCGACGGCAATTGCGGGAGAATTGATTTGAACGCCTTTGGGAGCGTCGTTCTCGGCAATTTCAGAACGAAAGAATGCGAGAACGCGGTAGGGTTCCAATTCTGAGTAGTTTGCCGGATGGAAAATTGGACCGTTCTGATACGCAATATCAAGACGCCCCTCATAGTCGCCTAAAATCTCGCGTCCTTCTTCTGTAAGTTCAATCTCTAGTATCGCTTCGCCACGTTCCCATTCGCCTTCTTGGAGTTCGGCGTTGATAAGGCGTCCTTCTAGTCGAGAGTCGCTATAGAGGGCCAGATAAGCGCCTGCACACGTGCCGACATATCCTCCGCCATCCTCCAAGAAACTCCAAAGACGCTTCCAACCTTCGTCGCCGAGCGCTTTTCTTTGAGCAGAAGCGGAACCGCCAGGAAAGAAAACCACGTCATAATCCTTGAGAACGCCGTTCTGAATGTCGCCAGACGAAACAAAATCTGCTTTACAGTCTTGTGTTAAGTCGAGAATTTCTCGAGTCGCATTAGCACAAGTATCGCTGGCGCCAGCGTCCCGATAAACAGCGACACGAAGCAAAGTTGACGTTTTGTCTTGAGCGAAAGACGTCAAAGTAAAACAAAATGCAAATCCAACCGCTAGGATGCAAGTTGACGCCAGCATAGAAACGACTGTTAATTTCATTACTCACCTCTTAAGCAGAAGTTCAATTATCATCGTTCGCCTTTGGTTTTCGCCCCACGAAGATAAATCGTGGCATTTTCTTCCAAAAGACAGGGCAGAACGGTAAACGATCCTCCCGTTCAATCAGATTAACCTCTTCAAATTTACGAGAAAGATATGGTAAAATATCGTTTGAAAGAAAAAGATTGTCAAAAGAAAACCACATCGGCCAAAACCAACGCGTTGAAAAGCTCTGACGCATCCGTCGTTCACTTGGAAATTTACGCGCAATATAGAAGTCCACCACCCCAACAACGCCGCCGGGCTTAAGAAATTCATAGGCCCTATCAATTGCGGCAAACCAATCAGGAATCATCGTCAAGGAGTAAGAAAAAAGCACGGCGTCGACAGTTCCCTCTGGCGGCGTCCAAACCGTTGCGTCGGCGCATACCGTCACTACGTTTTTCCAACCGGTTTCACGAATTCGTTCGCGGGCAACCTTAAGCATGGACTCCGTCAAATCAACGAGATAGACTTTTTTCAATTCAGCGAGACGTTGCTGGTCCATCATCGTTAAATTTGCGCCAGTACCGCATCCAAGGTCTACCCAAATCTCGTCCTTTTGAGGGTTCATGAGACGCATCAGTTCGTCCCGCCCTGTTAGGAGACGTTTGCGAAAATGATCATAGGCGTCTACTTGAGCTACATAAAACGACTCTAGGCGTTCAGCATGACTCTTGCCCTTCACGGGTTTCAAAGCCATGCAGTAAAGCACCTTCAGATCTGAAAAAAAGCTTGACAATCGTTGAAATTTCATATTGAAAAAATGAGTAACAAACGCCCGTCTAGAAGTTCCTTGGAACAGATAGACGATTATTTTATGTAACGATTTACTAAAACAAGAATCTCGTCGACGTCGTTAGGAGCCAACTCCTGAGACTTGTTCTTACTACGAACGCTCACAAGTTCTTTAAGTAGCTCTTTGCATAGACCATTTACAGCCGCTCTCACAGCTGAAGCCTGTACTAGAGTAGATTCAATATCACGATCGCCTTCAATCATCCGCTTAATCGATTGCAGGTGTCCAACAATTCGAGACAAACGATTCGTCATATTTCGCTTTGCTTCGTCAGAAAGCGTTTCAGGCGCGGCTGGAGAGTTGTCGTTTTTCTCATTGTTTGACGAGACATTAACCGATAGACTACTAGTAGAACCTCTCGCTTTCGCTTTTCTCCTTCGTAATACCATTCTTAACCCCTCCACGTCGTCGGCAAAAAGCTGTTAAAAAAGCAGATCGGCATGCATGCCGAGGCGTTGATAGTCAAAAAACAATCTTTCCCCATTTGGAATATGAACTATAACCAGATGGACGACGCCCAATGGACAAAACAGATTAGACTTTCGTCAACCTACCAAGTAAGCAGTACGCCCGTTCCAAAGGGACTGAAAGGCAATAACGCCAGCTCGTCAGGAGTGGACGCATATCCCCTACCGGGGTATTATATTCTATCCATAAAAAAAACAAGTCGTATCAACGCCCATATTTTATCTCAGCATTCGATCAAAGAATAAGACGTCAAAACCTTCTTCAAAAATCGTCTTGTCTCAAGAAGAAAACGCCACGGAATTATTGATCTTTACCAAAATGTTCAAGAACAATAGAATCAAGCGCCTAGAGGATCGATAAAAATAGAATGAAATTGACGACGCATGTTCAGCCGTTTGAACAAGACGCTTTGGGCGCGCCAACCGGAAATAACGCGCGTACAAGCGCTCGCAAGTTTTGAATCATTAATGAAAAAAATAATATTAAAAAGACTTAACCGCCCACCAAGTTATACTGTTTTTTTTACGAGAGACAGTCTGAAGTTTAGACAGTTCCGTAGCGCCGTCTAACGGCGCGGTGTTTCGCTTACCGCACGCGAATTCTATCCCTCCTAAATAATAAACATGAAAAAGGTTCTCCAATGAAAAACGACTCGCGTCGATTCTTTCTTAGGCTGACCACAGGCGCGTCAATACTTTTTTTATCTAGTCTGTTTACAGGTTGCGCCTCCTTTAAGAATAAGAAAAACAAGGAAACACACGAGCAAGAGTTAAACGACGATGACAAGGAAGCGAACAACAACGACGTTTTCGAGTCTGAACGCAAAAACCAAGATGAACTGTCGGAATTTCTCGCTCAAAACGGTAGGAAAACCAAGGAGAAAAAAAGCGTAGTACGTCCTGGCGACGATTTTCTTCTAAGTGGTAAAGCTAAAGAGATATATGCGAATACTGAGCGATAAATAGACGCTCTAAACAAACGTCGCACGTCAGGAATCGTAAACATGGCCGATCAATGTCACAAAGACGACGCAGTCTCTTCCCCTGATTCCAGGGTGATACGCAACGGTTGCGTACCTGCAAGATGGAATAGACACGCGGACGTCAACCAACCCGGTCAGGAACTGGGTTATGCGATAAATCCGCAGAAGACGGGAACAATCGGAAATTTCGAACTCTTGGAACCAAGTCAAATTGAGTCTAGCGCTGAGAAAACAATAATTTGCGAACTTTGTCCTCACGCTTGCCGTATCGCGCCGGGCAAGTCAGGACGTTGTTCTGCTCGCCTCAACGTTGACGGAAGGCTCATATCAAGGTTCTATGGTAAACCCGTTTCTGTTGCAATAGATCCCATCGAAAAAAAACCGCTTTACCACTTCCTACCAGGAACGCCAATCCTATCGCTGGGCACGCGCGGTTGCAATCTCTCATGCAAGTTTTGCCAGAATTGGCAAATTTCTCAACCATTTCCCGTAACTTCTACAATCAATACCACTCTCGAACCTCGACAAGTAATCGAATTGGCGCTAGAGCATAAATGTCCGAGCGTGGCTTTTACATATAATGAACCCACAATCTGGGCGGAATATGTCGTCGACGTCTCGCGCCTCTGTCGCCGGAACGGCATTAAAACTGTTGCCGTAACAAACGGAATGATATGCGGTTCGGCTCGCAGAGAGTTTTTCAACGCCGTTGACGCGACAAATATTGATCTCAAAGCTTTTACCCAATCTTTTTACAAAAATCTCACGGGCGGCGATCTGGAAAGCGTCAAGGAGACGTTAAAGTACGTTGCTAAAGAGACAGACGTGTGGCTTGAAATAACTAACCTCCTGATCCCCGGGCATAATGATTCGTCAACAGAACTCAAAGAAATGTGTCGGTGGATTGTCGACGAAATTGGTCAACTTACGCCGTTGCATTTCTCGGCGTTCTTCCCAACATGGCGATTGACGGACAGTCCGCCGACTCCTCTAGAAAAGCTCATTGAAGCAACAGAAATTGCTAGGGAAATAGGCGTTAGGTATGTTTATCGAGGCAATGTTAAAGACGATTCAGGTCAAACAACCTACTGTTCGAAATGCGGTTCGCCTCTTATCGTTCGATCGTCCTATAACGTCACGTTTTCAAGCAATTTAGAATACCGATCGTTTCAAGCTTGTTGCGGCAAATGCGGCGAGCCCTTAGCCGGAGTTTTTGGACAATAATGGGAAGTTGTTCGTCGAAAGCAGTCTATGTGAAATTGCCCTTGTCTCAATCAGTAGATTCAATATAATCCCGCTGGAAATAGAAGCGGAGCGTCCTCTTCGAAACGCTCAGACCTTCTTAAGCGACTTCAATGAGGAATTCCCGCAATGAGAAAAAAAAGTTCAATGACGTCACTACACATAACTCGTAATTCAACCGTTTTGTTTTTAATCGTCATGTTCGTTTCATTCATGACGTCTGAGGTTTCCGAAGTTTATTCACAGAGCGCCTCGTCCCCAAGATTTGTCGCGCCAGTATTTTCGAACCCATCTAATTCTGAAGCCGAAGACGTCGACGTAGAAGAAACCGAACCCGAACCCTCAGAAGTCCAAGATCTCAACGAAAACGACGATCTCATTCATCCGTCAGATACTTCAGAATCAAGCGACGAAGACGGCGAAGACGCCCAAGAGGAAGAAACGGACGAAACCGCTTCCGCAAGCGTCGACGTCACGCGAAATTCATCTGGCAACTCTGTGGAACGCGAGCCTTACGACGTCTACAAAGAGAACGGTCGTTATTTCGTCGATTGGGAAAAACCAGACCTCACGCTCGTTTTTACAGGTATGACAAACGGTTATATTGAACCATGCGGATGCGCTGGCATGGAAAGGATGAAAGGCGGACTCAGTCGGCGTCAAACTTTTTTAGACAATCTTAAGCATGACATGAATTGGGACGTCGTCGCTATTGATTCGGGCCAGATAACCGACGGATTTGGAGTTCAAGAAGAACTTAAGTTCGACATGGCGATGAACGCTTTTCACTTGATGGAATATGACGCCATTGGAGTCGGCAGGGGAGAATTACGCTTTCCCGCGTATTTTCTCTTAACTTACACGACCCCCACCTCCTCTACTTCGCCGAGTCTTTTCACGTCTGCGAATATTGGCGTATATGGTTATCATCCGACGTACACTCTTCCATACAAGATTATCGAACGCGCGGGAAAAAGGGTTTGCGTAGTTTCCGTTGTGTGTAAGGATAACGCGCTTAGCCAGCGCGACGAAAATATTCTTTACGAAGAACCTGCCAAGAAGCTTGCTGAACTTGAATCAGAACTTAAAAAGAAGGCGTGTGACGTTTATGTTTTAATCGTTCATGGTTCTGAGGACGAAACGGCGGCGCTCGCTCAAAAGTTTTCTTTCTTCAACTACGTTTTCTCGTCAGACTCGCCAAGCGAACCGCCGGCAGAATTGAGAAAAATCAATAAAAATCAAGGACTGATCGAAGTTGGCGAAAAGGGAAAATATGCCGTCGTTCTTGGTCTTTATGACGACGATTCGGTTCGTTACCAACGTGTTGCGCTCGATTCACGTTATGAATCCTCCCCTGAAGTTACCCTCCTTATGAAGGACTATCAATCGATTCTCAAACAACTTATTACGTCTAAAGGATTCAAGGGCGGACTCGGAATCAATCCAGCTAAATCGCCTCGCGCCGACGAACTTGGCAAATACGTTGGTTCCCAGAAATGCCGCTCATGTCACGAAGATTCATGGAGAATCTGGGCAAAATCCAAACACGCGACGGCGTGGAAATCTCTCAAAGAAACGGCAAATCCGCCGCGAACGTTCGATCCAGAATGTATCGGTTGTCATGTCGACGGCTGGAACGGTCTCCAGTGCGCGCCATACGCAGACGGCTATGAATCAGAGGAAGAAACGCCGGAATTGCTTAATGTCGGTTGCGAAAGTTGCCACGGACCGGGAGAACGCCACATCGCAGCGGAACTTGACTCTGACGAGTCCCTTCAAGAACGAATCAGATCCTTTATGCGGCTAGGCGACGACGTCAAGAAGGTCTGCTATGCATGCCATGACGGCGACAATAGTCCCGAGTTCGAGTTTGACGTCTATTATCCCCTTGTTGCTCACGAGGAAGACGTCGACGACGTAGAAGAGGAAGAAGAAGAGGAAGACGAACCGTAGGGCGGAACAAGCGTTATGAATGAGAAGCCGTCGCGTGTTTAAAACACGTGACGGTTTTTTTGTTCTCTGCGATAACATGTCGACCTCCAAACGCGAGAGATAAATCGTTAATTTTTTCCTCACACACAATTCTCTCTTTTCTTCTTAAAAGATTCGCCGCTATTACCTTTAACGAATCAACTCATTCTTGTTAGGGAGCAAAACATAAACTTTTGTCGCACGTATCGCCTAGTGAAAAATCGACGAGCACCTCCACAATTCAAGGTCTCTCTCTTCACATGAGCTTAAGTTCAACATGTTGATTTTAGGTCGTCTCTGGTTATAATGGACCGGGAGTTGTGGTCGTTGCAGAACGGGAACGTGTTCACGACTCTGTACATTTTTCGTCTGGTCGCCTTCGGTTGGTCGGAGCTTTTTGACCGGTCTTCATCCTTTTTATGAGGAACATGTTATGGCAGGGAATAATCAAAACAACTCGACGCCAAACGGACCTTGGCGCGCGGGACGACCGTCGTTCAAAGCATTCTACCCTGAAATTTTTCTGTTGACGCTCATTACAATAGCGTTCATCGCAATCGCAGTCAAACTTAGCTGCTCTACCATTCGCAAGTCGCATGACAAGGCAAAGGATCGCCCCGTTGCGTTACAATTCGACGCCCCGTTTCTTGTGCCGCTTGCGTTTGCAGACGAGGCCCCCGTTGATCAGTTGCCCGCAGGCGACGCGTCTTCGACTGACTCGAACGCCACAGACGTGGTTAAAGAGTCAACTTCGCTTCCAACTTCCGAAACCACTTCGGAAGTAGAGCCTGTCAAGAAAGTTGTGTCGTCTTCCAACGCTTCAACCCTCAAATCTTCAGACGCCGCCCCTAAAGGCGAATCTCCTTGGATCAAAATCATTTGGATTTGGATCGTCTGTTTGATAGTCCCAGTTATCCTATGGATTTGGCGGGGTATTATTTGGATCTGCGCGGTTTATGGTATTTACTATGAATTACGAGTCGATCCAGACAATCCACGCGCAACGACGTTCCTCACGACCCACGGAATCTTCAACAAAAGTACTGATTCGCTCCACATCGGTTCTATCAAAGATATCCAGAGCCGACAATCTTTCTTCCAGAAATACTTTATGGGAGGCGTAGGAACAATTACGCTCTTAACCACCGACGTTACGGACGAACGGCTCGAAATGAAAAACATGGCTGATCCTAGCAGAGTTTTCAACGCGTTTGACACGTTACGTCGGCATTTCTGGAGTCGCGGCGGCATGCAGTTGCACGGCGGCAGCGGAGACGAAGACGGCGCTTTCAGCGAACATCTCGGAGAATAACTATAGCTTATCGTTTGTCTTCACTTGACTTCGACTGCTATGACAATTAAACTTCCACAAGTCGCCGAACTCGCCACAATGGTAAGTTCGGCGGCGTCTTTTTGACTCTGTCTTGGCGCTTGACGCACACTTTGATCTGAACGACGAAAGGCTTCTTTATGAAATTTCGCAAACTCGGAATTCTGACTGCGACGCTTGTCGCAATCCTTTTTACTGTCGCGACTTCGTTCGCGGACAACGCGCAATGGACGATCCGCAACAAAGCTCGTGAAACAATCACTGTCGTCGCTCATCGTGGCGCAGGCGATCTTGCGCCTGAAAACTGCGTCTCTTCTCTGGAACTAACGTGGAGCATGGGCGGAATACCTGAAGTCGACGTTCGAACGACTAAAGACGGACACATCATGATGTTCCATGACGGCAACTTCAAACGAGTCTGTCCTAATGAGTCGGAAGAAATCCGCAATTCGAGCGTTGAATCGATGACCTACGAAGAAGTACGTAGACTTGACATCGGCTCGTTCCGAGGAGAACAATTCAAGGGAGAAAAAGTTGTTTCAATCGAGGAAATCGTCGAAGAACTTAAGAAAGACCCGCGTCGTGAGGTCGTTATTGACGTAAAAAAGGTTGATTTTGAAGCGTTAGCTGAGGCCGTAAAAGACGTTCGGTATCAAGTCACGTTAACTTCTGGCAATGAAGACGAACTCGCGAAATGGGCGGACGTCAACCCTGATTACTTCGACGCGACTCTCTGGATGGGACTCGGTCAATATACCGACAACGACGTTGAAAAACGCTTCCAGTCGCTCCGCGATAAGCATTTTAAGGGAATCAAACGACTTCAGATTCACATTGCGAAGGACGCCGACGGCAACCTTAAACCCAGCGCGGAGTGCATCCGTAAATACGGCGACGAATGCAGACGACGTGGTATTGAATTCCAAACGATGCCTTGGCGTACGAAAGATTGCCCTAATGCGGAACAGGACGTCGACTTCATAAAAACGCTAATTAGACTAGGATCCATGGGATTTGGCTCCGATCGTCCCGACATAACGTTTCAAGCGATCGACGAATTCTATGCCGAATCTCCCGACGATTGGAACCTCGTCGATAATATTCCGCTCGACGAAGTCGTCGTTCAAGGACATCGGGGAATGGGAAACGAGGAACCTGAAGGCACGTTGGAAACTTTCCGTAGCGCCTGGGCGAACGGACTTGTTCCCGAAGCAGATATCCGCATGACAAGCGACGGACACATCATGTCCTTCCACGACAACGATTTCAAGCGTATCATTCCAGACGCTCCAGAGGAAATCCGCGCTAAAGGCGTCAAAGATTTTACTTATGAGGAGTGCCGCAAACTTGACGTTGGCGCTTACAAGGGCGAAAAATTTAAGGGTCAAAAAATGGCTGACCTTGAAGAAATGGTCGCGGCGCTTAAGGAGGATCCGAAACGTCTCGTGTTCTTCGACATTAAAAAAGTCGATTTTAAAATTCTCGCTGAGGCGACTCGGGAAGTTCATTCACAAATCATTATGGCGTCTTCGAACTACGACGAAATCAAGGAATGGAAAAAGTATGCGCCACGGTCTAAGGCGATGCTTTGGATGCCGACCACTTGGGCAGGAACTCCAGAAAATCTCGAAGAACGTTTTAACGTGATACGCGATCAGAATTTCAAGGATCTCTACGCGTTGCAAATTCACGTGACAGTCGACGAGAACGGTTCCGTTAAACCAACTCCTGAAGTCCTCCGACGCTGTGGAACTGCGCTTCGTAAAAAAGGCGTAATTTTCGAAACGCTTTCGTGGACTAATGGCGACAAATATCAGACCTACAAGGTCCTCTTTGACTCGGGTTGCGCCTCCCTAGCGACGGATTATCCGACAGAAACGATGGACGCTGTTAGGAAATACTATCAAGAGAAGAACGCTGAGTAGCGGCAGGCCCTGCCTCAACCTTTTGTGTCCCAAAGCAGACTCCGAGGAACGTCTTTTGGCGACGCCTCGGAGTTTTTCGTAGTCGCTTCCTCTGTTCTTGTCGTGGTTTCGTGGGCGATTCTCCTTGTTTTTCGCTTGCATTTCAGTCCGTTTTTTCCTAGACTGCTAACGAAGTCTGCGTTCGTTTTTTCAAACGTTGCAGACAACGGAAATGAAAGAAGGATTTTGAAATGCGGATGTTAGGCGTTTGGACTCGAGTTATTCTATATATGACGCTTACGTTTACGTCGACAGCGTGTGCGTTTGACATATCTATACCTCTCCCCAAACCCAATCTTCCGCCAATTCCTACTCCTGCGTTTATGAGTAAACCTAGTAGGAAAGTATCCGAGAAAGAAATCCAAGACGCACAGAACGAGCGTGACCGTACGCGTGAAACTGTTAAAATCGCCGACGAACGTTCAAAAACGTCTCACGTTGCTCAAAACTCCGATTCCGATCGGCAGAATTTCAATTCTGTCGATCTCACGCCAAGTTTTTCAGACCTTTTGCCATATTGTATGGTTCTCGGACGCGTTGTCTGTGAATCAAATATGCCGTTAGATTCAGTTCAAGGACTTCAAGCAGAGCTTGTTCAGCTCCAAATTGATCTCACGACATATCTTCAAATTCCCGAGGCGAACGAGAAAATTGAGCTATGCGTTTTTAAGGACCGCCAATCATACCAGAATTTCATAAAAAGCGTTTTCCCTGGAGCGCCAACGGATCGCCCGGCGCTCTATATTCGCCGAGGCGACGAGCCAGGCGTTCTCATGGTTCAAAACGACTCGGGGTTGATTGTTAACGTACGACATGAGATGACGCACGCATACCTTAACTCGACTTTAAAGCATGTGCCAATTTGGCTTGACGAAGGCTTGGCCAAATACTTCGAAACGCCGCCTGGCGAACGAGGTTTCCGGAATCCCTATCTCGCCGACGTTGAGAATCAGGCGTCAGGCTGGTTCAGTTCCCCGCCGTCGTTGCCGAGACTTGAAAAACTTACTAGGGTCGACCAAATGAGACCGCGAGAGTATCGTGAATCTTGGTCGTGGGTTCATTTCATGTTGCATTATTCTCCTGAAACTCACCGTGCCCTTATACGTTACCTTAAGACGTTGCGTCGTGAAAATCAATCAAATATTTCAACCGAAGACGCTTATAAGATTCAAAAGAAAGCGCCCCTCAAACAAGCGTTGTCAGACGCCGTTCCTGATTACGAAAAAAAATACGTAGAACATTTTAGAAACTGGGATAAAAGACAGGCGGCCTATGAGAACGGGCGCGCGGAAAGCGATCTGTAACATGGCAAAAGACACGGCGAACCGTCAAAGCGCCGAAAAATCGATCGAAGCGGCGCCAAACGACGCGATTCTCTTCCCAAAACGTTATTGGTTCATGACGCGTCCGGTTGTCGCGCTCACAGGTCTCTGTGTCCGCCGTCCGATTCCGATCCTCTCATGCGCTCTTGTACTAGCAGTCGCGTCGCTTTTTTTGGCGTTCTGCTACCTTAATGCTTCGCCGGCAAACTTCCAACAAACGTTAAGTCCTGGTAGTCTGGCGGCAAAATTAAAAGACGAATATCTCGGAGAGGTCGCGAACCCCATCGAAGCGTGTTTCGTCGTTGAACAACGTGGCTCCTCCACGACCAAAAAAGATATCGAAAGCGCGCTCTCTTCCATTTGTTTCGAAATTCTAGGACGACCTGAATTTTTTAGAGTCATAGCGACGGGACTCGACGAAGATTCTTTCAAATCTAATCGACTCTTCTTCTACTCGGCAGGAGAATACGAAGAAGCGACTGAACTTGCTTTAACGGCGCAGGCAATCAAACGTTCTGAATGGTCGCAGTTTGCCCCTGACGAAGTCGCGCGCAGGTTGACCAAACACATAGGAGACGATCTTGCCAGCGACGTGCGCGCTCCGTTGACAATCAATTCCGTCGTTACGTTCGCCCAAGCGCTTGCCGATATTACGGAAACGAGCGCTATTTCCCCTGAATCAACTCCGTCGCCGGTCGTCTCTGGGATTGAGACGAACGTCCCTCGTGCGCTCGCGCCGGATCCATATTATCTTTTCCATACGAAAACAGCGCAGGGCGGCGGCGTCATGTTTACGTTCGTCGACAGTCTGACGCAGGATGAACGCCGCCGTGCAGTGGAAGCAATAAACTTAATCGTTCAAAAAACACAAGCAACTCATCCTCGAACGATCATCGAAGCGACTGGCTTGCCATTCATCGAACGACGCGAGTTTGACGCGTCAATTCATGCTTTAAAAGCACTCGTCGTTTTCTTTTTCGCGAGTGTAACCGTATTCTTTTGGGCGTTCTTTGGCCGGGCTTCTCGCGCGTTCATAGCGCTTTCGTCTCTGCTCGTCGGTTTTTGCTGGCTTCTCGGTTTCCAGACGCTTGAGTCACGATCATTAACGCCAGATAATTTTCATGAATGGTTCGTCGTCATGTGCGTCGCGATTGCAAGCGTCGCTTCCTATCTGGCCAAATACGTGATTCAGCGTCGAAAAGATCGATCCGTAAGCGAAGCGCTGATGACCACAGCCAAAACAACGGGCGCGTCGCTCGCATCGCTGGCAGTAGTCGCTTCAGTAGGTTCGCTCATTTTTGGCGGCTTGAGCGTGGTGTGCCGAACCTTTTTCGTCATGTGTGGCGCAGGGATTGCCCTATCCGTTCTCGCGACGCTTATAGTAACGCCTATACTTGTAAAGGTGATTGACGGCGCTAGACCGTTCCGAGCAGACGGAATTGTCGCAAATTTAGAGGGAGAACAAGACCACACGAATCCGTATTTGCGGACAATCGCCGTTATGGGGTTGATCGTGGCGGCTACGCTGACTCTAGGATTGACGCGAATCCATCACGATCCAACGCGGGCGACTTTTCATGGACTTGGTTTTGAAAATCTTCGAGCGCAGGAAGCGGCGTCTCAGTACTTAGAGAGTCGTGCGCTTTATGGCGTCATGTTCGCTGATTCAGTAGACGATGCGCGGCAGATTGTCGCTAAGCTTAACGAGTCGCAGGGGGACGATCCATTTTTTTATGTGGAAAGCGTCTCCGATAATCTACCAATCGTCGACGCGGACGGAATTCTTCGTGTTGAAGCTATTCACAACGCTCTTGAATCGCTCAAACCCGAGTTTAAACAGATTCCAAGACCAACACGAAAAAAGCTTGTTTCTGAGTTAGAAACGTTGCGTTTAGCGGCTAGAGGAGCGTTCACAACGGACGGAGGTTCCCTTGCCGTCGAAGAATATTTAACGAGAGCAATCGAACAAATCGAAGGTCTTTCTGAACAAGAGTTTGAGAAGCGAATCGACGCGTTTTCTCAACTTTTAGCGCTTGGAACGCTTGAACGTCTCTATGCGTTACGCGATTGTTCAGAGCCTCGCGCGCCAACGCTCGACGATCTTTCTAACGCATTGAAAACTCGTTATTTGGGGCAAAAAACAGGTCGCGTTATTCTGCGCGTTTATTCGTTACGAACATTGTCGGATTCTTCAAATCTCGTAAATTTCGTACGATTTCTTCGCGAGATAGCTCCGAACGCAACCGGTCCAGCTGTACTAAGTTATGAACAGGGACTCCAAACAAGTCGCTGGATTAGCGTCTACCTTATAGCGCTGACTTTCCTTTTTATGATCGTTTCATATGTTCGTTTCAAGACGTGGCGCGCTTGTATTGCGATTCTACTCGCTCCGCTTGTCGCGCTTTTGGAAACAGGCGGAGTCGCCGGACTCCTCGGCGTCGCTATCAACCCGGTAAACTGGTGTATTGCACTCGCCGTTTTCTTCCTCTCCCTCCACGCTGCGTTGCGTTTTTCCGAGGATTATGAAGAAGATCCAGATCGCTTTTTCTCGCGCGAAAACGCGTTAGCAACCTGCGTCGCCGCGTCGACAATCGGCGGACTTTACGCTTTCGGCTTGGCATGCCAGGAATCAGGTTGGCAGAACTTATCTAGAATTGGAATTCTATCTTCGGCAATTTACGCCGCAACCGCCACGATTCTTCTTCCAGCTTTGCTTAATTGGAGCGCTATTCAAGCGCAAGATGAAGAAATGGTCGTCGCGACTGAATCAGAAAAAGAATAAAACACAATCGGACGTTATGGGTGCAATGAAGAACGTTGTCTGTATGAAGTGGGGCGTTAAATTTCCGCCCCAGTACGTGAATATCCTCGCGTCGCGTGTTCGTAAAAACCTTTCAGGCGACTATCGATTTGTCTGCTTCACAGACGATCCAACGGGATTACGCCCCGAGATTGAAACCCGCCCTCTTCCTGAAATGACGGGACTTGAGGGACGACCAGAGAGAGGATGGAGAAAACTTACGCTTTTTCAAGAGCGACTTGACGATCTAGAAGGAACGGCTCTTTTTCTCGACCTTGACGTCGTTATTGTCGACTCGCTTAATCCGTTCTTCGAAGCGCCAGGCGACTTTCGTATTATCGAAGATTGGAATCTCAAAGGATCAGGAATCGGAAACTCGTCCGTTTTCCGATTTGAAATTGGTTCGCGTCCCGACGTTCTAGAATATTTTCTTGCCAATCGCGAAAAGGTATATTCATCCCATCGCAACGAGCAGGCATACCTGAGTTGGGCGATTGCGCAAAAAACTCCGTTACTGTACTGGGATTCCACTTGGTGTTTGAGCTTTAAACGACATTTCATGCGACGCTTCCCAATTGGGTATTTTGCTCAACCCAAACCACGCGAAGGCGTAAAAATTATTGTTTTCCACGGCAATCCGAATCCTGATTGCGTCTTGACAGGTTGGCGCAATAAGAGCGGTCTTAGAGCCGTCAAGAAAACCCCTTGGTTAGCCGAACTCTGGACAGAAGTCAAGGATTAATTATTTCATTTTTTTGAATATAAAAATTGAACGGAGTCCAACCGTTAGATTGGGCTCCGTTTAATTTTACATTAACCTTTGTTATGTATCGTTGTTGACCTCCTTTGAGCTAGGACGTATAATGGACGGGCGTCGCAAACGCAGAAATTGAAGGATCCCCGCCATGAAAGAATCTAAGAAAAAAAACGCTTTTCTCGATAAACCACAATCCAGCGATAAAGACGACTTCGAAGCGGAAAAAATAGACGCGTCTGACCTGCAAGAAAAATCGGAGTTTACGACCTCGAATTCCAATAAGGACGTTCAATCTAGACCGTCCCGTAAACGGGGACGTCCTAGACTTTCTTTCTCTGACGTTGGTTCAACTAAGAAATTAAAAAAAATCGCAAAAAAACGAGAACAGACGAAGTCGAACGAAGTTGACGACTCCGATCCCGATCGTAATTGGAAAATTGTCCTTAAACGTCAATGGGACATTATGCATCTACTTGCGATGACGCGCCCAGGATTCACACTTGAGGAGTTAGCCACGAAATTCGGCGTCAGTGAAAAAACAATAAAGCGCGACTTGAAAACGCTTGAATACGTCTTTGGCACGCTCAAATCAAGAAACGAGGCTCACGGGCGCAAGAGGTACTGTTTTGACAAGACGCCTTTCACGTTCGGTCTAACCCTCGACCGCGACGAATTATTGGCAATCTATGTAGGTCAAGAACTGATGACGCCGTTACGCGGGACTTACTTCTGGGAAGGCCTCCAGAAAAGTCGCGAGAAGATTAAGTCAATTCTTCAAGAGGAAACGGTCAAGTATGCGGAGCGAGTCGCCCCATTCTTCAGACGCTTCGAACCCGTCGAATTACAGTATTCAGAGCAAAAGAGGAAACTCATCGATCAGACGCTCATTTCTATGGTCGATAGTTGCGCGCTGAGAATTAAGTATCGTTCGATTAAAGCTCGCCGTTCTAAGACATACGATATTTATCCCTATAACTTCGTCTACTGGAACACTTCGGTTTATCTAATTGGCTTCTGTTGCCGCGATCGTAAAATTAAGATTTGGAAGGTCGATCGTTTATATGACGCCCAGACGTTGCCAAAACACAAGTTTTCACGAATGGATTTCGACGTCGATAAATTTCTCTCCAACGCTGTCGCGCCCTTTGTCGGCGACACGCCCGTCGAGCTTGTAACCATACGCTTTACGGGCTATGCAGCGCGCATTGTCACCGAAGAAAAGTTACGATCAATCCAAGAGGTCAAACAAGAGCCAAGCGGCGCCGTTGTCGTCAAGGTTAAGACAGAGACGGGTAAATTCTTTACGCGTTGGATATTAGGGTTTGGACGTCATGCTGAGATTCTTGCCCCCAATTCATTGCGGCAGAAGTTTCTCTTAGAATTAGACGCTGTTCAAGAGTTGTACCGACAAGACGTCAGCGATCCCATCGAGTATTACGCGCAATATGAACGCAGGTTGACAGAAGATCGCCGTCAGAACCGAGTCTTAAAGCGTCTTGTCGAGTTGCCGATTGATTCTGAAACAAAAGAAAAAAAGTCGTCAAAACGAGAAAACGCCGATAAAAAACCGAGTTCACAATCTTGACGTCGTCAGGGTTCGTTGTAGAATGACCCCCGAATTCAGCGGGGCTGTAGCTCAATTGGGAGAGCGTCGGCTTTGCAAGCCGAAGGTCGCCGGTTCGATCCCGGTCAGCTCCATTTCCCTCGCGTTCCGTGTTTTCGTGAATGAGACGCGAGTTTTCTTGTCGGCTTTTGCGCTCGTCTTTCTGAGTCAAATTTGACGCCGTGCCAAATTTGAAAGAGAACTCTATGCGCATCCCGAAGTTATGTCGTCAAAAACGCAGAGACCTCGCTTTTGTCACCGAGGGAAAGAAGCGGATTTATTTCGGAAAATGGGGGCCCCTGAAGCCGAAGTAAAATATCTCGCTTATGTCAACGAAATCACTCAGCCGGGCGGGAAAAAAGTTCGCGAATCTCAAAGAACCGTCTCTGATCTCTCCGCCGCGTTTCTTGAAGCTCGGAAGGATTACTACGTTAAAAACGGGAGACAAACCGGTCAGCTCGAACGTCATAAAACCGCGCTCGATTTTTGCGTCGAACTCTACCCCTCCGTCGAGACCGACGATTTCGGACCGCGAAGACTGCTCGCCGTTCGTCACGCGATGGAAACGTCAGGTCGGTTCTCGAGGAAATATGTCAATACGCTGATTAACTGCGTGCGATGCGCGTTCCGATGGAGCGTCGAAAACGAACTCGTCAAACCGGAACCCCTTTGGGCGCTTCAGGCCGTCGCGCCGCTAAAACAACGACGCTCTATTGCTCGCGAAAGTCGGCCAGATTCGCTCGTCGATCTCGCTGTCGTCGAAAAAACGCTCGAATTTCTGCCGCCGACGATCGCCGATATAGTTCGCGTCCAACGTCTGATCGGAACGAGACCATGCGAGGTCTGTATGATGAAAGTCGGCAACCTGCGCCTCAACGAGCGAGGCGTTATGGCTATACTCTCCAAACAGACAAAACCAACTGACGACGCGATGTCGACCAGA
The DNA here is from genome assembly GCA_946408825.1 of uncultured Planctomycetaceae bacterium. GTDB lineage: Bacteria > Planctomycetota > Planctomycetia > Pirellulales > Thermoguttaceae > RUG369. The sequence continues at coordinate 98,074 of CAMJTU010000006.1, forward strand.
AACGACAAATCTTCATCGGCCCTAAAGTCGAAATGATTCTCGTTCCGTACCTCTTGAAAGAAGACGCCTCCGAGCCTCTCCTAAAAACGCCGTATTCGAACGCGCGCTCGCTCTCAGAAGAAGAAGCGCGCCGTTTCTCGGCAAGCGACCGTTATGAAGTGACCTTCGTCAAGTTGAAAAAAGGTCATTTTACGTTGTTTGTTATTCAAGGCGACAAGTGGAGCGAACCGCTTCAACAGTTCCCGGCAATTGACCATTCTAACGGGAGCGGGTATCGAACCCTCCGCGCAGTAGCTCGCCCCCCCGCCGGGAGGTCCTGGATGCAGAATTTCAAAGACGCAAACGGTCGAGAATGGTCAATCGAACTCAATATTTCAACGATTCGAAAACTGAGGAAAGCGACGACAAACGTCGAAGGATTCGAGGACTTTGATATTCTCGACTACGCCGGAGTCCTGACGCGGATGAACGACCCGATTTTCGCCGCCGACCTGCTCTTCCTCGTCTGTCGCGACCAGCTCGACGCGGCGGGAATCGACGACGAGACGTTTGGACGGTCGCTCAAAGGTCGCGCGCTCTTCGACGGCGTCACGGCGTTCCTCGCGGAATACGTCGATTTTTTCCCCGAGCCGACCGTGGCGTAGAAGATCGCGACGGTCATAAAGAAAACGAGGGAGGCGCAGACGGAGCTCGCCGACGCGATCTGTCAGACGACGGAACAAGCGCTCCGCGAAACGCTCGAGGACGCGGCGAAAAAACTTGGCGAGATATTCTGACGGCGCTTGCCTACGCGGGAGGGTCGCTCGCCGACTGGGGCGACGCGACCTACGCGGAACTCGCCGTCGTCTCGAAAGCGCGTCGATATGAAGAATGGGACCGTGTCGTTTTCGTCGCGACGCTCGCGTTCAACTCGAACCCGTACCTCAAGAATTTCGTGGAATTCGACAATCCGTACGACGAGAAAAACGAAGAGAAAAAAGGATATAAAAAAGTCGAACTTGACGAAGTCTTCCCCGACGCCCACGACGTCGCGAAGTCCAGCGGTCTACCGCTGGAATAACTTCTTTTTGAGAGCGAAGGCAAAGACGACGCAGTTGATCGTCGCGAACGCGGCGCAGATATACAAGCCTATCACGACGCCATGTCCAAAATCTTCATAAAGAGTTGGGTTTTGAGAATCCCATGGCGGCATCAATTTTCCGAACGTAAATATGAACGATAGAGACGAGAAAACAAAATATCCCAAATAACAAAAAAACGCGATTAAATATCGCTTTTTAAAGACGTTAAAAAATCCGAAAAATCCAAGCGTCGCAGGAAGCCAAGCGAAAACGCAAAACCAACAGAGAATAAAAAATACTTTTTTCAAAAACGCATATATTAAACCGGCGAGAATCATTTTTTTTCACCGAAGGGTTGAGAGATGAGCGAACGAATTAAGGCGGGCGAGGCTTACGTCCTCGTCTCTTGCGATAATACCGAACTGAAGAAAGGATTGCAAGAGGTCTCGCAGAGCGTCGGCGAAGCGGCGCGCGAGATTTCCGCGAAGGAAAAAGAGCTTTCGCCCAAAATAAAAATCGACGCGGAACCGATTCGAAAAGCGATCGACGACGCGCTGACAAAAGCGCAAAACGCGGCTCAAAAAGGCGCCGGATTCTTTAGAAATTTCGTCGTGACGGCAGGGGACGCGGCGCGCGCTATTTCGACCGCGATTAATTTTATTTCCGACGCGATTGGAAGAACCGGCGACATGTTCGACAAAGCGTCGAAACGCGTCGGCGCGTCGAGCGCGACGCTCTCCGAGTACGCGTACGCCGCGCAGATGTGCGGGGCGAGCTTCGCCGACGTCGAAGGAGCGTTTAAAAAATTCTCGAAAGTCGTCGCAGGCGCGTCGCAAGGCGCGACGGAGGCGAAAACGGCGCTCGCGACGGTCGGTCTGACGGTCGAAGATCTTAAAGGACTCTCGCCGGACGAACAGTTCGAAAAACTCGCCGGCGCCGTCGCCAGTATCTCCGACCCGACGCTCAAAGCCGCCGCCGCGATGAAAATCTTCGGCGCGAACGGAACGAGTCTTCTTCCACTTTTCGACGAAGGTTCAGACGGAATTAAAAAACTTCGTGACGAGGCTAAACGGTTAGGAGTTTCGATAGACGATTCCGCTGCGAAAATGGGCGCCGATTACGTCGACGCGACGACGCGCGCGACGGTCTTCCCGACGCTTTCATCATGAGCGACAGTTCTTCCGCTTCGAGTTCTTTCAGTTCTTGAACGAGCTGAACGCGCGGAATCTTTTCAGAGACGCCGTCGATCGCAATCTCGGAGAGGGCGGACGGCTCCGAGAGAACGTCGCGCAACATGCGAATCCTGTTCCTGACCGATTCGAGCCGTTCTTCTAGGACGTGGGTTAGATTCATTTTTCAACTCGTCTTGATTTGAACGCGTTCGTTTTTTATATTTGGCGAGACGTTACGGAAAGGAATTTTTATGACGTACGAAGTTGGATTTTGGACGACGGTTTTCGTCGGATTCTGTTCTTTTATCGCGTGCCTTATTTGCGCGAAGTTTTTCGTGCCGGATTTCGACGAAACCTCAAAACGAAGTCAGTCAAACTTTCTCTGGTTCTTCTTCGCGCCGATGGTTTTGCCGATCGTATACCTTGTCGCGGTCGGGATAAAAGTGCAGGGAATAACTCTTCGAGAAGCCATATCGATCGCGGTCGTCGTCGTCTTTGTTCTATTGATCGCGCTCCGAAAACGATGACGCGGCGTCGTTTTTCACCGCTTCAAGCGCGGACACGATAAGAGCCGCCTTTTCTTTCGTCTTTCGCCAACTCCATTTGACAAGCGCGACAACCCCTTCGGCGACGATCACGGCGACGACAATTAGGAAACAGAGAATCATTGTCGCTCGGTATTTAATCTCGTTCCATTTTTCTTTCATTTCCGCAATTTTTCCGTCGATTCGTTTTTCGACGCGCGACATAATCGCTTCAACGGCGCCGTCTGTTAGTTTTTCGCCCAGTCTCGGACGTTCTTCTTTTTCTTCGCCGTCGCCGTCTTGTTTGCGACGCTTTGAATCTTGCCAGCGACGGTCGGAATCGTCAAAAAAACCAACGTTGTCGGAAACCTCATAAACGGGCGGACGATTCCGAAAATCGACAGTTGGTTCGATCGGCGCGAGTAAAGGCCAATCGAACGGCGGCGTCGGCGCCGTTTGAGTCGCGTTTTTCCGAGCGTCTGAAAGCGGCTCGTCGGCCACGCCGTCGTTTTCTCGCGTCTCGTTTTTTAACGAGTCAAACGCGGGTTCATTTTTGGCTTAAAAAAACAAAATAGACAAAGTTTAACGATAAAAGATTATTTGTAACACTGAAAAAGCAACAACTTAGACAAGAATTTAAAAAACATCTTTCTGCGTTGTCTCGCCGAACTTTACGTTTCACTTATCGACTTCCTTGCACGCCATACCCTGGCCATTCCCGCATTCGTTCCCGAGGCCGTCACGTTCCGCATGCACTCTTGAGCCTTGTCACGTTTCTCCTCCAGCGCCGCGACCTTCTTATTCTCAGCGGTCAAGCGGGCGACGTCATATTGCACGTTATGAACTACGCCAAACTCGTCTGTGCAACCCCAAGCGCCTGTTCTATCTTATTCGAATCGTCGACGCCCCCTAAAAGCTTGAAAATAAAACGGGGCGACGTATATCGCCGCCCCGTACGATTCGACAATATGCGAATCACAACGTCTATCATCCAAGTTTTACAGTTTGCCCCGTCTTTGCAGATTCATAGACTGCGCGGATAACCTCGACGCTTCGACGACCTTCATACCCGTCGACAAGCGGTCTACGCCCCTCCTCTATCGCCTCTAGAACGTCTTGGAATAACTTCGCGTGAGCCATATGACCGATCGCCGCAGGATCCGCCGCGCCGCCGCCAGTAGCCGTCTGACGACTGGTCATAGCCTCCCGAATCTCGGCGTCTTCCGGCGCTGTTTCGGCAAAATCCCACTTCACGATATCTTCCTCTTCAATAACGGCAGAACCCTTATCGCCGGACGTTTCGATGCGTTTCAAATACCCCGGAAACGCGGCTGTCGTGGCTTCGAGTGTTCCAAACGCGCCGTTCTTAAAGCGTAACGCCGCAATCGCGACGTCTTCAACCTCAATATTCTCATGCGCGACCAGTCCCGTCAACGCCGTGACTTCTTCAACGTCGCCCATAAGCCAAAGTAACAAATCGACGCTATGAATAGCTTGGTTCATCAACGCGCCGCCGCCGTCAAGTTTCCATGTGCCACGCCATGCGCCGCTATCGTAGTATTGCTGGGTGCGGAACCACTTGACAATCGCGTCCCCAAGAGTCAACTTACCAAATCGTCCCGCGTCAATCGCAGTCTTGAGACGACGGCTCGAGTCGTGGAATCGACTCGGGAAAATTGTCGCAAGCGTCACGCCAGCCTCTTCACACGTTCTGATGATCTCGTCGCAACGTTCAGTCGTAACCTCTAGCGGCTTCTCAACGACGACATGTTTGCCTGCCCGCGCTGCGGCAACCGCCGGTTCGAGATGTGCGCCTGAAGGCGCGCAGATCGTCACAATCTGAATCTCGGGATCAGCAAGAAACTCTTTAAGTTCGGCGTATGCTTTACAACCGAACTCCTGCGCATATCGTTCCGCCGCAATCGGTAGATAGTCGTAACAAGCGACCAACTCGGCGCCAATTTCGCGAATAGCGCGCGCATGAAAACGCGAAATCATACCGCAACCAATTACGCCAAATTTTTTAACTTTCATCTCAATTTCTACTTTCCTTGTTAAAAACGTCGCTTTACGGACACAGACAGAGGGGAATTTAATTCGCGAAAACCTACCTTTTCCCTAACCATTCCTCAACATCAAGACTGGCATGGGTCTTTCTCACTTGAAATGAGACGCGTCGCCTTACGGGTTCTTGTATGTTTAGCGTCTGAATCGTGCAAAAAGGTAATCGCGTTCTCCTCTCTACGCCAATCGTTATACCTAATTCTACGCTCGAATTCAAGAAAAATAAGGCGGGGCTGAAGTTCTAAGAATCGTCCAAGGGCATGAGCCGTTTTAATTGATAAAACCGTTATTATCTGCAGACTTTTCTTTAATGAGTTATAGGCGGCGCGTCGATAGAAGGAAATAGGAAGCTCTTTGCGCATGAATTGTACGCAAAGTTGGCTTTTGTAGCGTCATTTGTTACCCCCCCGAAACGAAATCGGTAAACGCGCCCTTATTCGGGAAAGTCGGTCACGATGAATAGGTTGAAGGTTAGGAAACTCGTCATGGACGGTAAACTTCGTTATGCGGCGATCTGTTGCGTTCTTGGACTCTGCGGACTTGCAGTCGCTGCGGACGGAGGCCGTGTCGAAAACGCGTCCGAAACAAAAAACGCCGAGTATACCCCGCTACCTCAGGAAGTGTCGCGAAAAAGTCTCGCCGATATTCTCGGATTCGATCCAGTCGAGGTTGACGCAAGTCGTGAACGCATTAAGCCAATTCAGAAACCGATTCAAAAGCCTCGACCGCCTAAAAAACAAGACGCGGTAAGTCGTTACGAAGCGGAACTCCTCGCTGATCGTCGTGTTCCATACGGCGTCATGCGAACGCTTCGTGGCGCGCAACGAAGTCAAAACGCTCCTGCCACGCAAACGACTCAATCAAACAACGAGAAGAACGGAACAGTCGCAACAAGCGACGCCCCCAAAGGCGCGTTGTTTGTCGAAATAAACCAAGATCAGGACGGAAATCTACCTGCCGTCGTCACAGTTGAGACTCCGCCAAACGAAGGTTCTGACGGCGGCAAATCGAACGTCGCCGGGTCAAAGAATAAAGAATCGACAAACGTCGATTACCCTCAAAGACCGGTCAATTTTAAGGACGGCGCGTTCAATTCTAACGCCTATAAGAACGACGAAGAAGTCGAGGCAGTTATATCAAAACGCGAAAATGAAACGCTCGAACTCGACGACGTTGAAGAGTTCGCTCAAGACGCTGATCCACGCGTCCGTGACGAGGAAGACGACGCGCTTGAAGAAGACGCGTTTGAACCGCCCGTCGCCGACGCCGAGGATTCCTCCGTCGCAACTCTTCAAGACGAATGCTACGCCGCGCTCGACCCCTACGCTTCCCTTTTCATAGCCTATGAACCAACCTATGACTGGACCGAATCTATCCTAGAATATATCGATTCGATTCTTACTTCAATCGAAGAATCGCCTGAACAAACCAGAGCGCTCGTTGACGAACTCAAACGCAAAACGCAAGAAGCGGACGAGATTAAGGTTAAACTAGAAAAAGCGGATAAGCTTGAACGGGCAAGTCGCGATCCATGGAACGGCGGCGAACAGCCGAAACTTTGTGCGCGCTATACCCTTTCGCAAAGGCTTGAACTCGTAGAAACCTTCAAGAGCGCGCTTGAAAGACGAGTTTTCCTTTGGCGTCACGCCGCTGATTATTTCGCAGCCCGTAATCGTGGGGAACTGCGCGAATCTCAAGAACTTGCACGACCTGAGTTAGAACTGTTGCTCAAGACGACTCGCGACGTTCGTAGCTTTTTCGGCGACGACGCAAATGGCAAAAGTTGGCGCGCAAGCTTCGACGTCGACGCGGTAGCGACCGAAATTGAGCAGGCGCTCGAGTTGCCCCCAACCCCTTCGCCAAGCGTTGCGATCCAAAGTCACGCGGGACAATCCGACTCTGTTGGGTACCTTGGAAAACTAGCGTATTCGATCCCCGCCGACTCTTATCTTGATCAAGCGCTTGAAGAAGAAACCAAAGCGAATTCTGATATCGAAAAAGAACGTGAACGTCGTATGACGTTTCTTCAGGATCGAATCAACGCAATTGCGTATAAAATCGAAAAAACGCCGATGACGACGGAACAACGTCGCGTTTTTCAACGTCCGGCGACTGCGACTTGGGCCAATATGATTCTCGGACTCGCCGGCGACCAGCTTAACGGAATGCCGCTACTTATCGCGTTTGAAAGATATGAACGCATTGGCGGAGGCCACGCAGGTCGCGCGCTTCAGCAACTGGCTCTAAGAATGACGACGTCGCAATCGGAAGCGTGTCGACTCTATGGGCGTGCGATCGACGTCGTCTACGACAATCCAAATGTCAAGGCGTACGTCTCTGAAGCATTAATAAATCGTCTGCTCCCCGTCCGCGATCCAGAATTTGAGGTTGTTCAAGAGACTGTGCTCAACAACCCCGTCGTAGGACGCCGCCGTGTCGACACTCAAGTTTCAATTCAGCTCGTTCCCGATCCCAACAGACTGCTCATGTCGCTCACAATCAACGGACGTATGAGCGCAAATACGAGTAGCGCCGTCATGAGCGCAAAACTGTACAACGAGAGCTACGCGAACTATGTCGGACGCAAAACGCTCGAATGGCGCGATTCTGGGATCGTATACTCTCCAGCGTCTGTCAACGCTAGCTCGGCAGCGCGGCTCAACGCGGTCGAAACGGACGTCGACTTCATGCCGATTGTCGGCGATTTAGCGCGGGGGCTCACAAGAACCCAGTATGAATCCCGTCAAGGCGAGATCGAACGCGAAACGCGCGAGAAGGTTATTCAGCAAACTCGCACACGCTTTGACAAAGAAGCCAACGAACGATTCGACGCAGTCAACGCGCGGCTTCGTACAGGCTTCTTTCGCAACATGTCAAACCTCGGACTGTCGTTGAGAACGCAACGTTCGCGGACGACAGACGACTGGCTCCTTGCGTCGCTTCGATTCGGAGCAGATTATGCGCTGGGGTGCCAAGCTACGGAACCTCCGACTTTGCCAGGCGCGTTCGCCGATATTAAAGTACATGAATCTGCGATTAATTCGTTCCTCACGCAACTCGAATTTGCCGGTAAAACGTTCACCCCCCGCCAAGCGCTTGATTACATCGCGGATCGTTTGAACAAGCCTAATTTGAAGAAGGTGGAAATCGAGGAATCGGAATTAAGCTTTACATTCGCGAAATCAGACCCTATTACGACACGCTTCTTTGAGGATCGTATATGCCTAGTCCTGAGGTTTTCAAATCTCTCGCTCGGTCAGAAGAGCTGGGACGACGTCGAAACGGAAATAGCGTATCGTCCGTCCACTTCAGAAGACGGCGCTCCGACTTTTGTCCGCGACGGTTCGATTGAACTTTTCGGACCCGCAAGCGTAATGGAACAAATTCCAATCAGAGCGGTCTTCGCGAAAATATTCCCAGCCCAGAAATCGCTCGATCTCCGTGCAGAACTCCTCAATCGCGACGAACGTTTCGCAGGGCTTGCGCTAGGGTTGTGTCGCGTATCAAGAGGCTGGTTCGCAATCTCCGTCGTTAAAGACGCAAACTTCCGCCAGGAGTTGGAAAAGACTTGGCTGTAGTTTAGGCGGCAAGTCGCATTTGAGCGTTAAACGCCTGTTCGGCGGATTTACGACGACATGAGTCGTCCCTATTACAGTCCAGAGTAGTCGAGGAAGAGATATTTGCGATCTTCAGGATTGTCAATAAAGACTTTGTGATGGTTCGTCCCCTGATAGACAAGTTCTCCTTCACGATAAACGCAAAGCGTTGTCAACGGAACAGTTTTCCAAACAAAACCGTCAAGAGGAACCGTCGCAAAAACAAGTCCGCCAGAAATCTCTTTGTAGTGCAACGAATCCCGCATATTCATATGAACATAAAGGTATTCGCCGTCGTAAAAGATCAGGTTGAGTTTATTGCCCTCAGAAAGTTCGGAAACAACACGATCCGTAAGCTCAAAACGTTCAAGACACGAAGGATAGCGTTCCTCTCTCGTTACGAAGGCGTTTATCGTTTCGACGACATGACATAAAACTCGCTCGCTGTCCGTTCCGCCGTCTTGGACATAAACGTAACGTCCTAAATTCGAACCGTTGAAAATAGTTCCGTTATGAATTAGAGTCCACGTACGTTCCGACGCGTCGCGACGAGCGAACGGATGACAATTCTCATATTCAAGACTTCCGACCGTCGCAAAGCGAATGTGCGCCAAGAGAATCTTCTCGATAATCGGCGCGCGCAAACGATTCGACAGATAGCGACTCGTCGCAGAGTTCTCAGGTTCCTTCTCTAGATGAACCTCTGCTCCGTCGAACGTCGCAATTCCCCAACCGTTCGGGTGTTCCGTTCCGTGCGCGAAGAATTTGCGAAGATATTCGTTGACAGGGGTTTTCTGGTTCGAGCAAATGGCAAATAATTCGCACATTATAGATATTCCTCCTGCAGCTGTCGCGCCAACGCCGTTCCCTTTCTCCAGAAGCCGCCGATAAAGCGTTTATACACCTTGTAAGCATATCTATTTTCCGGAGCGAGAAACTTCGACTCCTCAAACGCAAGCGTTTCCTGAACTTCGTCAGACGCGTCCGCAAAAAATTTCTTCATTTGCCCCACGATTATCCTACCGGCGTCGGCAATCGTATAGGCGTTGTCGTTCGGAAAAAGAATCTTTACGAGACTAACGTCGTAACGAGCGGCGTTTTTAAAATTCTGAATTGCGCGTGTCTGCGCCTTAGCGTCGAAGGGCGCGCTTGGCGTAGACGCTAGAAAAATGAGCAATAACTGAGCAAAGAGCACGTCGCGTACGTCGAGTCCGACACGAACAAGAGGATTCAGATCGAACATCCGTAGTTCGATATGATCGATTCCGTCGCCACAAAGTCGTTCAAGATTATTAAGTCCCCGAGGTTTAAGACGAATTGGATAGTACAATTCGGTCGGAGCGACTATTAGTCCCATGTCTACATAACGTCGGATACTCGCCGCATAGGAGAGCACGTTCTTATAGTCAAGAACCGGGACAAAATGATTCCAATACCCCAAGTCGCCGCAACGAACAGACCCCATGCCGATAAAGGCGTCATGCTCTTTAAGCCCCTGAGTAAAAAACGAACCGTCCATGATTGGACTCGCAGACGTCACTGCGGCGAGAATCCAACCGTACTCGACAACCTTCTTTGCAAGTTCAAGATAGACCTGATTCTTATATGTTTGGAAATCATCCTCCTCGCAGAGTTTGAAATCCTCCTCAAGTAGCCGATCGCCAAAGGAGTAATTGAAATGTATCCCACAGAACGCCATCTTATACTTGCCGTAATTATTCGCAAGGTAATGGCGATATGCAGTTTTAGACGCTCGCGCTCCTTCAAAAAAGGCGACGGGTACGTCGTCTTCATTCGCAATAAAAGGCGGGTTGGAAAAAGGCCAAAGATATTCGCGTTCGGGCTGAGAGGCGAGCGTTCGCTGAATACGTCCGGTAATTTCATCAAGAGACGCAACTGCCTCGTGCGCCGTTGAAAAAACGCTCGTATTGATTTCGGTCTGATTCTCGCAAAAATCTCGTGTTATTCTCGGATCGTCTGGATCGAAAGGGTGAGGCGTCTGGGCCATACGCCCGTCGGTAGTGATTCGAAGACTTTCCTTTTCCAAGCCAATATTGCAATCAAGAAGAGTTTCTCTGACATTGGCGTTCTCAATATGAAACATTGTGCCGTCTCCCTTTGCAACCTTTTCGATTGACCGTATCTTTCGAATCAGAGGCGCCACGACGTCCCGTCGGAGCGTCGCAGAATGTATTCGCTCTGCGCATTAAGTTCGTCAAGTGATTCAGAACGTAGCAAGAAGATATGACTTCCCATCGTAGCGTTAATCGATTTCGGAGGTTCTTTATCGTAAAGAAGACGATTATGAAAACGCTCGCGAATTTCGTCTACGCTATATGCGTACTGGATTTTTGCACCGCGCCCGACATGAGCGACATAATATTTGAACGCATAATCAGGAAAGGAACGATTGTCGTTATAAACAAGACTCTCCGCCCATATTTGATAAACGTCGACGTCGTACGCATAATTCATTTTATCGGGAATATAGCCTCCAGGCGCCCTCATATTTACCTCTAGACCGAAAAGATCGCCTTTTCGTCCGAGAGTCGGATGATTGGCGTCAAGCCTGAAGAACTCGAAGTGGAAAAACCGAGATCTCACGCCGAACGCTTTGACAACTCTCTCGCCAATCGGAAATAAACCAGTCGCGATTACGTCCGTCGTATAACTGACGTTTTCCCCTGCGCCTTTGATCATTTCCAAGGGACTGACAGCCATAACTTGTCCCGTCGCGAAAAGTATTTCGCCCTTCGCATTTGTAATTCCGTCAAACGTCTCGACATGACCTGGCACGAATTCTTCGGCAATATACGAAACTTCTCGCTTGTCGTCCCAGAAAGAAGCAAGTTCTTCTTCAGACGTTATTTTTCGCGTGTCGGACGCGCCTACGCCAGAATCTGGCTTAATGACGATCGGATAACCGACCTGCGAAACAAACTCTTTGAGGCCCGCAAAATTCTTGGGATCCACTAGATAAAACCGAGTAGTCTTAATGCCGGCAGACGCATAGAAAGACTTCATTTTCGACTTGAACTTAAAGTTCGTCAATTCTGCGACGCGGAATCCGTTTGAAACGTTAAAATCGTCCCGCAAACGCGCTTCAAGTTCGAGCCAGTACTCGTTCTGACTTTCGACGTAATCGACACGCCCGTACTTCACGATATACGATGCGACTGTTCGGTAAACCGAATCGTAATTTTCAAGAGACGGAAGCCAACGGTAATCCGTAAGCGCGTCGACGACTCGGCGATCAAGTTGCTCGAACGGACAATCGCCTATTCCGAGAACGCTGACGCCAAGTCTCTTCAATCTGTCGCAAAAGAGATAAAAGTGTTCCGGAAAATTCGGAGATATAAAGATTACGTTCATTCGTCGTCGCCCTGATCTGGTATTCTCTATCTAATTGTGTCAGTCCCAAAGAAACCGCATCCACTGCTCAGTCTGTTCGCGCCAACTTGCTTCGTTGTGTTCTCCCCCTTGCTGACACAGCACGTTCGTCTTGATTCCTTTCTCACACGCTTTTTTCTCTACGGCAAGAATATCCTCGGCAAGGTACCAATTCGTCTCAGGATCGTATTCGCTCGTGCCCCAGCTGAAAAAAATTCTTGTGTCGGGAGAATAAGAATGTTCGTCGAGTTCGCGAAGGAAAGACTTGCGGGCTACCATTAGCGACGGGGAAATGATTGTCGCCTTGGAAATGTACAGGTTATACCTCAAAACGCCGTAAAGAGCGGTCAATCCACCCATGCTGTAACCGCCTATAGACGTCGTCTCACGAAAAGGCATAGTACGATAGTTTTGATCGACAGACGGTTTAAGTTCGTTAACAAGCCAATTAAGCGTCGCGTCGGCACGCCCATGGATCGCCCCGTACTGTCTGGTTGTGACGTCATAAGGAACATACTCGACCGTCCGCGTGTAGTCGTCTTGACTCCATTCCATTCCAACGACGATCAATTTCTTATGCCAACGATCTAAGAAATCTTTGAGACCAAGACACGTTCCATAGGTTGCGTCCGAATCAAAGAAAAGGTTATGACCGTCGAAGAAATAGAGGGTCGGATAACGTTCGTCCGTTTGGTTATACCCATCCGGAAGATAAAGATGAATTCTGCGTTTCTCTCCGCCCGGCGTAAACCAAACGTCAAATTTACTTATAATTCCCATCAGCGTCCCTCCGGTCTTTATTCCATCAATTCAAGCATTTCGAACAAAAAGACGACGCTTAAACAAGAACGTTGCGACATTTAAACCGTCTTCCGCGCGCTTGCCGCCGTAATAGCCACGCGAAGACGCTCTAACCCCTGCGCTAAATACGAACGTGAACAAGCAAAGTTCAAACGTTGGAATCCGCTTCCAGCGTCGCCGAACATCCGTCCGCCGTCAAGCCAGAGTTTTGCCTCGTCGACGACAATATGTTCCAATTCGTCGTCCGACCATCCTGATTCGCGCAAGTTAATCCAAAGTAGGTATGTCCCTTCGTTTCGAATCGTAGTTGCGAAAGGAATCTTACTTTCGACGAAATCGACCGCAAAATCGAGGTTGCCTTTCAAGTATTTAAGCATCGCGGTTTGCCACTCTTCTCCATTTTCGTAGGCCGCACGCGTCGCCGCAAGCCCGACGGCGTTAGGTTGGCTGTAACCTGAGGCGGCGACTTCCCGTTTAAGCGACGAACGTAGTTTGCTATCCGACACAAAAATATTTGCAACCTGAAGTCCCGCGATATTAAACGTTTTACTCGCAGACGTACAGGTCGCGCAGCGCGAAGCAAACTCGGGCGAGATCGTCTCAAAAACCGTATGTGTTCCTGAGAACACGATATCGTGATGAATCTCGTCGCTCACAACGACGACGTCATGAGCGAGACAAATCTCGCCCAGTCGTTCGAGTTCGGCGCGAGTCCATACGCGTCCTCCGGGATTATGTGGACTGCACAAGAGAAAGAGTTTGACGTTAAAATCGACCACCTTCCGTTCAAAGTCGTCGAAGTCAATATGATAACGTCTGTCGTCGCCTAGGACAAGGTCGCTGCTAACAAGACGTCGGTCGTTGTCGCGAATAACTTCGGAAAAAGGATAATAGACAGGCTGCTGGATCAATACGGCGTCGCCGGGCGCCGTAAAGGCGCGAACACAATGCGCGAGGGCAAATACGACGCCTGGCGTCACGACAAGGGACTCTTCTCGTGGTTCAAAACCGTGGCGAGTCTTCATCCAGTCGGAAACTGCTACAAAGTACCGTTCTTTTGGTTCGGTATAGCCATAGATTCCATGATCGACAGTCTCCCGGATGGCGTCCTGAATGTAAGACGAGATTTTAAAATCCATATCGGCGACCCAGTAGGAGAGAAGACCTTCAGGCTTTCCACGTCGCGTCGCATGATCGAACTTAAGCGAATCTGTCCCGTAACGATTGACGTCGGCGTCAAATACGAGATTACGTTCTGACATAGGGTTACATGCCTTTCCTTACTGGCGACGTTCGAACGTCGTCAACCGTTTAACGCTTGATCGAGATCAGCGATAAGATCGCGTGCAGACTCTATCCCAACAGAAAGTCGCAAAATTCGATCGTTTAATCCTGAGGCGCGGAGTCCTTCTGCCGAAACAGACGCATGGGTTTGCGCAATCGGATAGGTCAGAAGAGTCTCCGTTCCGCCGAGACTTTCTGCGAAAAAAATCGTCTTAACGCGAGTAAGCGTCGCGATTGCCAATTCTTTCGACTCAACCTCAAAAGAAACCATCGAGCCAAATCCGCGCGCCTGGCGCTTCATGACGGCATAACCGGGCGAGTTAGGAAGTCCCGGAAAAAACACGTATTTAACGTGAGACTGAGATTGAAGCCATTCGACGATCTTAAAAGCGTTTTCCTGAGACCGTTCCATGCGCAACGAAAGAGTTTTAATACCACGAAGTACAAGCCATGAATCAAAGGGTGCAAGAGCGGAGCCTGTCGTTGTCGAGAGAAACCGAAGACGCTCGACAAGCGTAGGATCGGACGCGACAAGAAAACCAGCTATCACGTCATGGTGTCCTGCGAGGAATTTCGTCCCGCTGTGAATCACAACGTCCGCTCCAAGAGCGAGCGGATTCTGGAAATAGGGGGAAAGATACGTGTTGTCGACAATACAAAGAGAACCGTTACGCCGAGTGAGCGCCGCTAACTTTGCAATGTCAGAAACACGCGCCATCGGATTCGTGGGCGTTTCGAAATAAATCGCTTTTGTCTCCGGCGTCATTAACGCGGCGACGTCTTCTTTCGTAAAATCAGCGCTGATAAATCTAATTCCATGTCGTCGCGCGATTTCGTTGAAGAAACGGACGCTCCCCCCGTAGAGATCGACGTCGACAATAACCTGATCGCCTGGTTCAAATAGTTCAAAGAGAAGCGTAATCGCAGCCATTCCGCTGGAGAAAGCTAACGCCCCTGCGCCGCCTTCAAGCTGAGCGACAAACTTCTCGAGTTGCGTTCTCGTCGGATTCGATTCTCGAGAATAATTATAGCCGGCGCTAAGACTTATATGATCCTGACCGGGAACATAGTCGTCACGAATGCCTGGATGCACATACGCGGCTGTCTGGAAAATCGGAAAACTGACGGAACCAAACGTCGAGTGGAAATTATCGCGTTCTTCTTCTTCCGTCAAGTGCAAGCATTTGGTTTCAATGTCCTTAGTCACGCCTCAAAATCTCAAAAGTCACAGTTCCGCCCCGACGCGTCGAAGCCATTGGTAATCTGTGGGATTGATCCCAACGTCGGCGAAGTTTTAACACATATTCCTATCAGGTCAATAGGCGTTTTGTAAAAAACTTCATTCTTACGCATTTTTATGGCGCTAATCGCCGAATAGTCGCCGAACGGCGGCTGCTTTTTGACGGAACTGTTGACCTCGTTCGTTTTTTGTTTAATCTTTTCTAACGCAAGAACCGCCTGACCCGAACCCTCAAGAGATAATTTCGGTCTGAAAGATTCGCGGTTTCGTTTGATAAAATCGCGAAGTCTTTCGAGAATTTTTTGCTAGAACGCTCCGCTCCGCGTTCTGACTATGTCGTGTCGCTTGTAATTTCGACGTAAGTAATTCCCGCTTTTATTTTGGTCATTTTTATCCCCACTTTGTCACATGGAAAACGAAAAGAAATCCTCGTTGCTGGACATAATTCTTATATTTTTGATTTCTTATCTGGTCATGAATTCAATCTGTAAGGACCTGACAAAACTTTTTGGCAAAATGACCGCCCCGACCGAAATCGTCGCGATTCTGACGAAATATTCATACGTCGCTCTCGGAATCGCGTGGCTTGTTTTCTCGTTCAAACCGTACATTCACTAACCAGCGCGCCGACGCTCAATTCTCCAAAAACGTCATTCTCACGCCAGACAGAACGAGCGCGCAGCCATTCTCGATAATCGCCGAGTTCACGACGGCAGTCTCTTCGAGATGCAGACGCGCAATTTCGACGGCTTTGGACTCGCCTTTTTCGGCTTAACGTCGCGAAAATCATATTTATTCCTTCTTACCATAGCGTTTTCCTTTCGTTATTATTAGATCCGCGCTACTAAAAAAATCGGCGCGACGTATTTTGCCGAGGACGTCGGCGTCCTTAACAAAACGAGAAAAAATACGATGAACTTCTGGATACTGACGATAATCTTTTGAATTCCAACAGCCGCGTTGATGAGCGTTCCGCAATTCTGGAAGAACCGCGCGGAGAATTTAGATTTTCGTTTTCCGCGCTGGATGACAATAGCGGCGACTAGTTTCTTTTTTGCGACGTCTCTTTCAGTTTGGACGTTTTCGGTGCGTTATTGGTCGCGAATTTGAAGAAGAACGTCACATCGAACGTGAAAAAAGAGAATCGGAATTGAAGAATCGAACAGAAGAAAGTTTATGGTATTTTAATCATTCGACGAAGTCCGAGCTTTACCCAGACGACGCACGTCCGACCGACCCATGGGGAGCGATGCACGGTTCCGACGCGCCGATAATCGACCTTAATTATGAAAACTCCATTCAACCAGGCTACGCCCCCAAGTTCTAAAAAGAAAAAAACAAACAAAACTCAAAATATCAATGGTATCGCGCGCAGTCAGGACCGAGGCGAAGTAGTACCTACGCCCTCGGGATTAACGCAAGTCTTTTGATATTCTCATTTCTACATCATTTCAACAACAACTTTTTCTCTATCTTTCTCAATTTAATATTTATAATACATTAAATAAACAAATACTATGTATATATTTATTATTACTCTTATATTTTTTGAGAGTTTTGGACGAGAGGGCGCGACGAGCTGGGAAAAAGTTCCGGAAGGAGAAAAATACGTCGTCTGGGAGAATAGGCGCAAGAATTTCGACACGGGATTCAAGCGAATATTGTTCTGTGCCGGACTTCAACCGTGGCAGAAACTTTTCCAGAATATGAGAGCAAGCGCGGAAAACGACCTCGTCGAGGACGGATACCCCGCGCACGTCGTCGGCGAATGGATTGGACACACTCCGAAAGTGCAGTTGAAACACTATCTAAGGACGCTCGATTCATACTTCGACAAAGCGACGCAGCTACAAGAAAACGTCGTCGAAAAAGTTGGACACGAGTCCGAAAAAGTTGGACACGAGTTTGGACACGAAACGGCGTCAAAACGCGTCAAAATTGGTAAAAAATGACGTCCAATTTGCTCGATTTAATCCCTTGTTTTTAACGGTCTCGCTCGGTGAATTACGGGGTCAAACCGAAATTTAAGGTTAGATTTCAAATAGCCGCGGCGGGACTCGAACCCGCACGTCCGTTAAGGACAAGGGATTTTAAATCCCCAGCGTCTGCCATTCCGCCACGCAGCCACACGAGGGACGCTAGCCGCCCTCTAGCCTGCCATTATAGTTCCGAGGGATATGACGTCAACGCGTTTTCCTGACCATTTCCCGGTTTCTTTACGAACAAACGCCAATATCTCGATTCAAAATGAAATTGAAAAATCCAGAAAAAACGTTATAATCCCCACGCTGGGGGATCCTTCATCAAGAGGGTCAAGCGAGCATTATTGTCGCCGTTTCTTGTTATTTCAGGAGCATGGGCAAATGAATTTTTCCTCCAAAGCCGTCGCAAAAACAGTTTCTTGGAACTTCTTTTTGGTCTTCGTAATCCTTTTCTGCCCGATCAAGTCCAACATAGCTCAAGAATCCTCCGACGTTCCAACGATATTTTCAGTCCCCAAAGGAATCGACTCGATCGTCCCCAGCGACGCCCCGTCTCTCGTGTCCCCCAAAATGCGCTGGGCGCCCGTAGATTTTGCTAAAGATCCGACCGTCGTTCGCTTTAAGGGAACATATTACATGTACTTCTCCATTCCCCCACAGGAAAAGGACGGAGGAAAATATGGTTGGACGGTAGGAATCGCTCGAAGCGACGATTTGACAAACTGGGAGTTTATAACCAATCTTATTCCAGAACAAGAAGTTACAAAAAAGGGGTTCTGCGCCCCTTGCGCTCGCGTCTTCAACGATAAAGTCTATCTCTTTTACCAGTCCTACGGAACGGGCGCCAAAGACTCGATCTGCGCGTCGGTCTCCGACGACGGCGTCCATTTCAAACCTAATCTTAAAAACCCCGTTTTCCGCCCCCAGGGCGATTGGACCAATGGTCGCGCTATCGACGCGGATCTAATTCTGTTTAAAGGTAAGTTCTTCCTTTACGCTGCCACGCGCGACCCTGAAGGTAAAATTCAAAAACTCGTGGTCGCGACGTCCGACGCGTCAGTCGAACAACTCGCGGACCTCGGTCCAGACGACTGGCGACAGGCGGCGGATCGCTCAATTCTCGAACCGACGCTCCCTTGGGAAACGCAGTGCATCGAAGCGCCGACGACAGTCGTTCGCGGCGATAAACTCTATATGTTCTACGCAGGCGGATATAACAACAATCCGCAACACATAGGGGTCGCCGTCAGCGACGACGGCGTCAATTGGACGCGGCTCTGGAACGTCCCGTTCATTACGAACGGTCCTAAGGGTCAATGGAACGAATCGGAGTCCGGACACCCCGGCGTTTTTGTCGACGACGACGGGCAGACTTGGCTCTTTTTTCAAGGAAACAAAACCGGCGGCAAAGACTGGTATCTTTCCCGCGTCAAAATCGACTGGAAGGAACAAGATGGGGTCGAATTCCCCGTCCTTATTAATGAGTGATTCGCGCCATTTCAACTTCGAGAGTTAACATAATGAAAACCCTGATCGTCATCCCCGCCCGTTATAACTCTACACGTTACCCTGGAAAGCCCTTGAAGATGTTGGCGGGAGAAACTATTCTTGAACGCGTTTGGGAAATCGCCTCCTTTGTTTGCAAGACGGTCCCCTCATGTTCCGCGATCGTTGCGACGGAAACGCCTTCTGACCAATGTCCCAGCGACCAAATCGTAAGTTTGTGCGAGAAATCCGGCATACCGGTTATGATAACGTCCGAAGCCTGCCGTTCGGGTTCCGATCGAGCATGGGAAGTCGCCAGTCGTCAAGAACCTGCGCCCGATTTCGTCGTTAATTTACAAGGCGACGTCCCGACTTGCCCTCCCGACTTCGTCGTCAAGCTTATTAAAGCGCTGGAAGAATCGCCAAACGCGGACGTCGCTTCCGTTTACACGCGCCTTTCTTGGGAGGCGCTCGACGTCTTACGGGACTCGAAAAAGGATACGCCTTTCAGCGGCACGACCGTCGTAACCAACCCCGCCGATGAAGCGCTCTGGTTCTCTAAAAACATTATTCCCGCGTTCCGAGACGAAAAACGGCTGCGGAAAGAGTCGCCGTTCAGCCCTGTCAAACGGCACGTTGGTCTTTACGCGTACCGTTACGACGCTTTGCGTTTCTTCGCAACCTCTGAAAAAAGTCCGTACGAAGATTTGGAACAGCTTGAACAGTTGCGATTCCTTGAAAACGGTCGTCGCATTCAGATGGTTGAAGGAACGTATCCGCAAGGCTACGATAAGACCGTTTCGGGAATCGATTCCGAAGAAGATCGCAAACGAGTGGAACAGATCATTCGTGAAAACGGCGAATTACTTGATCATTATCGTTGATTTACCAGAAGTCAAAAGACTATGCAAACGACAAAACTAATCGTCGCCCGACACGGCAACACGTTCAACAAGGGCGACGTTGTTCTCCGCGTCGGTTCCCGAACAAATCTTCCGCTTACGGAAGAAGGTCATGAGCAAGGGAGGCGACTCGGCGCCAAACTACGAGAAATGAATCTCTATCCAACGCGTTTTTACGCCGCTCCGCTCCGTCGCGCCGTTGAAACAAGTTTAGAAATTGCTTCGCAATTTGAACTTGGCGCGCCTCCTCAAATCGCCGATTTTCTAACAGAACTCGATTATGGCGAAGACGACGGACGTCCGGATAAAGAGGTCGTTAAACGATTGGGCGCGCTCGAAGCAAACTCGTCCGACCTGTCTCCCGAAGAGCTTGAAACGTTGGGCAGGGAAGCGCTTAGACGCTGGGACGCGGAAAGAATCTTGCCGGTTGGTTGGCGTTTTCTACAGGATCGCGTCAACAAACTGGAAGACGACTGGCGCGCTTTCGGACGCATGATTGCGAAGAAATATCCCGCCGAAACGATTGTCGCGACGACAAGCAACGGAATCGCTCGCTTCTCGCTAGGGCTCCTTCCCCCCAGCGAAAAACGTCCCGACGATACAAAACTTTCAACGGGCGCCTTCGGCGTTTTTGAACTCGAAGCCGGTTTTTGGAAACTCAAGAACTGGAACGCCAAATAAAGCGTCGAAGCGTCAAAGCTTTAACGTAAGAAAGCCCTCCGACTCGTAGTCGGAAGGCTTTCTTTCATTATGAACGCTCGTCTTTTAGGACCCGCTAGCGTTCCGTCGGTACGGCGGGATCGGCTTCAACGCCTTCAGCCGTCATTTTAATCGGTTTGATCGTCCCGTCTTCGTTGAACTCCATGCGGTCGACGCAGGTCACTCGGTAATTACCCTCGTTCTCGTCGATCGGACGTCGATGGTACACGACATACCATTTCCCCGAAGGCGCGCGCAAGACGCTGTGATGCCCGGCGCCCTTTGCAAGACCCGGTTCCGTTCCTAGCAACGATCCAATTCTTTTGTGGGGTCCGAAAAGAGAGTCGGAAATCGCGTAGGCGACCTGATAATTTGAAACGGTCCATCCGCCTTCCGACCACATGAAATAATATTTTCCGTCTTTCTTAAAGACAAACGGTCCTTCGACGTATCCCCTAGGAGTAATTTCGCGGAAATAGGAACCGTCTTCAAAGGGGAGCAACCCGGTAAAGTCGTCCTTGAGTTTTGCGACATTACAATGTCGCCACCCTCCGTAGATGAGATAATACGTCCCGTCGTCGTCTTTAAAGACGAATTGATCAATCGGCTGCGCGCCGTTGACGATCTCGTTGACGAGCGGTTTGCCAAGATAGTCGCGATACGGTCCTTCGGGGCGATCAGCGACGGCGACGCCAATTCCGCCAACCTCGCCCTTGTGGACGTCGTTTGCTCCGAAGAAGAAGTAGTACTTTCCGTCTTTTTCAACAACGGACGGCGCCCACATCGCCCGCCGTGCCCATTTGATTTCTTTATTGGTCAGAATCTTTTCGTGCTTTGTCCAATTGACGAGATCGGGCGATGAAAAGCAGTCAAAATACGTCTGATCGTCGTATTTTAGCGACCTGGTGGGAAAGATCCAATATTGGTTGTCAAAAAAAGCGACCTCGGGATCGGCGTACCATTCGGGATCAATTGGATTGCCAGAAGTTTTTGCTCCATCGACCGCATAAGCAAAAGCGGCGCTGAATATCGAAACGACGAGAATTGCCGCTGTCGGCATAATATGCTTGAATCGAGTCATTTTCTTCTTTCTGTTAAACAGGGGTAACAAGGGGAGAAGTCGACTACGGCGACTCCTAATCGGAAAGTTCTACGCGTCAACGTTCCTTCCATATCCCGTCGGGATACGCAAGCTTAAAGGAACGGAGAACGATTTTTTCAAAAGGACGCTTAATCCGCGTGAACCAATGCTCCTCCTCCGGAGCGATGGGGGTCGCGAGAAAAGTACGAATGCCCGCTAAACGTCCCGCCATAACGTCGGCAAAAATCTGGTCCCCGATAATCGCCGTTTTTGACGGCTCGAAGCCGTATTCGCGAAACGCGCGGCGACACCCGGATGGAAACGGTTTGCAAGCTTTCGCGATATAGGGCAAGTCGACGAGAGTGGCAAACTGACCGATTCTCGTTCCAACGCCGTTTGAAAGCAAGCAAAGCTTAAAATTCTCATCCCGGAGTAAGTTTAACCACGCCATAACCTCTGGCTCAGGTTCTTGAAGGGCGTAGCGTTTTAGAGTACAATCAACGTCGAGAAGGAGATTTTCGATTCCAAGCGTTCTTAATCGCTCAGGCGTCAGTTCGACAACGCTATCGACGAGAAAGTGCGGATATAAAACCTTCCACATACGACGTTCCTTTCGCGCCCGTTCCGTTCCTATAGGCGTTCAAAACTAAACGCTAACGTGCGCGGGTTCGTCTAATCAAAGAATTGAAACGGGGATGAACGCTACCGCGCAACCCTATCTTACCAGGGCGCGACGGTTCTTTCAACTGTCTTCGTTTCAAAAATACATTTTGTGGCAAACCTAGAACCGCAGTCTCGACCCTTTCGTTTGCCAAACCGAATATTCATTTGAAAGCAAATAATCAAATGGTTCTATCGTTTAAAGAAGCGCTTCGGGAGTCGACGCTCGTCTTTGACGGCGCCACCGGAACTGAAATATACCGTCGTAACGTATTCACGAATCAATGTTACGACGAGTTAAACCTGCGTAATCGCAAGATGATCAGGGATATTGCTGAAGCCTATCGAGACGCGGGCGTCGACGTTCTTACGACAAACACCTACGGAGCAAATCGTCTTGCTCTTGAACTTTACGGTCTAGAATCGCAAGTTGAAGCAATCAACCGCGCAGGCGTTGAGATTGCCAAGGAAGTTGCGCAATCGTCTTTAGAAAGAAAGGTTTACGTTGCGGGTTCCGTCGGTTATCCCTCTTCCAATGCGCTCAAAAACCATGATCGCGAAACGGTTGTTGAGGTCTTTGCGAAACAGATCGGCGTCTTAGCGGACGCCGGCGTTGATTTTATCCTCTTCGAATCGCAACCAAATCGCGATTCCGCAGAAATTATGGTCGACGCGATAGAAAACGCAAATATTGATATCCCGTTTGTCGTTTCCTACGGATTGCAACCTTCTCTCTTCCAAGCGCCAAACACGCTTGAATCTCGCGCGCGACTCTATTGCAACCTCTTCAAGACGTTTGTCGGAACCCCTCAACCAATCGCCTGGGGGCTCAACTGTCTTCTCGGTCCAGCGGAAATGCTCGACGCCGTTCAAGAGGTCGTAAAGACTCTTAAACTTCCTCTTATCGTTCAACCGAACGCGGGCTCTCCTCAACCGTTCGAGGGACGCTTACTATACTATAGCTCGCCCGAATATCTATCGACTTACGCCGGACGGTATGTAGCCCTGGGCGCCGCGGCGGTCGGAGGTTGTTGCGGAACGACGCCCGCCGAAATTGCCGAAATTGTCAGACATATTCGTCCTACCTCGAAAAGTCGTCGTTCAAAAATCGTCCTCCTCGACGCGCAGCCAAACGTCGTTGAACAGGAAGAATCTAAACCGGAGACGCGTAGTGAGTTCGCCCGAAAACTTTTTGAAGGTCGTTGGGTTCAGACGGTCGAAACAACGCCTCCATGCGGATACGACCTCTCGGGTTTTGTAGAAAAAGCAAAAGCTCTCAAAAACGCCGGTATCGACGCCGTCAACCTTCCCGACGGTCCGCGGGCCTCCGCTCGCATCGCCTCGATCGTCGCTGCCCAGAAGGTAATAAGCGACGCTCAAATCGAACCGATCCTTCACGTTTGTTGCCGTGATCGCAATCTCATTGGTTTGCAAGCCGATCTCATCGGTTGCGCGGCGTCGGGAATCTCAAACATACTCTTCATTACCGGCGACCCCCCTAAATTAGGACGGTACCCGAACGCAACCGGAGTCTTTGACTGCGATTCTATCGGTCTGTGCCAACTCCAGCGTCGACTTAATCGTGGAATCGACCTTGGCGGTCTCGCCATCGGCGCGCCGACAAACGCCTTTTTTGGCGTAGGATTCGATCCCTCCGCGATTAATCGCCAACTTGAACTTGATCGACTTCGTAAAAAAGTGGACGCCGGCGCGCTCTTCGCTATAACCCAGCCTGTTTTTGATCCGTTCATTCTTCTTGAATTCCTGGACGCTTATGGAGACTTCCCATTACCGGTAATCGCCGGCGTCTGGCCCTTCGTTAGTTATCGCAACGCCCTTTTTATGAGGAAAGAAGTTCCCGGAGTGATTGTTCCCGACTCAATTATGGAACGCATGAGCGCCGCAGCCGACAGATCGAAGGAAGATCAGGTTCAAACAGGAATATCGATCGCGCGAGAGTCGTTAGAGTTGTTGCGTTCTCGCGTTCAAGGCGTTCAAGTTAGCGCTCCTCTAGGAAGAATCGATATTAGCTTGAAAGTCCTAGAACCTTAGTTTACAATTTCATTGGTCGTTTGACCTTTACCCGTTTCAGCATTTTCGTCGACTTTCGACGTTTTCGAGTAATCTCGAGCCGTCGTCGCGTCTCGACTCTTAACAAAGGATTCATAAGATGGAACGTAGAAATGTTTTGAAGGCGGCGGCGGTCGTCGGCTTAACCGCAGTCGCTCAGGTCGCCAACGCAGATCTTATTGTTCCGGGTCGACGTAGGCCCGAGCGTCGTCCTACTCCGCAACCAGAGAGAATCGACTCCGCCCCTGACGCGCAAAACTATATCGTTTTGGAATTTTTCTTCGCGCAGAATAAGGAAAAACGTGACGCGCTTGCCGCAAAGTTCGACGCCGAGCTCATTCCTCTTCGTCATGAAATCGGTTTTGACAAGATCGGTATTTTTACGGTCCACGACGAACTGATGAAGAATGAAAGGGGCTATGACGCCGAAAAATTCGACGGCGTTGTTTTTACGGTTCAACAGACAAGTTCACCCGATCTGCTTCTAAGCTATCAAGATATTAGCGTAAAAACCGCGTCGAAATTCAACCTCAGCGACGATCTCGACTTTGTCGACGAAGAAATCATCGCGCTGCGTTGCTTCCCGTCCGTCCCCAAAATCGAGGTTCCAAATACCAACGAAGGACGCGTGTTGCAGCTACGAACGTACAATTCTCCAAACTATGAGCGCAACCTTGCCAAGCAAGCGATGTTCGAGGACGCCGAGCTTCAAATCTTCCGCAATAGCGGAATGGATCCGGTTTTCTTCGGACGAACGGTCTTCGGCTCAATGGCGCCAAACGTTACCTATATGCTCAGTTTCAAGGACGACGAAGCCCGACGCGAAAGTTGGAGCAAATTCGTCAATTCCGACGAATGGAAAACGTTAAGCAAGGATCCAAAGTACAGCCGTACCGCGACGCGGATCCGCAACCTGTTCCTTACCCCGACGCCTAATTCCGAAATTTGACGTCCAAGTCCTGCGATGCGGAGACGACGTCTCGTCTCCGTTTTCTAACCGCGTTAACCTTTTGATTTCAATCAGTAGGATAGACTCATGGATATTAAGAGAAGGCAATTTATCAAAACGACGCTCGCAGGCTTGGGAAGCGTCACGGCCGGCGCCGAAGTCGCCGCCGCTAGAGCGATCGCGCGTGCGGACGAAAGCCCCGCTCCCCCGAAAAATCCTTTTTCTACCGATCCCGTCGCAACAATTAAATTGACCGACGCCGTTACGACGTCGCGCGTCGGATTCGGCACGGGCATGAGCGGTCATCAGCGTTCCGCGCAGCTCACCCGAATGGATCGCGATAAAGCGGAAGACTTGGTTCGCTACGCCTACGATTCGGGCGTCCGTTTCTTCGACTGCGCTGATCTTTACGGCACGCACCAGCTTGTCGTCGAAGCGCTTAAGGATAAACCGCGCGATAGCTACCAAATTTCTTCGAAACTTTGGCCCCATCCCGGGGGAATTCCCGAACAGGAACGACCGACGGCAGACGTCGTAGTCAAACGTTTTCTCGAAGAGCTTAAGACCGATTATATCGACCTTGTCCAGATTCACTGCATGATGAAGCCCAACTGGCAAGAGGACTTCGCAAGTTATATGGAAGACCTTGAGAAGTTGAAGGAACAGGGAATCATACGAGGACACGGAATTTCGTGTCATTCGCTCGGAGCGATTCAAAGCGGCGTAGTGGACCCTTGGGTCGACGCGTTGCACATTCGAATCAATACGACGGGCGCTCGCATGGAGGGCACGTTTGAAGAAAACGTCGCAGCCGGCAAAACAGCTCAAGCAAACGGCAAAGGCGTCATCGCGATGAAACTTATCGGCGAGGGCACAATCCGAGAACGTAAAGACCGAGAAGAGTGCATCGACAAAATCGTTCGCGCCGATATCGTCGACGTTTATGTCGTCGGCTTCGAAGAAAAATGGCAGGTCGACGAAATCATTGAAAACCTTGAAAAGTCGCTAAAAGGAATCGAGGCGGAACGCAAAGCCGCCGACGCCTGATATTGCGGGATTTTACCAGACGACGGGGGATCGTTCGAAAGAACGATCCCCTTTTCCTAATATGCTTGAACTTTTAAATCAACAGGGCTCTCCATCATGAAACGACGTGATTTCCTCCGCGTTGTCGCCCTCGGCGCGATAACGGCGCGTTTTGGCGACGTTGAACGACTATTCGCCGACGATTCGATTCCGCTCGACCCCACGATTGTCGCTATTTTTTCCGATCCCCATTTGCACGGTCCGGAAACATCGCAGTATTATGTTCGATTCAAACAAGGAATCGCTAAAGTTTTAGCGATGAATCCTCGACCGGCAAACCTTCTTGTCTACGGCGACGTCGCCTTTGATCACGGCGAACGCGAAGACTACGTTCTCTTCCGAGAATTAATTAAACCGCTAGAAGACGCGGGAATCCATTGGGAAGTCGCAATGGGCAACCATGATCGCATCGCCGTCTTTCGCGACGTCTTTCCAGAACGCTTTGAGAAACCGCAACCAATTGACAATCGTTATATTAACGTCGTTGAAACCCCAAACGCAGACTTCATTCTCCTAGACTCCTACCTGGAAAACGAGGTTGCCGGATCAATTATTCCTGAACAGAAGGAATGGCTCGTCGAAAAACTCAAAAGTTACGAGAAAAAGCCCGTCTTCGTCGGGTGTCATCATCATCTAAAAGATACTAAAATAGCCGATCTTCTTAAGCCTTGTCCAAAGTTCGTCGCGTATCTCCACGGGCACCTCCATTTTTACCGTAATCCGCGTCAGGAAGATATTGCCACCCTATGCTTCCCGTCCCTCGGCTGTTGGGGCGACTTGGGATTCGTCGTTGCGCATGTTTCAGAAACGGAGGCAATTTTCACCCCCGATATTGACGCGTATCAGTGGCCAAAGTGGAATCCCAAGAAAGATCCAGTAGACGACCTTGAGCCTTATCTTGCGCAACTAAACGCAAACTCGCCAGTCTTCCAGTTGCCATAGTCTTTCGCCGACAATTAATTCGGACATAGGAAAACCGCCGCAGAGCTCAAATGTCTCCGCGGCGGTTTTCTTTACTAAAAGCAGCGCTATTCTCGTGCTTACTTAGGTCAGACGCGAACGTCAAACAAGTTTCGTAACGCCAGGTTCGCCGATTTCGTAGTTGCCGTTCTGATCGCGCTTGGCGGGCGACGGACTGTCGAGACGAAGGTCGTCGATATTCGGAACGAGTTCGCGAGTGGAATTCATGACGTCGTCCATCGTAACGTAATCGCCAGTTTCCATCGCGGTGCGACCAAGAATGGCAGTGCGTGTCGCGTCGATCGCATATTGAACTTCGTTCCAAGGTTTATTTTCACGGATCGCCTTAAAGAGAAGATCATGTTCCGTCTGGTAGGAGTCGTTAGATTCGGATTCCGGCTTCCAGAGAACCTTACGGTTACGAACGTCGCGCATCTCGGTTCCTTCGTAAATAGCAGGATCGCCGACGCCTTCGCCAACTTGAGCGCATCCCTTGGTTCCTTGGACGTTCGCTTGGAACATACCCCAGCAGTTCGGGATCGTACGGGTATGAAGATTCATGCGACGTCCGTCTTTGAAGATAAATTCGATCGCGCCGCAGTCAATAAGCTGATCCTGCATACGACGCTGTCCCTGATCGTGCATATTGCAGATTCGTCCGCCAGATCCGAACGCGGCGATCGGATAATCGTCCATGCTCCAGCAACAGATGTCGATGTTGTGAATCAAAGCGTCGACAATAAAACCGCCGCTCGTCCAGTCAAAGCAGAAAATATTGCTGATTTCGTTCTGAAGATCGGTGTACCCCTCATGAAGATTAAGCATGTGCGGTCCCTGAAGACGATACACCCACGTGGTGAGAACGTCGCCAAGCTTACCGTCGCGAATCGCGTTAACAGTTTCTTCAGTACGGAGATAGTGACGATTATTAAGACCGACGCCGACTTGAATTCCCTTCTGTTTAGCGACTTCGTTCGCTGCGGCAAGACGCTTCAGACCGGGAATATCAACGCCGAGAGGTTTTTCCGCAAAAATATTGATATGCTTCTTGTGGGTCGCGGCATACTCAAACGTAATTGGACGAAAACCCTGCGGAGTCGTGAGCACGACGACGTCGCCGTCGTCAAGGCAATCGATCGCCTGTTGATAACCATTGAGATCGTGGAAAATACGATCCTTGCAATCTACACGCTCTTCCCCATGGGTGTCGATAACGCCCTGAACGGCAGAGTTGGCGCGCTTTTCAAAAGCGTCTGCAACAGCGTAGAGTTTTGTATTCGGATCGGCATTAAGAGCCTGGCGAATCGCGCCGTTGCCGCGTCCACCGCAACCGATCCAAGCAATTTTGATAGTATTGTCCTCGCCTGCGTGGACACGCGGGGTCGAGGTAAAGGAAGGAATAGCCGCAGCGGCAGTGAAAAGCCCGGACGACTTGATGAAAGAACGACGAGAAACGCTACCCATGTGAATCTCCTTGACAGCAAGCGCTAAAAATGCGTTTAAATAGTCAGAACTCATTCGATCAGCGAAACACAGTACTCTTGCGCTTGAAACAATTTTGGCACAAGATGAAAACTGTGTTCAGACCACAGCGGGATTCTACCAGAGTCTGATTTATATCGCAAGCGAGAAGTAAGATTTTCATAAAAAAACTCCCTGCTTTTTCTTCGGCGTTTTTTCAAAGTCTGAAGGCAAAGAAAAAAACGTTAGACATAACATCTCTAGTTGTCACGCTTATGGATTCGCCCAGTTTTACCAAACAGAATATTCTTCCAAATAGTCTTTTTTCTCTTGAGAACTCTTGGGACGGTTATTTATCAGCTGTGAATCGCCTGAGAATCAGAACCTTTTCTTTTTCGTAAAGAAAGGTTCAAATCCCGTCGTTTCAAGCGAGTCTCCAACAATTAATAAAATGAAATGTGTGAATAAAGCCTTGAAATTCCATCCCTTTTAAGTCATATTTACGGTGTTGTTCTCGGTGTTCAAGTACTTGTGAAATAACGCCTGAACTTTTTCATTCCACTTTGACCTGAAAGGAATTCGTCATGAACGACCGTTTATCTCGACGTCAATTTGTAAAAAATGGGATAGGAATGGCAGCATTATCGCTGAGCGCTTTTCCTACCGTGTCTACGGTTACGTACTGTGCGGCGCAGGCGGAAACTCCTAAAAAAGCCTTGCCTCATGCAACGTGGGATAAACTTCCAAGATGGCGTGGGTTCAATCTTTGCGAAAAATTCACACTCGGAGGCGCGCAACCTTTCAGAGAAGACGATTTTCGTAATATCAGCGACCTCGGTTTCAATTTTGTAAGATTGCCGATGGACTACCGAATCTGGACCGACCCTAACAACAAACGGAATCTAAAAGAAAACGCGCTTTCCGAAATCGATCAGGCTCTCGAATTTGGTCAGAAGTATGGGGTTCACGTCCAATTCAATTTCCATCGAGCTCCCGGTTATACCGTTAATAATCCTCCAGAAGAACAGTCCGTTTGGCACGACGAAGAAATCCTCGACGTTTGTCGTTTTCACTGGCAAACATTTGCGAAGCGTTATTGCGGCGTTTCAAGCGACTCCCTAAGCTTCAATCTCTTCAATGAGCCGGCAGGTTGTTCTGAGGACGACTATTATCGCGTTGTAAAAACTATTGTAGACGCGATTCGTATCGAGGATTCGGAACGCCTTATAATCTGCGATGGAATCAATTGGGGCGGATCCCCATGCCTATCGTTTAAGAATCTTAAGGTTGGGCAAGCAACCCGAGGTTACGCGCCAATGGAAATTTCGCACTGGGGCGCTAACTGGGTCAATAGCCGCGACTTCCCCACCCCTCAATGGCCAATGTTCAACTTTAACGCTCTTCTTCCATCTCGCCATAAGAGAGAAATGCCAGCAGATCTACGCAAACCTCTCGAAATTTCTGGAGATTTTGACGGACTAGAAAAGCTTCGTTTTACCGTCGGAACCGTTTCCTCTGAAGCAGAACTCGTTGTTCTCCTCGACGGTCAAGAAACGTTTCGAAAAAGATTTAAGTGCGGTCCAGGTAAAGGAGAATGGAAAGAAGCACGCTTCGTCGAAGAGTATGGAATCTACGCCAATATTTACGACATGGAATTATCGATTCCTGTGTCCCCGGGTACAAAGAAAGTCGAGATCGCTGTTGTCGAAGGCGATTGGCTGACAATATCCAAAATTACTTTTGTTTCGTCCAATGGCGACGAAACGTCGGCGACAGGAGTCGCCGACTGGAATGCGAGCAAACAAACACAATTGCAGTATTTGAACAAAGATGGACGCAAACATATTGCAGGAGGCGTTGTTCGTGATCGCTCTTGGCTTTTCGAAAACAATGTTAAACCTTGGGTCGACGCTCAAAAATCGGGAATCGGAGTCATGGTCGGCGAATTTGGAGCGTATAACAAGACGCCCCATAAAATTGTCTTAGACTGGATGGAAGATATGCTTGCCAACTGGCGCGACGCCAACTGGGGCTGGGCTTTGTGGAATTTCCGTGGAAGTTTTGGCATTGCCGATAGTGAACGAAACGACGTAGAATATGAAGATTGGCGAGGTATGAAACTCGACAGGAAAATGCTCGCGTTGCTTCAGCGATACTAATCTTCTTAATTTCTGCTAGTGACGCCCTTTTCGTCATATTTTTAACGCTCAACAACGTTCCTCATGTCAAATGGGTAAATTTCGATTTGAATCCCTTCTCAAAATTCGCGAGGCGACGCGAGATGAAATAAAAAGCGCGTTTCTAGATGTTGAAAACCAACGTCGGAAGGCGTCTGACGAACTTGCAAAACTTAACCAAGAAATCGTTAACGAACGTGAAATATCGCGTCGCTCTCGTAAAAACGCGGAAATACTCAAAGACGATCTAAGACTTTCCCAGGAACGGAGGGACAAACTTTCTGTTAAAAGGAAACAGGCGTTGACAATACTCGAATCGCTCGACGAAGAGTTAGAAAAAAAACGCCAAGAACTTAACGCTGCAATCAAGGAGGTCAAAATTCTCCAAAATCTAAGAGATAAGACTGAAGAACGAGAAATAGAAGAAGCAAAACGCCTCACCACTAAAGCAATCGACGAACTTACCTCTCAGCAAAAAGCCTATGAACTCCACCAAATGGAGGATGAGAAGGAAGAGTGATTTCGAACAAAACCCAAAAAACCTCAATCCCAAATCAGCGGGGATTGAGGTTTCTGAAAGACCGTAGTTCCACGACAATCGCTATCAGTCGAACTCAATATCGTCGATTGTCAGATTAGAGTAGTCGACTCCCTCTCCAGACTCAAGTTCTTCCAGCGTCGCGCCACGCTGTCGTTGAATCTCCCAAGTTTTTGGCATGGACTTGACCTGTTTGGCAACTCCAGCACGTTCGAGGAGCGATTTCTGAAAAACGTCGTTGTCGAGGTAATCTGGCGGAATTTCTCCCTGGGCGCCGTTCTTTACGGGATCGTAACGAAGGATGAACTCGTGCTTTCCGAAAGAAACACGAGAATCTGGATCAACTCGATGATCTTGGGTACGGAACCCGTTGACTCGTGTTCCGTTAGTACTTCCCAAATCCTCTGCGTACCAATACCCGCGAGAAAGAACAAGACGGCAGTGCTTCCCAGAAACGTCGGCAAACCGAAGAACGACGTCGTTCTTTTCGCTTCTTCCGACGACCATTTCAGGTTTTCGGAGCGGAATGTCGTCCCCGCCTCGGTAAGGTTCTAAAACACCTAACATATA
The DNA here is from genome assembly GCA_946408825.1 of uncultured Planctomycetaceae bacterium. GTDB lineage: Bacteria > Planctomycetota > Planctomycetia > Pirellulales > Thermoguttaceae > RUG369. The sequence continues at coordinate 129,826 of CAMJTU010000006.1, forward strand.
TGCTCCTCAATACATGACTTACAGACTTATATCTGCGCGTCAAGCAAATTCATTCGCCAATTAAGTCGTCGTCTTCAAGAAATACTCGCTTGCCGACTCGACGTTCGCGCGGATTATACCCCCATTCCCAAAAAAGACAAGGAAAGAATTCGCCGTCTTTGACTCTTCCATTTCCGACATAGAACCCCTTCCCCTCGCCCTTGATAGATTTGAAAAAGCGGGTATCTTTACGTTTGATTATCGCGACCGACTTGCGTTCCAAAGTTTGTGACGTTGTCTCAAACTTTACGGAAAATCTTCTCCCACTTGAGAACGCGTGACGTCCTTTTCAACATATTTGTTTGAATGACCGTCTAACGTCCAGAAAATCAGTCGAAAATCGCCGACAACTTATTGAGTATTAAATAATTAAGGAGCGTATTGTGTCTCAGAAAGATCAGAAAAAAATGGAAACTGCCAGTCAAGAAGGCGCAAGAATGCTTGACGGTGCGAATATTATTGTCCAAACGCTGATCAACTGTGGCGTTAAATACGTATTTGGCTATCCAGGCGGCGTGACTATTCCACTTCACCAGGCTTTTACTCATTATCGCGATAAAATCCGCGTCATACTTCCTCGACACGAACAGGCCTGTGGGTTTGCCGCACAAGGATATGCGCGTGTCACTGGAGAGGTCGGCGTTTGCACTACGACAAGCGGTCCAGGCGCCACAAATATCATCACGGCAATCGCCGACGCTAAACTCGACAGCATACCCATTGTTGTTATTACTGGTCAAGTCGGCAGAGGATCTATCGGCGACGACGCGTTCCAAGAGACGCCTATTACCGAAGTTTGTCGCTGTATAACGAAGCATCATTATCTTGTAGACGATACGAAAGAACTCGCTCGCATCGTTAAAGAAGCAATCTATGTTGCAAAATCGGGACGCCCTGGTCCAGTCCTGATAGACGTGCCTAAAGACGTTTTAGTCGGACAATGCTACCCTGATTTTTCCCAAAGCTTTAACCTTCCGGGCTATCGTCCGGAATCTCCAAGAATTGACGAGACGCTTATTGAGGAAATTGTCGAAAAGCTCAATAACGCGAAAAAACCTGTTATCATCTCTGGCGGCGGCGTAAGTCTTTCAAATACGACAGACTTACTCATTAAAATTGTCGAAAAAACAGGCGTTCCTGTTTGTACGACCATGCCAGGGCTTGCGAGTTTTCCGCGTGACGATGAACACTGCCTAGGCATGGTTGGGATGCATGGGACATACTGTGCCAATAAAGCCGTGCGCGAATGTGATTTGCTCTTTGTTTTTGGCGCGCGTTTCAGCGATCGAGTCGCTGCCGTTCCCTCACATTTCGCCCCCAGAGCGCATATCGTTCACTTCGACGTCGATCCTTCTGAGTTCAACAAGGTCAAGACGGTACAGACTTCTGTTTGCGGCGATCTCAGGGATTCGATGAGCGCCTTGATCAAAGGGCTTGAGAAAAACTACCATAAGGCGGATATTTCCTCATGGCGCGAGACGCTCAAGGATTATGAAAAAGAGCATCCTATTCGATATACGCGATCTAAGGTTGAAGACGACGAGGATATGCCCATCGCCCAAGAATCGATAGAGATACTCTCAAAAGAAACCCAGGGAAAGGACGTTATAATTACGACGGGAGTTGGTCAGCATCAACTGTGGACGACGCTTTTCTATCACTTTAACAGACCTAGGACGTGGTTGTCTAGTTGCGGGCTCGGGACGATGGGGTTCGGTCTTCCTTCTGCCATGGGAGCTAAAATCGCCCGACCGGACGCGAATGTTATTGCGATCGAAGGCGACGGAAGTCTTCAGATGAACATTCAGGAATTGGCGACCTGCGTGACAGAACATATTCCAGTTAAGCTCTTGCTTGTTAATAATCAGCACCTAGGCAACGTCGTCCAGTGGGAAGATATGTTTTTCAAACGGAATCATGCGAATACATATCTTGGCGATATCAACGATAAGGAAAACTTTAGTCAGGGCGACGGATACCATCTGAAGCGCTATCCAGATTATGTTATGATTGCCAAGGCCTACGGATGGGACGCTATTGCTGTTGAAAAACGCTCTGAATATCCTGCCGCGCTTAAAGCGATGCTTGAGAGTAAAGGCCCCTTCATGATTGATTTACGCATTCCATATTGTCAAAAGGTTCTCCCCATGATTCCCCCCGGCGGAACCCTCGATAGCGCGTTCTTTGCGTAACATCAGCTCATCAAAGAAAAACAAACCGCCGAATGGAAAACCAAGAGAATTCCATTCGGCGGTTGTGTTTTTGAGAATAAACAACACTCACTTAAGAGAGGCTATCGCTTCCTTCATTTCTCTGACATATTCGGCGACAAACGCAGGACTCTCCTTTCCATGTTCCGCTATAATCTTCATAATAGCCGAACCTACAATTACGCCGTCCGAGTACCGCGCCATCTGTATCGCCTGATCGGGTCGAGAGACGCCAAAACCGATCGCAAAAGGGACCTTGGAATGTTCACGAACAACTTTCGTGATAGAGGGAATGTCTGTTTTTATCTCGTTACGAACGCCTGTGACGCCGAGGCTCGAAACAACATAAAGAAATCCCTTGGCCTCGTTGGCAATCGTAACAAGACGGTTCTCAGACGTTGGCGCAACAAGGGAAATGAAATCAACTCCATAACGATCGCATGTCGGAGCAAAATCTTCCTTCTCCTCAAACGGGACGTCAGGGAGAATAATTCCGTCTATTCCTATCTCGGCGCACTTTTTAACAAAACGTTCCGTTCCATAGGAAAAAACAACATTTGCATACGTCATGAAAACGAAAGGAATCGTCACGTCCTTGCGCAGGTCGGCGACAAGATCAAAGATTCTGTCAGTCGTCGCTCCGCCAGTCAGCGCGCGCATGCTCGCTTCCTGAATAACAGGCCCTTCCGCCATAGGATCGGAAAAAGGAATTCCCAATTCGATAAGATCTGCGCCGCTTCGCGCTACGGCGCGAACGATTTCAGCGGTTGATTCAAGATCTGGATCGCCGCAAGTAATGAAAGGAATAAACGCCTTTCCATTTTCAAACGCTTTATAGATATTACTCATCGATCTGCTCTCCCTTATACCGCGCGATCGCCGCGCAATCTTTATCGCCTCGTCCAGAAATCGTTACGACAATAATCTTATCTCGTTCCAGCTCCGGCGCGAGTTTCATTGCATAGGCAACTGCATGAGCCGATTCAATCGCGGGAATTATACCTTCGGTTCGAGAAAGAAATTCAAACGCCTCAACCGCCTCGTCGTCTGTAACTGGAACATATCGGGCACGACCTATGTCATGTAAGTGTGAATGTTCGGGTCCAACTCCGGGATAATCCAAACCAGCCGAAATGGAATAAACAGGAGCAATCTGACCATATTCGTCTTGGCAGAAATACGATTTCATTCCATGAAAAATACCGACGCGACCAGTCGTAATTGTCGCGGCTGTTTCAAAAGTATGGATATCTCGGCCTCCAGCCTCACATCCTATGAGCGCTACGTCTTTATCGTTGATAAAATGGTAGAAGGAACCAATTGCGTTCGAGCCGCCGCCGACGCACGCAATAACGGCGTCTGGAAGTCTTCCTTCCCTTTCAAGAATTTGCGTCTTAATCTCACGCGAGATTACCGACTGAAAATCGCGAACGATCATAGGAAAAGGATGAGGTCCCACGCTAGAGCCAAGACAGTAATGGGTGTCGGAAATACGGTTTGACCATTCGCGCATCGCTTCAGAAACAGCGTCCTTAAGCGTCGCAGTTCCTGATTTTACTGCGACAACTTTGGAGCCTAATAGTTTCATACGATAGACGTTGAGGGCTTGGCGCCTAGTGTCTTCTTCACCCATAAAGACCACGCACTCCATCCCAAAAAGCGCAGCGGCTGTCGCAGTTGCAACGCCGTGTTGACCGGCGCCTGTTTCTGCAATCAATCTGACTTTACCCATCTTCTTGGCGAGAAGGGCCTGACCAAGCACGTTATTAATCTTGTGAGCGCCTGTATGGTTAAGATCTTCACGTTTAAGGTAAATCTTTGCGCCGCCAAGAATTTTGGTCATTCTTTCGGCAAAATAAAGGCGCGAAGGACGGCCAGCGTAATCGTTCAAAAGAGATTCGAGCTCTTTATTAAAAGTCTCGTCCGATTTGTAACGATTGTAAGCCGTTTCAAGTTCAATCATAGCGTTCATCAAAGTTTCAGGAACATATTGCCCGCCATGAACGCCAAATCGTCCTCGTGACATAATATAACCTCTTGCTTTATCAAGAAAAACTATATGAATAATGCCAATGATTTTAACCTGCTAGATCAGTCTTTTATGATTCCTGACCCGAAAGACGATCTCGCGGATTTTATCAAAATCTTTAATTCCTCCTGACTCGACGCCGGAACTAACGTCAACTGCAAATGGATTCAATAATTCAATCGCTTGAGTTATGTTATCTGCATTAAGTCCGCCGGCGAGGAAAAAAGGGCGTGAAAAACTTTGAACGACGGTCCAATTAAATGTTTTTCCCGTACCGCCGACGCCATGATCCAGCAAAACAAAATCAGCGAGCGAATCCTCCGCTCTTTTTAGATCGTCTGAAGAGGTCACGCTAAACGCTTGAATAAGCGGAACGTCAACGTAACTTCTTAACGTATCCAAATAAACGTTGTCCTCACCGCCGTGAAGTTGAACAAAGTTAATCGTCTGACGTTCAACCAACGTAACCACCGTGTCCAAAGGCGAGTCGACAAAAACGCCGACGGAGGGAATATCCAACCTGAGGCTTGCTCTAAGCGCAGCAGCACGCTCGGGAGAAACATACCGTCTACTTCTAGAAGTAAAAACAAATCCCGCGTAATCTGGACGCAGTATATTGACATAATCAACGTCCTCGTCACGAGTAAGACCACAAATCTTTATTTTTGTCATCTTGCGAGACCTCTAAGATTTCTTAGCGCCTGTCGTTTGTCGTCGGCTCGCATGAGCGCCTCGCCGACAAGAACCGCGTCTACGCCTATTCTCCGACATTTTTCTACATCGTCTGGAGATTTAATGCCGCTTTCAGCGACAAAAAGGGCTTTGGTTCCAACAAGGTCGCGCAATTTAAGAGAAACGTCCATATCGACGGAAAAATCTCTAAGGTTGCGATTATTCACGCCAATCATACGGGCGCCCAGTTTTAAAGCGGTCTTAATATCGTGTTCGTTACGCGTTTCGACTAACGCGCTGAGTCCTAACTCGTCGCTAAGCCTGAGGAAATATTCAAGCTGTTTATCGTCGAGTATGTCGCAAATGAGTAGAACAGCGGACGCGCCTAAAAGCTTCGCTTGGTAAATCATGTATTCGTCGACAGTAAAATCCTTCCTTAAACAAGGAATCGCCGACGCCTTTGCAATTTCTGCAAGATATTGATCCGATCCCAGAAAACGCGTTGGTTCAGTCAAGACGCTAATACAATCAGCTCCGGCAAGTTCATAATCCTTCGCAATCTTCAGATATGGAAAATCAGCGGCAATTATCCCCTTCGAAGGCGACGCCTTCTTACACTCGCAGATGAAAGAAACATCCGGTTTCATCAACGCTTTTTCAAAGGCAAAATCTCCGAGAGGGCTAACAACAGAAGAAACGGCTCTTTTAAGCGCGTCGAGCGGAAGCGTCATTTTTTGAGACGCAACGCGTGCGCAAGACGAGGCGGCTAAAGTATCGAGGATTGAAGTCATTCTGTCGTTCTCCGTTTGTTAGAGGCGACGACAAAATGTTCCATTGTTTCCAACGCTTTTCCAGAATCGATGAGACTCGCGGCACATTCGACGCCTTCTTTAATCGATTGAACTTTTCCTCCAATATAAAGAGCCGCGCCTGCATTAAGCAAAACAGCGTCGCGTTTTGCGCCTTTCTCGCCTCCTAGAACCCGACGAGTGATGACGGCGTTCTCCGTAGCGTCGCCACCTAGAAGATCTGAACGTTGACTCCGTTTCATTCCAAACTGTTCAGGTTCGATAACAAAAGAACGAAGCCAGTCGCCAGAAAACTCGCAAATCGAAGTCGGAGCGCTCAAAGAAATTTCGTCAAGACAATCCTGACCATAAACAACCATACCACGTTTAACGCCGAGTTTACCAAGGACTTTCGCTAGAGGTTCAAGGAGTGAAGGCGAATAAACGCCCATAAGTTGGCGGGCTGGACGCGCTGGATTCGTCAGCGGACCAAGGATATTAAAAACTGTTCGAATCCCTAATTCTCTGCGCGTTGCGGCGACAAACTTCATGGAGACATGGTATTTTTGCGCAAAGAAAAAGCAAAAACCAACTTCGTTAAGAAGTTCGACACACTGTTCTGGCTCGATAGAAATGTTGGCGCCCAACGCTTCAAGACAATCAGCGGCGCCACACTTGGACGAGGCGGCGCGATTGCCGTGTTTAGCAACTTTGACGCCGCCAGAAGCGACGACGAACGCTGAAGTTGTAGAAATATTAAAGCTATGCGATTTATCTCCGCCTGTGCCTACAATTTCCAACACGTCAAGATCATGTTTGACCTCGAGGGCGTGCTCTCGCATCGCCTCAGCGCACCCAAGAATCTCGTCTAACGTTTCAGAGTCGGCATTTTTCGTCGACAGCGCGGCCAGGAAAGCGGCGTTTTGTGTCGGGGACGTCTCGCCGTTCATTATTTCATTCATGGAAGCATAGGCTTCGTCGTATGATAAGTTTTCTTTCTGAACGACTTTAAAGATTGCTTCTCGTATCATTTTATTTCCTCGCAATCAAGTTCGACAAAGTTGCGGAGGATCGTACGTCCTCTAGGAGTCAAGATCGACTCGGGATGAAACTGAAGTCCGAAAACGGCGTTGGTTTGATGTTGCACTGCCATAATCTCATTCCGATCAACCGTTAAAGCGACAACCTTTAGACAATCAGCCATCGTTTCGCTATCAGCGGCAAGAGAATGGTAACGCGCCACAAGGTCTTCCTCTGGCAAATCTTTAAAAAGAGGACAATTTTTATCAAACCTGACGAGAGACTGTTTACCATGCATAATTCGTTCAGCATGGACAACCTTTGTTCCAAATGCCGTGCAGATGGCTTGATGGCCTAGGCAGACGCCTAAAATCGGAAATTGTTCGCCTAGACGTTGAATAACTTCGATCGAAATTCCCGCGTCCTCAGGACGTCCAGGTCCCGGAGAAATCACAATATGAGACGGATCAAGACTCGCTATTTCTGCAACAGATAATTCGTCGTTGCGAACGACTCTCACTTCGGGATTAAGCTCGCCAATAAGCTGAAAAAGGTTATAGGAAAAGCTGTCATAATTGTCAATCAATAAGATCATTGTCAAGCTCCTCCGCCTGTTTCAAGGCGTTAATAACTGCAGCCGCCTTGTTTAAACACTCTTGATACTCTTTCTCAGGAACAGAATCCGCAACAATACCAGCTCCGCTTCTAACAAATACGAATCCGTTTTTTTGATAAGCAATTCTGATCGCGATACAACAATCCATATTGCCAGTGAAATCGACATACCCGATTGCTCCGCCATAGACCCCGCGTTTGTTGTCTTCCAACTCGCCTATCAACTGACAGGCGCGAATCTTCGGCGCGCCCGAAAGGGTTCCAGCGGGTAGTACGGCGGATATTGCGTCGAGCGCGTCGCAGTCGTCGCGAATTTCCCCTCTAACCGTCGAACCGATATGCATAACGTGTGAGTAACGCTCAATAGAATGGAGTTTTTCAACTTGTACTGACCCAAAGCGACTAATTTTTCCAAGGTCGTTACGTCCAAGATCGACAAGCATATTATGTTCGGCAAGCTCTTTCTCATCCGCGAGTAGCTCAGCTTCTAACGCTCTGTCTTCTGCCTCTGTTTTTCCACGAGGACGCGTACCCGCGAGTGGAAACGTGTGAAGGACGCCGTCTTGAAGTTTAACTAGAGTTTCTGGGGACGCGCCGGCCATTTCTACGTCTGTGCCAGAGAAGTAAAACATATACGGCGAGGGGTTAATCGTCCGCAATATGCGATAAGTGTTAAGTAAAGACCCCTCAAACGGCGCGCTAAATCGGTTAGAAAGAACAATCTGAAATATGTCGCCTTCGCGAATATAACGTTTCGCTCTCTCTACCATGTCGCAATACTCGTCTTTATTGAACAGAGGAGTTATTGAACCTGTAACCCGACTCGCCGGTTCACGTTTCTTTTCGCCCGTCTTCAAAAGTTCAACAAGGCGCTTGAGTTCGAGCGCTGCCCGCTTGTATTCCGTTTCGACGTTAGCGAGGTTTATATTAACGGTTAATAGGATCTTTTGCGTGAAATTATCGAAAGCGATAACCTTGTCAAAAAGCATCAGATCAGCTTCTTTAAAGTCTTCGATATTCTTAACTTTAACTCGGACAGTCGGTTCGCTATAGCCAAGATAATCATAGGAAAAATAACCGACAAACCCGCCGGTAAACGGAGGGGTTCCCTGAAGTTTGGGACTACGGTGCTGAGCTAGAATCTGACGAAGATATGAGGACGGATCGGACGTCTCTATTTTAATGTCATTAATTCGAATGGAATCGCCGTCGCAAACAAACTCCATCTTTGGATCAAAGCCCAAAAAAGTGTAACGTCCCCAGTTTGCGCTATCGGAAATGGATTCCAACAAGTAACAATGTGTTGAGATATTTTTAAGTTTACGGAGAACTTCAATCGGGGTATAGGCGTCCGAAAGAATTTGGCAACTGACAGGAAGAACGTCGTAGTTCCCTGAACTCGCATACGTTCGCGCTTCGTCTAGCGTTGGTGAAAAATTCATAATAAGGTTCCCTTGCTTATTCCACCTGCCAGAGAACCCATAAAAAAGTCCCTGACAGTCATCAAAGAACAAACTGTCAAGGACGAATATAAAATCCGCGGTGCCACCTTGATTTGTGGGGAACCAGCAGTCAGGAAACCCACACGCTTACGTACTCAAATACGTTGATTTTGATAACGGAGATCTTACTCCGTCTCACATACTTAGAGGCGATAACCGCCGCCGTTCTGATCACCCTCAGGAGTCCATTCAGCCTAATATGTTTCGTTACGATCACACCGCCCGTAACTCTCTCTTGAAACAGAGAAAAAGCCTACTACTCTCCCTCAACGGTTTACGGGAATTCTACAACTCTTCGTCCTGGCGTCAACAGGAAAAAGAAAATCAAATTAAAAAAACTCAATTACGAGACTCTTTCGTATTGCCTAAAAGGATATAAGAACCGTCTTTATCTTTCTGTATCGACTCTCTCTCAACGCCAAGTTCCCGCGATAGAATCTCGAGCACACGCGGCCCACAAAAACCGCCTTGGCAACGTCCGCTTCCAGGTCGGCAACGGCGTTTAACAGCATCTAACGTACGCGCGCCAAGAGGTCGACGAATGGCGTCGACGATCTCGCCTTCAGTAACTTCTTCGCAACGGCAAATCACACGCCCATAAAGAGGATTTTTAGCCACAAGTTCGAGCTTTTCCTCATCAGAAAGAGAGGAAAAACGAATCTCCTCTCGATTCGGATTGAAATCTGGATTATCATTAAGCTCAAGACCACAATCTGCAAGAAGTTGGACGGCATATAACGCGATCGCTGGCGCTGAAGTCAACCCAGGCGATTTAATACCAGCCAGATTAACAAGTCCTGCAACGTCAGGATCACGTTCAATAATAAAATCCTTGCCGTCAGGTAGCGAACGTAGACCGGCAAAATTGCGGATTGCGTCGCCAAAATCGACTTTGTCGCTTAAAAGTTTCGACATATTGCGAACAAAATCTAAACCCTGCTTCGTTGTAGAAAAATCTTCTTTATCGTCGCCGTCTTGAGCGTCTGGCCCCACCAACAAATTACCGTGAACCGTTGGGGAAATCAGCACGCCCTTGCCGAGTTTTGACGGACACATAAAAATCGTTCTATCGACAAGATTTCCTTGCCGTTTATCAAGAATATAATACTCGCCCTTACGAGGCTTAACGCTAAAACGTTTTTTGCCGATAAACTGCTGAACGACGTCCGAATAAATTCCTGCGGCGTTAACGATGAAACGGGCGTCGACAGAAGAACCGTTCTTAAAGGTAATACGAAAATACCCGTCTCGCTTTTTATCCTCAAGTAAGACGCCGTCTTTATCTAACTTATCGATTTTTACTACTTCAGAATTAAGTAAAACCTTGCCGCCGTTTACAACGCCGTTTTCGGCGAGCGCAGTTGTGAATTCGTAGGAACCGACAATTCCTCCAGTGGGCGCCACTAGAGCGCCGCGTATTGATTCCTTAAGATTGGGTTCAAGGAGACGGACAGCGTCGGCGTCCACAACTTCAAGCCCCTCGACTCCATTGCGTATCCCATTCTCATACAGACGTTGAAGTTGCGGAAGTTCGTCGTCTGTGAGCGCGACAATCAACGAACCGTTCTGACGAAAGGGAACGGAAAGTTCGGCGCAAAGTTGCGGGTACATTCTGTTACCCTCAACGTTAAAACGAGCCATGAGCGTGCCAGTCGGCGGATCATAACCAGCATGAACAATCGCAGAATTCGCCCGCGAACAGCCAAGGGCGACGTCGTTCTCTTTTTCAATCAGCGCCGTCGAGAGCCGATACTTTCCCAGTTCTCTGAATAACGCCGAGCCAATCACGCCAGCGCCAATAATCGCAACGTCGTAAGTCATAATAATTTACCGACTTTTATAAAAAACAATGAAGGGCGAAATCTGTAAGGCGTCCTAATCCATAACGTCATACAAAGAAAACGCCTATGGACCAGTATAACGGGAAAGTCGTAAGAAACAACTGCAGATTCCTTGGAGAGGTCGGATATCAGAACGTTTTGACCCTCCAGAATTAGAACTTCATAACAGCAAACGTTGACTCCGAGCTTTATTTTTCATCCTTTCTGAGCGTAGTCCCATTTCAGAAACGAGCGGTGGTTTGAACCCGGATTGAACGGGCGCAGAATCGGCTTTCAGACGATAATCGCCATGATATGAATCCTCAAAATAACTCCCGTCGTCTATTTCGGCAATAAAATTATTCTCCATTTTTAAATAGGGACGCGCGGCCTTTTCTACAGTATCGCCCTGCCATTGGCCTCGTTTGTTGACGTCCCAAAATCCGCCGATACAAACGTTTCCAATAACTTCACACCCTTCAGGATAGTGGGCGGAATCTTCATCGTCGAGAATTGTCGCGAGTTGTGGATACTTAGAAAGGTAAGGTTCTTCACGATACTTGATTCCACTTAGCGTTCCCTTATCCTTCCCTTCTTGAATCCATTCGTCGACGTGATCACGAGCCCAACCGGCGCCTCGAGCGTCAATATGAAGGGCGGGATTGCAGTTAACAAATAGATTATGATTAATCTGAGAATCTCGACCGCCGCCAATAAAGGCGGCGCGTGTTACGTTGACAAAGAGATTGCCGGAAATTTCGGCAGATGAAAACATATCGTCGAGATAAACGCCAACACATCCGTTGTTTTGAAACCCTTGAATATCATGGAGGTAGTTTCCGCGCAGAATATTACCTCGCATCGTCCAGTTGCGTCCAGTATAGATCGCGCCTGCGTCGTTCGACTCAAAACAGACGTTGCATATTTCGTTACCCTCGATCAGATTCTCATTCCCACTAAACCCAATGCCCATATGCGGCGCGTTTTCGATCAGGTTCCGTTCGACACAATTTCCGACTCCGTCGATAGATATTCCGGGCTCGTAAACACGTTTGATTAAGGCATAGTCATGGATGTAATTGTCGACAATCCTATTGCCACTCGGTTCAAGGGTTTTACGATTTCCGCCTGAAACTCTGACGCCGCCGCGTCCAAGACGGTAAAGCTCACACTCTTGCACTAGGATTCTCTCTCCTGAAAGGGAAAAACCAGAACCGCTAACGTCATATACGTCGCATTTCTCAATCGTTACGTTCTGAAGGTTGACCCCGGAGACAGCGTCTCCTCGCGAACCAATCATTGTAAAACCAGACAAGACAAAATTCGAAACGCCGTCAAACTCTATTACGCGAGGTAATCTTGTTATGAGAAAATCGCCGACTTTCCATTCTTCTGTTGGAGGATAGAAATAAAGCTTCTCCTCGTCGCGGTCAATATAATACTCGCCCGGCGCATCCAACTCACAGAGAGCGTTAAAAACGTAAAACCATTGCCCCACCCTGTAACCATAGCTATGATAAGGAGGCATGACTTGTATCGTCATAGACGAAGGATCAATAGACGCGACACGATGTTTTTGTTCGGCCCAATCCCAAAACCAATATCCACTAACCCATAAATCTTTTTCATCAAGACATTTTAAAATTTCTTCGTCGTCAAAACTAAATTTTCCCTCAGCAATGCCCTTAACGCCACGAATATCGACTTCATGCGTTCCATCTTTTGATAGTCCTGTGATCTTAACGAAACCATCGTTCGGATAACGTGCGATTCTTGTTGGTTCGCTACGGAAAAAAAGTTCAGGCGAATTATCTGGGGTTCCGAGATCGCCAATATTTTGAGAGCTAAGCTCGATCACACAAAGTTTACCAGATAGTTCCGGCTTAATTCTGTCTAATGTGGCAAGGTCGTTTAAAGGCCGAATATCAGAGGGAAAACGTCCGGCGTTTAGAAGGACGGAAGCGCCTTCCTCGGCGCGCCATACAATGGGATTCTCAGGGGAGTCGCCGCCGTCGTCATTTGTGAACTTTAACGTGTTTGGAAGTTCGTATACGCCGCCTCGAACCTCAACCACAACGTCTTTTAAATCTGTGTGACTCTTTTTTAACTCTCGTACGGCGTCCCGTGCTTTTTCAAGTGAGGCAAAGGGACCGTCCGTTTTATCATCGGTAGAAACGGAAAGAGTTCCCGACCATTCGTCTGATCCTTCAGTCGAAACATAAAACGTGGGAGACGATTCGGACGCGTTACTCAAAGTGAAATTGCTATAAAAAGCCGTCAGAGCAAGCGTCAACATAAAGGGAATCGACGCGCAACGCGAACAAAAGCGTTTTAACATGAATATCGACACGTTTCTACCAAAGCCTTTCAGGGGAATGTCGTAAATACGACGTTACCCCTCAAAAAAATCAAAGAAAAAAAGTCCTAAAAGAACGTTCAAAAGCATGCGCGAATTATACCCTACCTGAAAATAGAAAAAAACACGTTCACTCCAAAGAAAATGAGTTCGTCGAGAAAAAACAAAAAATCGGCGCTTGCCTGCAAACGCCGATTTTCTCCCAAGAAAATGTTGTTCGTCGACTCCTTAACCAACACGATCGCCTTGTTTAGGAGGACGGCTGAACACCTTAATAGAACGAAGGGCACGAACAATGTCTCTAGCGCTTTTCGGACGATCTTTCGCGTTTTTCGCTAGCATTTGCGCTAAAAGAGCAGCAAACTCCTCAGTAACCTCTTTATTTCTAGCACGAACAGAAGGTATCGCGCCAGAAACATGTTTCTGTAGCAGTTCGTTCATAGAACTCCCGGTAAAAGCAGGTCGACCGGATAGTATTTCAAAATAGGCGCAACCTAAACTATAGATATCCGCACGTCCGTCTAAGGGAAGTCCTCGAATTTGCTCTGGCGACATATAGCTCGCCGTACCCTGCGGGGTTGATTTCATCTTAAGGAGTTTTGCAAGAGGGCTCGGCTTCACGGGCTTACAAAGGGCAAAATCGATCAGTTTAACCCCGTGTTCTTCCGAATAGAGAAAATTATCCGGTTTAATATCGCGATGGATCCATCCAGCTTCATGAAGAACAGCTATCGCCTCTGCCATTTGAGGAATCATCGTCGGTAGCGCGACACAATAATTCTCATACCCCTTATGGACATACTGCTTGATGTTCGGGGCGGCAAACCACTCCATAGCGATGTAAGGAGTCTTGTTGTACCAGCCAAAATCGAAAATATCGATAATACGTTCGTTTTTCAATTTGGAACCAACGGCGTACTCCCACTTTAACATCTGAACCTGGCTTCGATCACGACTTGCGCTCTGAAATAGAGTTTTTAACCCCACATAACGACGATTACGATCGTCGTATGCCTGCCAAGTTCGGCTCGTCTGCCCCGTATAAACCACGTTCAGCAAACGATATGGACCAATATGCATCACTTGGGTTGAACCCATCGAAGTTCCCCTTCTAACTTCGAACCAACGCTGACTCGTTCCACCAGATGATCGTACTAAAAGACAACGTCAAATCAAAGCCAACGACCCTGTTATTCGGTAAAAGCTCCAGCGGCGACACAGGCGTTGTGACCGCCGAACCCAAAGCTACTGGAGACAATATACTTAATCCGACGCTCCTTTGCAACAAGAGGAGTGAAATCAAGATTGCACGCTGGATCGGGATTTTCGAGGTTCAGGGTTGGAGGAACGACGTTGTCTCGAATCGCAAGAAGAGAAAAGATTAACTCAACTCCGCCGCTACCGCCAAGAAGATGTCCTATAGAACTCTTAGTACTTGAAATAGCAACAGACTTTGCACAATCTCCAAACGCTCGTTTGATCGCGCCGACCTCCGCAACGTCGCCTAATTTAGTCGCCGTTCCATGCGCGTTTATGTAATCGATCTGTTCGGGATTAAGACCTGCGGAAAAAACCGCGGCTGACAACGCGGCTCCGGCATAAACGCCTTCTGAGTCCGGTTGGGTAATGTGCGACGCGTCAGTTGAGACGCCATAGCCAAGAAATTCGCCGAGTATCCTCGCGCCTCGTTTTTTCGCGTGTTCAAGTTCTTCAAAAACGAGAATTCCAGCGCCTTCGCCAATAACGAACCCGTCGCGATCAGCGTCAAAAGGACGGCTTGCCTTAGAAGGTTCGTCGTTTCGTTCAGAGAGCGCCCGCATTGCGGCAAACCCGACAAGACCGAGCTTCGAAACTGCTGCTTCAGTCCCGCCGGTTATAACGACGTCAAGATCGCCGTCGCGAATAAGGCGATAAGAGTCAATCATTGCGTTATTGGCGCTAGCACACGCAGTAGCGACGCCGTAGGATACGCCATGAATTCCAAAACGAATTGCCAGATGGCTGCTCGCCGCGTTGAGCATGATTTTCGGAATCGTAAAAGGCGAGACCCTCGAAGCGCCGCATTTGTCCAACTTAGCGTCCTGACGCTCAATTTCGCCAAGTCCGCCGACCCCACAACCGACAATAGCTCCGCAACGAAAGGGATTTTCTTTACTAAAATCGATTCCAGATTCCTCGACCGCTCTTATACCGGCGACGTACGAGAACTGGGCAAAACGATCAATCCTTTTTTCTTCTTTGGAATCGACGTAAGGAAGAGGAGAAAAATCGCGACACTGACCTGCAATTTTTGAACGAAAACAATTCAGTTCAGGATCAACCAATGGAGTTATGCCGCTTTCGCCCTCAAGCAGTTTTTTCCAAACGGCTTCGAGTTCGCAACCCAACGGCGTAACGAGTCCCATGCCTGTGATAACGACGCGTTTCTTCATAGAGCGACCAACTGCAATGACGAGGAACGAAAACGGAAATGTAAAAACTCTTTCTCCAGAATTGGCAAATATGCTTTCCACTGGAGAAAGAGGAGAGCCGCCGCGACAAAGACGTCGAGGCGACGGGACAGATCACTCGTTGGAGTCGAGAACCTTGCAAATCTGATCAACAACGTCGTTGACAGTAGAAATCTCGCCAACCTTGTCTTCGTCGATGTCGATATCGAAGTTTTCTTCAAACGCAATCATGAGTTCCGCGAGATCGAGCGAATCGGCGCCAAGATCATTGGCAATGTCGCTAGCGCCGGAAATCTGCTCCTTGTCGCGCGCAAGTTGATCAGCGATAATCTCGATAACCTTCGCTTCAATTTGTTTCCTATCAGCAGCCATTGTGAACCCTTTCGTAAAAGTTTTCTTAGCGTTAGAAACTTCCAACGCGAAAATCTGGATCAAAGTAAAGCATGCCTCTCAAAACGCTATCTACGACGCCGTTAAGAGAGGCAACGTTAAACTACATTATAAGACCGCCGTCAACCGTCAGAACCTGACCTGTAACATACGACGAATCAGGACTCGCGAAAAAGAGAACGGCGTTCGCAATATCCTCTGGAGATCCAATACGCCCCACAGGAATCCGGTCTTTGATTCCTTGGATTAAAACAGGATTAAGAACCCTTGTCATATCGGTATCGACAAATCCTGGACAAATTGCGTTTACAGTAATATTGCGATTGCCAAGCTCTTTGGAAACGGTTCGTGTAAAACCAATTACGCCAGCCTTGGAAGCTGAGTAATTCGCTTGTCCAGCGTTACCGATCAAACCGCTAATACTGGATATGTTAATAATTCGCCCCCATTTACCTTTACGCATAGATTCGACGAACGCACGCGTAACAAGAAAGGTACCCCGAAGATTAACGTTGATAACGTCGTCCCACATTTCATCGGTAATGCGACGCATCAGCATATCGCGAGTGATGCCGGCGTTGTTGACGACAATATCGACGCGTCCATATTCAGCAAGGATTGCGCTTGCAACTTCAGAAACAGCGGCAGAGTCTGCAACATTACAAACGAAAGCCTTCGCCTCGCCGCCGCCGGCGCAAATTTCAGCGACCGATTCCTTAAGCTTTTCCTCATTTGTACCGATGCAAGCGACCTTTGCGCCTGACATAGCGAGAGCTTTAGCAACGCCAAAGCCTATGCCGCGCGTCGCTCCTGTCACAACAGCGTTCTTACCAGTAAGATCTACTTTTATCATAGTGATTTGTCCGAGGGTTAAATGGTACTAAAAACGAACGAAATCAGTTCAATGTCGCGGATCGATCAATACGCTTCATCAGACCACGAAGCACCCGACCAGGTCCAACCTCATAAAACGAATCCACCTCGTCTTTGAGGAGTCTGCGCATAGCGTCCTCCCAATAAACGGGAGCGGAAATCTGACGAATCAAGATTTTCTTGATTTCGTCAGGATTGCTATGAAACTCAGCGTCTACTCCGCTAATGTAAGGAACAACAGGGGTTGAAAAAATCATCCCCTCAATAACAGGTCGCATCTTCTCAACGGCAGATTCCATCAAAGGCGTGTGGAACGCGCCGGCAACAGCAAGCGGAAACAGCTTAATGGCCCCGGCTTCTTTCGCAAGTTCCACGAGTTTTTCACAGGCGGAAAGTTCGCCGGAAACCACATAGTTCTTCGGACAAAGGTAATTTGCGATTTGAATTGCCCCAGAATCGCCGGCTTTTTCGCAGAGTTCCGCGACTGTTTCCACCGGAAGGCCTATAACGCTGACCATCCCGCCTTGACGTTCGTCGGCGGCTTCTTGCATGGCGACTCCACGCATACGAACTAGCCGTAAACCGTCTTCAAAAGACATAACGCCAGCAAAAACAAGAGCCGTATACTCGCCAAGGCTGAGTCCTGTCGTCGCCACGCAGTTCTCTAGCGCTTTCGGATCAGAATCTTTCAAACCTTCTAACGCGGCAAGGCTGGTGAGAAAAATAGCCGGTTGACTCTGGGCAGTCGAATCAAGTTCGTCAGCAGGACCGTCAAGACAAATTTTTGTCAAGTCGTATCCAACAATCTCGTTCGCGTGAGCATAAAGTTCGCGAACACGAGACGAAGAATCATAAAGTTCCCGTCCCATGCCAACCGTCTGAGCGCCCTGACCAGGAAACAAAATTGCCGTCTTGCTCAAAATACCGTCCTTTACGAAAAGGCGTCAAAATACTGTCGATTTCACAAGCGCAGTAAACAGCAAGTGACCGACGAAATAAATATCAATTCAGATCACACGAGGAAAAATTGGCAGAATTCCCAATACGAATTACTCAAAAAACGACAAAAGGGGAAGAATCGCAAGACTCCTCCCCCTTATTAATCTCGAAATCTTCGTCGTTAAACGGCATAGTCAACAGACGAAGCAAAACGGGAAACAAACGTCACTCTTCGCCGACGTTGACGACAGTACGACGCATATACTTGCCACAGTTAGGACAAACAGTATGCGGCTGAATCATCTTATTGCAATCGGGACAAGCAACCGTCTGAACGGGT